>DVOO01000005.1 GCA_018713515.1 Candidatus Scatomonas pullistercoris
TATAGGTACAGATCCACAGTGCTTGACCTGATTATACTGCAGGTAGCTACTCCTGCTGTATAACCAATTTTCGAGGAAAGGAGAATTAATAAAACCACCCCTTTCGAGATGGTTTTATTATACGTGAGAAATATGATCCAGTTGGATGAAAGAGGGAAGCCGTGCCCGCTTCCGGTGGTGGAGACGAAAAAAGCCCTGGAGGCCGCGCCGGACGGAGAGACGGCGGAGGTGCTGGTGGACAATGAGATCGCCGTGCAGAATCTGCAGAAGCTGGCAGATCACAGGGAATGGGGGTTCCGGTGGGAGAAGCGGAGCGAGAGGGTGTACGCGGTACAGATCACCAGAGGAGAAGGCGGAACCGGAGAGGAGAACCTGCCGGAGCCGGAAGCCTGCCCCCTTCCTCCGGAGGGAATCCGCCGCGGTATGGTGGCGGTGATTTCTTCCGGCCTTATGGGGCAGGGAGATGAGAAGCTGGGGAAAATTCTTATGAAATCTTTTCTGTTCGCCCTGACGCAGCAGGAAATTCTGCCGGAGACGGTTCTTCTTTACAACGGGGGCGCCTTTCTTTCCTGTGAAGGTTCAGAATCGCTGGAGGATCTGAAAAAGCTGAAGGAGCTGGGGGTGGAAATCCTGACCTGCGGCACCTGCCTGGATTTTTACGGGCTGAAGGAAAAGCTGGCCGTAGGCGGCATCACCAACATGTACGAGATCGTGGAGAAGCAGTGCCGGGCAGCGGTGGTGCTTTGTCCCTGAGGAGAGGTTATGGAAAGAAAAGAACAGCTGATCGTTGTCCGGGGCGGCGGAGATATCGCCAGCGGGACCATATATAAGCTGCTGCAGTGCGGGTATCCCGTGCTGGTGCTGGAGACGGAGCACCCCTCCGCCATCCGCCGGTACGCAGCCTTTTCCGAGGCCGTTTACGACGGGGTCAGCCAGGTGGAGGACAGAACCGGCCGGAGAGCAGAAAACCTGGCGGAGGCCAGGGAGATCATGGGGCGGGGAGAAGCGGCCCTGATGATCGATCCGAAATGCCGGGTGCTGGAGAAGATCCGGCCCTACGCCCTGGTGGATGCGATTCTGGCCAAGAAAAATCTGGGTACGAGACGGGATATGGCGCCCAAGACCATTGCCCTGGGGCCCGGGTTCCAGGCGGGGAAGGATGTGGATCTGGTCATTGAGACCATGCGGGGACACCGGCTGGGCCGGGTGATACGGAGGGGAAGCGCTCTGGCGGATACGGGCGTGCCGGGCCTGATCCGGGGATACGGGGCGGAGCGGGTCATTCATTCCCCGGCAGCAGGGCGGATGAAGAATCTGGCAAAGATCGGCGATACAGTGGAGGAGGGGCAGCCTATTGCCGTAATCATGGACCGGCAGGGGCGGGAAACCGAGGTTCCGGCTTCCATAAGCGGCCTGCTGCGGGGACTGATTCGGGACGGCTATCCGGTGACGGAGGGCTTTAAGATTGCAGATATCGATCCGCGTCTGGAGGAGTACGAGAACTGCTTTACCATCTCGGACAAGGCCCGCTGCATTGCGGGGGGAGTGCTGGAAGGCATTCTTTATCTGGAAACACAGGAGGCAGAGAGATGATCTATCTGGACAGCGCGGCCACCAGTTTCCACCGTCCGCCTCAGGTGGCGGAGAGTGTGCTGCGGGCCATGGAGACCATGGGAAACTGCGGACGGGGCGCCCATGAGGCCGCGTTTGCGGCCGCCAGAAGTATTTTTCAGACCCGCCGGCTGCTGGCGGAGCTTTTCGGCGCCGGCTCTCCGGAGCGGGTGGCTTTCACGGCCAATTCCACCGAGAGCCTGAATATGGCGGTTAAGGGACTGCTGAGGCCGGGAGATACGGCGGTATCTACGGTGCTGGAGCATAACAGCGTCCTGCGGCCGCTGTATGAGATGGAGGAACGGGGCGTGCGCCTGCGCCTGGCCGGCTGCGACAGCCGGGGTGTTCTGGATTACGAAGCTTTGGAACGGAAGATTACGCCGGGAATCCGGGCGGTCTTCTGCACCCATGCCTCCAATGTGACGGGGAACCTGGTGGATATCCGGCGGATCGGCCGGCGGTGCAGGAAGCAGGGAGTGCTGTTCTGCGTGGATGCTTCTCAGACGGCGGGGCGCTTTTCCGTGGATATGGAGCGGGACTGCATCGATATTCTGTGCTTTACCGGCCACAAAAGTCTTCTGGGGCCCCAGGGTACGGGCGGCATCTGCATCCGCGAAGGGGTGGCAGTGCGTCCGCTGGTTACCGGTGGCAGCGGGATCCGCACCTTTGATCGCAGCCATCCGAATGTTATGCCGGCGGCTCTGGAGGCGGGGACGCAAAACGGGCACGGTATTGCCGGCCTGGGAGCCGGAGTCCGGTATATTCTGGAACAGGGGCCTGAAAAGCTGCTGAAGAGGGAACAGGAGCTGGCGGAAGCATTTCGGAAGCTGACGGAAAATATACCGGGAATTCGTTTTTACGGGGATTTTTCAGAAAAAAACAGGGCGCCCATTGTTTCCCTGAATCTGGGAGAGCGGGATTCCGGAGAGATCAGCGACCGGCTGGCCGCCGAATATGAGATCTTTACCCGCAGCGGCGGCCACTGCGCGCCGCTGATGCATGAGACTCTGGGTACCCGGGAACAGGGCACCGTGCGGTTCAGCTTTTCGCATTTTAATACAGAGCAGGAAATCACAAAAGCGGCGGAAGCGCTCAGGGAGATTGCGGAGACATGAGAAAGCGGGAATTCTGGTCCTTTGTAGGGGCCGGCGGAAAAAGCACGCTGCTCCTTCTGACGGCGGGGCAATATGCCCGGAAGGGGAAGCGGGTGCTGGTGACGACCACCACGCATACAGCCTTCCAGGAAGAGCAGCTGGAAAAGGCAGGAGGCCGTCTGCTTCTGGGAAATGATGGGGAGGCCGCGGGCGCTCTTCTGGAACGGATCAGTCCGGTGGCTGCAGTGCGGAAGCTTCCGGGAGAAAAAGGAAAGCAGCAGGGGCTCTCCGAACCGGAGATGCGCAGGGCCATGGAACCGGCGGATCTTATTCTGGCCGAGGCGGATGGTTCCCGGCACTTTCCCTGTAAGGTTCCGGCGGAGCATGAGCCGGCGGTGCATCCGGACAGCACCCGTATTCTGGTGATTCAGGGCCTGACGGCGCTGGGACAGCCCATCAGAAGGTGCTGCCACCGGCCGGAAAAGGTTTGCGCGGTGACCGGGAAGTGTGCAGAAGAGCTGCTGGAAGATAAGGATATGGCACAGATCATCCGGAAGGGATATCTGGATAAGTGCCGGAGGCTGTGGCCGCAGATTCCTGTTACGGTCATTCTGAATCAGGCGGATACAGAAGAGCAGAAAAGACACGGGCGCCGGATCCGGGAAAAACTCCGGGGCTGCGGCGCGGAAGTATTTCTGTTTTCCGCGCGGGTATTCTGGGAGGGAACAGAGAGATGGAATATGAACTGATTCTGCTAGCCGCCGGATTTGGCCGGCGATTTGGCGCAAATAAGCTTTTGTACCCGGTGGAAGGAAAGCCCATGGTCTGGCATGCGGCGGAGCTCCTGGCGCGCCTGCGGGACCGGAGAAAAGATATCGGGGAGATCGTGGCAGTGACCCAATATGCGGAGCTTGAGGACATTTTCAGGCAGCGGGGAATCCGGCCGGTGTTTAATCCTCACAGCCGGCAGGGAATTTCTTCTTCTCTACGCGCCGGTCTGCAGGCAGTGCTGGAAGCGAAAAAGGAGAGAGATCCGGGAGACATGGCTTTCTGCTTTTTTATGGGGGATCAGCCATATCTGCAGACGGATACAGTGGCGAGGCTTCTGGATCAGTATGCCTCTTCCGGGAAGGGCATGGCCAGGCTCTGCTGCCAGGGCCGGCCGGGCAATCCGGCTGTCTTTGCCGGGCGCTACGTTCCGGAGCTCCTGGCTCTTACAGAGGATCAGGGGGGCCGTCGGATCCTGGGCGCCCACCCGGAAGATGTGTGGGAGATGGAGGTGCCGAATGGCCGGGAGCTTCTGGATCTGGACCGTCCGCCCGGGGCATCTGCAGAGTGCAGGTGACGCCTGAAAATGACGGATATTGAATGAGTTTTAAAAAAATTGCTTGTTTTTGAAGTGATATGATTGAAAATGAACGATCATGGTGTATAATACAGATGTGAAGGAGGTAAGAAAAATGATTTATACGGTGACATTTAATCCTTCCCTGGATTATATTCTTTCCGTAAAGGATTTTCAGATGGGCCGGACCAACCGGACCCGGCAGGAACAGCTGCTGCCGGGAGGAAAGGGCATTAATGTCTCCACAGTTCTGACGAATCTGGGAATAGAGAATACGGCTCTTGGATTTACAGCCGGATTTTCCGGGGAAGAGATCCGGAGGCGGGTGGAAGCCCTGGGGGTCAGGAGCGATTTTATCCCTCTGGAAGAGGGCTATTCCCGCATTAATGTGAAGCTGAAGGATTTTGACGGGACGGAGATTAACGGCAGGGGGCCGGATATTCCGGGAGAACAGCTGGAGAAACTGCTGGATCAGCTGAATCAGCTGGCAGAAGGCGACGGCCTGGTACTGGCCGGGAGCATTCCTGAGAGTCTGCCGGATTCCATATACAGGGATATCCTGGAACGGCTGAAGGGCAGAGACATCCTGACGGCGGTGGACGCCACCGGAGAGCTGCTGGTGAAGGTCCTGCCCTACAGGCCGTTTCTGGTAAAGCCCAATAACCACGAGCTGGGAGAAATTTTCGGAGAAAGACTGTCCCGCAGAGAGGATGTGGCTCCCTGCGCCCGGAAGCTCCAGGAGATGGGAGCGCGCAATGTGCTGGTATCCATGGCCGGAGAAGGGGCTGTGCTGCTGGATGAGGAAGGGGCCGTACACGCACTGCCGGCGCCGGAAGGAAAACTGGTCAACGCGGTGGGAGCCGGCGATTCCATGGTGGCGGGATTTCTGGCCGGATGGCTGCAGAAAAAAGACTATGAGCACGCTTTCCGCATGGGAATCGCCGCAGGAAGTGCCAGTGCATTCTCTGAGAATCTTGCGGAGAAACAGGATGTGGAGCGGGTCTACCGTCAGCTGGGAGAGACCCGCTGAGAAAGGAGGCTGCTGTATGCTGGCAGAAAAACGCCAGGAGATAATTCTTCAGATGCTGGAAAAAAAGGGAAGCGTTACGCTGCAGGAGCTGAGGGAATATTTCCATGCTTCCGAGTCTACAGTCCGCAGAGATCTGAACGCGCTGGCCGCGCGAGAGACGCTGATCAAGGTGTTTGGAGGCGCCCTCCGCAGGGGAGACGGCATGGAAAACAGGGACGTGGTGGTTTCAGAACGCCGGGAGCTGCACGCCCGGGAAAAGGACAGGATTGGCCGGTACGCGGCGGCCCTGATCGGACCGGAAGATTTTGTTTTTCTGGATGCGGGAACCACAACGGGAGCCATGCTTCCCTATCTGACAGAAAAATCGGCCGTGTTTGTTACGAACGGAGTTTCGCATGCCCTGCGGCTGTCGGAGGGCGGCTTCCGGGTGATTCTGATTGGAGGAGAGCTGAAGGCGTCCACAGAAGCGGCTGTGGGAAACGAGGCCTGTGAAAATCTGAAAAAATATAATTTTACCATCGGCTTTTTCGGGGCGAACGGCGTCAGTCCCAGGACCGGATTTTCCACACCGGATGTCAGCGAGGCCATAACCAAGAAGTGCGCCGCAGAACGTACGGGACAGCCCTACGTGCTCTGCGACAGCAGCAAATTTTCCCGGGTCAGCCCGGTAAGCTTCGCCGGGTTTACAGATGCCTGCGTGATCACAGAACGCCTCCCCTCTGAGGAATACCGGCAGTATAAAAATGTGATTTATCTGGAAGAAAAAAAGGAGTAAATGTGCCGGAGCACAAAAAAATATGGGCGGCAGCCTGTTGAAATCCGCCGGATACATGCTATAATTAGGACAAAATTTTAAAGGGCAAGGGAGCTGACTGACACCGGCTCTCTTTTTTTGTCTTTGCATAAGAAACGGCGCAAATCTTTAAAACGGGAAGACAGGGTGAGCGGCATGGCTGTGACTTTGAGAAAATTATGTGAGAGAGCCAATTATTTATATGGAATGCGTGTACTGGCGGGCGGAGAGGGAATGGACCGCCCCGTTCAGTGGGTACATGTGCTGGAAGACGCGGAGGCAGCGGATTTCCTTCACGGAGGCGAGCTGATCTTTACCACCGGCATCGCGGAAAGAGGGACTGCATGGCTGACCGGCTTTGCGGAGGAGCTGTACCGGCGGGGCGCCAGCGGGCTGGTGGTCAGCCGCGGCCCCCAGATGGGGGAAATCCCTGAAGAGCTGCTGGATTTCTGCGGCAAAGAACGGTTTCCGCTGCTGGATCTTCCGCGTAAGACGAAGCTGGTGGATATTACCCGCGACTTCTGCGGCCAGATCTTTCTGAAGGAGAAGGAAGAGGAAGACATCGGCACGGTTTTTAAAAATCTCATGCACGCCCCGGAAGGGATGTCCCGATATCTTCCTGCTTTGAAAAACCATCATTTCGACATAAGGGGAAAATACTGGCTGGTAGCTGTCTCTGCAGACTGCGGGGCAGAGCGGCGGCCGGAGCGTTTGCGGCAGATCAGGCAGCTGTTCTCCCGCAGACTGTGCGATCTGCACGTGCAGGGAGCCTTTTTTGAAGAAAAAGAAGAGATGTATGCGGTGTTGGAGCATATGGAGGGGGAGGAACTGCGCAGGGCACTTCTCCAGCTCCAGAAGGAGCTGGAAGGAATAGGCCTCCAGGCCTGCCTGGCAGTGAACGGGCAGGGGGAGCTGAAAGATCTGCCGGCCTGTTTCCGGCGGGGGACTTCCCTTCTGAAGCTGGCCGGAAAGAGAGGGACGACACCTGTCTTCTATGAAGATCTGGGAATTGAAAAACTCCTGATATCCGTGGAGGACCGCCGGCTTCTGGAAGAGTATGTACATGCGGTTCTGGGCCCGCTGGAAGCCTATGATCAGACGAAGGGAACCCATTTTGAGGAGATACTGAAGATGTACCTGTCCTTTGACGGGAGCGTGCAGAAGGTGGCGGAGGCGTCTTACGTACACCGGAATACAGTCAATTACCAGATAAACCGGATTAAGAAAATCCTGGGCAGGGATCTTGGGAGCATGGAAGAGCGCCTCCGAATCCTGCTGGCGTTTCAGATACAGGAAATTCTGTAGCAGGATACAGGAAAGAGGCTGTGAAAAAATGTGTTTTTTCACAGCCTCTTTTTCAGTTAAAAAGACTCCGCAGGAGCTTTACGCACCCCTCGATGCCAAGCTGGCTGGAATCCAGCATAATATCGTAATTCTGCGGATCCGTCCAGCGGCGGGTAGTGTTGGCGTAAAAATATTTGGAACGTTTATTATCGTAGCGCTTGCGGACCGATTCTACCTGGCGTTCGGGAATTCCGTAATCCTCCATGATCCGCTTTTTTTTGCAGGCACTGTCTGCCCGGATGAAGACACGCACCACGCCCGGATAATCTTTCAGGGCCTGAGCGGCGCAGTGGCCCAGAAATACAGCGGGGCCGCCGGCGGCCAGCCGCTCGATTTCCCGCTGCTCATCCAGGAAAATATGGCCCTCCTTCGTAAGCATATCCGGATCTCCCGACTGAGTCTGGCTCATGACAAACAGTGTGTACAAAAAGCTGCCGGATACCGTTTCCTCGTAGTGCTGAATGGATTCCACAGGAATATGGTTTTTTCTGGAAACCGCCTCCAGGATTTCTGGTCCGTAGCAGCCGATGCCGCAGACCTCGGCCAGGCGGCGGGCAATCTTTGTGCCGCCGCTGCCGTACTCTCTCTCTATCGTAATATAATTGCATTTCATGTTTTTCTTCCCCTCCTCTATTGCGCCTGTTCAAACTGGCTGTTGTAGAGCCCTGCGTAAAAGCCGTTTCTGGCCAGAAGCTCCTCGTGGGTCCCGCTCTCGATGATGTCCCCGTCTTTCAGAACCAGGATCAGGTCTGCGTTCTTAATGGTGGATAGACGGTGGGCGATAACGAAGGAGGTGCGGTTCTTCATCAGCGCGTCCATGGCGCTCTGGATCTGCTGTTCTGTACGGGTATCCACGGAACTGGTGGCCTCATCCAGAATCAGCATGGGCTTGTCGGCAATCATGGCCCGGGCGATGGTGAGCTGCTGCTTCTGCCCCTGGGACAGGTTCAGCTGATCGTTCAGCAGGGTGTCATAGCCCTGGGGCAGAGTATGGATGAAGTGATCCAGTCCCACAGCCCGGCAGGCTTCCTCCATGCGTCCCTCCGGAACATCCGGCGTACAGTAGATCAGATTTTCCCGGATCGTGCCCTCAAAGAGCCAGGTATCCTGGAGAACCATGCAGAACTGGGAATGAACCTCCTCCCTGCGCAGGGAGCTGGTGGGGACACCGTCGATCCGTATCTCGCCGCCCTGTATTTCATAAAAACGCATCAGCAGATTGACCAGCGTTGTCTTTCCGGCGCCGGTGGGGCCGACGATGGCGATCTTCTGTCCGGGAAGAGCCCTGGCGGAAAAGTCGTGGATAATGATTTTTTCATCCGTATATCCGAATTTCACGTGTTCGAATTCCACAGAACCCTGTACATGGGACAGGTGGGCTGTTTTGCCGCTTTCATCCTCCATCTCCGGTGCCTCCAGGAATTCAAAGACACGCTCGCCTGCCGCCGCGCCGGACTGGAGAGTCTGGGTGGCCTGGGCAATCTGCGACAGCGGCTGGGTAAAGAAGCGCACATACATCATAAAGGCAACGATAACCTCAAAGCCTATCTGATGGTTCATGGTCAGCACAGCGCCCATAACACAGACGGCCACATAGCCGAGATTTCCGATAAAGATCATCAGGGGCTGCATCAGGCCGGCCAGGCACTGGGCCCGGAAGGCGCTCTGCCGAAGCTTCCCATTCATCTCATCGAAGGTGTGCTTTGCATTTTCCTCGCCGTTATACGCCTTCACCACCGTATGGCCGGAATAGATTTCTTCAATCTGACCGTTCAGCTCACCCAGATGGCGCTGCTGGCGGGAGAAGTATTTCTGAGACCGCCCCGTGATCAGGCGCATCAGCAGAAAGCCCAGAAAAATAGCGGCCACAGCGGTAAGCGTCATGATCACATTGGTGATCAGCATCATAAGCAGAGAGCCCACAAACAGGGTGATGGCAGAGACCAGCATGCCGATGCTCTGGTTCAGGGACTGGGAAATCATATCCACATCGTTGGTGACTCTGGACAGGATATCGCCGTTGGAGGTTCTGCTGTAGAAGCTCATGGGCAGACAGTTGATTTTTCGGGAGATATCGCTGCGCATCCGATTCGACACCGCCTGGGATATGGTGGTCATAATAAAATGCTGGATGAAGGACAGCAGGGCTCCGCAGGCGTAGAAGATTACCAGCGTGATGCCGATGCCGGCCACCGCCTCCATATCAATGCCTGTCATGAGACCGTCTGTGATGACCTTTGTAAGATCTGACAGCCTGTCCGGGCCGACGAGGGTGAAGACGGTGCCTCCCGCGGCGCACAGGACGGCGATCAGGATGGGGACATAATATTTTCTGCAGTAGAGGAGCAGCTTCTTCCAGGTTCCGGTGAAGCCTCTGGCCTTCTCTGCGCCGGCCCGGGCCATTCCCGGGCCGCGGCCGCCGGAGGGCCTTGTTTTGCCGGTGAATTCATTTTTTTCTGTCATGCCAGTTCCTCCTTTGAAAGCTGTGAGAGCGCGATCTGCTGGTAGACCTCGCAGTGTTTCATCAGTTCCTCATGTGTTCCCATTCCGGCAATGGCGCCGTCGTGGAGGACAATAATCTTATCCGCGTCCCGGATGGTGCCGATCCGCTGGGCCACGATCAGCCGGGTGGCGTCTTTGCATTCCCGGTTCAGATTTTCCCGCACCTGGCGGTCTGTCTTATAGTCCAGGGCCGAGAAGGAATCGTCAAAGATCAGGATTTCCGGGTGACGGCAGATGGCCCGGGCAATGGAAATCCGCTGCTTCTGGCCGCCGGACAGGTTGGAGCCGCCCTGGGCGATGTGGGCATCGTAGGTTCCCACCATTTTTTCCACAAATTCGCTGGCCTCCGCCGTGTAAACGGCATCCACCACATCCTCATCCAGAAATTCCCGGCTGCCGTTGTCACCGTAGGCCACATTGCTCTTTACCGTTCCGGAAAACAGAGTTGCCTTCTGGGAGATATAGCCGATCTTATTCCTTAAAGCTTTCTGGTCATATTCCCGGACATCCACGCCGTCCACCAGAACCTGGCCCTCCGTGGCGTCATAGAATCTGGGAATCAGATTGATGACTGTACTCTTCCCGCAACCGGTGGAGCCGATAAATGCCACCGTCTCCCCTTTTTTGGCGGTGAAGGAAATATGGTGGAGTACATCGCCCTCCGCGTCGGGATACCGGAAACTGACATCCCGGAATTCTACCTCGCCGGCATGGGCCGGATCCGTTTCCCGAACGGTTCCGTCCTGGATCGACGGAACCGTATCCAGCACCTCATTGATCCGGCGGGCAGCCACGGCGGCTCTGGGAAAGATAATCAGGATGATAACCAGCATCATAAAGGCCATGACTACTTGCATGGCATACTGGGAGAAGACGATCATATCCGAAAAGATTCCCAGTTTGTTTTCCATTGCCGCGTTCTGAATCAGATAAGCGCCGATCCAGTAGACGGCCAGGGACAGGCCGTTCATGACCAGCTGGATGCTGGGCATCAGAAAGGCCATGGTGCGGTTGGCAAAAAGCTGCGTTTTTGTAAGTGTATCGTTGGCAGCTTCGAATTTTTTTTCCTGATAATCTTCCGCATTGTAGGCGCGGATGACATTGAGCCCCGTAAGATTTTCGCGGGTGATCCGGTTCATGTCATCGGTCAGCACCTGCAGCTTCCGGAATTTCGGCATGGCGATGGCCACGCAGATGAGAACGATCAGAAGCAGAATCGCTACGGCCACGCCGGTGCTGAAGGTCCACTGCCAGCTCTTGCCGGAGATTTTGGCAATGGCCCAGACGGCTGTGATGGGCGCTTTCAGGAGTACCTGCAGGCCCATGACGATCAGGATCTGCACCTGCATGACATCGTTGGTAGAGCGGGTGATCAGGCTGGCGGTGGAGAATTTTCCGATCTCCGCCATGGTAAAGGACTGCACCTGATTAAAAAGCAGAGAGCGCAGGTTGGCGGAAAAATTTGCCGCGATCCTGGCCGCGCAGATGACCGTGCACACGGAGGCGCCGAAGCTCAGCAGAGCGCAGGCCAGCATTTTTCCGCCGGCAGTCAGGATATCCGCCATGGCGCTTCCCTCGGTCTGGACCAGAGTTGTGATCTCGGACATGTAATCCGGAAGAGTCAGGTCCATCCATACCTGGAGAATGATAAAGATAAGCGCCGCGCAGGAAAGCAGCCATTCTTTTTTTGTGAATTGTTTGAGCAGTTTCAGCATATCAAAACTCCTTTCCTATCTTGATAAGACCGGAAAGTTTCCCTTCCGGAGATTTTCCCTAACCTTAGAACAGAAAAATAAACTGAAACTAAACAGGGAAGATTCACAGAAAAGAAGATTTGTGGTACGCTGTACAGGAAAAACGAAAAAACAGACGGGGTGATAGCATGTTTCATATACTGGTGGTGGACGATGACCGGAATACCCGGCGCTATATGAGGGCCGTTCTGGAAGCGGCCGATTATACGGTCTCTGAGGCGGCGGACGGTGTGGAAGCGCTGAAAATGATGGAAAAGGAATATGTAGATCTGGTGGTGCTGGACATTATGATGCCGGAAATGGACGGTTATGAATTTACCGAAACGTTGCGGAGCGTGCAGAACAATCTTCCGAGATCCAGCTGATGGATGAGATCTGGGGCATGGACAGCGAGAGTGGATGGGAAACTGTGACGGTCCACATCGGACGGCTGCGGAAGCGGTTCGAGGGCTGGCCGGAATTTGAGATCGTATCCGTAAGAGGACTGGGATATAAGGCGGTGAAGCACGTATGAGAGGGTACAGAAAACAAAAAAAACACAGGATCGCTCTTTTGACGGTCATTTTTGCCCTGATTGTCTTCTGCATTATTGCGGCAACGATGGCCATTGTATGGGGAATCGGATTTGTTCTGGTACAGACAGGGCTCTGGACTTTAAGCGGGCGCGGATCGGGCAGCCTTCCCTTTGTGCTGCTCATCTTTGCGCTGGCCAGCATCGGTGTGGGGACGATCCTGGCCGTTACGCTGGGCCGCCTTCCCTTCCGGCCCCTTGGCCGCCTGCTGTACGGACTGCAGCAGCTGACGGATGGGAATTACAGCGCGCGCCTGCCGGAGGAAAAAAGATTTGGCCGGGAGCTGTCACGGCGCTTTAACCTGCTGGCAGAGGAGCTTCAGAATACGGAGATGCTTCGGTCAGACTTTGTCAACAGTTTTTCCCATGAATTTAAAACACCCATTGTTTCGATCCAGGGCTTCGCGCAGCTGCTGAACCGGGGAGGGCTCTCCGAAAAACAGACGCGGGAGTACCTGGAGATCATCGAGGAGGAATCGAGGCGCCTGGCGGCCATGGCCACCAATGTGCTCAATTACAGCAAGATCGAGAACCAGAAGATCCTCACCGGCATTTCGCGTTTTAATCTGTCGGAGCAGATACGCACCTGTATTCTTCTGCTGGAAAAGAAATGGTCCAGAAAAGAACTGGAGCTGTCTCTGGAATTTCAGGAGTATGAAGTTGCAGCCAATGAGGAAATGCTGAAGCAGGTATGGATCAATCTTCTGGACAACGCGGTGAAATTCACGCCGGAAAAGGGGAAAATAGAAGTTTCCATACAGAAGGATGACAGAGGTCTTCTGGTCCGGGTCGGGAACAGCGGACCGGAGATCAGTCCGGAGGAACAGAAGCGTATTTTCCAGAAATTCTACCAGAGTGACAGCTCCCACGCAAAGGAGGGGACAGGACTCGGGCTGACCATTGCCAGGCGGATTACGGAGCTTCACGGGGGAACGATTGCCGTGGAGAGCGGGGAGGGCCGGACAGTTTTTACGGTACGCCTGCCGCAGCCGGTCAGCACTTTGTAGACCGTTCCCTGCGCGGAAGTCTTGTTTTCAAGCCTTTCTCCCTGCTGTCTGCCGGAATATAATGTATGACAGACAGCAAAATAGAAGGAGAAACGTATGAAAAACAGGAAAAACATTATCATTTTTATCACAGTTCTATTATTCCTGGGTATGTTCATAGGAAATTACGGCAACTATCAGCTGTCAGCGGTGCCGGGAAGCGTTTACCAGGCCTACAGCCTGACGGATATGCAGTTTTCCAGCATCATGACAGCGCCCATGTTTCCGTCCATCTTTCTGAGCATTATCATAGGAATTCTGGTTGACCGTTTTGGGATCTCCAGAATGGTTTCCCTCTGCTTTGTGGTGGCCGCCGCAGGTTATGTACTGCGTGTTTTTGCCGCGGATTACATGTCCATGTTTGTCGCCATGGCGCTGACAGGCGTGGGCTGCATGGTTCTGAATGCCAACCTGGCCAAAATCGTATCGGCTTTGTATCCCATGAATAAAGTCGGAACCGTGGTCGGCATTCTGATGGCCGGGTCCACCGGCGCCATGGCGGTGGCCTATGCTACAACTGCTCTCTTCCCTTCCCTGGAGGCTGCTTTCTGGACCGCAGCGGCGGTCAGCATTGTGGTGGCGCTTCTGTGGCTGCTTGTGGTGCGGGAGAAGCATTTTGCGGCCGGAGCGACAGGAACAGCGGAGACTGTGCCGGTGAAGCAGGCGCTGGTTAGCTGCATGAAAAGCCGCAATATCTGGCTTCTGGGAATTTCCCTGATGTTTCTGCTGGGCGGGGCTACTGTAATTTCGAATTTCCAGGTAAGCGCCCTGACTGCTCTGAAAGGATATTCGGAGGGCTATGCGGGAACCTTCGGCACAGTGCTGATGGTGGGCTCTATTCTGGGATCCATTTTCATTCCCGTACTGGTGGGAAAACTGGGACAGAAAGTTCCGGTTCTGCTGCTGCTGTGCGGACTGCTGGCGGCGGCCTGCATGGTGGGGATTATCGCTCTGTCCCCGGCCGGTATCTATGTAACCAGCTTCCTGAACGGGGCGCTTCGCAGCGGCATTATCGCCGTAATGATGTCCCTGCCGGTTATGTTCCCGGAGATCGGCCCCCGATATGCCGGTACGGCCGGCGGTCTGGCGGTAACCCTGGAACTGCTGGGCGCGGTGATCATCCCCACCTACATCATTGTTCCTCTGGGAAGAGGCAGTATTGCGAACTATTTCTATCTGGGCTGCGGCTGCATCGTAATTGCCAGCATCCTCTGCTTCCTGATGGCCAGGACCTGCGGCGTATACGCCAAAAAATAAAAATAAAAAAGGAGAAAAGACTATGCTGAACGCGAGAGACAATTTTCTGGAAACCCTGCATCACGGAAAACCGGATGCCTTTGTGAATGAGTGGGAACCCTTCGGATTCGTATTTGATCCGCTGATGGGCGTAACCCTGGTGGCCCAGCCCGGGAAATACATTGTGGACGGATGGGGCACCACCATCTACATGGGAGAGAATGAGCCGGGCGCCATGCCCATCGTGCGGGAGGATAATAAGGCAATTCCCGATGTGACCGAGTGGAAGAAATATATCAAATCCCCGGATATCAAGCAGAAGCTGGACTGGACGGCGGCGAAAGAGCAGGCGGATGCCATCCATAAAGAGAATAAGCTGACCACCTCCCTGATGGCCACCGGACTCTTTGAGCAGTCTCACTACCTGATGGGCTTTGAAGATACGCTGATGAACCTGCTGCTGGAGCCGGAGGCCATGGGCGAGCTGCTGGATTATATTACAGATTATAAACTGACCTATGCCCAGATCCTGGTGGAAAATCTTCATCCGGATGTGGTGCTGTTCCACGATGACTGGGGTTCCAAGACCAGCCTCTTCATGTCTCCGGAGGTCTGGAGAGAGATGATCAAACCCCGTTATCAGAAAATTTACGGATATTTCAAGAGCGAGGGCGTGATTATCATCCATCACTCAGACAGCTACTGCCAGCCCATCGCAAAGGATATGATCGATATTCAGATGGATGTGTGGCAGGGTGTTCTGCCCCAGAATGACATTCCGGCCATTCAGAAGGAGACAGAGGGCAAGCTGATCCTCATGGGCGGACTGGATGCCTCCATCATGGATCTGAAGGATTATAAAGAGGACGTGATCCGCGGAGAAGTGGCCAGAGCCTGCCGGGAGTACGCCCCCGGCGGAAGCTTTATTCCCTGCCTGACCTACGGCGGCGAGGGAAGCATCTTCCCGGGCGTCAACGATATTATCATGGATGAGATCCGCAACCAGAACAAGATTTATTTCAAGTAATAGTTCCGGACAGTTCCAGAATCTTATAGGAAAGCATCAGATACAGACGGGTGTCTGCCTCTTCCAGGCAGATGCCCGTCAGTTTTTTGATCCGGTTCAGCCGCTTGATCATGGAGGTGCGGTGGATATGAAGCCGTTCCGCGCTCTGTGTCACATTGCAGCCGGTCTGGAGATACGCATCCAGGGTGCGGTACAGCTCACCGGCCTTTTCTTTATCGTAGCGGCGGAGGACCCGCAGAGCCGGAGAAGCCACCTGCCAGGGACCGTAGGGGGTAGAACACCGCTCCAGAAGATAGAAGCAGGCGTAGTCTTCAAAGCGGTAATGCCAGAAGTGAGGCGCGTATTTTTCTCCCAGCCGCAGAGCTTCGCAGGCCTGGGAGAGATAGAGGGAGAAATCCTCCCGGCCGCAGAAAATATTGCTGGTGCCGGCCTTTGCCGCGTGATCCCGGAGAAATACGGACATCTTTTCCCGTAAAGAGTACTCTTTTTCCGCAGAGCAGGTTCTGTTCCAGACACAGACAAAGTCCTGCCCAAGATGGAGAACGCAGGCATCCGGAAACAGCTGCTGCAGACTGCTGCGCATATATTGTTCCGCCTCTTCCACGGGAAACCTGTCAGAACACCGGACCACGCTTAAGAGGTATGTATCATCCAGACTCCAGTTTTGCTGCAGCAGGATCTGGGGATCCACATCCCGGTTGCCCTCCAGCAGCCGGCGGACGGCGGCGGTAAATTCCCGGCTTTTTCCGGGACTGCGGAAGATGCTGCGCTCTTCTTCAATCAGATTCTTCAAAGCCACAACCATCCGGGAGAAAAGAATCTCCTGGGGGACAGCATAGGACTCTTCTTCAATGCTTCCCAGAATACGGGCAAAAAAGTGTCCGTTTTGAAAAAGATTATAGCAGAGCAGCATTTTCTGCTCAGACTGAAGAAAAAAATGAAAGACATCCTTTTGATACGTACATTTTTTAAATTCTTCCGACCACAGCAGATCTTCCATTTCAGAGACGCTGAGGCTGTCGCCTGTAAATTTTCGGGCGTACAGGGTATTTCTGGCAATAAAATGAAATTCATTGTCGATCACTGTAAGCGGTATGTGGAGGATGGGAGTGGAGAGCTCCAGAAGCTGGGAAGGATCCATACGCTCCGCAAAAGAAAGAGCAAAATCCCATTTCTCGTAATCAGAAAAAATTTTCCGGATCAGATTGTAGAAGGAGGCTTTTGTACAGCCGGATTCCAGGTACAGTCCGTTCTGTTCCGGCAGTTCCAGGGTTCCTGGATAATCGGGAATGCACACGGCCGCTGCCGGGAACTGAAATTCCCGAAAGTCCTCCGCGGTCATAAAATACAGAGTATCAGGCTCCGGGACAGTGCCCGGTTCGTACAGCTGCCAGGAGGAGAAGCGGCAGTTTCCCGCGTTCCGCATACGGCAGGCTTGAAGTCCGTAAAAATGCAGCTGGTACTGCAGATAAGAAAGATGCACGTTGGTCTGCTCCTTTGCTGGTTACTTTTTTCAACGCTTTATTATATGACAAAAGGGGCGGAAAACGCAACAGGGAAGGCGCCGGGCTCCTGTTTACAGGGAAAAGAACAGCCTATATAATAAGAGCTGGCAGAAGAAAAAGAATTATGCGGACGGGGGCGGTGCCGCGGGAAGGAGATAAGGAATGGAGATCAGAGTTTACCCTGCGCTGCCGGAAGAAGCAGTCAGAATACGGGAAGAAGTATTTATGGAGGAACAGCATTTTCAGGAAGAGTTTGACGGAAATGACCCTCTGGCTGTTCATCTGGTTTTATATCAGAACGGTATGCCGGCGGGGACCTGCCGCTTTTTTAAGGGGGATGCCCCCGGGGAATATCTGGTGGGGAGAATCGCCGTGCGCAGGTTCTGCCGGGGAAAAAATTTTGGCGCCTGCCTGCTCCGGAGAGCCGAGGAGGAGATACGGAAAGCCGGGGGACGTACGGTGCGCCTCCATGCCCAGCGGCAGGCCGTTCCTTTTTATGAAAAGCAGGGATATCAGGCCTACGGGCCCGTGGAGTATGAGGAGTACTGTCCCCATGTATGGATGAGAAAAAAACTGTAATTTTCATAATTCATTAACAACAGAATAAAATTCCGTAAAAGCCGGAGACGTATGATTACCGTGAAAGGAGAATGTTTTTATGAATAATCTTGTGATCACGGTAGAATCCGGCTCCGACATGCCGGAGGATCTGGCCGGGCAGTATGGAATTTTTATTGTGCCCATGTATGTACAGTTTGGAGATAAGACCTGCGCGGACGGAAGTTTTCCGCCCTCTGAGGTATGCCGGTATTTTAAAGAAACGGGAAAGGTACCCAAGACCAGCGGGAGTTCGCCGGATGACTACAGAAAGGTGTTTGACGAGATTCACAGCCGCTGGCCGGAGAAAAAGATTCTTCATCTGGCTTACTCAGCGGTTACCACCTGTTCTTTTCAGAGCGCGCAGATCGCGGCGGCCGGGCGGGATTATGTGGCCTGTCTGGATACCAGGCACGTATCGGCAGGGATGACGGCGGCAGTTGTGGCCGCAGTCCGCGCCCTGGAGAAAAAAGAAAGCTGGGAGCTTCCGGAAGCTGTCCGGGAGGCAGAAAAGGCGGCAGGGAAGGTGCGCATGTGCTTTCTGCCCTGCAATCTGACGTATCTGCGGGCAGGAGGACGGTGCGGAAATCTTACGGCTCTCTGCGGGAATCTCCTGCAGATTCATCCGCGGATTGAGGTGCTGGAGGGTTATCTGCGGGCCACCAAAAAATACCGGGGGTCCATGAAAAAAAGTGTGTCCCGGCTGATTCATGATTACGCGGTCCAGGAGGAGCTGGACCGGAGAGAAGTCTGGTTTCTGCGCACGGTGGATGTCTATGTGGCGCGGATCAGAAATAAATTTGCGGACTGCAGAAGCTTTGAAATTGTCACGGTACATGGCTTCGGATATAAGGCGGTGCTGAAAGAGTGAAGAAGCGGCTGGAAAAATTAACGAAACAAAAGCATGAGGATCAGCGGGTCAACGCGCCGCTGATCTCCTCGCTGGTTCTGTCCCTGCTGTTCGGCGTGCTGAAACGGTATGTATTCGGAAAACCTCTGAAGCGGATCGCGGAGGCAGCCCGCAAGGTGGCCTCCGGAGAATTTTCTGTGCGCATCAGCCCCATCCGGGGGGATGGAAAGAAGGACGAAGTGGAGGTGCTGATCGAGGACTTTAATACGATGGCGGGGGAACTGGAAAGCACGGAAATTCTGAAAAATGATTTTATTTCAAATATCTCTCATGAATTGAAGACGCCGCTCTCCGTGATACAGACCTATGCGGCGGCCATGAAAGTGCCGGATCTGACAGAAGAGGAGAGAAAACAGTATGCAGATGTGGTGATCGGCACAACAAAGAAACTGAGCATGCTGGTGACGAATGTACTGCGGCTCTCAAAGCTGCAAAATCAGGGGATGCATCCGGAGCCGGAAAGATACCAGCTGGGAGAACAGATCCGGCAGTGCGCGCTGGGATATATGGAACAGTGGGGAAAAAAGAAAATACAGGTTCAGATGGATGTGGAAGATGTGGAAATATACGCGGACCGGTCCCTGCTGGAACTGGTCTGGAACAATCTGCTGTCCAATGCGGTGAAATTTACCGGCCGGGAGGGCAGGATCACAGTTCGTTCTGAAATAAAGGAAACGTCTGTCCGGGTCTCGGTCCGAGATACCGGCTGTGGGATTCCCGAGGAGATCCTTCCCCGGATCTTCGATAAATTTTATCAGGGGGATACTTCTCACGCCACGGAGGGAAACGGACTGGGCCTCGCACTGGTGAAGAAGGTTCTGGAGATCGTGTCCGGAAAAATCACAGTGGAGAGCCGGTCCGGGGAGGGATCTGTTTTTACTGTGTATCTTCCGCTGCGGACTCTGGGGGATGGAGGAAAGGGCAGTGAAATATCGGGAGCCCTACAGAGGTCCCCGGACAAAGGGCTTAATCGGTAGTTTCCCGGCGGAACAGATCCGGAGGAATGACCCTGTGTATGGGGTCCTTCAGGGGCTGGGGCCGCCGTTTTTTGCGCTCTTCCATCTGGAGGGAGAGCAGCTTCATGGCCTCCTGCGCCATGACGGAGATCTGTTGCCCCACCGTACTGGTGGGTATCACGGCCTCCCTGGAAATAGGAGAATTGTCAAAACCGATGATCCGGTACGTGTCCGGCAGCCTTCCGTATTTCTGGAACAGAATATTCAGAAGTACATTGGCGTGCGTATCGTTGGGCATAAAAATTCCTTTTTTCTGATTCGGATATTTCTGCTCCAGAGTGCCGGTCAGTTCCAGAATTTTTGCACGGTTTTCTTCAAAGGTGTCGCCCAGATGAGTCAGGATCAGCTCATAGGGCAGGTGCTCTTGTTTACAGGCATCGACAAATCCCCGGATGCGGCCGGAAGCCGGGGAGGTGTCGGGAATATCGGCATTGACATGGATCAGGATGTCGCAGCAGCATTCCCGCAGCAGGCCGGCGGCCTGCACGCCGCCCAGATAATTGTCTGTATTGACGCTGCAGATTTTCTGATCTTCCCGCTCAATGCCTACTACAGGAATATTATAAGAGGCAAGCTCCTCAGAGGGAATGGTGGGGCTTAAGACGATCATCCCTTCTATATTATAGGCCAGCAGTTCTTCCATATATCTCCGCTCCACATCCGCTTTCGCGTTTCCGGTGAAAACGAGAAATTTATAACCGTAGGTTTCGTAGGTGGCCAGGATCTGGTTCAGCATTTCCGCGTAAAAATGCATATAAAGGTTGGGAATGACAACGCCCACAAATTCTGTCCGGCCGCTGGCCAGGATCCGTCCGATCTTATTTTCCTTATAGTCCAGCGCCTCCAGAGCATCCGCGATCTTCTGCTGATTTTCCAGAGTCAGAGAATCGGGGTCATTGAAATATCTGGAAATGGTTGTTTTGGAAAAATTTGTATATGCAGCGATATCCGCAAAGGTTACTCTTTTTTTTGCCATAACGATTATCTCCTTGAATCCAGCAGGAGCAGGCATTTCGTCCTGCTCCTGCGCTTTTTTTTATCATACCAGAAAAGGCAGAGGAATTTCAATGGAATAACCGATAACGTAACCGGTTTTGTGAAAGCTGAACAGAAATGAAAGGCACGAACTGGGACATATGACGAAAATAAAATTTGCTATTGAAAGCAGATGCGGCATAGGCTATGATTACTGTAAAGAACCGGTTACTTAACCGATAACATAACCGATTACTCAAAGGGAGGAAGGAGAGAAAATGAAAAAAAGGTGGATGTGTCTGGCCGGAATGGCCCTTGCCGCGGCCTGCCTGGCCGGATGCCAGCAGAAGGATCCGGAACCGGGAGAGGTGGCCGGATATGATCCCGGAGAGGAATACCTTTCCATCTGGGTTCATTCCATTGAGGACACGGAGGAGGGCCGGGCCTACAGGGAAGCAGTGGAAAGCTTCAATGAGGCTTTCGACGGCAAGTACTTTGCAGACATTGAGTTTGTCCCCAGAAATGACAGCGGCGGCGGTTACTCGGACAAGGTAAATGCTTCCGTGATGTCGGGAGGGCTTCCGGATGTACTTACCGTGGACGGTCCCAACATATCTGCCTATGCGGCAAACGGCATCATCCAGCCGCTGGCGGAATTGACGGAAGAGGAAAAGAGTGCGTACCTGCCCTCCATCATTGAACAGGGCACAGTAAACGATCAGCTGTACGCGCTGGGAGTTATGGAGTCCAGTGTAGGACTTTACTACAATAAGGATATTCTGGAGGAAGCGGGAATCGAGGTGCCGGATGCGGATCATCCCTGGACCTGGACAGAATTTCAGGAAATTCTGGAAGAGCTGAAACCGCTGATGGCGGAGAAAGACGGTTACCCTCTGGATATGACATTCCCGGTGGGTGAGACAAGCATTTATTACTTTGCACCTTTCGTATGGTCCGGCGGGGGTGAGCTGGTGAGCGAGGACGGACTGACGGCGGATGGATATTTTAATTCCGAGCAGACTGTCACGGCCATGGATTATTTCCGGATGATTGTGGAAAACGGTTACATGTCGGAAGCTCCCATCGATCATCTGTTTGAGAGCGGAAGGGCCGCTTTCAAGTTTGACGGCGCCTGGGAGGTAAATACCGTCTACACCAGTTATCCCGATATTAATCTGGGTGTGGCCCCCTACGTGGTCAGCGACAACTGGGACGGGGGCACTTACACCCCCACAGGTTCCTGGGCTTTTGCGGCATCCACAGAGGCCGAGGACATCGAGGCGGCCACTGAGCTGGTGAAGTGGATGAGCGGTGTGGAGAGCGGGATCCGCATCTGGAATATGACAAAGAGTTTCCCCTCCACCTATGAGGCATTCGATAGTATCGATGTCTTCCAGACGGATGAAAACTACAGCGTGCTGTACAATCAGCTGAGCAACTACGGTCATCCGCGCCCCAAGACTCCGGTTTATCCACAGGTCAGCACGTGTTTCCAGGAGACTCTGGAGAGTGTGGCTCTGGGCGGAAAAGATGCGCAGACAGAGCTGGACAAACAGGTGAAGCGGATCAACACGAAATTGGAACGTTATGCGAGGGAATAGCAGATGAAGAAAAAGAATTCAATTATGGGAATGGCGTTTTTTGGCCCCGCGCTGGTACTGATGGTCATCTTTCTGTTTTTGCCGATGGTGCTCACCTTTATATTCAGTTTTACGGATTACTTCGCACTGAATCCCGGGCTGACGCACTTTGTGGGACTGGAAAACTATTTTGAAATTTTTCAGGACGAATTATTCCTGAAATCCTTTTTAAACACTGTAAAATTTGTGATTATAATTGTGCCTCTGCAGTGTGGCGGAGCGCTGCTCCTGGCGCTGGCCATCAACAAGGCGGCCCACTGCAAAAAATACTTTAAAGTGGCGTTTTTCATTCCGGTGGTCATGTCCCTGGCCGTTGTGTCCACCCTGTGGATGCAGATCTATAGCCCCGAGGGAATCCTGAACACGCTGCTGGAACATCTGGGGATCTCGGCACAGCCGTTTATCTACAGCTCCAAACAGGCGCTCCCCTCCATCGCCATCATGAGCGCATGGCAGGGCATGGGCTATCAGATGATCATTTTCCTGGGCGGTCTGCAGAACATTAATCCGGCGCTTTATGAGGCAGCAGAGATGGACCACGCCAGCGCATGGCAGAAGTTCAAGGACATTACGCTTCCGGAGCTGAAGCCCCTGTGTGTGTTCGTGTTTATCACCGTTACCATCGGCGCTTTCCGGATGCTGGTGCAGCCCATGGTCATGACCGGAGGCGGTCCGGATCACTCCACGTACACGATGGTCTATGATATTTACGAAACGGGTACCGTCAACTGGGAGATGGGCCTGGCGTCCACCATGGCGGTGGTATTCACAGTGTTTGTGGTCATTCTGACCATCATCCAGAATGTCCTGACAAAGGGAAAGGAGGAGAGAAAACTTGTTCACAAAAAAGCAAAAGCGCGTTAACTGGATCCTGGTAGTGATCCTGCTGGTACTGTCCATCTTCTTCCTGTTCCCGGTGATCTGGATGCTGGCGAACTCCTTTAAGCCGGACGCAGCCATCACGGCGGATATGAATTCCATCGCAGCCTTTATTCCGCCGGCGCCGGACGGAAGCTTCTTTGACAATTATATTTCTATTATCACGAATACCAGCTTTCTGCGGTATATGGGAAATACCCTTCTGTATGCGGCGATCCTGATCGTCCTGAGCGTTATTATCAACGGTCTGGCGGGATACGCTCTGGCGAAGATTAAATTTCCCTTCCGGGATCAGTGGCTGCTGATCATCATGATGCTGCTGATCGTGCCCACAGAGACGGTCATCACCATTCATTTCCTGATCATCGCAAAAGCGGGACTGTTAAATACTGTTGTGGGATATATCCTGCCGATGATCGTGAATCCGTTTAATATTTTCCTGTTTCGACAGGTGTTTGTCAGTCTGCCGGACGATGTGTATGAGGCGGCGCAGCTGGATTTCTGCGGACCGGTAAAATACTTTTTTACCATGGTCATCCCCATGTCCAAGACCGTTGTGGCCACAGTCAGCGTATTCACATTCCTGAATGTGTGGAACGATTATCTCTGGCCGTCACTGGTATTTACATCCAGTGATCTGCTGACAGCGCAGATCGGTCTGAACTCCATTACGTCCAATGAAAATACGACAATGGGACAGACGCTGGCGGTTATTACACTGGTTACGATCCCGGTAATCATCATCTACTCGCTGTTCTCCAAACAGATCGTGGAAGGTGTTACCTCAACAGGCTCAAAGGAAGGATAATGAGATGAGTTATATAGAATTCAAAAATGTATGTAAAAAATATCCCGGATCAGATAAAAATACCGTGGAGAATCTGAATCTGAATATCGAAGAAAAAGAGTTCATTGCCTTTGTCGGACCTTCCGGATGCGGAAAATCCACGACTCTCCGGATGATGGCAGGCTTTGAGGAGATCACCGGGGGAGAGCTCTACATCGGCGGAAAAAAGATGAACGATGTGGCGCCCCGTGACAGAGGGATCGCCATGGTGTTCCAGAACTACGCGCTGTATCCCCACATGACTGTGGAGAAAAACATCGGCTACGGACTGAAGAACATGAAAATGCCGGCCGACAAGATCAAAGAAAAAGTGGACTGGGCCATCAAGCTCCTGGGACTGGAAGAGTACCGGTACAGGAAACCGAAAAACCTCTCAGGCGGCCAGCGCCAGAGGGTGGCTCTGGGCCGTGCCATTGTGAAGAACCAGAAAGTGTTCCTCATGGACGAGCCGCTGTCCAACCTGGACGCCAAGCTCCGTGTCAGTATGAGGACCGAGATCAGCAAGCTGCACCGCCAGCTGGGCGCCACCACCATCTATGTCACCCACGATCAGGTGGAGGCCATGACCATGGCGGACCGGATCGTCATCATGAAGGACGGCGTAGTCCAGCAGGTGGGAAGACCCATGGAGCTGTATGATCATCCGGTCAATCAGTTTGTGGCCGGTTTCATCGGATCCCCGCAGATGAACTTCTTTGACGTGACGGTGGAGAACGGCATTGTGAAATTCCAGGACGGAAACACTCTGAAACTCTCCGAGGGAACGCTGAAAAAACTGGGCGGGCGCCAGGGAGAGATGATCATGGGAATCCGCGGCGAGGATCTCAAGATGGATGAGCAGAATCTGGAGCTGAGAAAAGAAAACAAACAGTCCGCTGTGATCACCGATACGGAAGTCATGGGAAATGAGAATAACCTGTATTTCGAATTCGGCGGAACCCAGGCGGTAGCCCGTGTTTCCAAATATGAGATCAGCCAGATCGGCGACAAGATCGAATTTGTGTTTATGCCCTCAAAGATCCATTTCTTTGATAAAGAGACCGGTGTAAATTACACAGAGGCAGAATAAAAAAGAACAGGAGTAAATAGACGGAAGCAGTATGAAGAGACAGAGATTGCACCTGAAAGCGCCCGACAACTGGGTGAACGATCCCAACGGATTTATCTACTATAAAGGATATTACCATCTGTTTTATCAGTATTTTCCCTATGGCCCCCGCTGGGGGACCATGCACTGGGGCCATGCGGTGAGCCGGGACCTGGTGAACTGGGAACATAAAGGCCTGGCCCTCTATCCTACGGTCAGGGAAGATCAGAATGGCTGCTTCTCCGGAAGCGCTATCGTGGAGGATGGGAAGCTGTATCTGGTATATACAGGCGTCCGGTACGAGGTAGTGAACCCGGAAGATCCCCATACCTGCCTGAACGACCAGTTTGAGTCCGCGCAGCTGATGATTGTGTCAGAGGACGGCATTCATTTTGACAATGAAAAGGGCAAAAAAGTGATCATTCCCCCCCTTACAGATCCGGAGATCGGAGACAGAACACATACCCGTGATCCCAAAATCTGGCGGGGAAGCGATGCCTGGTATCTGGTACTGGGCAGCACCATGGAGGAAAAATACGGGGAGACCCTGTTCTACCGCAGCACAGATCTGCTCAACTGGACCTATGTGAATAAGGCCTGGAAAGGACCGGAGTACGGATGGATGTGGGAATGTCCGGACTATTTTGAGACAGAGGGCGGGAAGGTTCTTCTGCTCTCCGCCATGGGATTCCTGAAAAATAACGAGAAAGAAAAGAATCAGTCGATCTGTTTCCCGGTGGAATTTGACGAAGCATCCTGCCGGCTGCAGATCCCGGATGCTTACCAGTTCCTGGACTATGGCCTGGATCTGTACGCGCCGCAGACTACTTTGGATGAAGAAGGACGGCGGGTTATGATCGCCTGGGTACGGATGCCGAAAGTAACGGAGGACGGCTGGATCGGTATGTTCTGCACGCCCCGGGTCGTGGAGGTGAAAAACGGCCATATCTGTTTCAAGATGCATCCCAATATCAAATCTGCATACTCCCGGGATATTTCCGGGACGGAGGAGGCTCCGGAGGACGGTTATATGGCAGTCTTTGATCTGGAGGAGGGGGCCGGCGCAGATATAGGAGGATTTCGGATCAGCCGCGTAAACGGCCGCGTGAAGGTGGACCGTACGGCAGTCTACCCTTCTTTTGAGGGCGCTCATCTGGTGTCGGAAACACCTGTTATTGCAGGAACTGCGCATCTGGAGGTATTGGTGGATCAGCATCTGATCGAGATTTATATCAATGACGGCGAGTATGTCATCAGCAATGCCGTGTATGGAGCCGGAAAACAGATCACTACGGAAGGTGTGGACATGGTTCGGCTCTACGGCTGAAATAGAGGCATCTGTCACCGCTTCCGGAAAAAATAAAAAAAGTAGTTGACAGAAGGGAAGATTTGGTGTAAAGTTGAGGAGTCTTAAATAAAAGACAGCAAATAATACAGAACAAAGACGTTCATTCCGGTTGGAGTGAACGTTTTTTTGTTCCCGGGCACAGGTCTGATTCAGGCTGCAGACTGAAACAGCGGCTCCGAAATTGAATGGTTGACATGACAGGACAAAGGCGTTCATTCCCGATGTGGAATGGGCGCCTTTTTGAAAAGGAGGAGATTATTATGACGAAACGGGGAATGACAGGTTTATGTATGGCGGCGGTGCTGGCTATGTCCATGATGGCGGGATGCGGGTCTTCTGAAAGCACTTCCGGCAGTTCTGCCGCCGGGGCGTCCACCGCCAGTTCGGCTTCAGCAGCTTCGGAGGATAACGTTCTGCGCGTGGGCATGGAGTGTGCGTATCCGCCCTTTAACTGGACCCAGACCACTTCAGAGGTGGAGGGCGGTGCAACAGCTGAACCGATTTACGGAACTGATACCTACGCGTATGGATACGATGTGGCGGTGGCCCAGATGCTGGCGGAGGAGATGGGCATGGAGCTGGAGATCCACAAGGTAGAGTGGAGCTCCATCGGTACTTCTCTGGATGCGGGTGTCTATGATGTAATCATCGCAGGTATGGGAAGAACGGCGGAGCGGGAGATCTCCTATTCCTTTACGGAGCCGTACTATTACAGAAATAACTGTATTGTTGTGGCAAAAGACGGACCCTATGCAGATGTGACCGGGCTTTCCGATCTGGCGGGCACAGGCTGCAAGGTAACCACACAGCTGGGAACCGGCTGGGTACCGCTGCTGGATCAGATCGAGGGAGCCAATCAGGTGGGCAACTATGAGACTACTTCCGAGTGCTTCATGGCTCTGAACAACGGCGTGGCAGATGTATGTGTCGTGGATCTGCCCACTGCGGAATCTGCGGCCATGACAAACGACAACCTGCTGGTGATCACTCTGGACGAATCCGATACCTTTACCGATGACGATGACATGGTCAATGTCTGCATCGCCACCCGGAAGGATGACACGGAGCTGCGGGACAGAATCCAGGAGACAATGGATTCCCTGGGATGGAATGACGAAGAAGCCATGGATGCGCTGATGGAGGAGATTATCCCCTTACAGCCGGCGGCATCCATGTAATCGATAAAACAGGGCAAGGGAGGTCTTACTATGGCACAACCGACGAATTCTCTGGAATGGATCGTTTATCTGGCGGAAAATTATTCCAACATGTTCATTCAGGGAACACTGCTTACTTTATATATATCCATTCTTGGAACAATTCTGGGTTTTATTCTCGGATACGTATCCGGGATTATCCAGGATATCCAGATCCGGCCGGCAGACAATCCGGTCAAAAAGCTTTTACTCCGGATCATAAAGATCATTTTTACCGTTTATGTGGAACTGTTCCGGGGAACGCCCATGATCGTACAGGCGATGATCGTTTATTACGGTATTCTCCAGGCAGGCCTCCATATTTCGGCGGTTGCGGCCGGTATCCTGGTAACTGTGCTGAATACAGGAGCCTACATGGCGGAAACCGTGCGTGCAGGCATTAATTCAGTGGATATCGGGCAGAGAGAGGGAGCGCTGGCCATGGGAATGTCTCCCATGAAGACCATGCTGTACGTGATTCTGCCCCAGGTGCTTCGGAATATTCTTCCAGAAATGGGCAATACCTTCCTGACAAACCTGAAGATGACCTCTGTGCTGAACGTAATCGCGGTCAATGAGCTGTTCATGGCGGCCAAGACGGTAGGCGCAAACTATTATAAATATTTCGAGGCTTTCCTGGTAATCGCCATCATTTACTTTGTACTCTGCTTCATCTTCGGACGGCTTTTCAAGCTGCTTGAGAAGAAGCTGGAGGGCAAGAAGGATTATGTTCTGGCCGTGGAATACATGGACGCGCAGTAAGGAGGCGGAAAGATATGGCAGAAAGTATTATCAGTATTGAAGAACTGAGCAAATCTTTCGGAGACCACGAAGTGCTCAGAAAAATTGATATCTCAGTAAAAAAAGGCGAAGTGATCTGCATTGTGGGATCATCAGGATCCGGAAAATCCACTCTGCTGCGGTGCATCAACCGTCTGGAGCATCAGACCAGCGGAAAGATTCTCTACCATGGCAAAGAGATCCGGGATATCCAGAAAGAGATTAACAAATACCGCTCCCAGGTGGGCATGGTATTTCAGTCCTTTAATCTGTTTAACAATATGACCGTGCTGGACAACTGCATGTGCTGCACGCGAAAGGTACTTCATTTATCGAAGGAAGAGGCCTTTGACCGGGCAATTACCCACCTGAAAAAGGTGGGGATGGCCCCTTATATCCACGCGAAGCCTGCCCAGCTTTCCGGCGGACAGAAACAGCGTGTGGCCATTGCCAGGGCCCTCTGCATGAATCCGGAGGTGCTGCTTTTCGATGAGCCCACCTCCGCCCTGGACCCGGAGATGGTGGGCGAGGTGCTGAACGTTATGAAGGAGCTGGCCGAGACGGGACTGACGATGATCATTGTTACCCATGAGATGGCATTTGCCAGAGACGTCTCCACCCGGACAGTCTTTATGGATAAGGGATACATTGTGGAGGATGATTCACCGGATGTGATCTTTACGAACCCGAAGAATCCGAGAACCCGGGAATTCTTGAGCAGATATCTGGCGGGCTGACGGTCCGGCCGTAAGGAGGGAAATCAATGGGAAATTATGTGGTGACATTTGCCCGGGGCTTTGGCTCCGGCGGCAAGGAGATCGCGTCAAAGCTGGCAAAGGAACTGGGAATTCACTGCTATGAAAACCGGATTCTGACCCTGGCCAGCCAGCTGAGCGGCCTGAACGAGCAGCTTTTCAAGGAGGTCAATGAAAAGATCCGTACCAACGGCGGCTTCTCCAGCTTCATGCGAGGGCTGCCCCGGGCCAGGCATTATATTGCCAGAAATGAGAAATTTGTATCCGATGATACGCTGTTTCAGTACCAGAAACAGATCATTGAAAATCTGGCGGATACGGAATCCTGCGTCATTGTAGGAAAATGCGCGGACTGGATCCTGCGGGGCCGGGAAAATGTAGTCAGCGTTTATATTGAAGCGCCCCGGGCCTTCTGCCTGAAGCGTACCATGGACAACATGGGAGTGACAAAGGAAGTGGCCGCGGCAACGATTTCTCACACGGACAAATACAGGGCAGATTATTACGCATATTATACAAAGGGAAATTACTGGACGAATCCTGTAAATTATGATATGACCCTGAACAGTGAGAGGGTCGGCGTAGATAACTGCGTCAAAGTAATTAAAAATTATCTTCAGATAAAAGGTCTGATATAAAAAGGGGAGGAACGAAAGAAATGAGACTGGCAGATACAGGCTATACAAAAGAAGAAATCATGGGACTTGTAGAAAAATATATGATCGATACCTATGAGCGTTTTCCGATGATCGCGGAGCGGGCGAAGGATATGTATATCTACGATGAAAAGGGAGAGGCTTATCTGGATTTTTATGCGGGCATCGCGGTAAACAGTGCCGGAAACTGCAATGAAAAAGTCGTTGCGGCCGTAAAGGATCAGGTGGAAGATGTGATGCATACCTTTAACTATCCCTACACGATTCCCCAGGCGCTGCTGGCGGAAAAAATCTGCACCACCATCGGCATGGATAAGATCTTTTTCCAGAATTCCGGAACAGAGGCCAACGAGGCCATGATCAAAATGGCCAGAAAATACGGTGTGGAAAAATACGGGCCCCAGAGGTACAATATTGTAACAGCGAAAAATTCCTTCCACGGCAGATCCTACGGCTCCATGAGCGCCACCGGCCAGCCGGACAACGGATGCCAGATCGGCTTTAATCCCATTGTTCCCGGATTTGTCTACGCGGAATTCAATAATCTCGAGGCATTTAAGGCGGCAGTCACGGAGAATACCATCGCCATCATGGTGGAGCCGGTCCAGGGCGAGGGCGGTGTCCATCCGGCTACCCAGGAGTTCATGGAAGGGCTGCGGAAGCTCTGCGATGAGAAAAATATGCTGCTCCTGCTGGATGAAGTGCAGACCGGCTGGTGCAGAACCGGGGCCGTCATGTCCTACATGAATTACGGCGTGAAACCGGATATCGTATCCATGGCAAAGGCCATGGGCGGCGGAATGCCCATCGGCGCCATCTGCGCTACCGCGGAAGTGGCAAAGGCATTTACTCCGGGTTCTCACGGCACCACCTTCGGCGGTCATCCGGTATCCTGCGCGGCCTCTCTGGCTGAGATCGGAGAACTTCTGGACCGTGATCTGGCCGGAAACGCCAGGAAGATGGGCAGCTATTTCATGGAAAAGCTGAAAGGGCTTCCGCACCTTAAGGAGGTACGCGGCCAGGGACTTCTGGTGGGCGTGGAATTTGACGATTCTGTCAGCGCCACAGAGGTCAAACACAAATGCTTTGATAAGAAGCTGCTGATCACAGCCATCGGCAGCAGCACGATCCGCATGGTGCCGCCGCTGATCGTAACGGAGGAAGACTGCGACAAGGCTGTATCCATCATCCGGGAAGCTGTGGAGGAACTGACCGCATAAAAAATACAGGGAGGAAGAACATTGAACGCTTCATTTCAATACTATCTTCCGGTCAATCTGATCTTTGGACCGGGCAGAGCAGAAGTTCTTGGAGAGGAAGCCGTAAAGTACGGGAAGAAAGTCATGATCGTTACCGGGAAACACAGCACGAAGAAGTCAGGCCTTCTTGACCGTGCCAGGAACCTGCTGGAAAAGGCCGGAGCGGAGGTGGCCGTCTTTGACGAGGCAGAGCCGAATCCCACAGCTTCCAGCGTGGTAAAGGGAGCCGCAAAGGCCAGAGAACTGGGCTGTGAGGTGATTGTGGGCCTGGGCGGCGGAAGTATCATGGACTGCAGCAAGGCCATTGCCTTCTCTGCCTGCAATGAAGGCGATATTTTCGACTATGTCTACGGAAGGCGAAAGGGAGCGGCGGCTCTGCCGCTGATCCTGGTGCCTACCACCTGCGGAACGGGAAGTGAGGGCAACTCCTTCGCCGTACTGACAGATGACGAGACAAAGGATAAAAAGTCCCTCAGAGATAATCTCGTGATCGCCAAAGCCTCTATTGTGGATCCGGAGCTTATGAAGACCATGCCGAAAAAGGTGCTGGCGTCGGTGGGCTTTGACGCGCTGTGCCACTGCATGGAGGCCTATGTGGGAAAAGCTGCCTCGCCTATGACAGATATTCTGGCGCTGGAGGGAATCCGTCTGCTGGGGGAAAACCTGGCGGCTGTATACGAGGACTATGAAAATCAGGAGGGCTGGTGCCGGATATCTCTGGCCAGTACCCTGGGAGGCATGGTCATCGGCCAGGCCGGCGTGGCGGCGCCCCACGGGCTGGAGCATCCGGCCAGCGGCCTGCGGAATATTACCCATGGACGGGGGCTTGCAGCGCTGACCCCGGTGATCTGCCGCCATTCCGTCTCCGCGGCGCCGGAACGGTACGCGAGGATTTCACAGCTGCTGGGCGGAAGGGATGAAACAGACTGTGTAGAGCAGATTGAGGCGCTGCTGGAACGCATAGAATTAAAGACCTGTCTCGCCGGGGAAGGGGTAAAGGCCGGGGATGTGGACTGGATGACGGAAAATGCCTTCAAGGTTTCCCTGGGCAGCATCCAGAATCATCCGAAGGTATTTACCAGGGAAGAGGTAAAGGAAATATACGAGGAAGCTCTTACGGCCGGCTGATGCGCTGTATGATAAAAAATTCATACAAAAAGGTGCGGAGGACTTGCAAAATGACAGAAAGTTCTGCATAATAAGATCCTGTCTTTGACAGTTAGAGGAAGAAAAAAATCGCTGTATCCCTTGTATTTACTGGGCTGCAGCGATTTTTCCTGTTGTTACGGACTATAGTAATTTATTCCTTCCCTTTACTCTTTTTCTGGATCGTTCTCATTTTACTTTTGGTTATGAATTGGTAGTCTGTCCGGAAGCCGCAGGCTTCATGAAGAGCATCCGTGATCTTTTCCCGCCGGTACAGGGGGATGAATCCCTGCTCCTGTATCCCGGCAAAATTCATCGCTTTCAGTGTCCCTAATAATTCCTCACAGGTATACTTTGAGTCCAGTTTTTTCTCAAGGTAA
>DVOO01000006.1 GCA_018713515.1 Candidatus Scatomonas pullistercoris
TGAAAAAATCGTTGTCCATGAAGCGGCCAAAGGTGAGGACGGAAGCCGGGAACAGGAGGTAGAAATCTTCTACCGCTTTATCGGCAAAATTGATTGAATGATACCAATATCTTTAACTATGTGAAACCGGACTGTCGGTTCCCGATTCTGATATGTTAATCTCCATATCGGAGGCCCTTGAAACACCTGTGAGCACGCTGCTTGGAGAAACGGTTGCTGAAATGGAGACGGATAGCATAAAGGCCATTTCCGAAAAATTGGAAGTGATTAATTGGCAGCTGGCACAAAGAAAAAATACGAGAAGAAAATGTATCCGCTGGCTGTTTATTTCATTATGCGCAATCCTAGTAATCGTTTTTGCGGCCTTAAGTATATTACAGAGTCCTTATTTGGGATGGGATTATAGTGACCCTGAAACCGCTGTTCCTGGAGTATTATTTCACTCATTTGAATGGCTGTTTGTCAGAGCAGCGCCGGTTATCTTTGTGTTTGCGATCATTGGAATTTTCCTGACAAGGAAGGAAAAATAAAATCCTGTTCTGGCAGGATCAAAGTACGAAATAAGGAGGAACTGTTTAGTTCCTCCTGTACATCTGCCGCGCTACGAAACGGCTGTCCATAACGTATCCAAATACAAAAAAGCGCTCTTACTTGTGGTAAGGTTCTCCCTGCATAATCCGATATCCGCGGTAGATCTGCTCCAGCAGCATCATCCGCATGAGTTGGTGCGGAAAGGTAAGCCGGGAAAAACTCCAGAGAAAATCCGCCCGCTTCAGAATTCTCTTGGAAAGGCCCAGGGAGCCGCCGATGACGAATACGAGATGGCTGATTCCCCGGCTGCCAAGGTCTGAGATCTTTCCGGCCAGCTCCGGAGAGTCCAGCATATTTCCCTGGATGGCCAGGGCAATTACATAAGAAGAATCCGGGATTCCCCGGAGGAGCCGCAGCCCCTCTGTCTCCTGGATTTTCTCTTCCTGGGCTGCAGATGCGCCCTCCGGTGTCCGTTCATCTGCCACTTCGTACCATTCCAGACGGCAGTAGCGGCTCAGACGCTTGGCATACTCCTGAATGCCATCCCGGAGATATTTTTCTTTAATCTTTCCAACACATGCAACCGTTATCTTCATCGATTATTTCTTGCCCATAATAAATTCGTGGATTCCCTTGGCGGCCGCCTTGCCGGCGCCCATGGCGAGGATAACTGTGGCAGCGCCCGTCACGGCATCTCCGCCCGCGAACACGCCCTCTTTGGAGGTCTGTCCCGTCTCCTCATCCGCGACAATACATTTTCTCCTGTTTGTGTCCAGACCGATGGTCGTGGAAGAGATCAGCGGATTGGGGGATGTGCCCAGAGACATAATCACCGTATCCACCTCCAGTTCAAACTCAGAACCGGGGATCTCCACCGGGCGTCTTCTTCCGGAGGCATCCGGCTCACCGAGTTCCATGCGGATGCAGCGCATCCCCTTTACCCAGCCGTTGTCATCCACCAGGATTTCCGTGGGATTGCAGAGAAGATGGAACTGTATGCCCTCTTCCTTGGCATGGTGCACTTCTTCCTTACGGGCGGGAAGTTCTTCCTCACCGCGGCGGTATACAATGTATACTTCCGCGCCCAGACGGAGGGCTGTTCTCGCCGCGTCCATGGCCACGTTTCCGCCGCCCACCACGGCTACCTTCTGCCCGTGATGGATGGGAGTCATGTAATCTTCCCGGAAAGCCTTCATCAGGTTGTTGCGGGTCAGATACTCATTAGCGGAAAATACGCCGTTGGCGTTTTCGCCGGGGATACCCATAAACATCGGAAGCCCTGCACCGGAGCCGATGAATACGGCTTCAAAGCCCTCCTCCTGCAGAAGTTCATCGATGGTAACCGATTTTCCGATAATTACGTTTGTCTCGATCTTTACTCCCAGAGATTTTACATTCTCAATCTCCGCGGCCACAACCTTATCCTTTGGCAGACGGAATTCCGGAATTCCATAGCTCAGAACGCCGCCGGCCTTGTGCAGAGCCTCAAAAATCGTGACTTCATAACCGAGCTTTGCCAGATCTCCGGCACAGGTGAGTCCCGCAGGGCCGGAACCGATCACAGCTACCTTATGGCCGTTCATCTCCGCGGCCGGTGTGGGTTTGATTCCGTTCTCTCTGGCCCAGTCAGCCACAAAGCGCTCCAGCTTTCCGATGGAAATCGGCTCTCCCTTGATTCCACGGATGCACTTGCCCTCGCACTGGCTCTCCTGAGGACATACACGGCCGCAGATGGCCGGAAGCGCGCTGGATTTGCTGATGGTCTGATAAGCTTCTTCAAAATTCCCTTCCTTTACCTCTTTGATAAATTCGGGGATATCAATGTTAACCGGACAGCCGCTGACACATTTCGCGTTCTTGCAGTGAATGCAGCGGGCGGCCTCTTCCATGGCCTCTTCCTTATTATATCCATAGCAAACTTCTTCAAAATTTGTTGCCCGAACTTTCGGATCCTGTTCTCTTACCGGTACTTTTTTCAATACATCTGCCATTATTTGTCACCTCCGCAATGTCCGCATCCGCCGTGATGCGTGTCGCCTTCCTGCAGCTTAAGGAGAGCGCGTCCCTCCTCCGTCTTGTACATCTTCTGACGCTCCATGGCCAGATCAAAATCCACCAGATGGCCGTCGAATTCCGGGCCGTCCACACAGGCGAATTTTACTTCTCCGCCCACGTTCAGGCGGCAGGCTCCACACATGCCGGTTCCGTCTACCATAATGGGGTTCATGCTTACAATGGTGGGAATTCCCAGTTCTTTTGTAAGCTGGCAGACAAATTTCATCATGATCATAGGACCGATGGCAACGCAGATATCATACTGTTTTCCCTCGGCGGTCAGATCCTTGATGGCCTGAGTAACCATTCCCTTCCGCTGATAGGAGCCATCGTCAGTGGTTACGTAAAGATTGCAGACTGCTTTGAATTCATCTTCCAGAATTACCAGATCCTTTGTCTTGGCGCCGATAATAGCGTCTGCCTGAATGCCGCGTTCGTGCAGCCATTTCACCTGGGGATATACAGGAGCGGTTCCCACACCGCCGGCCACAAATAAAATCCGTTTCTTCTTCAGTTCTTCCAGGTCTTCGTGTACAAATTCAGAAGGCTGCCCCAAAGGTCCGACAAAATCCTCAAAAGCATCTCCTGTCTGAAGCTCTGCCATCTCCATGGTAGAAGCACCCACGGGCTGAAATACAATAGTAATTATACCAGCTTCTCTGTCATAATCACAGATGGTCAGCGGGATCCTTTCCCCCTCCTCGTTCATCTTGGCAATGATGAACTGTCCCGGCTGACAATGTTTTGCTACCCAAGGAGCTTCAACAACCATACGGTAAATATTGGCTGCCAGTTTGTCTGCATTTAAAATTTTGTACATGGTATCCTCCTCTGTTCTCCTTTTGATTTTTTAACGCACGGACAGCTGACGGCCGTATCCGGTACCGGCAGGTTCCGTCCGTTAAACCCCATATAGATTATACCTCTTTTTTGCTGATTCGTCACTTATCAATTTGCAATTATTGTCAATTTATTATCAATTTGTTATGAATTCCCGGTCATTCCTCCGTCTGGCCGCCTTCTGATCCGGATTCTGGAGGTGTTGTTTCCGGTTCTTCCGTGGGCGTGGGCGTCGGCTCTTCCGTGACCGTGGGCTCTTCCGTGGGTGTGGGCGTCGGTGTCGGTGTCGGCGTGGAGACGGTCTGCCCGGAGGACGGTGTCCGCTCCGGCTCTGTGGTAGGTGTCGGCGTCGGAATGACGGAGCCGCTGGCCGAGCGGTCCACTACATAGGTGGCCGACGCTGCAGCACTGATTTTTCCAGCCGCGTTCACCGCAATGGCATAAAATGTATGCGTGCCGTCCGGCATGGTTACGGGGCCCGTATACCTAGTGCTGGATGTGGTGGGACGCGTGTCAAAGGAATAATAGATCGTGCATCCAGCATCTGCTGTAACCGTGATTTTTGTGGCAGTACTTCCGGTGTAGCTTCCGGAAGCAGGCTGGATGGACGGCTGATTGGGGACCGATAAACGGATAGTATAGTGTGCCTCCACAATACTGCTCCGGATACCCATGGCATTTACCGCTATGGCCCGGAGAGTAGTCGTCCCCTCTTCCAGCTGAATGCCTTCTGTATACCGCGTACTGTTTTCCGTGGGCTCTGTACCGTCCGTAGTATAATAAATATCTGCATCACCGGATACGGAAATTTCCACTGTCTGTTCTGTGTCATATGTACCTTCTGAAAGACTGAACACGGGATCTTCACAGAGATAGGAACTGTATTTTTCCTTGATTTCGGCGTTCTGACAGTTGTCCAGCAGCTCCCGTATCTTATCCGGCTCGTTCAGATCATTGTAGATCCGTATCAGAATATTATAGGCTGCCTCGTAATTGGGATTGTCCGCAATCACCTGCTCCAGCTCCTGGGCCGCCTTTTCTGAATCCCCCAGTTTATCGTAGATCTGAGCCCGGAGTGTCAGCGCCTCCGCGCTGTCCGGCTCAAGGGCCAGGGCCTGCTGGATATAATCCAGCGCCTCCTCATAATTGCTGTTGCTGTAGGCGGTCTCTGCCCGCTGCATCTGATGTTCAAAACTGCCGCTGCCTCCCCTGGAAAGGAGAAGGAAACAGACAATGGCGGCAGCCGCAACAGCCAGAAACACAAGGATCAATATACGGCGGCGCTTTCTGGCTTTTGCCTGCTGTTCCATCTCTTCCTGACAGAGCCGTTCCTCCTCCAGACGGCGGTTTTCTTCCTCTTCCTGTTCCTTCTGCTTTTTCTGTTCATACATGCGGCTCTCCATGGTTTCATAATCAGGAACCAGCTGGACCTCCTGACCGCAGACAGGGCAAATCACCTCATCATCCTGCATGGGCGCACCGCACTGCGAGCAATTTTTCATTTACATTTCCTCCAGATAGTTTTCAAATTGTTCCATAGACATCAGTATTTTTCTGGGCTTTGTGCCCTCTTCTTCTCCTACAACCCCGGCTTCGCTAAGCTGATCCATGATACGTGCCGCGCGATTAAATCCAATCTTAAAAGCCCTCTGCAGCATTCCTATGGAAGCCTTGTCCTTTTCTATGATCAGTTTGCCGGCATCGGCAAAATAGCTGTCCCGCTCATCCCCGGAAGAAGATGACTGGGAGGCGGGAGAATGATTGATTTTTTCTTCAATTTCATGGTTGTATACATGACCGCCGTTTCTGGACGAGAGAAAATCCACCACTTTCACAATCTCTTCATCCGAAATATAGGCTCCCTGGACACGGGCAGGCTTCTGATATCCCTGGGGATAAAACAGCATATCGCCCTTACCCAGAAGCTTTTCCGCGCCGTTCATATCCAGGATGGTTCTGGAATCCACCCCGGAGGCCACCGCCAGCGCTATGCGGGAAGGCATGTTTGCCTTAATCAGGCCGGTAATAACATTTACGGACGGGCGCTGGGTGGCGATAATAAGGTGCAGCCCTGCCGCCCGGGCCAGCTGGGCCAGACGGCAGATGGCGTCCTCTACTTCTCCCGGGGCCACCATCATCAAATCCGCCAGCTCATCTACGATGATTACGATCTGCGGCAGCTCCCGGGGACGGTCTTCCCCATCGGCAGTTTCCTCCAGTCGGCGGACCTTTGCATTGTATCCGGCCAGATCCCGCACGTTGTATTCCGCAAATTTATTGTAGCGGTCCGTCATTTCTGAAACTGCCCAGTTCAGTGCCCCGGCCGCCTTCTTCGGATCTGTTACAACCGGAATATAGAGATGCGGAATTCCGTTATACACGGAAAGTTCCACAACCTTGGGGTCTATCATAATCAGCTTCACCTCTTCCGGCGTAGCTTTGTAAAGAATGCTCATAATCAGCGTGTTGATGCAGACAGATTTTCCGGATCCGGTTGCGCCTGCGATCAGCAGATGCGGCATTTTCGCAATATCCGACACCACCGGCTGTCCGGCAATGTCCTTTCCCACCGCAAAGGCAAGCTTTGAGGGAAAACGCCGGAATGCCTGGCTTTCCAGCAGTGTGCGCAGCATGACGGCACTGTTTGTTTTGTTCGGCACCTCGATGCCTACCGCCGCTTTCCCTGGAATGGGCGCTTCAATCCGGATATCAGCCGCGGCCAGATTCAGCTTAATGTCATCCGAGAGCCCCACGATCCGGCTTACTTTCACGCCCTGCTCCGGCTGAATTTCATAACGGGTCACGGTCGGTCCGCAGCTGACGTTTGTCACAGTAACATCCACGCCGAAATTATGCAGGGTCTGCTGCAGCTTCATGGCCGTTTCGCGCAGATGAGCGTCGGAATCGCCGCCGGCATGGCTGCTGCCTTTTTTCAGCAGAGTCAGGGGCGGCATCTGATAGTCCGGTTTCTTTTTTTCTTCAGAAGAAGAAATCTCACGGCGGATATCCTGGATTCCGGCGGCAATTTCAGCTTCTGAGGATCTGGAAGCCTTTCTGGACGGAACGGCGCCTTCATCCGGAACCGCATCGGAAAGGGGGGCTTCCTTCTCCCGGCCAGATAGAGAACGTCCTCCCTCTTCTTCCGGAACTGCATCCGGCACCGGAGGACTTTCTGTCTCCTCCCGGCTGTCCGGATCTCTCTGAATAATAAAGTCGGGAAAAGCCTGCTGGGTAAAGGTTCCATTTCTGGAAATATCTTCCAGCTCCGCCTCGGTGCGCTGCTTTTTCCGCCTTCTTTCGGATTCTTCCAGGGCGGCAGCCCGCCGGCGGTTCCGTTCCTCTCTCCGGACTTCCGCCTCGGCTCTGTGCTCACGCACGGATCTGTATGCCCGGGCCCCCTTCTCCCGGGCATTGGCCAGCAGCGGTTTTTGTGTCAAAATAATTGCAAAAATAGCCAGCAGCGCAATGACAATCACATAGGTACCTGCCAGCCCGAAAATACGGCAGAACAGCTGCGCGAGCCCGCCTCCAACCAGCCCGCCTCCCAGGCGGTCTTCCGCGCTCCGGTAAAAAAGGCTGCGGATGCCGGCCCCGCGTTCATAGCCGACAGTCAGGAGATGCAGCAGGACGCAGCAGAAACAGTAAAATCCTACAGCGCCGAACAGTCTTCTGTGCATCCGGGTATCCTTCCGGTTGGCAAGCAGAAAAGCACCCGTCAGAAAAAGAAAGACCGGGAAAATATATTCCAGCAGTCCAAAAAGTCCAAAGAAAAAAGAGCTGAAGATCCGGCCTGCGATCCCCACCAGTCCAAAATTGCCAAGCAGCAGAAGCAGGGAAAAGGCCAGGAGAACCAGAAGACAGATGTCCGTTCCGAGACGGCTGTCCGTCTTTGCGGCCCTCCGGGAGTTTTTTCTCTTTTTGGGACTGCTTTTTCCGGACAGAGATGTCTTTTTTACAGCAGAGCGTTTTTTTCTGGCCGTCTGTGCCATAAATGACCTCACCTCATTCATGATTTGTTGGAGACCGCTTTTCAGTTCCTGAAAAAGGGCCTCTCTGCAATAATTTGAGCAATAATTTTAACGCAGATATCCGACAATGGATATAATTCCTATGATAAGACAGTACAGGGCGAAGAAACGGTTTCTCTTCCTGGACAGGACCTTCAGCGCGAGCCGGATCATAAAGAATCCCACAACAGCAGAAACGGCCATTCCGGTAAGGCAGGGAAGAACTCCCACCGCAACGTCCATGGCATGGCTGCGGGAACCTTCAAAAAGCATGGCGCCTATGATCGTGGGAACCGCAAGCAGAAACGCGTATTTTATGGTGAATTTTCTTGTGAATCCGCTCAGAAACCCGGATGACAGAGTCATGGCCAGTCTGGAGTTTCCGGGAAAAGCGCCGAATCCCTGAAAGGCGCCGATTACAAACGCGTCCAGAAATTTTGCCTCCTTCGGACCTCTGTCTGAAACCATAATAAAGGATGAAACAAACAGGAGCAGTGCCGTGATAAAAAGGCCCAGCCCCGATGCCAGAAGATTTCCTGTCAGCATTTCAACAATCGGCGACACGAGACACGCCACAAGAACGGTAGGTATCAGAGACACAAGCAGCAGCGCTGTAAACTTTCGGTAGCTGCCGCCAAGGATCTTGCGGTAAGGAATATGCCCCTCCCTCATGGGATTGCTGAAATGAAGCTTCAGATTAAAGAAAAGATCTCGGATCATTCCTGCAAACTCAAAAAGAATCCGCAGGATGTCTTTATAAAAAACTGTCAGGATAGACAGCAAGGTGCCCATGTGCAGCATAACCACAAACAGCAGGTTTGTGGTACCTTCTGCGCCAAGAAGATTTCCGATAAGCGCCAGATGACCGGAACTGCTGATGGGGAAAAATTCAGTAACTCCCTGCACCAGCCCCAGCAGCGCTGCCTGTAATATATTCATATGTTTCATCCCCGTTTGTAAATTATACTCCCTTATCATCCTATAGCTAGACGCTTTATTATATCATAGATTTATATTCTGTACAATCGAAAAATAAACAGAAAAACAGGCAAAAACGGGCAAAAACGTAGAAAAGCAGCAAAAAAGAGGCTCCATGGTCTTTTAGCCATGCAAAAGCCTCTCTTCTTTATTCCGCAAGGAAGTATACCATGTATCCTCCCAGATTCAGGATAAAAGTTGGATCTTTGCTGCCGTCCAGATATTCGGTCATCGCGGCAATTCCCAGTCCCTTAAGACCGCTGACTGAAACTGTATACATTGCAGCCTCCTGATTCTTCTCGGATAACTGATAGGTGCCTGCGTATGTCTGATTATTTGTTTGATCCGTTAACGTCAGGGTCCCGTCTTCCGCTGTGCAGACCAGTTCTATCTTCCTGGCATTTTCATAGCTGCTGCTCTGCTTTTCACCGCACGCGATCACCTGACCGTCCGCCATGGTCAGCACCGATGTCATGGTCCATGCATACTCGTCAATTCCGGGAACACCTCTATTTCCGCACCCCGCCAGAAGCAAAAGCACCAGCCCGGTCAACAGACCTGTTATTTTCATTTTAGCCCCCGTAACATTCAAATTCTGTATAATATATTATAAAGGAAGCACTAAGAAATAACAATCCTGTTTTTATACCGTCACGACAATTTTTCCGTCCACTTTATGGTGGTCCATATCAGAAAGTGCCTCGGAAATATTGTCGAATCTATAAAGTGCGCCGATATCCGGTTGCATTTGATGGCTGCCGATAAACGAAAAAATATCCTTCATAGTCCGCTGGTCCGGATAGTTGGAAAAAAATCCGGTCAGATACACCCCGCCCGGAATCTCTTTAATGGGATCAAAATCATTTAAGGTATATACGCCGCCGAGAATACCTGTGCAGCAGACAATGCCGTTCTTCTTCACGCAGCGCAGGGTATCCCGGAGGGTACCGGGCCCCACAAGCTCCAGAGCTTTCGTGACGCCGGAAAAGGAGCCTGCCAGTCTTCCTGTATCGAGAACCGCCCGGTCCGCTTCTTTCAATAACGGCAGCTTGCTTTCTTTGTGGGTGGTGGCAATCACCCGGCAGCCCATGGCTTTGGCCAGGCGGATCGCCGCATAACCCAGCGAGCAGGTACCTCCCCGCACCAGCAGGGTGTCCTCTTCGCAGAGCTTCAGGCCCTCCAGAAGAGAACCCCAGGCTGTAAAATAGGTTTCCGGAAGTCCGCCAGCCTGTTTCCAAACATCCGGGCCAGCCGCATCATGCAGCGCCCGTAAAACTGCCGGTAGTACACCTCTCCCCAGGGAAGATCCCGGTAGGAAAGCAGACTTCCCGTCGCCTGCATATGGTCGCCTTCCGTGAAATAGCGTAGCACCAGAATTTTGGCATGAATATCCCGGCACAGAACTGCCTGGCCGTCCGGCTCCTCCAGGCAGTGTATCTCCAGCTCCGGATGGCTGACCGTATAGTTCTTTCCCATAAACCGAAGCCTGAAAAGCCCCTCTCGCTCATCATAGGGGATCTCCAGATGGCGTCCGATGTCCTCCGGCTTCATCTTCTGATATTCCGCAAGATAGTGGAGATAGGGCTGCATTTCCAGATTATGCTTCTCATACTGTTCCTGCAACATGTTCCGCCTCCTGATTCTGTGACCGCTCTGCCAGAAGCACCGCCAGTTTTTCCACAGGCAGAGGCCGCTCCGTCAGTTCTTTTCCCGTCAGGCCTTTTTTCATAATCTCAGTGTCCGCTTCGAGACAGGCCGCAATCCGTTCCGGTTTCCACACGTTCTCATACATCATGACCCGGTTTTCTCCGGTTACTTTATTTAAAATATAATAATATGGCTTGCCAATACTTTCCGCCAGTTCTCCGATTTTTCCGGAAAGCTGCAGCGATTCATAGGACGGATCCACAATCATCAGCACCAGATCCGCTCCATTGTCGATCCCCCGTCCGAAATGCTCCACGCCGGCTTCCATATCCAGGAGAGCAAACTGATTTTCTGACAGCCGCAGATTCTGGACGAACTGCGCTATAACCGTTCCCATGGCGCAGGAACAGCCTTCGTTGGCCTGGCGGATTTTTCCGCTGACCATCAGCTTTACCCCGTCCTTCTGGCTGTAATATTTTTCCGGAATATCCTTAAGCGTCCACGTTTCCTGAAAAAACTGATGCGTAAACTTCTACAGCATCATATCGTTCAGCACGCTTTCCTTCCCGCCGAAATATCCGGTAAAATCCCCCGGAAGTTCCATGCCGAGCTGCCGGTGAAGGCCATAGTTGGACTCGTCCGAATCGATTACCAGCACTTCCTTTCCCAGCCCTGCCAGCGCTTTCGCCAGCAGGCTGGTCACCGTGCTTTTCCCGCAGCCGCCTTTTCCGCAGACCGTTATTTTCATGTGATTTTTCCTCCCGTAATTTCTATTTTTTCCCGAACTGTTTCAGGTACAGCTCCAGCACAACGCCCTCGGGCACGGTGTATCCGCAGCCGGAACAGACGCTGTCGCTGATGGTCAGATTGTCTCTGTCAAAAACCTCGATGCCTTCTTTTTTTCCGCACCGGGGGCAGTCAATTTCGTGGATTCCCACCATGTTTCTCAAATCCCAGCAGCCTGCCAGTACGCTCATGCTTCCACCTTCCTTCCGACTCTGTTTTCTCCGCCGCACGCGGCTCGCTCCGCCATTTCATCGAACGTCTTTTTGATCTGCAGGATTTCTCCGGTGGCCGCCCTGCTGAATCCGTAGGGCGACTCTCCTTCCCGATCGGCTTCGATCACCTCCGCGCTGTAATGGATGCAGCCCAGAAAATCCTGTTTCCACCGTTCCGAGAAGCAGCAGCCGGACGCCGTTATATTCTTTTCCGTAGGTCTCCGGAATATCGTCCACCTTCGGATTGACTTTATAATATGTGTTGCTTTTATCCGCCCCTGTCCTCTCTTCGACCAGCCTTCGCATTTTACTGATGGGCACCATGCGTTCCAGCACTTTCTCCGGGAATCCCAGGGCGAGCCCCAGGTTCGCGTCCGGATCCACGTCCACGGCGAATACCTTCTTCCCCTCTTCCGCATACAGCCGCGCCAGCACAGCCGAAACTGTCGTCTTGCCCACGCCGCCTTTTCCCGTCACTGCAATCTTCATACCTCTGCTCCTTTACTTCCAACTGATTCTTTCGTTTTTCTCCGGCCGGGCTTACAGCTCCAGCTTTTCTATGATCCCTTTCAGCGCTTCCCGGACGGGAGAATCCTTGGGAAGCTGTACCGTGGGACGGCCCTCGCAGTCGAAGCGGTATACGTCGTCATCCTGGGGGACAACTCCCAGCAGCTCCAGCTTCTGCTTTTCAATCTCTTCCATAGTTCCCGCGTCCAGCTTGCCTTCCGGCGCCCGGTTGACAATCAGCCCCACCTTTTTCGGATGAAAATTCAGTTCCTTCATCAGCGCCGCGATCCTTCCGGCCGCCTGTACGCCCCGCCTGGAGCAGTCGCTGACCAGAATGGCAATTTCCATATTGGGGAGAATCCCTCTGCTGATATGCTCCATGCCGGCTTCATTGTCCACCACGATATAGGGATAATGGCTCTGCAGCTTCTGTACCTGGGTCTGCACGATTCCGTTCACGAAGCAGTAGCATCCCTGCCCCTGGGAACGGCCCATCACCATCAGATCGTAATCGTCCTCCTCCGTCAGCGCATCCGCCAGACGGCTCTCCAGATAGGCGGCTTTAGTGACGCCCGCCGGAATCTTATACTTCGGATCGACACCGGCCCGCTCGATCTCCTCCCGGAGCTCTCCCAGCGTCACTCCCGCTTCCACTCCCAGCACTTCGTTGAGATTCGCGTTCGCATCCGCGTCCACGGCCAGCACCGGCTTCTTTCCGCTTTCGCAGAGATACTGAATCAGCAGGCCGCACAGCGTCGTCTTTCCCACTCCGCCTTTTCCTGCTACTGCAATAATGTGTCCCATAATAACCTCCTGTACACCTCGTCAGTTTATGAACAATATGTTGATTTTTCTTTCAAATTTATTATAATAGAACTGTACTCTATTTCAATCATCAGATTCAGGAAGCTGTATGGTTCCTGAACACTTTCAGAAAATCGTACAGAAAAGAGGTGCCCTTTTTGAATTCCAGAAGGAAAAATCCCTCCGGCGACCGCCGCGCACGCTATACGCGGAACGCCATCCGCAGCTCGCTGCTGTCCCTGATGCAGCAGAAGCCCTTTTCCAGAATCACGGTTACGGAAATCTGCAGAGCCTCGGAAATCAACCGCGGAACTTTTTATCTTCATTATTATGATCTGGATGATGTACTGGACGACGTGATCGAAGAAATGATTCAGGACACAACCCAGGTCTTTGACCATGTGATGTGTCCCGAAAAAGACAGATGCACGTATCCCTTCTGCCGGAAGGTACAGGAAAGCCGGGAATTCCGCATCCTGTTCTCCGATGAGACCGCCTCTGCCCGGCTGCTGGACAAGCTCTGCGAGCTCTCGAAGGAGGATTTTATCACCAGGCTCATGCAGAACAGCCTGCTCTCCTACGAACAGGCCGAGGCTGTCCTATATTTCCAGATGAACGGCTGCCTGGCCATCAACAAACGGATGCTCAAAAACAACTGCCGGGACTGGAACAGCATCCAGCAGGCCATCGACCGCTTCATAAAATCGGGGCTGGAGAGCTTCCTGATCCGGGATGAGCGGCAGAACCGCCCGTGAAGGGAGGCCGTCTGGACGAACTGAAAGCTGCTGATCCTAAAAAACCGCCGTACAGGATTGTTTCCCATACGGCGGTATTTCATTTGCCGAAAGCGACACTGTGCGTCCCGGTGCGGGCCAACAGGCCTCTTTTCAGCCGGGCTGTATCGTTTTATCATATTATTCCAAAATCAGACTGTTCAAAAATTCTTTCAGATCACAGATCATGGCTGCCAGCGCGGCATCTCCTTCCGCACCGGCGATTTCTGTTTCCGAAGCGTTCTTTTCCCGCCCGCCTGCCAAGACGCAGCCCTCCTCCCTCCAGACGGAACGGGCTGCTTCCGTATCCGGCTTCCGCATCCCGCATAAAAGATTCCTGCCTGCAGTCAGAACCTCTTCCGCAGACAGAAGGCCCCACAGGAGCTGATCCATCAAATGGACATACAGGGATACCATCGTCACCAGACGGTTCTGACGGCGGATGCGGAACAGCCTGTCTGAAAAATCCGCACGGCTGACTGCAGTTGTCCTCTCACGAAAGGATTCCCAGAGAGACTGCTCGGTAATGCCGAAGCGGTCCGTCCGCCGCAGTACATCGTGCTGCGTCTCTGCGGAAAGACCTGTCTGCAGCTGCAGCGCCTCTTTGACCGCACCCATAACCGATTTTCCGATCAGCTCCCCCAGTTTGCTGTGCTTTCCCGCGTCTGTCAGACAGGCAGATGCTTCCGCGTCGCAGACCACAATTGTCCCGTCCGTTCCGGATCCGGTCGCCAGCCCCGTCGAATAACGGCTGGGGGCCAGAAGCTCCTGCAGAGCAGCTGTTTTGGCCTCCGTGCATGTGACGAGGGCGCGGGCCAGGGCGCCCCTGCTCAGATCCACATTAAAAAACAGCAGAATATTGATCGTACCGGACCGTACAGGCGCGGCCTGTCCGTTTACTTCGCTCCAGGAGGCCGGGTCTCCAACCCGTCCTCCGTTTACCTCGATTCCGGCGGAGACCACTGCCGTCACGGCGGTTTCCCGGAACCGTTCTGTATGGATAGAAACATTTTCCATACTGGCCGAGGTGGATATACCCGATGATGTTTCCGGATCCAGACCCAGCTCCTCCGCCATCTTTTCCAAATGTTTCTCATAGGTATCCGCCAGCATCCGGCAGGCCATGCCCGGTCCGGGATTCATATCGTTGTTGAACACGGCGGTAAGCTTTTCCTGATACCCGCCGTTCAGCGGGCTGGTACTCAGCACTCTCCGCTTTCCCGAGAAGGGTACTACGATACAGTTATTGTATCGGTGAACCGAGTCTTTAGACGGCAGCTCCGCGATTATCATTCTGCTTCTCCCCTTTCCGGCCCGGACAGTTCCCGGAGCCTTCTCAGAAATTCATCATGATCTCCAAAATAAACGACTTTTTTCTTTTCGCCCAGCTTCTGCAGGCGCTCTATCAGCCTGCCGCCGGTATAGTCGCCGCTTAAAGCGTTTTTATGGAAAAAAATCTTTCCCTTCATCTTCTCCAGACCGTCCAGATTCATCAGGTTATTTTCCCCGAAAGGCATATCCGATATCAGAATCACTTCCGCATCCCGCATCATTTCCAGATTTTTCGCCTGGGCTTCAGCGGTAACCGGCGTAAAAGGAGGGATCTCTACATGAGGAATCTGCAGATAACGGCAGATTTCGCAGTCGCCGCTTCCCACGTTCACAACCCCTGCCGTCAGTTCGAAGCCTCTGTCCTCCAACTCTTCAATAAGCTTTACCGCGCCGTCGCTTCCACAGATCACATGGATGCGCACAGGCCTGCCGGCCGGCTCTTCCCGGAGCACGCGGATCGGCACAATTTCCGGCTTGTGGAACAATGGATTTTCCCGGATCAGCAGTTTCATCCGGTAGAGAGCTTCCATGTTTTTTTTCGTAATTACTGCGGAGGGTTCCCCGTCCGCGGCAATCTTCCCGTCCCGGAGCAGAATCATGCGGCAGCAGTAGCGGGACGCCATGTTGACGTCATGAAGCACAGCCAGGACAGTCAGCCCCTCCCTGCGGTTCAGCTCGGTAATCAGTTCCATGACCTCTGTCTGATGATGGATATCCAGAGCGGAGGTGGGTTCGTCCAGCAGCAGGATTTCCGGCTGCTGCGCCAGGGCTCTGGCCAGAATCACCCTCTGCTTCTCCCCTCCGCTCAGTTCGTTATAAAGCCGTTTTCGGAACGCCAGGGTATTTGTCGCCTCCATGGCGTTCCGTACGGCATCGGCATCCTCCTGGCTCTCTCTTTTTCCGAAGCTCTGGTACGGATAACGCCCCATAGCAACCACATCTTCCACCGTAAAATCATACTCTACGGAATAGGATTGGGGGACTACCGCCACCAGCCTGGCGCGTTCCTTCGGCTTCAGCGCGGCGTTGTCCCTGCCGCAGATGATGATTTTCCCGCTCCGCGGCTGCATCAGCCCGGAGATACACTTGAGCAGTGTGGACTTTCCTGCTCCATTGGAGCCTATAAGGGCTGCGAATTCTCCCCGGCGGACAGACGCGCGAATGCCGCTCAGTACATCCTTCTCCCCGTATCCGGCGGATACATCTTCCAGAGACAGCATCTCTTCCTTCACTGTACGGCACCCCCTTTTCTGGACTTGCGAAGCAGATACAGGAAAAACGGACCGCCGCAGGCGGCGGTAATAATTCCCACCGGAATCTCCTGCGTGATGGCGCTGCGGGCCACAGTATCGCAGAGGATCAGAAAAGTGCCGCCAAACACCAGAGAGACGGGCATCAGCACCCTGTGGCCCGGCCCCGTAAACAGGCGTACCACATGCGGAATCAGCAGTCCCACAAAGCCGATGATGCCTGTGGCCGATACTACTGCTGCCGTAACGATGCTGGTCACCACCAGAACCTTTTTCTTTACAAACTCCACGTTGACGCCAAGCTGTATGGCTGTCTCTTCTCCCATCAGCATAATGTCCAGTTCCCGTGCGGAAGTCAGCAAAAGGATAATTCCAACCACCACATACGGCAGAATCGTCACCACCTGGTTCCAGCCCTTTCCGTTCAGGCTTCCCATCGTCCAGAACATGATCTGATCCATGCTTTGCTGATTAAACAGCATAATCAGAGACATAAACGCCGATAAACTCTGGTTGACCGCAATGCCTGACAAAAGCAGGCTGGCCACGGGAACCTTTTTCCCCCTTCTGGATATCGTGTAGACCAGAAGAACCGTAAGCAGCGCTCCGGCAAAAGCCAGAAATGTGGTGCCGGACAGACCGGCGATACTCCCTGAAAAATGAAGCACAATTCCGATTGCCGCTCCCAGCGCCGCTCCCGAGGAAATACCCAGGATAAACGGATCGGCCATGGGATTTTTAAAGATCCCCTGGTAACCGGCTCCGCATACGGACAGAGAAGCGCCTGTCAGGAAGCCCAGCAGAACCCTGGGCAGCCGGACGTCGCGGATAATTGTGATACTGCCCTCCGATATGCCTTCCAGGCTTACCGGTATATGGAAAACCTCGTGAAGCAGGATCCGGTTTATATCCCCCAGGGACACTGAGGCAGCTCCCATAACCGTACATATATAGATCAGGAAAAGACACCCTGCGATAGCCAGCGCCAGAGCCAGTTTTTTCTTTTTCTTTCTTTTCATCATTCCTGTTCCCCGCTCAAAACGCGCGTCCGCGTTTTTTCTCACTGAACGTGCCAAAGAGGGGTCCTGCAGTTTCTTTCTTGCAGGACTCCCTCTGTCTTTTTCCGGTTATGAAAACAGCTCCGGATAGATCTGTTCGGCCAGAAGTCTGGTTCCTTCTGCCAGCCTGGGACCCGCCCGCTGGATCATGTCGGCTTCCGGAGAGAGGCCGTCGTAATAGATAATCCGGTCATTCCGGATGCAGTCCAGCTCCGACAGCCCGGAGACCGCCTTCAGATTCTCCGGCGTGCTGTAGAGAGAAATGTATACGTCCGGATTGCTCTCTATAATTTTTTCCAGAGAGAGCTGGGGCCATGTTTCGCCGGTGTCCGCCGCCACGTTCCTGACGCCGATGTTCTCCAGCATATTTCCCAGAAGAGATCCCTCTCCGGCGCTGTAGTAGTCGCCCAGATCGATAAAGGCGGATTTCTCTTCCGTATTTGCGGAAAGGATTTCCTGAAGTCCGTCCATTTCCGCTTCCATTCCGGCTGTAATTTCCCGGGCCTTTTCATTCAGGTTCAGCACCTGCCCTGCTGTGAGGATGTCCTGTTCCACGCTTTCGATATTATTTGCAGAAAAAACGATCACGCTGGCTCCGGCATTTTCCACCTGGCTTCGGATGGCCTCGTCAATAAAATCCGAAGCAAAGATTACGTCCGGCGTCATGGAGATAATCAGTTCCGTATTCGGCGAGGTATAGGTTCCGATGGAAGGCACATCTGCAGCCTCTTCCGGGTAATTGCAGTAATCCGTCCTTCCCACAATTCTCTCTCCAGCTCCCAGCGCAAACAGCGTTTCCGTATTGGCCGGGGAAAGCGACAGCACCCGCTCAGGTTCTTCCTCGATCGTAACCGTATTTCCAAGGTCGTCGGTGATTGTCAGAGGATATTGTGTCTCTTCGGCAGATATAGCCGAAGTGCTGTCTGCGGTTCCGCTGCTCCCGGATACACCGGCTGCCGCACTGCCGTCCGGGACACTGTCTGAGACCGTACTCTCCGCCGCGCTTCCTGCCGAGCTGTTCCCGCATCCGGCCGCTGCCGGCATGGCCAAAATCATAGAAGAAGCTAAAAGAACGCCGGTAATTTTCTTTTTCATTGTATATTAACCTCCCTGTATACTGATTTCCTGGGTTCGGCTAAGTATCTCATATCGCGGTAAATTTGTCAAATAGGCTGTGGCCAAAGCATAGAAGCCCTCCATACCAGGGGAAACCGCCCTGCTCCATATAAACAGAATTCTGCGGGATATCGAACAGATGCGCGTGGATGTGCAGTTTTCCAATCCGGAAATCCTTGTGCAGGATCAGGTCTATCTCTCCGTTCCGGCCGGCATAAAGTAATCCGGCTGCCCATACCGTCAGTTTCTTCCGGCAGTGTGCAGTGCCCTGTAAAATCTTTGCGCCAGTTTTGGCGCAAAATTGGGGTTGACGTCCCTCCTGCCCCTGTGTTATATTGACCTGGAAATTGAATACGGAATCCTGCGGCGCAGAGAAGCGCCGCATCTTAAACGAGGCGTTCGAAAGTTACCCCTGGGGTACGGCTTGGGCTGTACGGTAGCTTTCCGAACGTCTTTTTTATTCAGAAAGGAAATATACCATGCAAAAGAAACAGCACGCCCAAACCGTCGCCGGAGCGCTTCTGGCCTTTACAATTCCACTGATCTTAAGCGGTCTGCTGCAGCAGATGTTCAACTGGGTAGACGCCTTTATCGTCGGCAATATCGAAGGCGAGACTGCGCTGGCCGGAATCGGCGCCACGACCTCGCTCTATAATCTGTTTGTCACGGTCATCACCGGATTTACCTCCGGCCTGTCCGTATTGTCCGCGCAGCAGTACGGTATGGGCGAAGAAAGGAAAATCACAGGGCTGCTTTCCTCCTATGCCATCCTGCTGGGCGCGCTCTTCGCGGCAGTTGCTGCGGCAGGAATCCTGTTTGCCGATAAAATCCTGCTCCTTCTGAATACGCCCGCCGAAATTTTTGCCGACGCGGAAAGCTACCTGCGGCTTCTGCTGCCCGGCATTCCGTTTCTGGCCGTATATAACACGTATTCCGCGATTCTCCGGGGGATCGGAAACAGCCGGGCTCCGTTTCTGGCTGTCCTTGTCTCCTCCGGCGTCAACATCGGGCTGGATCTGGTATTCGTAGCGGTTCTGGGATTCGGCGCGGCAGGCGCTGCCGCCGCCACAGCCATTTCCCAGGCTGCCATGACTGTTTTCATCATCGTTTATGCCGTGCGCAGATACCCCGCGCTCCGTTTTTCTTTTTCCAGGGGCGCTCTTGGCAGGCTGCCCTTAAAAAGCGGCCTTTGGTCTGACCGCCGCCTCTGTGTCCATCGGAAAAAGCTTCTTCCATTCCATCGCAGGCTTTTACATCATCTATGGAATCAGCATGGCCATCAGGGGCTACCTGGAGGGCACCGGCGATATGGTGTTCTCCGGCATTACAGGCATCCTTTCCCTCGGCGTGCGGATCGCGTGTTCCTACGCATTCCGTCCGGTATTCGGCAATATGGTGGTTGCATACGCGGAAGCCTTTTCCTGGTTCTTCCTGCTGCTGCTTTTTTTCCTGCGGTATGTCTGGAGACAGCGGAAGCAGGTTTAGGACATACCTGGCTAATGGGCGTGCCTTTTGATTTTTATTTCCCCCGGTTCCATGCTTTTTGTTTTTCCAGTACATCGGCAAACGCTTTCGGAAGTTCCTGCACCAGATTTTCTTCGCCAAGAATGGGGCACAGATCCTCTTTCATAAATACAGGAATATCCAGGGCATGTGCCTGATCCGTCAGGTTACGGACCCATTCCGGCCTGGAAATTACTTTACCTTTTCTCCGCCCGGTCTCCGTGCCAATAACAATCCAGTCGATGCCGGACAGATCCACAGTTCCAATATCATCAAACATCGGCTCAAACGTTACATGATAGTGCCGCCCCTGAATATTTCTCCGCAGTGCGGCGATTCGTCCTTTTTCCTTCTGCGATGTCACGGTCACGCCAAACCAGGCGTTGGAAAGCCCGCTGGAAAAACGAACGGACTCCGGTTTCTTTGTCAGAAACAGATATTGATGCTGGGGATTTTCCGCCATTTTGGCAAAAATCTCTTCACGCCAGGCAGGCTGCCATTCTGAAAAATCGCTCATGCCAGTCAGCAGAAAATTCTGCGGGCGTTGTTTTTCCATAATCCGCAGCTTATCCGGAAAGAATTCCGGCTTGCTGAAATCGTCAGTCAACCGAAAACGTCTGGCATTATTCCGGGCATAACAATAGGAACAGCCTACCGTACATCCAATCACCAGGTTCATGTTTTGAATATTATCCTTTATGCAGACACTCATCAGAGGACTTCCTCCACATTTTTCAGGATACGGCGAAGATAGTTCTCCAACTGTTCGATTTCTTCGTCAGCGAAACCTTTGTAATAAATGCTGCTGATTTCTTCGGTTACCGCGTTATATTCCTGCTCCAGCCCTTTCGCTTCCTCAGTCAGGAAAATAAGAATTTTTCTCCGGTCTTTATCGCCGCGATCCCGATAAATCAGATTTGCCGCTTCCATACGGTCGAGCATACTGGTTAACGTAGTCATGGCGAGGCCGGTCTCCCTGGACAATTCACTGATGGGGATTCCGTTTTTCTGCCAGAGGACATAAAGAATTCTGCCCTGCGGGCCATTGAAGGCATCTATATTTTTCTCGCTCAGTATGCGTTCAAAAATACGTCCTCCGACCTGCTTAATCCGCGTAATTAAAAATCCGCCCTGTGTTTTCATACGATATCCTTCCTTAACTTAAAAAGCGGCTATTTGTGAACAGCCGCTCTCAACCTTTCTTACCTTTTTTGCGCTGCCGCAAATTCAGCATAGCCTTTCCAGCCAAATACCGCAGCCACATCTTCATCGCCGTATACGCTCTTCACATCGCAGAGATGCACGACGTGATCATCTGCATCCATCGTCTCTGCCACCGCTGCATGAATGAGCAGCCTGCAGGGAACAGGCGCCTTGATGTTCGTGCCTTCCACCTCCTGCATGGTCAGACCGACTTTCGCAATTTTATCCGTATCCCGTCCTGAACATGTGCCGCAGCCAATCAAAGCTCCCGCCAGTTCGATTCCGGGAACAGCAAGGACAACCTCTTTTTTCCCGGCCAGCAATTCCAGGCTGTAGGCCCCTTTATTCAGGGAAAACATGATCTTCCCGGGATTTGTGGACGCGAAAGCCCAGAATGCCAGAGTCGCAAGATTGGTACTGCCGTCCGGTTTTTCGGTGCAGATCAAAGTCATGGAGTTCGGGGAAGTATAAGCAGGTGCATGATCGATACTGATTTTTACCATAATGAATTCCTCCTTTTATTGTTCTACTTAGAATATTACTATATAGTATTATTTTTGTCAACTATTTCCTGCTGTTTCTTCCTGCTGAAATTCTTCCATCATTTTCCTTCTCTCCCATCGCATCCGTTGTCATTCCACAGCTTCCCTGGCCAGCTCATGAAGAATCTCCGCCAGATCCCCGTCCAGGCCGTAAGCCTTGTCCCGAATCTCCTCCGGAATAAAAATCTCGCCCAGATTGACCGTCACATAAACCGCCCGAGGCTCCCTGGCCGCCAGCCGCGTAAGCGGCGCTTTGATGAGCTGATTTCTCCAGCCGATACCCAGCTCCAGAATCGCCAGCTTCTTGCCGCGATACCGCTCCAGAAAAGCCTCCAGACGCTTCCGGCTGTCAGTCTCGGGGATAAAATTTCCGTCCAGCGCCATATGGACCTGCATGGGCCCGCCGCAGACCGGACAATGAGGAACCAGCTCCGAAAGGATTTTCCCGTCCCGCTCTGTTTCCGCCATCCTTCCGGCCAGACCGGACCAGGGGTAAACCTTCTCATGGCAGCGGGCAGCGCACTGCATGGTCAGCCAGTTGCCCTCCACCTCATAAATCTTCTCCGGCGCGAATCCGCACATTTCGAAATGGCACTCTCCGTTGGAAGTAACGACAAAGTACTCCTTTTTGCCGATTACTTTTTTCAGATCCGCCATCACCGGTGTTTCCCGGTATTCTCCGCAGTAATGACGGATCAGGCGGGACCAGAAGCCCCACTTTTCCTCTTCCGAGGGCCATTTCGCGCCCATGCCCTGGAGGATGCACCGGAGACCGTACTTCCGCTTCAGATCTCCGAACACTTCATCAAAAGCCTGATTGTCCGCAAACAGGTGAAGCCCTTCCGTAATGGACAGGCCGTTGCTGACGCCGATCAGAACGGCGTCCGCCTGCCGGATTTTTTCTGCGATTTCTCTGTATGCGGTCATGCGGACACCTCCCCGGCTGCCGGGCGCTGCAGCGCATGCGCGGCAGCCCGCAGCACCCGCCCGATATCTCCTGTAATTACCATGCCCCTGTCCTCGATCTCCTTCGGCAGGAAAGCATACCTGTCATTCACGGCGATATAGCGGGCCTGCGGCAGGTTAAGCGTCAGATTCCAGAAGGGTTCCTGAATAAACATGGGCGTCATGCGCCCCACGCCAAGCTCCAGAAAGAGAATCCTCCTGTCCCGGTTCTGCCGGATATACTTTGAGATTTTCTGATATTCCCCGTCATACTTCCGCCCCTGCAGAAAATTTCCGTACCCGCGCACCCAGGGAAACGCCTCCGCCCCGCAGTGGGGACACCTGGGAATCATCTCCGCCGGAACGGACGTCCCCTCTCCCATGACCCGGATCATATCATTTACCGGTTCTACCGCGTCCCAGGTATCGTCCTGACAGCACCTGGAGCACTGGAAGAAACGGTGATCCCCCTGGATTTCGCTGACCTTTTCTTCCGGATACAGCTTTACAAACTGGGTATCCTGGTTGGTGGTCACAAGATGTAAATATTATTTTAACATCTTTAGTCTATCATGGGGTTGCGCGCCTGTCAACATGCTGTTATAATTAAATTAACATTTAAGGAGGACATGCTCATGAAATATTCCACAAAGGTCAGCGACGCCGTCCATATTCTGGCCTTTATCCAACTGAATCCCACCGGCTCCCTGTCCAGCGACAGTATCGCGGAAAGCATACGCACCAATCCCGGATGCGTGCGCCAGCTTATGTCCGCCCTTCGACGGGCCGGACTTCTGTCCAGCGTAAAGGGCCGCCCCAGCCCGTCGCTGGCCAAAGCCCCCTCCGCCATTACTCTGCTGGATATCTATAAGGCGGTAGAAGGCGAGAAACCCCTGCTCCACCTGGATACCCATACCAATCCGGAATGCGGTGTAGGGATCTATATTCAGCTGGCTCTTCAGGATTATTTTGACCGGGTGCAGAGAACGGCCGAAGACGAAATGCGGCGCATCACGCTGAAGGATATTCTGGACCGCTACCATGAAAAAGTTTTCCGCTCCGGCCGGAAAGCTTTTTGAAGAAAACACAATGCAGACGGCACTGGTTGGCAGTCCGTCAAAAGCTTTCTCTGCAAAATTGTTATCTGTTCAGAAGCCATGCAATGCCCGCCGCTGTTCTCTGCGCGGCATTTTTATAATGATTTCCCTGGTTTAGCTGAAAAAATGTATGTATACCGGATTCGGCGCAGAGCCTTTCCATTTTTTCCGTATTCTCCCGCACCGTTTTCAGATAGGGATTTCTGGTTCTGTTCTCCCGATCCCCGATGGAAAAATAGGCGCAGTCCGGAAGTCTTTTCATTTCATGGGAAGCAGCATATTCCAGAAATCCCGGAAACCACAGAGAACCGGATATACAGGCAATTCTCGAAAAAAGATCTGTCTGATATAGAGAATACGCTGCGAACAGTCCGGCCAGAGAATACCCTGCCAGCCCTCTCCAGGAAACATCCGGCGCCAGTTTTTCTGCCTGCGGCATGATTCGTTCCGTTAAAAGCTGCAGATAATCACCGGCGCCGCCGGTACAGGGCGTATGCCCTTCTGAGATCGTAGGAATATCCCAGGGCGCCATATCATGATTCCAGTCAAGGCCGCTGACGGCGACCAGGGTAAAATCAGGGCTGTCTGCACTGCGCAGAACCTGATAAACATTATCCCCTTCCCCTGCAAAAGTGTTCAGATATATAACGGCACTGCGGGAGCCGGAGCCGGGATATACTTCTACTTTTTTATCCTCTATATGAAATTCGTGTTTCTGTATTTGTCTGCTTTTCATTTTCACATCCCCCCTGCTGAACCTTCTAAGTATTCAAATTATACTATCTCTATGGTAAAAAACAAGTACGCAGAGATTTCGTACATGGTATTAAAAAACTGCCTGTAAAGAGAATACAGTCGATACCCAGAATCAGGCTGCCCAGAGGATGCCCGGCAAATTCCGATTCGTCCATGGTATTCAGCTGGTTTATCAGCCCGGCAATTCCTCTGGCCACCACTTCAATGGCGTCCGCCAGCGCCGGAATGACCAGAAAGGCAATCCCTGCAATAATTCCGATTATTAGAAGCAGCGCCAGCAGAAAAGCTGCCGGCCTCCGGAGCTTCCGCAGGAGCGGTTTCTCTGTTTTTCTTAAAATGTGTGATTCAAAAAAACGCATGGGTACATTTAATATTACCGCTATGATGCAGCCTGTCAAAAGCGGCCTGATAATGCCCGCGCACCGGGACAGGGCTCCGGCTATGGCGCCAATATTCTGTACGCCAAGGAATATCAGAATACAGGCTGCGGCGATTCCGATAATCCATTTCGCCATTTCCTTTCTTTTCACAGGTGAAAAATTCATTACATCTTCCTTCAGCCGGATTCTCCATTTCCTGTTTCTGAAGAAGCCGGCGTCCTTTCCAACACGTTTTTCTGCCGGTGCGGCAGGCATTTAAGTTACTGAACAGTTCGCAGATCAACCGCGTCTTTTCCCCTTATTTTATCCGCTCTTTCTCCCTGTTACAACTGTCATAATTTCCGTTGTGTATATACAAAAAAAGCGAAGTATAAATTTGTTTCATACTTCGGACAGACTGACGCAGGAATTTAAACCTTTGCCAATTATTTTCAATTTCCGTTTTTGCTGATACAGAAGCCCGGATAATCGCATTGCAGAGCGCCTGATCTTTAAACCAGGCGCTCTAAGAATATCTGTCATACATTTTTTGAAAAGAATTATTCATTTCAGGTTACCGGCAAATGGAATGTTCACTTAAACTCTTTGTATGGATTATATTCATCGCGATGGCGAAAATACACATCCATCATAGCTTCTGCCAGATCCGGTCTGGATGCTGCAGGTGTAAAGATCAAAGCATCTTTTGGGCCCAGCGTTCGGAGCTGTCTCATGGCGTCCTCAACCGCATCATCAACGGTTGCTTCCGGGGTATCGAGAACCTGCGCATTTATTGACATCATAAACAGCAGTTTTCCGCCCATCCGCTCTGCCGCTGCTGCCTGGTCGTTGTATGGATAAAACAGTCCCAGCACCATCTGAGCTCCCATATCATAAATATCCTCTAATAGTGACTCAATTTTTCCGCAGCTGTGATGGCAGCAGATAATGCCATTTTCTTTCATGGCATCATATATCTGTTTTTCATAAGGCTTAATGAATTCACAGAACATATCACGGGACATAAACTCGCTTTTTTGATGTCCAAAATCATCAAGATTAATAATAATGTCCGGATGATAGTGTTCTTTAATCAAAGGTATCATTTTGACGCGATAATCCGTTATCGCCTGCATGAGTTCCTTAAATGCTTCCGGTTCTGTATATAAAGATTCTAATGCTGTCTGGAATCCCACAAGCGCATGCAGCCTCTCCCAGGGGCCGCTTTCCCAGAAGAACATGGAAAGTTTATTCTCCCGATCCAATTTTTCGCAGGCTGCTTTGGCCGGAGTCCAGTCGATGGCGTCAATATCCGGAAATTTTACCTGCTGGCGCCATTTTGTAATATCCTTGCAGGGTTCTCTCCCTGGAAGAGGACTTGCGCCGCCAATATCGGATTCAAATTCCCACCAGCAGCCCCAATAATCATAACCGCTTCCACATTGTCCCAGGGCATAAGGCGGACGCTCTCTGACAACATCCGTGGCCATGATCATTTCAAAATCTGCCATACTCGGAATATATTTCGCCTTTCCGTCATGTGCGATTGCGTGAAGTGCGTTTTCACGTCCAGTCATAAAATCAGCCTCCCTTTCTCCATTAATTTTGCAAATACAAGTTATATCCGGATGCTTTTGTCCGTAATCATCTGGATTTATTCACAATATAGCACCAAATCTCCATATTTTACAGTAATTAAAAGAGGAATATATCATTTCCATTTTGGAAAGGTTTTTTCTTTTCAGTATGGTACTTTCCGGTTATAATAAAATAAGGAGGAGAAGCAATGATACCTTATGATCTGCAGCATATTTCATTCGTTCAAATTGAGATTTTTTTTCGATGTGCGGAGCTGAAAAACTTCACGAAAGCCGCAACCGAACTCAATATTACTCCCGGCATGGTCAGCAAAAAAATTGCAGCTTTGGAAACAGCGCTGCAGCTTCCGCTGTTTATCCGGAAAAACAACCGCGTGGCACTTTCAAAAGAAGGCGCTGAATTATATAATGCATGGAAAAAACCGGTGGAATCCCTGATTGCTTCGGCAGCAGATTTACAGGAACAGTGCAGGAAAAATAGTACTATAGAAGTTTATATCTGGAGCGCGACAAATCCGGAACGATTTCTTGTTCCATTGATCAACGCAATTACAGCCGAAAACGATGTTCCTTTTCGAATTCATCTAAATGATAACCCTTGTATTTTGGATGACATCGCCTCCGGCAAACTGGATATTGCTTTTATTCCTAAATTTGCGGAAAGAGGAATAAAAGAAGTGGATAATCTTGATTGTTTTCTGGCACTGCCTTCTCCTTTATATGCTGCTTTGTCAGCGGATAACCCTCTGGCCAAAAAAGAGCTGCTCCGTGTTGACGATCTTCGGGATTTATACCTTCTGGTTGAGGAAGGGACAGTAAGCTGGTATACGGATATGCTAAAAGAATTGTGTCAGGCCCATGGTTTTGCCGCACGGATTAAGGTAGTAGAGAAGCACGTTTATAATTCCAGCTTTTTTAACATGGATCCCGATTGTGCCATCATCACTGATAAATACATTCATGCTTTTTCATATAATGCCATAGAGTACCGGGAAATACAAAACACGGAGAGCGGTCTTTTGATGATCTTCAGGAAGGATGCTCCGCCTCACACTCAGACGCTTCTGAAATATGCATGGAATTTTTACAAGGAATTTAGATAAGTCTGTTTTTTGCATAAGAAAAACCCCATGCTTTTCAGCGTGAGGTCTTTCTTATCCAATCACCCAATACCCATCTGCTTTTTCATCTCCTGAAGCTGCGCGGACAAGTCCTCCAGCGTAGTGGAATCTCCTTCATACAGGCTTCCGCCAAAGGAACCGGATGCATAGATCTGTTCGTGATACGAATTGAATGCATTTTCATCAACAGCTTCATCATTCAGATAATATTCCATTCCGGTCACATATGCTCCGGACATGATTTCTGCAGATTTCAGAGTAGTATCTGTTACAAATGTGCCATTTTCAAGCTTCAGGAGGTTCAATTCCACATTCGAACCGGACCAGCCCGTTACCAGATAGAAGTTTCCATTCCACTCTGTGTACAGGCAATGACGTCCAATATCGCTCTGCTGTACATAGGCTCCCTCATATACACAGACCGGCGTTCCATTTTCCATGGTCCACACATCCAGGGCCGGCCAGGCACAGTATTCAATTCCCTGCGGATACGGAACGGCGTAGCCAATCACCAGCTCATCCGTGCCATCCTGATCAAAGTCCACAAGCCTCAGAAGGAAAACTCCTGTGTAATTCGTACCGTACGTCTGTTCATAGAACTGCAGTTCTCCATACTTTTCCTCGTACTGGCTGACAATGTCCCCATACCCGGCAGAAGAATTCTGACCCGGAGTTAACCGCAGTACCATGTCTTCCTTTACTGTAACTGTCTGCTGTATCTCTTCCCCGTCCGCCGTAACCCGGACCGTGTAGGTGCCCGGCGCAAGCGTTATCCGGTATACCTCTTCCCCGGCATCATTTTTTGAAAGGACAGGCTCCTGTATATGGCCATTGATTCCATTTTCATCATCCGCGGCCCATACCTCCACAGATGCGTCCGACAGAAATGTTCCGCCGCTGTCTTCCGGGATAATATCCAGATCTGCCGCATCCAGCGCGATCTCCGTATAGGCGGCATTGTTCTCAAAGGTCAGATCCGAAAGCTCCAGGGTCACTGTTTTCAGCAGCCAGCTTCCATAATTGATATCTATCTGATAAGTCCCGCCGGGGTCAACATCCGCTATGGAGAATGAACCGCCGTCCAGCTCTGAACCGCCAACTCTCCGGCTGTAGGGTTTTGTTGTCCCGTCTTCCAGCACCTGCATGACGTGTATGGAAAGCTGATCCGTATCCAGTGCGCCTTCTTCCCAGTCAAGGGTCACATCCAGATAAGGATCCACCAGGCGGAACGGCGCCTGCTGTCCCATCACAAAACGGCCGCCCCAGAAATTTACATTTTCACCAAAGCTGTCTTCATAAGCGGTTACAGCCTGATCCAGCGCGTCCGCGATCTCCGTGTAGCATCCATTCTGCATCTGGGTCAGATTCCGGGCCGCTGCGCTTAAGACTTCATTGGAATACAGAATATTAATTGCATCACTTGCGCCTACATACGCATCAACCCCCTTGTCAAGCAGGGCCTGGGCCAGGCGCCCGCCATCTGCCCCGCTGTAGCAGGCCCCGGTAAAAAACAGGCCGCCCTCTACCTGGGTGGTATATTTATCAAAAAAGCGATAGTTTACGGCATACGTATTTCCGCCGCTTACATTCAAAAGAGGCGGGCCTCCGTCATCTGGCTTCTGCCTGTCCTCCGCGTATAAAGCCTCTTTTTCCGGCGTCATTTTTTCATCCAGTACCAGGGCAGCCACAACTTCCCCGTTTTTTTCTGTGTAGATTCCGCCATGCCCTCTCCAGAACAGGGCCCGTATCTGATCTTCATCTAGGGCTCCCAGAATATCCTGCAGTTCTGCAGCTGTCAGATCCCCGTCATAGTCGTATGACTGAAACCCGCTGACACTGCGGGAAATCGTCTCACCCGCGTTTTCATGGCCCGCGTTTTCCAGTCCGGATGTAAGATTCACCGTTATGATCCCCTGCTCTCCTCCTCCGGACCAGGCATCCTGGATGGGCGGCAGGTAAACGGATGTGGAGCCGTCATGCAAAAAGAAGGATACGGAAGCGCCTTCCCCGCAATAGGCCGCATCGGCAATTTCTCCGTTATCCACAAGCTCCAGGGCATAATCATAGACCGCCGCGGCCGCTTCCTCCAATCTTGCCGTATCATACTCCAGCATACCGTTCTCATTCAGCCAGGGGGCAATAATTTCATCCACCCGTTCACTGATCTGAGAAGCCATCTGATAGCGTTCCCCGGCTTCCGCAGAGCTTCGCACATGTCCTCCCCCTGCCAGAAAATACCAGCTCAGGAACCCGGCTGCCCCGCCGCTAAGAAGCAGGGCCAGAACAAGAATGAATGTTTTTTTCTGCCGTTTCTTCTTCCGCGGCCCGCTTTCATTGACAGGCAGCGGATTTCCGCAGCCGGGACAAAACTTTTCCCGCCCGGTCAGGGGCCGTCCACAGTTATTGCAAAACATGCATCTATTTCCTCCCGCTTCTCTTTTTCATAATTCTGCTGCACAGAAAAATCCTCCCTCAGATATTCTGCTTATCATCATACCATGTTTTCTGTCAAAGCAAAAGAAAAACTCTACGCAAATCGTCCTGATCGTTGGATTTCACATAGAGTTTTTCATATTTCCTGTTTTCTGGAATTTTTATCCGAGAATCTCCTGCAGGTCTTTCTCCGGCGTGGAAACCGGAGCGATCTGGTAATTTTTCACCAGGTACTCCAGAACGTTTCCGGAAAGAAACGCGGGAAGCGTGGGCCCCAGGCGCATATTCTTCACGCCCAGGTACAAAAGCGTCAGAAGAATGCACACCGCCTTCTGTTCATACCAGGACAGGATCAGGGTGAGAGGCAGGTCGTTCACCCCGCAGCCAAATGCATCTGCCAGCGCCAGAGCCACCTTGATTGCGCCATAGGCGTCGTTGCACTGTCCCATATCCAGCAGACGCGGCAGGCCTCCAACCGTGCCAAGATCCAGGTCGTTGAACCGGTATTTCCCGCAGGCCAGAGTTAATACGACCGTATCCTCCGGCGTCTGTTTTACAAATTCTGTATAGTAATTCCGTCCGGACCGCGCTCCGTCGCATCCGCCCACCAGGAAAATATGCCGGATCGCGCCGCTCTTGACCGCTGCGATTACCTGATCCGCCAGGCTCAGAATCGTTCCGTGGCCAAATCCGGTGCTCACCGTCATGCCGCCGTTTAATCCCGTAAACTGCCGGTCCTCCGGATAGCCTCCCAGTTCCAGCGCCTTCTCAATCACCGGCGTAAAATCTTTCTCCGGACCAATATGGACTGTACCCGGATACGCCACCATTTCCGTGGTGAAAACCCGGTCCCGGTAGCTGTCCTTCGGCGGCATCAGACAGTTGGTGGTGAAAAGGACCGGCGCCGGAAGATCCGCGAACTCTTTCTGCTGATTCTGCCACGCGGTTCCGAAATTTCCTTTAAGATGGGGATATTTCTTCAGCTCCGGATATCCGTGGGCCGGCAGCATCTCCCCGTGGGTGTAAATATTAATTCCTTTATCCTTTGTCTGTTCCAGCAGCTGTTTCAGATCATAAAGATCATGGCCGGTCACCACAATAAACGGCCCTTTTTCCACCTTTAAGGACACAACGGCGGGAACCGGCGTCCCGTAGGTCTCCGTGTTGGCCCGATCCAGCAGCTCCATGCAGGCATAATTCTGCTGTCCCACCTCCATTACAACCGGAAGCAGTTCTTCCATTCCCCAGTCCTCGCCGATGGCGCACAGCGCTTTTGCGAAAAACCAGTTGACCGCCTGGTCTGTATAGCCCAGCACCTCCGCATGATATGCATAAGCTGCCATTCCCCGGATACCGAACAGAATCAGGGATTTCAGAGAACGGATATCTTCCTCTGCGCCCCACAGCCGGTTCATGTCATAATCATCATTCCGTCCGCAGGCAGTCCCGCATCCCCCGCATTCAGGAACAAGGCGGTTCTTTTCCCCATGCACCCGGCCGATCAATCCGCGAATAAACGCCTCGTCAAAATTTACGTTCGTAACTGTGGCAAACAGCCCCTCTTTTATAAGCCGCCAGACCTTCTCTCCCGGATCCGCCTGTCCTTCTATCGCTCTGGCCAGGCTCACAAGGGCTCCCGTCAGTTCATCCTGCAGCTGCGCAAGATCTGCGGATTTTCCGCACACTCCGGCTTTTCCTGTACAGCCGGTACATCCGGCTGTCTGTTCGCACTGAAAGCAAAACATCTGCTGATCCATTCTTCCATTCCTCCGTTTTTCAATTTTTTCTTACAGAATCTGTCCATCCGTTGAAATAACCGCCACCTTCAGGGGGAGATGCTTTCCGCTGGCACCCAGAGCCTCTTTCACCGCGTATTCCATTCCTCCGCAGCAGGGCACCTCCATGCGTACAACCGTTACGCTTTGGATCTCATTATTCCGGATAATTTCCGTCAGCTTTTCTGAATAATCTATTCCATCCAGCTTCGGACAGCCGATCAGTACAACATGATTTTTGATAAAGCGGTTATGGAAATTCCCGCAGGCATAGGCTGTGCAGTCTGCCGCTACAAGAAGGTCTGCGTTCTGAAAGCAGGGGGCATTTACCGGTATGAGCTTTATCTGTACCGGCCACTGGGTGAGCTGACTTCCTGCCGCTGCACTAGGGTTATAGGCAGGCGCCTCCCGCTCCTCAAAAGAAATGGCTCCGGCCGGACAGGCCGGAAGGCAGTCACCCAGTCCATCGCAGTAGTCCTCCCGCAAAAGTTCCGCCTTTCCGTTTACTATGCCCATCGCGCCTTCGTGGCACGCCTCCGCGCACAATCCGCAGCCATTACATTTTTCCCCATCGATTTTAATGATCTTACGTTTCATCCTGTATCCTCCCATCGTGTCCATTCAGCCCGAATCACAGAACCTTTTTACCGGAATTGCGGGTGGCTTGTGTTTCTGAAAAAAATATACTATATTAAAAATAACATTTCCGTTGTTATCACAACATCTTGGAGGTTTTTTATGAATTTACAATTTCTTTCTAATACAGCTCTGTTCCGCGGCCTGCAGCCAGAAGAAATTCAATCGGTTCTCACCTGCATGCATGCACAGGTAAAGTCCTTCTCCCGGGAGGAGATTCTCTGCCGTGCCGGCGAATCTGTTTCCAGCATGGGGATGATCTTAAGCGGCAGTGTCAACATTGTCGTAAATTACTATTGGGGCGGAAGCAGTATTTTTGGACATGTTGGTCCGGGAGAACTGTTTGCCGAATCCTACGCGGCTATTCCTGGCCGGGAACTGCTGGTAAACGTCGTGGCAGATGAGCCCACGGAAGTGCTTTTGCTTCCCTTTCTGCGGCTGACGGAAACCTGTGCCAGATCCTGTCCCTTCCATAACCGGGCGATCCACAACCTGCTTCAGATCATGGCCGAAAAAAACCTGCATTTTTCTGTTCGGATGATGCACATTGCCTCCCGTTCTATCCGGAACCGTCTGCTGTCTTATTTTTCAGAGCAGGCCGTCCAAAATGGCAGCAACCGGTTTACCATCCCCTTTTCCAGGCAGCAGCTCGCGGATTATCTCGGGGTGGACCGCAGCGCTCTGTCCAATGAGCTGTCCAAGATGCAGAAAGACGGACTTATTACTTATAATAAAAATCAGTTTACGCTCACAGAAAGGATGCAGGAAATGTTTTGAGCCTTTTTTGCTGCTTTTCCCTGTTCCTTCTGGCGACCTCCATCATATTCTCATACATTTTATCTCCGACACATTGTCTGGCGTATTTGCACCACTGTACGCAGCTGAGTTTATCGTTGTAGACTGTAAAACCGCATTTGTCACAGACTGCTTCTGTGTCAACAGAAAAGATTTCAATCATATTTCCGCAGTTTGGGCAGATGCGTTCCTCAATGGAAATCTGTTTTGATTTGCTCTGGCATCCTTCAAAAATCATTTCAGTACCTCCTTCTTTTCATCTTCAGTATAAAACACAAAATCCGATAAATATGTTGGAGCAACAACAAAAAGAAAGAATTCAGAAAAACAAAGCAAAAAAGGTGCCGCTCTATCATCTGCTTTTGATGATTTTGCGGCATCCTCCACGCTGTGCGTATACCTGCATGTGCGGTATACTTGCTCCGTATTGTATTCTATTTAAAATTATTTATTCTGAATATATATAAATATCTGTACACATCTCCATGGTGAATGGATCAAAACTCGCTCCGGCCACAAACTCTCCGCCTGCATATATTTTTACAGAGACCAGCCAGCGTTCCCCGGCACTCCAATAATACGGCGTATTCTGTGTGATCTCCGTCTGAAGATCCTCAGGTACCTTTAAATTTTTACTTGCCGTTTCCAGCTGTTTCTCCGTCAGATCCAATCTCCGGTAACGCCCCGCAATCTGTGTTTCCATGCCATACAAAGCCTCCCTGCTGTCGGCAGGATCTGCATTTAGCGACAGGGTCATCTCCGAATCATCAAGCCCTGTAATATCATATGAGACCGGGATTACACCGCTGTTATCCATGGCAACTAAATTCAGTGTTACCCTTTCACCGCTGACAGTATATTGGCTGGCATAATCATTTGCACGGCTGAAGGAGGCATAATATTCCAGGCTTCCATCCTCACCGAGATTTAAAAAGATGGGATCTGCGGAATCCTGCTGCAGCCATATCCCGGAGGGGCTGGCATCTGCCGTTTCTGTCGGATTGGAGGCGGCTTCTCCGCTCCCTTCCCCGGGAACAATATCGCACAGAGTGATGGTGGTGACACCGTCAAGACGGGTAAAATCCTGAATGCCGCCGTTCAGGGAATAAGTGACCTTTATTTCCTTCAGATTATAGAAGGCATCTATTTCCGCTTCGATCCGTGCAGAAAGAATTCCATCCTGATCCGCATACGCTTCATTGGGCGACCAGTATATTCTAAATCCGTCCGGCAGAACTGTGTTCAGGATACCGCAGGTAAATGCGTTCATTTTGCTTCCGTCGAAGTCCAAAGTGAGCCGGACGGATCCATCCTCCTGATCCGCAGCTGACATCTCTGTAATATAAGCAGCCAGCGGCATATTCAGGGTCAGCAGTGGATCCTGCAGTGTGTACTGTCCGGAAACAGGCTTTGTATATGTTTTTGTGATCTGCGGATACACATACAGGAAATCAAAGGCGGTTTCCGAACTTCCGCCCGTATGGGAATAGGTGCCGCTGCCGATCATCTGCTCTGTGGCAAAGGCGCCTATACTCATATCTTCACGAAAAGACAGATCGGAATAGTCCGCATAATCCGCCGCCATCGTTCCCTCTTTCACGGCGCTGAAGGATGCGCCCTGAAGCCGTCTCACCGCATATTCATAGAGCTGTGCCGGCGTCACAGAACACTCCTCCATCCAGCTCAGATCATCCTGGTATGCGGTCGTGTACATGCCCGGACCATTTAACACGGCATTTTCTGTTTTATTCAGCAGCAGCGCGACCTCTGCCGCTTTGCCGCTTAATTCCTGCTGATCTTCCGCGTTTTCTATCAGGCCGCTATTGAGGATACATTCTCTTGTGGTCAAAGTTGCTTTTAATTGAAGGATCAGCGACAGCCGGAGTGTGTTCAGCGCCTGCTCCTGCTGCGGCAGATCATTATAATAAAAATTGTTATAGTACAGATCTGAGTAAGCGCTGACAAACAGCTGATTTGCCGTCTCCTGAATCATCGAACAATTATATGCATCATGCAGCAGGGAAGCCTGATCCGTCTGGGGCATCAGTTTCAGGACCCATGTCATACAGTTCCAGGCCAGCATTGCCGGATTGGCGGCCATAAAAGACCCGTTTGCCGCATTATTCACTTCCAGAGCTATATCACGGATCGCTTTTACAGATGCATCTCCATTTGCGCGGATTTCACTCTGTAAGCGTGCATTTACATTTTCGGCCGCTTCCAGTATAATATGCCAGAAGTCATCCTCCGCCAGCATATCCGACTCTGAAGAATGGGCCAGCATCGTATTCTCCAGCAGCAATTTTTGTGTATCTGTAAGATTACTGTACTGCAGGGCAGTTTCGACTGCTTCCGCATTGCTTTGCAGGAAGGTTCCGCCTGTTTTTATAAACGTCCCTGCACCTGAGATCGCGTTAAATACACTGCTCAGGGTACTGCCCGATTCAGGAGAATAGATTTGTGTAATAAATTCAAACCAGTCGAAGGAAACACCATAGGAATCATTGACAAGCGACAGCAGTTCAGAAGCAGAGCTGCCTTCCGCCAGCCAGTCTGTGCCTTCATTGGCTACAATCATAAGAATATTGTCTTCCAGATTTTCCCGGTACAGGCCCCTGGCATCCAGCATTAAGCGGAATGGATTCCCGTCCTTGGCGATCAGAGCCACCACGCCGGCCCATGTCAGCGCGTCCTCGGCCGAACTGTCCTCAAAGGTTAATTCATCCCAGGAAAAATAATTCCAGCTGTCAAGACTGTCCACCAGGGCGTCATGGATGTCGTAGGGCTTTATGTACATCAGCTGCGGATTCGCATCCGGATTTAACACATACTTTGCACCAGTATATTTTAAAAAATGAAGAGCGGAATAGTACTGTTTCCCGGAGATCTCTACAGAAGGCAGGTCCGATGTAAGGCCTGCGCTGAAAAACCCTTCCCTCATCTCATCCGAATCCGGAAGAAGCTCGATCACCCGGGTGGAATTATCGTATCCCGTACCGTTGCCCAGGGTGACTGCATTCTCTGTCTCAGGGAGTACATGATATCCGCTGATCTCGCAGAGATCCTCCAGGGAAACATAAAATACATTGTCGCTGTAATACCCCCACAACTCACTTTTATCGGTGACATTGCTTTTCATGGTAACCGCAGTCCGTGTCATGGAAATCTCTTCGGCAGCTGCCGGCCCGGCAGAGACCAGCAGGAAGACAAATGTAAGCAGAAGGCTGAACAGTTTCTTCCCGTTGCTCACGACGGATCACCTCCCTGCCCATCGATCCATTCCCGGATATGATCTGTGTACGCTTCCATCAGCCCGCCTGACAGCGCGTTGTTCAGCTCATCATTGGGAAGCAGATACCAGTGATCTTCTACCTGTCTCAGCTCCAGCTCTGTCTGGAATTCTTTTATCGGGAAGCTGCCTCGAAGGGAGTCCTCAAGAGCATCCAAAAGTTCCTGTGTATCCCCGGCTCCCTCACTTACTGCGGTCTCTAAAATCGTGAGAACATCCGGCGCGAAGAACTGCACTTTGGCGCTCCCTTCCTCCGCGTCCGTTATCTTATATGTAATTTTGCTCCTGACCGCATCCAGTTCTGGGGAACCACCCTGCACGCTGTTCCACAGATCGGTTTCATAAATATAAGAATCCTGCAGATCTTCTCCCTGGATCAGGGTATCCAGAGAAACCCGCAGATCCGCCTCCAACGAATCGTCTGCCTTTTTCTGGCACGCGGAAAGAGCCGCCGTCAGGCAGACAGCTAAGGCGCCTATGAACAGTTTTTTCAACTTTATCCCCCTCTCATAAAAATGCATGCATATATATCGTTTTCAAAAGATATATATATAATACCATGCGTCCGGCTTTTCCGGGAAAATATTTTCTCCGGCACGCAAAACCCCCGGGCCGTTAGTCCCGAAACGACTTGTCAAGGACTTTTAAATTGTTGTGGTCAAGCGTTTTTGTAACACTTGTGGCTAAAAAATATCGATTTATGCAATTCAAGCTTGATAGGGTGTTTGATACCCGTTGAAACTATGAGGGCGTACATGATTATACGTGACATATGCAAATTCCTCCACCGTCTGATAGAGTGCCTCCTCAGTACGAAATTCATATAGATTTGTGCATTCATTCTTCAGGGTATTGAAATACCGTTCCATTGGTGCGTTGTCATACGGGTATCCAGCTTTACTCATACTTTGTATTACATGAACAGATTCACAATACTCAACGAATGCTTTCGATGTATACTGTGCACCCTGATCGCTAGGAAGGAGTAATTCTCCTTTCCGCATCGGCTGTGAATCTAAGGCCTTCTGTAAGGTACGGATGGCAAGTTCGGAGGTGATATGGCGATCCGTTATACTCGCAATGATGCTGCGGTCATAGAGATCAAGAATACTGCAGTTATAACATACTTCCCCATTTTTCAGAAACAGATAGGTGAAATCTGTACACCATTTTTGATTTGTCCGCTCAGCAGTGAAATTTTGAGCCAGCTTATTCTCAAATACCTTGTGTGGCTTCCCGTGTAGATATTCCGGCTTTTTCGGACGTACAATCGCATACAGTCCCATCTCTTTATTCATATACTTATGGATGGTGATCGGACTGTAATGGAAGCCTTTGCGTGCCAGATAAATGGTCATGCTTCGGTATCCGTCCACTCCATTGTGCTCGTGGTAAATCTCCCGGATCTGCGCCTGTACCCTGGATTTTTGGGTATAGCAATCTGCCTTCCGATGTTTCCGGTAGTTATAGTAAGCATTTGGGCAAATATTCAAC
>DVOO01000007.1 GCA_018713515.1 Candidatus Scatomonas pullistercoris
CTTACAATTGTTTTTTTGAAATCTTCGCTGTATTTTGGCGTTGTTTTTCTATCTGCCATTTTCTTCCTTCCTTTCTTTTTTCCTTGTCTCCTATTTTACCACACTTGTCCTATTTTTTAGTATACATCCAACCTTGCAGTATATCATGGGTCACGCAGACATCAGTGTAACCTTGAACACTTACACCCATGTGAATTTTGATGATGCAAAGGAAGAAGTATATCGGATAGCGAATAGTTAAAAAAGCCCGTTGGTAAGGACGCTTGCTTTACCAATGGATTTACCAAGATTGCAGGGAAAAACATAAGAAAATATGAGAAGATTTGAGAAGATACCTTGAAAAGAAAGGAAAACTCAAAAGTCGGAAAATCCTGAAATATCAAGCGTTTGAGAAGAAATATAAGACTTAAATGGAGATATAAAAAGATGATAAAAATACTTTTCATTTGCCACGGCAGTATCTTGAAAGATCTCGGAAAAGCCAGTAAAATCAATGGGTTTACGGAGCAGAAGGGTACTTACTACACCACTACTACACCATTTTGATTTGGGCTAGAGCCTTGATATGACAAAGAAAAATGTAGGCCAGATGAGCTTTGCATTATTGTAGAATTTTGAGGGATATTTTGTTATGATATAAATTGGGTAGACGGCTTCTACCCAATTTAACAAGGAGAGTATTGCATGGAAAATATTGTGACAGATAATTTTTTTGACAGGATATTAGACATCCTTAAAAATGCTAGAAAACAGGCAAAAATGGCATTGAATATTTCTATGGTCTATTCCTACTACGAAGTAGGACGGGCGATTATAGAAGAAGAACAGAATGGGAAACAACGTGCTGAATATGGAAAAGCCATTCTTAAGGAATTGTCAAAACGTTTGACAGAGAGCTTAGGAAAAGGATTTTCTGTGGAGAATCTGAAATTGATGCGTAGATTCTATGTAGTATACTCTAAAGATCAGATTGGGCAGAAAGTGTCTACCCAATTTGAAAATTTGCCTGTAACGAGAGAAGGAAGGAAATTTTTTCTGAGTTTTTCGCATTATGTTTTTCTTATGCGTATTCCTAATATAGACGAACGACATTTTTATGAAATTGAGGCAGTTCATAATGGCTGGGGTATAAAGGAGCTGGAACGACAGTATGACAGTTCTTTATATGAACGACTAGCATTAAGCAGGGATAAAGAGGGGATAGAGCGGTTATCAACGGAAGGACAAATAATCGAAAAACCGGAAGATTTATTGAAAGACCCATATGTATTGGAATTTACAGGTTTACCGGAACTGGCAAAATATTCAGAAACAGATTTGGAAACGAAGATAATCGACCATTTGCAAGAGTTTTTGTTGGAATTGGGGCGAGGATTTACATTTGTTGGACGGCAGGTAAGATTCACTTTTGAAGATGAACATTATAGAGTGGATTTGGTATTTTTCAATCGTTTGCTTCGTTGCTTTGTTCTTTTTGATTTAAAGATTGGCCGGTTAAAGCATCAGGATATAGGACAGATGCAGATGTATGTGAATTATTATGACCGTAAGGTGAAACTGGAAGACGAAAATCCGACAATAGGAATCCTATTATGCAAAAATAAAAATGATGCAGTGGTAGAAATGACCTTGCCGGAGGATAACAGTCAGATATTTGCAAGTAAATATTTGACTGTGTTGCCAAGTAAAGAAGAATTGAAAAAGTTGATGGAAAGTGAAGAATAAACAGATTAGAGGATAGGAGAAAATGATGAATGCGATAGCTATATTTAATAATAAGGGCGGTGTTGGAAAAACTACTTTATTATGTAATCTTGCATCTTATTTGCAAAAACGATTGGGAAAAAAGGTATTAGTAATAGATGCGGATCCACAATGCAATACAACAACGTATGTATTGGATGAAGAACAGTTTATTAATGTATACTACGAACCCACAGAATTCACGATTGCAGATATAATTCCTCCTTTAGAAGATGGGAATGGCTATATTACTCAATTTGAGGCAATAAAATCTATACATTTTGGATTTGATTTAATCCCTGGGAATCCTAAATTTGCGTCATGTGAAGATTTTTTGGCCAGTGAGTGGAAAGATGTAAAATCGAGCGATTTAAGAGGTATTAAGTCCACAATGCTTTTTGTCCATTTTTTGACGTTGTGTTCAAAATATGATTATGTGTTTTTTGATATGGGGCCATCATTAGGGGCTATTAATAGATCGATTTTGTTAGCTTCAGATTATTTTATCACACCGATGTCAACAGATGTTTTCAGTTTATTGGCTTTAGAGAACATAGGAACATCAATTCTTAATTGGAGTAAAGCCTTCAATAAAGGGATTGATGGGATGGAAGATTTTAAAAGAAAAAGTATAGAAAGTTTGAAAAACGTTTGCGATATTAAATTTTTAGGATATGTGGAGCAACAGTATATTATGAAAACTGTAGGAGAAACGAAAAGAGCAGTAAAAGCATACGAAGAAATTTTAAAAAAAATACCAGATGAAATACAAGAGAAAATTATTTTGCCAATAAACGGGGATGAAAGAAGTGATATTGAATATAAAATAGGCTCTATTCCCAATTTTTATAGTTTAGTACCTATGTCGCAGACAGCACATAAACCAATATTCGATTTAACAAATGGTGATGGTGTAGTAGGTGCTCACTATCAAAAAGTGAAAGATTATGAAAAACTAATGAAAAAGATTGTGGATCAAACGTTAAGAAATATGGAGATACTAAAATGATAGATTGGCCGGAATATTTAATAGAAGCCATTGCAAGAAGAAAGTGTGTTTTGTTTTTGGGTTCAGGAATCTCTGCAAATGCTTGTAATGATGCAGGAAAGCATCCATTAACATGGGAAGCTTTTTTAAGAGATATATTGGCAAAAAGATCTGACAAGTTAGAAGGACAAAAAGATGTTATCGAGCAAACGCTAAGACTAAAAGACTATTTAACTGCCTGTGAGATTATTGTTGAAACATTAGGTGATAATGATTTTGGAGAATTGGCAGCGAATGAGTTTAGACGTCCTGGATATAAACCAAGTGATATTCATGAAGCCGTTTATAGACTCGATTCAAGGTTAGTACTAACGCCTAATATTGATAAAATTTATGAGCAATATGCTATGAACGAATCGCATTCCACTGTAGTTGTAAAATCGTATTATGAAGATGATATTGCAAAATATTTGAGAACAGATGATTTTCTCATTATCAGAGTACATGGATATGTTGACAATGTATCAAAAATAATTTTTACTCACAGGCAATATAGTGAAGCACGTTGTAAGTATGCATCATTTTATCGTATGTTAGATGCTTTGATTCTTACACATACTTTTATATTTCTAGGATGTGGGATAAGTGATCCGGACATTCAATTAATATTGGAGAATATGAATTTTTTGTATCCTGGATGCTTACCGCATTATTTTGTTGCGGCAAAAGATACATATTCCAAAGAGATCGAGCGAAGCTTGCTGCATAATAGGAATCTAGAACTTTTAACATATGACAATCCTGATGGAACACATCAACAGTTATTGAATGAATTAAAAGAATTGATAAATAAAGTTGAAGAAAAAAGAGAGGAAATATCGGCTAAGGGAATTTGGTGATATTTTACTACACCATTTGCCCGTGAATCTGCGTAGATTTATGAAGAATAGCGTAGGTTTGGGGCAAAACACAAAAATTGAAAAAAGCGCCGGAAAGCCCGTAATATCAAGGTTTGAAGGCTCATGAAGGGATATAAAAGATATGATAAAAATACTATTTATTTGCCACGGCAATATCTGCCGTTCCCCCATGGCAGAGTTTCTTTTGAAGGATACGGTTCGCCGCAGGGGTATTGCAGAGGATTTCTACATTGCTTCCGCGGCCACCAGCTCGGAGGAGATCGGGAATCCCGTGCACCGGGGGACCCGGAGAAAGCTGTCGGAGCTGGGGATTTCCTGCTCGGAAAAGCGGGCGGTGCGTATGCGGGCCGATGATTACCGGAAGTACGATTACATTATCGGCATGGACGCCTGGAATCTGCGGAATATCCTGTCTATTGTCCGGCAGGATCCGGAGGGGAAGGTGCACCTGCTGCTGGATTTTGGCGAGCATCCCCGGGATATTGCGGATCCGTGGTATACGGGGGATTTTGAGACAACTTACAGGGACATTCTGGAGGGTCTGGAGGGCTTTCTGAAGCATCTGGGCTATGGAGAAAGGTGACGGAAACGATGGGAATGAATGAGACACCTTCCGGAGAACGGCTGCACATCGGATTCTTTGGAAGGAGAAATGTGGGGAAATCCAGTCTGGTAAACCGGGTTACAGGCCAGGAGCTGGCGGTGGTTTCCGAAGTGAAGGGGACTACCACGGATCCGGTGAAAAAGGCCATGGAGCTTCTGCCCCTGGGGCCGGTGGTGATTATTGATACGCCGGGCATTGATGATGAGGGGCATCTGGGTGAGCTGCGGGTAAAGAAAGCGCGGCAGGTTCTGAACCGGGTGGATGTGGCGCTGCTGGTGGCGGACGGCACGGAGGGCCTGGGAAAGACGGAGCGGGAACTGCTGGGGCTGTTCCGCCAGAAGGAGATTCCCTATCTGATCGCTTTTAATAAAGCGGATCTTCTGGGGCCGGAGCAGCGGGAGAAGCTTCTGAGAGAGACAGAGCCGGAGGGAAAAGCGCTGCTGGTCAGCGCCCGGGAGAACTGGCAGATCTGGGAGCTTAAGGAGGCAATCGGGCAAATAGCCGGACAGAAGGGCCCCGGGAAACAGCTGGTGGCGGACCTGCTCCATCCTTCGGATTTTGTGGCGCTGGTGATTCCCATTGACAAGGCGGCGCCCAAGGGACGGCTGATCCTGCCCCAGCAGCAGACGATCCGGGATATCCTGGATGCGGGGGCCAGAGCGGTGATGGTAAGGGAGGACGAGCTGGCGGCGACTCTGAAGACGCTGGGAGAAAAACCGTCCCTGGTCATCACCGACAGCCAGGTATTTGGAAAAGTGGCAGCCGACACGCCGGAAGAGATTCCGCTGACCTCTTTTTCAATTCTGTTTGCCAGATATAAGGGAAATCTTCTTCAGGCAGCGGAGGGAGCGGCCTTTTTGAAGAAGATACGTACCGGCGACCGGATTCTGATTTCCGAAGGCTGCACCCATCACCGGCAGTGCGGAGACATCGGCACGGAAAAGCTGCCGGCCATGATCCGCAGGTATACCGGAGCACGGCCGGAGTTTGTCTTTTCCTCCGGACAGGAATTTCCGGAAGATCTGGCCGGCTGCCGGCTGGTGATTCACTGCGGCGGGTGCATGCTGAATGAAAGGGAGATGAAGTACCGGCTGAAGACGGCGGCGGATCAGGGAGTTCCCATGACTAATTATGGAATTGCCATTGCCTGTATGCAGGGAATCCTTGCCCGGAGCGTGTCCATGTTTCCGGCTGTCCGGGAAGTTCTGGAACGGGAGTAAAACTTTTAGTAAAAATAGCTGGAATTTCCGTGAGAATTTTAGTAATATTTTTGAGCGCAAAGGCTTTCTAAAATAACAGGAAAGAGATATAATAAGAAAGCAGAAACCATATCCGTGTTCAAGTGCATGGAGGGGAACAGCAGAATGGCAGAAATGGGAGGAAAGAAAATGCGGATTTTAGTTACCGGAGGAGCCGGGTATATCGGAAGTCATACCTGCGTTGAGCTCCTGAATGAAGGTTATGAAGTAGTTGTGATGGATAATCTGTACAATTCCAGCAGAAAAGCTCTGGAGCGGGTGGAGGAGATTACCGGAAAGAAGCTTACTTTCTATGAGACAGATATGCTGGACCGTGAGGGAGTCAGAAAGATCTTTGACCAGGAAAAGATCGATGCAGTCATTCATTTTGCCGGCCTGAAGGCGGTGGGAGAGTCTGTGCGGAAACCCATCGAGTATTACTACAACAACATGGCCGGAACCCTGATTCTCTGCGATGAAATGCGGAACCATGGAGTAAAGAATATTATTTTCAGTTCTTCCGCGACGGTTTACGGAGATCCCGCGGAAATTCCCATTACAGAAGAGTGCCCCAAGGGTACCTGCACCAATCCCTACGGCTGGACGAAATCCATGCTGGAGCAGGTGCTGACGGATATTCATACGGCAGATCCCGGGTGGAATGTGATCCTGCTGAGATATTTTAATCCCATCGGCGCCCACAAGAGCGGCCTGATCGGCGAGGATCCCAAAGGAATTCCCAACAACCTTCTGCCCTATGTGGCGCAGGTGGCCATCGGAAAACTTCCGAAGATCAATGTGTTTGGAAATGATTATGACACGCCGGACGGAACGGGCGTCAGAGATTATATCCATGTAGTGGATCTGGCCAGAGGCCATGTAAAGGCAATCCAGAAGCTGGCAGATAAAGAAGGAGTTTCCATCTACAATCTGGGAACGGGAAAGGGATACAGTGTACTGGATGTGATCCATGCCTTTGAAAAGGCCTGCGGCCATGAGCTTCCCTATGAGATCCAGGGGCGCCGCCCCGGCGATATCGCCGCCTGCTACGCCAAGTGCGACAAGGCCAGAAAAGAGCTTGGCTGGGAGGCGCAGTACGACATCGAGGAGATGTGCGCGGATTCCTGGAACTGGCAGACGAAGAATCCGAACGGATACGCGGATTGAAAACAGAATTGCAGAAAAACAGAACCGGGCGCGGCTTTTGCAGGCTGCGCCCGGTTCTGTCCGTAAGGATGCGCGAAACGATTTATTCCGGGTAGGTAAGGCGGTCCGGGGTAATATGGTACAGCACCTGATCCAGATATTTTCCGGCCAGATACCGGGCCATATGCAGGTTCATATCCAGATAGTTTCCGCAGTCCCTGGGAGAGGCTCCCGGAATCTCGCCTTCATAGTCCCGGATAAACTCATAGGTGCGGGTTACCAGCGGGAGAATTTCTTCGGAAGAATAGTCTCCGGCCACCAGCAGATAAAAACCGGTGCGGCAGCCCATGGGGCCGAAGTATACGATGCGTTCCGCGTATTCCGGATCGTTCCGGAGATAAGTGGCTGCCAGATGCTCGATGGCATGTACCTCTGCCGTATTCATGACGGGTTCCTCGTTGGGGGATGTCATGCGCAGGTCAAAGGTGGTGACGGTTTCGGCGCCGATGCGGTCTTTGCGGGACACGTACACGCCGGGCTGCAGTTTTATGTGGTCGATGGTAAAGCTTGTGATCTTCTCCATGGATGGGCCTCCTCTGTTCTGTATTGGCTGCCGCGGATTTCCGGCAGCTTTAATCAGTAACATTTTAATCAGTTTTCAGGGGAAAGTCAACGGGAGGCTCCATTGACTTTCAGGAGCTATGATGCTAAACTGGTACCAGACTGAAAAAAGGCTGACAATCAGCGGAAACAAAGAGGAACAGAATATGTTGAATGGCAAAAAAGTTTTATTTTCCGGCATGCAGGCCACCGGAAATCTGACCCTGGGAAATTATCTGGGCGCCCTGAAGAACTGGGTGACCTTAAGCGATGAATATGAGTGCTTTTACAGTGTGGTGGACATGCATTCCATCACCGTAAGACAGGATCCGGCCACCCTTCGGAAGCGGGCCAGGGCGCTTTATACCCTTTATATAGCGGCCGGACTCGATCCGGAGAAGAACTGTATTTATTACCAGTCCCATGTTTCGGGCCATGCGGAGCTGATGTGGATTCTCAACTGCTTTACCTACATGGGAGAACTGAACCGGATGACCCAGTTTAAGGATAAGGCTGCCAAACATGCGGACAACATCAATGCCGGGCTGTTTACGTATCCGGTGCTGATGGCCGCAGATATCCTGCTGTATCAGACGGACGTGGTGCCGGTGGGAATCGACCAGATGCAGCATCTGGAGATCACCCGGGATATTGCGGAACGGTTTAATAATATTTACGGCGATGTATTTACCATACCGGAGGCGTTTGTGGGAAAAGTGGGCGCCAAGATCATGAGCCTGCAGGATCCGGAGAAGAAAATGTCCAAATCGGACGAAAATCCCAACGCCAGCATTTATCTGATGGATGATCCGGACACGATCGTCCGCAAGGTAAAACGGGCGGTGACGGACTCGGAAGGCGTGATCCTCTACAGGGATGAGCAGCCGGGAGTCAAGAACCTGCTGAATATTTACTGCGCCTGCAGCGGGAAGACGCCGGAGGATGCGGTAAAGGAATTCGGCGGACGCGGCTACGGTGATCTGAAGACGGCTGTGGCCGAGGAAGTGGTCAGCGTGCTGAAGCCGCTTCAGGGGCGGGTTGCGCAGCTTGAGAAGGAAAAGTCATATCTGGATTCCATGATCAAGAATAATGCGGAGAAGGCACAGTATTTCGCGAACAAGACCCTCCGCAAGGTTCAGAAGAAAGTGGGATTTCCGGAGAGACCCAGATAGAGGAGCAGGAAGGTGAAAGTATGACGATTGAGGAACTGTTGAAGGTGCTGGAGATGCAGGAAGAGATTCTGCAGTTTTCCCATTTTACCCATGGAGATGCCTGGGAGCTGGGAACGATGATCGTAATGGAGGCCAGAAGGCGGAATACGCCGGTTGCGCTGAAGATTCAGATGAACAGCGGACAGACGATCTTCCAGTATGAATTTGACGGAGTCACCCCCTATACGGATGAGCTGGCGGACAGAAAGCTGCGGGTGGTGAAGCAGATGGAGACCAGCAGCCTGCATCTGCACATGCTGCTGCGGCAGAACGAGGAGAGTCTGGCGGATATGGGGCTGGATCCGGCGCTGTATGCCAACTGCGGAGGCGGCTTCCCCATCCGGGTGGAAGATGTGGGGGTCGTGGGCGCCGTCAGCGTGGCGGGTGTAAACCATGTGGCGGACCACGATCTGGTGGTGAAGTGCATCAGCAAATATCTCCACATTGATGAGGTGCCGAGAATCAGAGCGGTATAAAGTCAGGCCCCAGCAGGGCCTGCATATCAGAGGGAAGCGGTGCGGCAAAATGCACCGCTTCCTTTGTAATCGGATGAACAAAGTCCAGTCCCCAGGAGTGCAGGGCCTGTCTGCCGATCAGCGGTGAGTCCCCGGGGCCGTACAGGGAATCGCCCAGCAGGGGATGGCCGATGGAGGCCAGGTGCACCCGGATCTGGTGGGTGCGGCCCGTTTCCAGATGGAGTTCCAGGTAGGAGTAGCCGGGAAAACGGGCCAGTGTCCGAAAATGAGTAACTGCCGTTTCCCCCTTTTCCGGATCTGCGCAGCGCTCAATGATGGAACCGGGTTTTCGGCCGATGGGGGTGTCGATGGTGCCGGAAGCGGGGAGATGCCCCAGGGCCAGAGCCCGGTACGTCCGGTGGATCCGGCGCCCGGCCATCTGGGAGGATAACAGGGCGGCGCTTAAGGCGTGGCGCGCCAGCAGAAGAAGGCCGGTGGTGTCCCGGTCCAGCCGGTTGACGCAGCGGAATACGAAGGGCTCCTGCTTCGTCTGGAAATACCGGGCCAGACCGTTGGCCAGAGTATTTTCGTAGTTGCCGGGAGAGGGATGCACTGGTGTCCCGGCCGGCTTATTCACCGCCAGGATATCTTCATCCTCATAAAGAATTGAAAAAGGAACCGGGCGGGGCAGGATGGAGCCGGAACCTTCCGTTTCCGGGATGCGGACCGTGAGGCGGTCGCCCTCCCGCAGCGGCTGATTGGTATAGACCGGACATCCGTTCAGGAGAATGTTCGGCCCGCTGCTCTTTATCTGTGTGAGAACGTGCCGGGAATACCCCTGCCGCCGCAGAAAAATTCCGATGGGCAGGCCGCTTCCGCTGCGGTCAATCTCGTAATGCAGTACTCTTTCCATATGGGCCTCCTGTTGTTCTGTATGCATTATAAGAGAGGCGGGAGAAGCCTGTCAACGGCAGAAGGATTGTTAAAAGATGTTAATTTCCGGTAAGAGGAATTGTAACAAACAAGTTGTCCAGAAATGGGTTTCGTGATATACTGTCTGTGGAAATAATTTTCAGAAAGGAAAGAGATTTCAGATTATGGCGGATAAATATGTGGCATACGTGGGTACATACACTCATGGAAGCAGTATTGGGATTCATTTATACGACATAGATGTGGAAGAGGGAACTCTTTCGGAGAGAAAGGTGGTAAAAGTAAATAATTCCTCCCACATCTGCCGTTCCCTGAACGGGAAATATCTGTATTCCATTGCGGATGAAGGGGTTGAGGTGTTTAAGGTGGAGGAGGACGGGGATCTGACTCCCATCAACAAGATCGGCATTGACGGCATGAGAGGCTGCTATCTCTCTGTGGATCAGACGGGAAAATATCTGTTTGTGGGCGGATACCATGACGGAAAGGTTACGGTGGTGCATACCCATCAGGACGGAAGGCTGGGCCGTGTCATGGACGGCGTGTTCCACAAGGGCCTGGGCAGTGTGGCGGAACGGAATTTCCGCCCCCATGTGAACTGCGTTGTGCCCACGCCGGAGAACCGGTTCCTGTGCGCGGTGGACAACGGTATCGACCAGGTGAAGATCTACCGGATTACGGAACAGAACAGGCTGTCCCTGGTGGATATTCTCCGGTGTGCCCGGGAGTCCGGCCCTAGACTGCTTCTGTTCAGCAAGGATGGAAGGTTTGCCTACCTGCTGTATGAACTGTCCAACACCGTAGATGTTTTCGCCTATACCTGCAAAAAGAGTCCGTCCTTTGAAAAACTGCAGACAGTCAGCACTACATCGGATAATGTGGACCAGATGCATGACGCGGCCTCCGGCATGTGCTTTTCGCCGGATGGGAAGTATCTGTTCACATCCACAGCCGGAGATAACACGGTGGCCATGTTCCGGATTGACGCGGAGACGGGAATGCTGACCAAGGAGTTCGCGCTCCCCATCAGCGGAGAATATCCCAAGGATATAGCCATGTTTCCGGATGGAAGGCATATAGCGGTGGTTAACCACGAGTCCAATTCTATTACGACCTTTACGGTGGATTATGAGAAAAAGCTGCTGGTTATGAAAGGCAGGCCCATGAAGGTGGAGACACCGAACTGTATTCTGATCACAAAAGAGGGGCTTTAAAGGCCGGGATGCGTACGCGTACTTGCCGCGGGACAGGAAGCAGGAGCCTGTTCCGCGGTATTTTTGTCCGGCGGAGGGGATAGGCTAAAAAAATTGCTGATTCTTGTTTGTACTATTGAAAAATAAGCAAAATTCGTGTACAATGAAAAAAATGTTTGTTGTTTTTGGAGCGAATAACAGGCATTCCTTCTAAACTGTCATTTTTATGAGGAGGGCAGCAGAAAAGGTATAGAGTATTTAAGAGAAAGGAATGGGAAAACACATGGCAGAATCACACAAAAGTAAAATCGTAGTTGTCGGAGCCGGCAATGTAGGCGAGGCGATTGCCTACACTCTGATGGTCAGAAAGCTGGCAAATGATATTGTGCTGGTAGATCTGAATGAGGACAGAGCCCAGGGCGCTGCGCTGGATATTGCCCAGGGAACCAGTTTTTTCAAACAGGTATGGGTGCGCAAGGGCGGTTATGAGGAGTGCGCAGACGCGGAGCTGATCATTGTGACGGCCGGTATTGCCAGAAAACCGGGACAGACCCGTCTGGATCTGGCCAAGACCAATGTTTCCATTGTGCGGAGTATTGCCAAGAGCATTATGGAATATGCGAAAAACCCGCTGATCCTGATGGTTTCCAATCCCGCGGATATTACCACGGCTGCGGTTCTGGAGGAGACCGGACTTCCCAGCCACCGGGTAATCGGAAGCGGAACATCTCTGGATACTGCCAGGTTCCGCTATTTCCTGAGTCAGGCTCTGAATGTGAATATTGAGGATATCCAGGGATATATTCTGGGCGAGCACGGCGACAGCCAGGTAGCTATGTGGAGCGCCATCACCGTAGGCGGCATGCCGCTGGATGAGTATGCGAAGCAGGTGGGCGTGGAGCTGGACAAGGAGGCCATTGCCAAGAGAACCAAAGAGGGCGGCGCGGAAGTGATCCGTCTGAAGGGAGCCACCTTCTACGGAATTGCCATGGCGGTTTCTAATATTGTAGAAAAAATGATGAAGGATGAGAACGCGGTTCTGCCGGTGGCGCACGTGCTGGGCGAGGAGTTCGGCGACTGGGCCGGCGTGGCGATCTCTCTTCCCTGCGTGGTGGGCTGGGACGGCATTGAGAAGACCCTGAGTCTTCCCATGACCGAGGAAGAAAAAGCTGCCCTGGATAATTCTGTGAAGGTTCTCAGAGATTTCCAGAACAGCGTAAAAGATATGTAAACATAGAGTAAAGGTGAAAGGAGTTTCAACCATGGACGTAAAGGAAAAAGCACTGAAAATGCACGAGGACTGGCAGGGCAAGATCGAGGTGGTCAGCCGCGCGAAGCTGGAGACGCCGGAGGATCTGTCGATCGCCTATACTCCGGGAGTTGCGGAGCCCTGTCTGAAGATTTCCGAGGATGTGGATCTTTCCTATAAATACACCCGCCGCGGCAACATGGTGGCTGTTGTAACGGACGGAACGGCTGTTCTGGGCCTGGGAGATATCGGACCGGAGGCAGGCATGCCGGTAATGGAGGGGAAATGCGTGCTCTTCAAAGTCTTTGGCGGAGTGGATGCTTTCCCGCTGTGCGTGAGAAGTAAAGAGGTGGACGATATTGTAAATACAGTGGCTCTGCTGGCCGGAAGCTTCGGCGGTGTAAATCTGGAGGATATTTCCGCTCCCCGCTGCTTTGAGATCGAGCGCAAGCTGAAAGAGCGCTGTGATATTCCGATTTTCCACGATGACCAGCACGGCACCGCAGTAGTTACTGCGGCAGCCATGATCAATGCCCTGAAGCTGACCGGAAAGAAGCTGGAGGACATCAGGGTTGTCACCTCCGGAGCAGGTGCCGCCGGCATCGCCATCATCAAGCTGCTGGTAAGCCTGGGCCTGAAGGAGGTTATCATGTGCGACCGACATGGAGCCATCTATGAGGGCAGAGACGGACTGAACGCGGAGAAAGAGGAGATGGCCAAGATCTCCAACCTGCAGAAGAAGCAGGGCAGCCTGGCTGATATGCTGGTGGGCGCGGATGTATTTATCGGTGTTTCGGCTCCCGGCACTGTAACACCGGAGATGGTAAAGACCATGGCACCCAATCCGATCCTGTTCCCCATGGCCAACCCGGTTCCTGAAATTATGCCGGATCTGGCTAAAGAGGCCGGAGCAGCCGTGATCGGAACGGGACGCAGCGATTTCCCGAACCAGATCAACAACGTTCTGGCATTTCCGGGAATTTTCCGCGGCGCGCTGGATGTACGTGCCAGGGATATCAACGATGAGATGAAGGTGGCTGCTGCGTACGCCATTGCGGGACTGATTGATGAGAAGGATCTGAATCCGGACTATATCATTCCGAATCCCTTCGATAAGAGAGTGGCTCCCGCTGTGGCCAAGGCTGTAGCTGAAGCTGCCAGAAAGACAGGAGTGGCCAGAATTTAATCTTTGACGCCATAGAAAACAGCAAGATGAGCCCTGACGGGAAAATCCCGGCAGGGCTCATCTTGACGAAGGCTCCGGATTTGCGTAAGATAGATGGGAAAAGGAGAGCGAGATGAAGAGCAGAGTGGTTTTAATTCCCTGTGCTTCCTACGAGAAAGAGCAGGTTTATGAGAAACTGAAAAAGGGTCTTGCACTTCTGGGCGGTCCGGAGCGTTTTGCGCGGAAGGAGGAGAAGGTGCTGCTGAAGCTGAACCTGGTCCGTGGAGCCCGGGCGGAGCGGGCAGTCACCACCCATCCTGCAGTGGCAGAGGGGCTGGCCAGGATTTTCCGGGAGCAGGGATACCGGCACCTTGCTGCTGGGGACTCCAGCGGCTTTGGCTCCTCCATAAAAATCATGCAGGAACTTGGGCTTGCCCCTGCCTTTGAAAAGTACGGCGTAGAGATGAAGGAGTTCCGGGAGGCGGTCCGGACGGAATATCCGGAGGGCGTCCACGCGAAACAGTTTATGCTGGCCGGGGATGTGCTGGAGGCGGATGCTCTGATCAGCGTCTGCAAGATGAAGACCCACGCGCTGGAGTATATTACCGGCGCGGTGAAAAATCAGTACGGCTGTGTTCAGGGCTTCCACAAAGCCAAAGGGCATACCCTGTACTCCGATCCCGTGAGCTTTGCCAGAATGCTGGGAGATCTGAACCGCCTGGTAAAGCCTCGGCTCTACGTTATGGACGGGATCACGGCCATGGAGGGCAACGGTCCTACTTCCGGAGATCCGGTGCAGATGGGCCTGCTGCTTCTTTCGGAAGATCCGGTGGCCCTGGACAGTGTATTCTGCCGCCTGGTCTATCTGGATCCGGAGCTGGTTCCCACCAATGTGCAGGGAGAGCGGATGGGTCTTGGCACCTGGCGGACAGAGAACATCGGACTGCTGACGGAAGAGGGGCCCGTGGAGCTGGCGGAGGCAGTACAGAGATTCGGGAATCCCGGCTTTCGTGTAAAAAGAAACCGCGACCGGGTCAGGGGCTGGATGGGAGCTGTGGGGATCTTTAAGGCTTTCCGGCGCCGGCCCAGGATCAGGCCTGAACTCTGCCGGAAATGCGGCGTCTGCGTGGAGAGCTGCCCTGTGGAGGGCGGTGCCATTCATTTTTCCAACGGCAGAGAGGAGCCGCCGGTATATGATTATAAAAAATGTATCCGCTGTTTCTGCTGTCAGGAAATGTGCCCCCACCGGGCGATCCTGGTAAAATAGAACAACGGGAAAAGCTTAGGAAAGGAGAAAACGGACATGAATATGGAAACACTGCGGGCCGATATGGTGGCGGCCATGAAGGCGAGGGAAAAGGAGAAAAAGGAGGCGATTTCTTCCCTGGTATCGGCGGTAAAAAAAGCTGCGATCGATGAGGGATGCCGGGATGATATTCCTGAGGAGCTGGTGGACCGGGCAATCCTTAAGGAGCTGAAAACGGTGAAGGAGCAGCTGGATACCTGTCCCGAATCCAGGGCGGACCTGAAAGCGGAGTACCAGTTCCGCTACGATGTAATTGCCCGGTACGCCCCCAAACAGATGACTCCGGAAGAGGTTAAGGCCTATATCCAGGAGCATTTTGCCGAGGCGCTGGCCACGAAAAACAAGGGGCAGATCATGAAGGCGGTTATGGCCGAGATGAAGGGCAAGGCTGACGGGAAAGTCATCAATCAGACAGTGGCGGAGCTCTGCAGATAAGATGAATCTTCTGACAGCGGAACATATTACAAAAGCATACAGTGAGAGAGTGCTGCTGGACGACGTTTCCCTGGGAATTCAGGAAGGGGAAAAGATCGGCGTCATCGGTGTCAACGGCATGGGGAAATCCACCCTGCTGCGGATCCTGGCCGGAGCGGAGGAGCCGGATGCGGGTTCTGTGATCCGGGGACGCAATGTGAAAGTGGGATACCTGCCCCAGACACCGGTTTTCGGAGAAGAGGACACGATTCTTTCTGCGGTGCTCTCCGGCGGCGCACAGGCCTCGCCGGAAGAATTTGCCGAGGAGAGCGAGGCAAGGGCCATGCTGACCCGCCTGGGGCTTCCGGAGTTCGGAAAACCGGTCCGGGAACTTTCCGGGGGACAGAAAAAGCGGGCCGCTCTGGTGCGGGTCCTGCTGAATCCGGCGGATTTTCTAGTGCTGGACGAGCCAACCAACCATCTGGACAGCGAGATGTCCGACTGGCTGGAGGAATATCTGAACCGGTTCCGGGGAACCCTTTTGATGGTGACCCACGACCGGTATTTCCTGGACCGGGTGGCCGGCCGGATCCTGGAGGTGGATCGGGGAAAGGTCTACAGCTATCCCGGCAGCTACCACATTTACGTGGAGCGCAGGGAGGAGCGGCTGGATATGGCCAGAGCCTCCGAGCGGAAGCGGAAGAGCATTCTGAAAACAGAGCTGCAGTGGCTGCTAAGAGGCGCCAGAGCCCGCTCAACCAAACAGAAGGCCCATATCCAGAGGATTGAGGCCCTGCAGGCGGTGGAAGCACCGACCGAGCAGGGAACGGTGGAAATGTCTTCTCTTTCCTCCAGGCTTGGCCGGAAAACCCTGGAGCTGAAACATATTTCCAAGGCTTACGGCGGCCGTACCCTGATTGAGGATTTCAGCTATATTTTTCTGAAGGGCGACCGGGTCGGCTTTGTGGGCCGGAACGGGTGCGGAAAGACTACGCTGCTGCGGATTCTTACGGGGCACCTGGAACCGGATTCCGGGGAGGTGGAAGCGGGACAGACAGTGAAGATCGGGTATTTTTCCCAGGAAAATGAGTATATGGACGAATCAATGAAAGCCATTGATTATGTGCGGGAAATTGGCGAGTACATTGAGACGCCGGAGGGAAAGGTTACGGCATCTGCGCTGATGGAGAGGTTCCTTTTCGATGGAACCATGCAATGGAGCCGGATCGAAAAGCTTTCAGGAGGAGAAAAGCGGCGGCTGTATCTGCTGCGCATCCTGATGGGGGCACCCAATGTGCTGGTGCTGGACGAGCCCACCAATGACCTGGATATCCAGACGCTGACGATCCTGGAGGATTACCTGGACAGCTTTCAGGGGATCGTGGCCGTAGTTTCCCATGACCGGTATTTTCTGGACCGGACCGTGCGAAGAATTTTCGCCTTTGAAGAGGGAGGAAGGATCCGTCAGTACGAGGGCGGCTGGTCAGACTGGCAGGCGGCCAGGCAGGAAGAGGCAGAGGAGAAGCCGGAAGCCGGGAAATCTGCGCAGAAGGCCGGAGCAGCCGGAAAAAAACGGGAAGGCCGCGGGCACAGCCAGAAGCTGAAGTTTACCTACAAGGAGCAGCGGGAGTACGAGACGATCGATGAGGAGATCGCCGATCTGGAACAGAAGATCGCGCAGCTGGATGCCTCCATCGCCGGGGCGGCCTCACAGTATACGAAGCTGGAGGGGCTGATGGCGGAAAAAGAAGAGGCGGAAAAGGCCCTGGATGAAAAGATGGAGCGGTGGGTATATCTGAATGATCTTGCGGAACGCATCGAGGCCGAAAAATAGCGCAGAAAGCGTGTTTTTTTAAGAATACATGCCCCCGCCACCGTGGACATCCTGCAAAAACGGTGTTATAATTAATACGTATGTTTAGGTGCAGTACATTTTTTAAGGAGGATAAAAAAAGATGGCAAGAAAGATGAAAACCATGGATGGTAATCATGCCGCCGCTCATGCGTCCTACGCATTTACGGATGTCGCGGCAATCTATCCGATTACCCCGTCATCTCCCATGGCAGAAGCTACGGATGAGTGGGCTACCCAGGGGAGAAAGAACATTTTCGGACATGAAGTGCAGATCACTGAGATGCAGTCCGAGGCAGGTGCCGCAGGCGCTGTGCACGGTTCTCTTTCCGCAGGTGCCCTGACCACCACCTACACGGCTTCCCAGGGTCTTCTGCTGATGATCCCGAATCTGTACAAGATCGCCGGTGAGCAGCTGCCGGGTGTATTCAACGTATCCGCCCGTGCGCTGGCCAGCCACGCTCTGTCCATTTTCGGCGATCATTCCGATGTGTACGCATGCCGCCAGACCGGCGTTGCCATGCTGTGCGAGTCTTCCGTACAGGAAGTTATGGATCTGACTCCGGTTGCCCATCTGGCAGCAATCAAGGGAAAGGTTCCCTTCATCAATTTCTTTGACGGATTCCGTACTTCCCATGAGATCCAGAAGATCGAGACCTGGGATTATGAGGATCTGAAAGATATGGTAGATATGGATGCGGTTGACGCCTTCAGAAAGCATGCGCTGAACCCCAACCATCCCTGCCAGAGAGGATCCGCGCAGAATCCGGATATCTTCTTCCAGGCCAGAGAGGCCTGCAACCCCTACTACGATGCCCTTCCGGCTGTCGTACAGGAGTACATGGACAAGGTAAATGAGAAGATCGGAACAGACTACAAGCTGTTCAACTACTATGGAGCTGCTGACGCTGAGCATGTGATCATCGCCATGGGTTCCGTGTGTGATACGATTGAGGAGACCATCGACTACCTGCTGGCAGCCGGCAAAAAGGTCGGAGTCGTAAAGGTTCGTCTGTACAGACCCTTCGTTGCGCAGGCCCTCATCGACGCCATCCCGGATTCTGTAAAGCAGATCTCTGTTCTTGACAGAACGAAAGAGCCGGGCGCTCTGGGCGAGCCCCTGTACCTGGATGTTGTTGCAGCCCTGAAGGGAAGCAAGTTCGATCAGGTTCCGGTATTCAGCGGACGCTACGGCCTGGGATCCAAGGATACCACTCCCTCTCAGATTGTTGCCGTATATGAGAACACTTCCAAGAAGCTGTTCACCATCGGCATCGTAGACGATGTGACCAACCTGTCTCTGGAAGAGGGCGCTCCTCTGGTAACGACTCCGGAAGGCACCATCAACTGCAAGTTCTGGGGACTGGGCGCTGACGGTACCGTTGGAGCCAACAAGAACTCCATCAAGATCATCGGCGACAATACCGATATGTATGCGCAGGCATACTTTGACTATGACTCCAAGAAGTCCGGCGGTGTGACCATGTCTCACCTGCGTTTCGGCAAGAAGCCGATCAAATCCACCTATCTGATCCATAAAGCAAACTTTGTTGCATGCCACAATCCTTCTTATGTGAATAAATACAACATGGTTCAGGAACTGGTGGACGGCGGTACTTTCCTGCTGAACTGCGCATGGGATATGGAAGGCCTTGAGAAGCATCTGCCGGGCCAGGTAAAGGCATTTATCGCCAACCACAACATTAAGTTCTACACCATCGACGGTGTGAAGATCGGTATCGAGACCGGCATGGGCCCGACCCGTATCAATACCATCCTGCAGTCTGCGTTCTTCAAGCTGGCCAACATTATCCCCGAGGAGAAGGCCATTGAGCTGATGAAAGCTGCTGCAAAAGCTACCTACGGCCGCAAGGGCGATGACGTGGTTCAGAAGAACTGGGCAGCCATCGACGAGGGCGCAAAGCAGGTAGTTGAGGTTCAGGTTCCGGAAAGCTGGAAGAACGCTGCTGATGAAGGCCTGCAGATGACCCACGCAGAAGGCGGAAGAGCAGATGTTGTTGATTTCGTAAACAACATCCAGAGCAAGGTAAGCGCTCAGGAAGGAAATTCCCTGCCTGTATCCGCATTCAAGGATTACGTAGACGGTTCCACACCCTCCGGTTCTTCTGCATACGAGAAGCGCGGTATTGCAGTAAACGTACCGGTTTGGAATCCGGACAACTGTATCCAGTGCAACAGATGTTCCTATGTATGTCCCCACGCAGTCATCCGTCCGGTTGCCCTGACCGAGGAAGAGGCGGCAAAGGCTCCGGAAGGCCTGCAGACCCTGAAGATGACGGGTATGGACGGATATCAGTTCGCCATGGTAATCTCCTCCCTGGATTGTACGGGATGCGGTTCCTGCGCAAATGTCTGCCCGGGCAAGAAGGGCGCGAAGGCTCTGACCATGGAGCCGGCGGAGTCCACTCTGGAAGGACAGAAATATTTCGACTATGCGGTAGAACTGCCCGAGAAGACCGATGTGGTTGCCAAGTTCAAAGAGACAACCGTAAAGGGAAGCCAGTTCAAGAAACCGCTGCTTGAGTTCTCCGGCGCATGCGCAGGCTGCGGCGAGACTCCCTACGCAAAACTGATTACGCAGCTGTTCGGTGACAGAATGTACATTGCGAACGCAACCGGCTGCTCCTCCATCTGGGGCAACTCCTCACCCTCCACGCCTTACACGGTAAACGCGAAGGGACAGGGCCCGGCATGGTCCAACTCTCTGTTTGAGGATAACGCGGAGTTCGGATACGGCATGCTGCTGGCTCAGAATGCTCTGCGTGACGGCCTGAAGGAGAAGGTAGAGGCTGTAATGGCAAACGAAAAGGCTTCCGATGAAGTGAAGGAAGCATGCCAGAACTGGCTGGATACCTTCGGCTGCGGCGCTACCAACGGAACTGCCACAGACAAGCTGGTTTCCGTACTGGAAGGCATTGACTGCGATATCTGCAAAGAGATCGTTAAGAATAAAGATTTCCTGGCCAAGAAGTCCCAGTGGGTATTCGGCGGTGACGGATGGGGCTATGACATCGGATTCGGCGGCGTTGACCACGTGCTGGCCAGCGGCAAGGACATCAATGTGATGATCTTCGACACCGAGGTTTACTCCAACACCGGCGGACAGGCTTCCAAGGCTACCCCCACCGGAGCCATCGCTCAGTTCGCGGCAGGCGGCAAGGAAGTGAAGAAGAAAGATATGGCTTCCATCGCCATGAGCTACGGTTATGTATACGTTGCGCAGATCGCCATGGGTGCTGACTACAATCAGACTGTAAAAGCTCTGGCTGAGGCAGAGGCATATCCGGGACCGTCTCTGGTTATCGCATATGCTCCGTGTATCAACCACGGCATTAAGAAGGGTATGAGCAAGGCTCAGACCGAGGAAGAGCTGGCTGTTAAGTCCGGATACTGGCATCTGTTCCGCTACAACCCGGCTCTGAAGGCAGAAGGAAAAGCTGCATTCAGCCTGGATTCCAAGGCTCCCACCGAGTCCTATCAGGAGTTCATCAACGGAGAGGTACGTTACAATTCTCTGAAACGTGCAAATCCGGAGAAGGCAGAGAGACTGTTCGCGAAATCCGAGCAGGAAGCGAAGGAGAGATACGCATATCTCAACAAGCTGATCACTCTGTACGGCGCAGAAGAATAATCGGACAGAGAGTTCTGTCAGCGATAAACAGAAGGAACCATTCCGCGGCTGCGGGATGGTTCCTTCTTGTTTATCTGTTTTTGTTTTCTCTGCGGTATTTTCCGGGACTTTTTCCGGTCATTTTTCAGCTAAAAACAGGTATCATAAAGAATCAGAGATACACCGGGCCGGTGAATTGTCTGTATTGTTTCCCGAAGACAAATTTTCCGGCTCTTTTTGTAGTGAGATACCAATGCACTTCCGTCTTTTTGAAGGTATACTGTTTACATCAGATGGCGGAGAGAATGACGGATGGGGTCTCCGGAGGTAAGGAGGAGCAGATAGATGATGAAACAGGCGCGTAAAATAAAAGTGGTGATTGCCATGGATTCCATGAAGGGAAGTTTAAGCTCCCTGGAGGCGGGCAGGGCTGCGGCGGAGGGAATCCGGCTGGCCAGGCCGGAGGCCCGGATCGTTGTAAAACCCCTGGCCGATGGTGGAGAAGGGACTGTGGAGGCGCTGACCGCCGGTCTGGGCGGAGAATTTGTCACGGTGCCGGTTCACGGCCCTCTGGGAGAAGCGGTGACGGCCCGCTATGGGATTCTGCCGGACGGAACCGCGGTAATGGAGATGGCGGAAGCATCCGGCCTCACGCTGGTTCCAGGGGACCGGCTGGATCCCTGGCGGGCATCTACGTATGGAACGGGAGAGATGATCCGGGACGCTCTGGGAAGAGGATGCCGGGATTTTCTCATCGGGATCGGCGGCAGCGCCACCACCGATGGTGGAACGGGCATGCTGGCCGCTCTTGGCTATGAATTTCTGGACAGCAGGAGACAGCCGGCCGCCCCGGGAATTGGGGAGCTGGACCGGATTGACCGGATCTGCGCGGCAAACCGTCTGCCGGAACTGGAGCAGTGCCGTTTCCGGATTGCCTGCGATGTTTCCAATCCCCTGCTGGGAGAGCAGGGTGCCGTCTGGGTATACGGACCCCAGAAGGGTGTGAGGGAAGAAGAAAAGCCGGTGCTGGATGCCAAAATGCTGCACTTTGCGGAAAAAACAGTGGAATATACGGGAAAAGACTGCAGAAATGCGCCGGGAGCCGGGGCGGCCGGCGGACTGGGATTTGCCTTTTTGAGCTATTTCCCGGAAGCCCGTCTCCAGCCGGGCGCGGAGCTGGTGCTGGAGATTTTGGGGCTGGAACGGGAAATTGCGGAGGCCGATTTCGTGGTAACCGGAGAGGGAAGGCTGGACGCGCAGACTTCCATGGGAAAGGCCCCCGCTGGGATAGCCCGGATAGCAAAAAAATACGGGAAAAGGGTGATCGCCTTTGCGGGACAGATCGCCGAGGATGCCGGGGCCTGCCGTCAGGCGGGGATCGACGCCTGCTTTTCGATTCTGCCGGGCGTTCTGTCCCTGGAGGAGGCCATGCGTCCCGAGACGGCGGAAAAGAATCTGAAAAGGACGGCGGAGCAGGTGTTCCGTCTGCTGTAGGCGCCGGCTTATGCCTGCCGGACCATCCGCCGATTTACCGCCAGTGTCAGACAGAGAAAAGCCAGCGCAAAGCTTCCCTGGATCAGAAAGCCCTGGGTGATGGTGGAGCGCAGGGGGCCGGTCAGGGCTGTATGGGTGCCCAGCTCCCGGTTGATGATCTCATACCAGTAGAAGGGCAGAAACCGGGAGAAGCGCAGCACATTTTCGCTGAGCAGTTCCAGCGGTACGAAGACGCCGCAGAGAAAACTGCATCCCAGCCCCAGGATGTTGGCCATGGCATTGATAGCATTGTCATCGTGAACAAGCGTGCCCACCAGAAAAGCCAGGGAGGCGGCGTCCGCCAGGAGCAGCAGAGTATTGGCCAGATACCAGGGCAGCAGGGCGTCCGTATAAAAATCGAGACTGCCGAAAAACAGGGGCAGTGCCATGCTGCAGCCCCAGAATACCAGGAACAGGAGCAGAAAGGCGGCGCAACCCTGCAGAAACTGTCCGGTGGGAGAGACCGGAGAGGCGTTCAGACGCATCCGGATGTCCCGGTTCCGGAAAGCCTTCAGAATGTAGCTGACGCTGTAGATCAGAACAGCCAGAAACAGATAGGGAAGATACTGAAACATGGCGGCGTAGGTGTGGATCTCGGTCTTCCCGGTATCCAGAAGTTTTATGTCAGAGCCTGTGCCGGAAACGGAGAGTACCTTTTCCGCTGCCTGTTCCGGAGTAAAACCGGCGCTCTGGTAAATGCGGATCTGATTCAGAAAAGCATCGATCCTGCTGTTCAGATAATAGCCCTCGGTGGAGCCGGGAACGGCGGTTACCTGCAGGGAGGCGCTGCCGCCGGAAAATTCCTGCTGGAAATGCCCGGGGATCACCAGTACATACTGGATGCTGCGGATATACAGCGCTTCTGTGAGCGCTTCTCGGTCCAGGTCGGAGACCGTGACCTGATTATCTCTGGAGAGCATCTGGATGACCGCCCGGGACAGGGCTGTGTCATCCTGGTCCACAACGGCGATGGTTACGCTTTCCGGGTGGAACATTTCTTCCTGGCTTCCGCCGAAGACGTTGGCCGCCAGCAGACAGATGGCGGTAAAAATTCCGAAAAAGCCCAGCATGTAGGCGAGATTCCGCCGGATGATTTTCAGATATCCTTTAAATACTGTCATAACGCAGCCTCCTCATTCTCAGACATGCAAAAACAGTGAGTGCAAGGCAGAAGGCGGCCAGAAGCGCAAGGCGCGTTCCCAGCCTGCCCGCATCCTCATAGACCACCAGGCAGTACAGGGCATCGCTTATGAGGGCGGCGGGATTGATGCGGTTAAGCAGGGGAATGTTCTGCTCGATGATCTGTTTCATTCCGGCGAACATAAGCCCGGCCAGGAAACAGAGAACCAGCGGGATGATCACGGTCAGGAGCGTCTGGAAGCCCTCCCGGATCCGGGCGCAGCCGATGATGGCTCCCAGTGAGACGCCGGAGAGACTTCCCAGAAAGCAGATCAGCAGAATCATGCCGGGATTTCCCCGCAGCTCAATCTGAAGCACCAGGATCAGATAAGCCAGAAGCAGCAGCACGCTGGAAAAGTGAATGCAGGTACCTGCGATCATGTCCGCGGTGACGATTTTCGCCTTGGGCACCGGGGCGATGGCCCTGCGGGCACCCAGGGCGGAAAAGGATGCATTATTTTCATTGGACAGCGTGGCCCCCAGAAAGGTTCCGTAGAAACAGGCCATGGCAATCAGGGCGAAGAAATATTCCAGAACGCTGTCATAGGTTTTTCCGCCAAGAGAGGCTGCTTCGGTATAGGATTGATATCCGGACAGGGCTTCCAGGGCAGCGGGGAGCTGCTCCGGACAGGTCCGGGCAATATCCTGGAGTATGGAAGCGTTTCTGTCAAAGCTTTCCATCAGGGAAGACAGCAGGGTCTCTTCTATGCCGCTGCCGGCTACCGTCAGGAAAGGGTTTTCTTCTTCGTAAAAAATGCCGCTGACGGTTCCGTCCTCCAGAGCCTGGACTGCCTCGGAGGATTCCATGGAAGCAAGGGACAGGAGACTGCCGTCCAGCTCCTGCAGGTATTCCGAAAACGCCGTATTTTCGGATACAGTAACGACAGCGGCAGGGATATCCGCAAAGGATTCTGTGCCGAGATTTCCAAAGGCCGCATAAAACAGAGTCGCCAGAATGATGGGGAAGCCCAGCCCCCAGAACATCAGGCTCTTTTCCCGAAGAATCTGTACCATGCGGCAGCGAATCAGATGAAGCATTTGTTATCCCTCCTACTAATCCCGCAGTTCTTTTCCGGTGAGTTCCAGAAATACATCGTTCAGCGTGGGCAGCTCCGAGAAAACCCTCCCGAAGGAAAGATCCGCGGATTCCAGATAGTGGAGCAGGCGGACCAGATTGTAGCTGGCACCGGTGAAGCGCACCTTCAGGGTGCGCTCTGCGTATTCGGCGGAGAAAACGTGGGGGAGGGCGCGGACGGCCTCCAGGTTTTCCTCCGGAAGATCAATGGCTTCTACCGTGACGGTCTCTCCGGTCTTGATCATGGATTTCAGCTCCTCGGAGGTGCCGGAGGCAATACAGCGGCCGTGATCCAGGATGGCGATCCGGGTGCAGAGCTGCTCCACTTCCTCCATATAGTGGGAAGTGTAGATGACAGTGGAGCCCTGGCGGTTCAGTTCCCGGATGCCTTCCAGGATCTTGTTCCGGCTCTGGGGGTCCACCGCTACCGTGGGCTCATCCAGGATGATCAGCCGGGGTCTGTGAGCGATGCCGCAGGCAATATTCAGCCGGCGGAGCAGGCCGCCGGAGAGCTGTCTGGGTCTTTTTTTTCGGTAGCTTTCCAGGCCGGCAAAGATCAGGGCATCCTCCACCAGGCGCCTCCGCCGTTCTTTATCCGGCACGTACAGGCCGCAGAAAAAGTCGATATTTTCCCAGACGGACATCTGGCCAAAGACGGCCACATTCTGAAAGACAACGCCGATCTGCCGGCGGATGTCATAGGAGACGGGCGTCATGGGATGGTCAAAAATCCGGATTTCTCCCCGGTCATATTTCAGAAGGGCCAGGAGACAGTTGAGGGCTGTCGTTTTTCCGGAACCATTGGGGCCCAGCAGACCGAAAATTTCCCCCTCCTGTATTTCAAGATTCAGATGATCCAGGGCCAGCGTGTCCCCGTACCTTTTTACCAGATTTTCTATTTGGATCATGGAAACCTCCCTGTATAGATTTCTTTACTGTCAGTATAGCGGAAAAGAAATCTCTGCTGTAGTGGGGGATGTCAGGAATTGGGATGACAAATGTCACAAGTGACGGAAATCCTTGCCAGGGACGAAGGAATCCGTTAAGATAAAAGCAGATTCGTGGGAGAAAGGCGGTGGAGAATATGGGAGCTCTGGCAGACCGGGGATTCTTTATGCTGTACGGAATCGGCGCGGCTGTATTCCTGGAGACAGGCACAGCGTACATTGCGGCCCTGTTTCTGTCCGTGGCCCTTTCCTGCCTTCCTCTGATTCTGCCGGGCAAATGGCAGGCAGGTGTTCTGCTGGCTCTGGGCTGCGCAGCCGCCTGCTTCTGGCCGGAGACGGCCGCGTTTCTTCCGCTGGTGTTGTATACGATCCTGGAGAGCCGCTGCCTGTGGGCCCTTCCCTTTGCAGCCGCGGCTCTGTTCCGGGGCTGCGTCAGAGGCGGGGAGACGGCTGTTTATCTGCTGGCCGGAGCGGCCGGGGCGCTGCTTTTGTGGGAGCGGAACCGGAGACTCACAGAGAAGGAGGCCAGGCTTCGCTGTGTTCAGGATGACAGCACGGAGCGCTCTCTTCTTTTAAAACAGCGAAACCGGGAGCTGCAGGCCAAGCAGGATTATGAAATCTATGCGGCGACTCTGCGGGAGCGGAACCGGATTGCCCGGGAGATTCATGACAGTGTGGGTCATCTGCTGGCCCGGTCCATTCTGATGACCGGGGCCGCGCGGGCGGTAAACCGGGAAGCCTCTCTGGAGGAACCCCTCCGTTCTCTGGAAGACACGCTGAAGGAGGCCATGGACAGTGTCCGGCGCAGTGTCCACGATCTTCACGGGGATTCCGTGGATCTGAAAGCCCAGACGGAGCAGCTGGTCCGGGAATTCCGGTTCTGCCCGGCCGTTCTGGACTACGATATGGGGGCGGGGGTGCCTGGCAGGGTAAAGTTCTGTTTTCTGGCGGTGCTGAAGGAAGCTCTGGCCAATGTGATGAAGCACAGCAATGCCGCGGAGGTGCGGATCGCCATGCGGGAGCACCCGGCTTTTTATCAGCTGGATATCCGGGATGACGGAACGGTCCGGAAAGAGCGGAAGATAACGGAAGGTATGGGCCTGCAGAACATGGAAGAGCGGGTGCGGAATCTGGGTGGTCTGCTGAAGATTACCCGGGAGAGGGGATTCCGGATCTTTATATCTATTCCAAAGGAGGAACAACAGCATGAGAATCGTGGTGATTGATGATGATCCGCTGATTGTGATGGCGCTGGAAACCATCCTGGGCGCCGGCGGAGAAGCAGTAATCTGCGGTTCCGGGCACAGCGGAGAGGAAGCGGAAAAGCTGTATGAGCGGGAGCGGCCGGATGTTCTGCTGATGGATATCCGCATGGAGGGCATGGACGGGCTGGAAGCGCTGGAGCGTATCCTGAAACGGTTTCCTGGGGCCAGGATTCTGCTGCTCACCACTTTTCTGGATGACGAATACATCATCCGGGCTATCCGGGCCGGGGCCCGGGGCTATCTGCTGAAGCAGGATTATGGAAGTATCCTGCCTGCCCTGCGGGCGGTGATGAGCGGACAGACGGTATTTGGCAGCGGGATCATGGCCAGGATTCCGGAGCTGTTTCAGAGAGAGGGCCGCAGGGAGCGGAAGGCGGAGGGACTGAGCGAGCGGGAAAATGAGCTGGTATCCCTGGTTGCCGAAGGATTATCCAACCGGGAGATCGCGGATGTCATGTGTCTTGGAGAGGGAACGGTGCGGAATTATCTCAGCAGTGTTCTGGATAAGCTGCATCTGCGGGACCGGACGCAGCTGGCCGTCTGGTACTACCGGGATATGCAAAGATAGCCGGAAGCCGGCGGGGAAAATTATCCCTGCCGGCTTCCGGCCATTTCCAGAAGTCTTCGGCTGATTTCTTCCAGGCGCTGGGCTCTGCGTCCCAGGACCCGGACGGCAAAGTCGCCCTCCATCAGCTCTGTAATCCCGCCCTCGGCATCCGAAAGAGAGGACAGGTACTCCCGGGCTTCCCGGAAATAATCCTCCGGGCTCTCCGGGCGGGTAAGAAAAAGATTCAGAAGATGCGTGTATCCTTCGTACATGCCAAGGCCGGCCATGTCGAAGCGGGCTGGTTCATAGCGGGTATTATCCCGGTAGATGAGCCTTCCGCCCCGGCGGATTTCCACCAGATTGTGGTAGAACCGGTAGGCGAAGGCTTCCCCGCTGGCGTAGCGGCCGCAGGAGAAAATTTCACTCATCTGAAAGGCGGATGTGTGATCTTCCAGCTGAATTTCCATGCGGTTTTCAAAGGCAGAATCCCTGAAAGGAATGGTGGGCTGGGGATTGAAGCAGAAAGCGGCGCCTGCGGACACCTGTACGGACGTAAATCGCTTTGCGCAGCCCTCCTTCATCTGGTGGATTTTGTCGTAGGACTGGGAGACGAATTCCAGGTCCGCGCCGGGCAGAATCTCAAAGCGGAAATCCTGCCGGTCCCCGTCCATGATCCCGGCGGAGGCGGACAGCAGCATGACCTGAATGCCCCCGCCCTTTTTTTCAAAGGGGAGCATGATCTTGTAGGGAGCTGTAAAAGCCGTGTCCCGGAGATACGTTTTTCCGTCCCTGCAGGCAGCCTGCAGGCGGAGACTGGATACTTTTCCGAACTGGTTTGTTTCCATAGAACTTACATTCCTTCCAGCAGCACATTTTCCTTGATCCAGGCGATCACCTCGTCCACATGCTCGCCGCCGCGGATGTTGGTGAAAATGAAGGGACGGTCTCCCCTCATTTTTTTAGAATCCCGCTCCATAACCGAAAGGTCGGCGCCCACATAGGGGGCAAGGTCAATCTTGTTGATGACCAGCAGATCCGAGCGGGTGATGCCCGGTCCGCCCTTCCGGGGGATTTTATCGCCCTCGGACACATCGATGACAAAAAGCGTAGCGTCCACCAGTTCCGGAGAGAAGGTGGCGGACAGGTTGTCGCCGCCGCTCTCAATGAAGAGCAGCTCGATATCGGGGAAGCGCTCCAGCATCTCGTCCACGGCCTCCAGGTTCATGGAAGCATCCTCGCGGATCGCAGTATGGGGGCAGCCGCCGGTCTCCACACCGATGATGCGCTCCCGGGGCATGACGCTGTTTTTCGCCAGAAATTCCGCGTCTTCTTTCGTATAGATATCGTTGGTGATAACGCCGATACTGTAATCCTTGGACATTTTGCGGGTCAGAGCTTCGATGAGGGCCGTTTTGCCGGAACCCACCGGGCCTGCCACGCCGATTTTTACGTATGACATTTTGCTTATCCTTTCTATGACATGTATAATCTTGAGTACAGCGTCTCGTGCTGAATGCTGCGCAGATCAAAGGCCGGGGTGGAGGCGCAGAGCATTTCTTCCCCGGCATTTTCCGCCTCCGCCAGGATTTCCCCGAACAGGGAATACAGATCGGACAGCATCCGCTGTCCCTCCGTCTGACTTAAGGGGATCAGCTTTACGCAGTTGGTAACCATGGCAGAAGCCTGGGCGTACAGAAAATTCAGAAGGGCATCCGTCAGTGGGATCCCGGCGCAGGCGCAGACGGCTCCATAAGCGCAGGGATGGCAGAGGGTTTTCTTCGGCCCGGCTGCCAGATACTCCTGAAAGAACCCGCTGGTCCAGGGGATGTCCATTTTGCTCAGGGTTTTTATAAAACGGCTGCCCAGGCGCCGGGAAGCATCCCGGATCTCAAAGGGCACCCGGGAAGCCTCCAGAATGTCCTCCAGTTCGGACAGCTTTTCGGCCCGGCAGTCTCTGGAAGCCTCATAGGCCAGGCGCGCGGCCAGCAGATCCGTGTACAGAAAATTGTACCGGAGGCGTCTCCGGATGTAGTCCTCCGCCCCGGCAGCGTCCTGGACCAGACCCTTCTGGATATAGGTTTCCAGTCCGTAGGAATGGGAGTAGCCTCCAATAGGAAACAGAGAGTCATTGATCTGCAGAAGCAGAAAATGACTCTTGAGATTTTCAGTCTTCATAGATGATACCTCAGTGATGATGGTGGCCGGGGGCCCCGGAGGAAATCCTCCGGTCAAAATCCAGCTTTTCTCTGGCCCGCTTTGCGGTTACTCCGTGCAGCTTTGAAAGCATCTGCAGCATCGGTTCGTTGTAGGGCGTAATAAAAGAATAGGCGTCCTTCCCGTAGAACAGGGGAGCGTGGCGGTTGCCGATTTCATAGCACACCTTTGCCGCCATAAAGCCGTGATCCGGGGCCACCCGGACGCGGATGACCTCGCAGGGCGGGATGCGCACGGCGATGACGCGGTCCGCGTCCTCAAAGAGAATATCTCCCTCCTGCAGGCCTCTGGTCAGCACGGAATCATCCATGCGGATGCCCAGCTCCGTCCCCGCATCGGTGGTCTTTTTATGGATTTTTTTAAAGGCATCGTCCCAGTCGATGTCCACATATTCAACTTTTTTGCCGGATACCTTCTGAGAATCCAGCTTTCCGATAATTTTTTCGCAGATCATAGGAATCCTTTCCTTCTTACCACATTCCGATTATCATCAGAAGCCCGGGGATCCAGGCAGTGATTACGCCCTCAATCACCTGCAGGACGGGCACAAATCTGCCCAGCTTTTTGCCGCAGATGTCTTCCACAAAGGAAGTTCCCCAGAGGATGGCCCACAGATACCAGATAACAGCCCAGCGCCAGTCGGCGGTGACGCCTAGAGCGCTGCTTCCGGTGAGGCCCTCAATGGTTCCAAAGACGATGGCGTTGACAGCCACAAAGGTAGAGAACCAGGCGAAGGGAATGGGGCTCAAGTTCTTCAGCTTTACAAAAGCCACGAACAGATAGGTAAAGCCGAACAGCAGGCCGGTTCCGGCAGCGTAGTAATTTCCCTGCACCAGATTTACGGCGTTGATGAAAATAGACAGGCCGCCGGTTAAAATATTCATAACGGCCGCGGACTTTCCGTCCACCTTGTAAAGGGTGCACATACCGTTGTTGATCAGTACGATACCCACAAAAAGCAAGCAGACACCTAACATAATAATTTCCTCCTCATTTCGTAATGATAAAAAGCCGCCGGGATCTTTTCCCGGCGGCTTGCTGGTTTAAAACAGGCTGTAAAGCTGTGCCAGGGGCAGCTTGTCAGCGGGTTTGGAGGTGATGTGTTCTCCGTCTACACGCACCTCGTAGGTTTCCGGATTTACAGTGATCTCCGGCGTCCGGTCATTGAATTTCATATCCTTTTTACCGATGCTGCGGCAGCCGGATACGGGAACTACCGTCTTCTCCAGACCGTATTTGCCCTTTACATCTTCTTCCATGGCAGCCTTGGACACGAAGGTCAGGCAGGAGGCGTATTTTGCCTTGCCGTGGGCGGCGAACATGGGCTTGTACATCACCGGCTCACAGGTGGGAATGGATGCGTTGGCATCTCCCATCTTGGAGGCGATGATCATGCCGCCCTTGATGATGATATCCGGCTTGATGCCGAAGAAGGCTGGATTCCACAGAACCAGATCGGCAAATTTTCCGGTTTCTACAGATCCTACGTAGGAAGCCACGCCGTGGGTAATGGCCGGGTTAATGGTATATTTGGAAATGTAGCGCTTCACGCGGAAGTTATCGTTTCCGTGGCCCTCATCCTCCGGGAGCGGTCCGCGTTCGCCCTTCATCTTGCTGGCGGTCTGCCAGGTGCGGGTAATGACCTCGCCCACACGGCCCATGGCCTGGGAGTCAGAGCTCATCATGCTGAATACGCCCATATCCTGCAGAACATCCTCGGCGGCGATGGTCTCGGGACGGATACGGGAATCGGCGAAAGCCACATCCTCGGGAATCCGCTTGTCCAGATGATGGCAGACCATCAGCATGTCCAGATGCTCGTCCAGGGTATTGACGGTGTAGGGCATGGTGGGATTGGTGGAGGAAGGAAGTACGTTGGGAGCCGCAGCCGCCCGGATAATATCGGGAGCGTGTCCGCCGCCGGCGCCCTCCGTGTGGTAGGTGTGGATGGTACGTCCGGCAATGGCTGCCAGGGTATCCTCCACACAGCCGCCCTCGTTCAGTGTATCGGTGTGGATGGCCACCTGCACATCGTAGTCATCGGCCACATTCAGGCAGTGATCGATGGCCGCCGGTGTGCTGCCCCAGTCTTCGTGGAGCTTCAGGCCCATGGCTCCCGCCTTAATCTGTTCCACCAGAGCCTTCTCGTCGGAACAGTTGCCCTTGCCCAGAAGACCGATGTTCATGGGATATTCCTCCGCGGCCTTCAGCATCATTTCCATATTCCAGGGGCCGGGGGTGCAGGTGGTGGCGTTGGTGCCGTCCGCCGGGCCGGTGCCGCCGCCGATCATGGTGGTGACGCCGCTGTACAGCGCGCAGTCCACCTGCTGAGGGGAAATAAAGTGAATGTGGGTGTCAAGCCCTCCGGCCGTGAGGATCAGCCCCTCGCCGGCCAGAGCCTCTGTGGAGGCGCCCACAGTCATGCCCGGCGTCACTCCGTCCATGACGGAGGGGTTGCCTGCCTTGCCGATGCCCGCGATCTTTCCGTCCTTAATTCCGATATCAGCTTTATAAATGCCGGTGTAATCCACCACCAGACAGTTGGTGATCACCAGATCCAGATCGCCGTCAGCGCTGGTGGTGGTCACGGACTGGCCCATGCCGTCCCGGAGGGTCTTTCCGCCTCCGAATTTGCTCTCATCACCGTAGGTGGTGTAATCCTTCTCCACCTCGATTACCAGGTCCGTATCCGCCAGGCGAACCTTATCGCCCACGGTGGGACCGTACATCATTGCGTATTTCTCGCCGGATATTTTCGTGCTCATGTGAATCCCTCCGTTTTATTTGATGAAACCTTTCTGTTTTGCCTTTTCCACAGCCGCGGCTTTCGTTGTCTCCGTGGCCTGGGCCCGGGTCAGATCGTTGAGGCCGAAGATGCGCTTTGTTCCGCCCATGGCGGTGAGCTGTACTTCCTTTTCTTCGCCCGGCTCAAACCGCACGGAAGTGCCGGAGGGAATATCCAGATGATATCCGTAGGCCTTCTCACGGTCAAAGGAGAGGCAGCGGTTGACCTCGAAAAAATGGAAATGCGATCCTACCTGCACCGGACGGTCTCCGGTGTTGGCCACCGTCAGAGTGAGGGAAGGCTTGCCCTCGTTCAGAACGATCTCCCTGTCCATGGGTATGATTTCTCCAACTTTCATCTCTGCTTACCTCCTATCGAATGGGATTATGTACGGTAACCATTTTGGTGCCGTCCGGGAAAGTGGCCTCCACCTGTACTTCGGCTACCATATCAGCCACACCGTCCATAACATCTTCCTTCGTCAAAAGTCCGGCTCCGAGCTGCATCAGCTCCGTCACCGTTTTTCCATCCCGGGCCATTTCCATCAGCTCCGAGCTGATGTAAGCGACGGATTCCGGGTAATTCAGCTTCAGTCCCCGCGCCCTGCGCTCTTTTGCCAGATTTCCGGCCAGATGCAGCATAAGCTTTTCCTGTTCTTTGGGTGTCAGACGCATGTTCCTACCTCCGTTTCTGTGAATGATATACGAAAAAAAGCAGACGAAGACCTCAAAAGACGTCTTCGTCTGCTTACGGGTTGTAATATAGCACAGGAGGATAAAAATGTCAATGAAAAACTTTTCCCCGGCCGCGTAAATAAACGGGGTAAAAGGGGCAGCGCGTCTTGACAAACCAATACCCCCATGGGTATAATATACCCATACTATGTAGGGTATAAAGAAGGAGGTAGAAATGAAGCAGCTGGAAAAATTTCTGGAATGGGGCGGTATACGAAAAGAAATCATCTGTCTCGTCCTGTCGGGGGCGGCACTTCTGATCAGCATTTTCAATCTGGCTCCCCTGCCTTTTGACGCATCCTGGATCGCCATTATCCTGTGCGGCGTGCCCATTGTGCTGGAAGCGGTGATCGGCCTGGTGACGGCATTTGATATAAAAGCGGATGTTCTGGTCTCCATCGCGCTGATTGCTTCTATTATTATAGGAGAAGATTTTGCCGCCGGGGAGGTGGCCTTCATTATGCAGCTGGGCGGGCTTCTGGAGGATCTGACGGTGGCCCGGGCCAGAGCCGGCATCGAAAAGCTGGTGCATCTGACGCCACAGACGGCGCGGGTTCTGGAAGGGGAAAGAGAGCAGGTGATCCCGGCGGAGCAGGTGAAGATCGGTGATGTTCTCCGGGTACTGCCGGGAGAGACCATTCCCGTGGACGGGGTGATTCTGTCGGGACAGACGTCCATCAATCAGGCGGTAATGACAGGAGAGTCCCTGCCCGTGGACAAGGAAGCGGGAGACGAGGTATCCAGCGGAACGGTCAACCAGTTCGGCTCTTTCGATATGAAGGCCTCCAGAGTGGGAGAGGACAGCTCCATTCAGAGGATGATCCGGCTGGTGCAGTCGGCAGACGCTGGAAAGGCGAAGATCGTCGGCCTCGCGGACCGCTGGGCCACCTGGATTGTGGTGACCGCTCTGTGCGCCGCCGTTCTTACGTGGCTGATCAGCGGAGAGATTCTCCGGGCTGTGACAATCCTGGTTGTATTCTGTCCCTGCGCCCTGGTGCTGGCCACGCCTACGGCCATCATGGCTGCCATCGGCAACGCCACCAGGCACGGCTTTCTGGTGCGAGAAGGGGATGCCCTGGAGCGGCTTGCCTCCGTGTCGAGGATTACCTTCGACAAGACCGGGACGCTTACCTGCGGAACGCCGGAGGTGACAGCCGTCCGAAGCTTCCGGGCGGAATACACGGAGCAGGATATATACCGTTTTGCCGCGGCCGCGGAAATGCGGTCGGAACATCCCCTGGGCAAGGCCGTGGTTCGGTGTTTCCGCCTCCGGGGGGAAAAAGTGGAGCAGCCGGAACAGTTTCAGATGATTCCCGGCAGAGGCGTGCGGGCCAGGGCCGGCGGCCGGGAAATTCTGGCCGGAAATCCGGAACTGCTGGAAGAGACCGGCGTGCCGCTGGAAGATGGCTGCAGGGAACTGGCGGAAACGTACGTATCGGCCGGCTGCACGCTGATCTACGTGGCCATAGATGGACAGCCGGCCGGCTTTCTGGCCCTGGCTGACGCCCTGCGCAGGGAAAGCCCGGGGATGATCCGGAGAATCCGGGAGCTGGGCATCTGCCCGGTGCTGCTGACCGGAGACCGGGCGGAGACGGCCGCGGCCATTGGAAAACAGCTGCATATTGACGAGATTCACGCAGGCTGTCTTCCCGAGGACAAGCTTGCCTGGATCGGAAAATACCAGGAGGCCGGAGAAGCCGTCTGCATGATCGGGGACGGGGTGAACGATGCGCCGGCTCTGAAAAAGGCGGATGTGGGAATCGCCATGGGCGGCGTGGGAAGCGATATCGCCGTGGACGCCGCGGATATTGCTCTGGTGGACGATGAGGTGAAGGAGCTGCCCCATCTGCTGGCTCTCTCCAGGCGGATGATGCTGGCCATCAAATGCAACCTCTCGTTTTCCCTGGGCCTGAATTTCCTGGCCATTATTCTGGCGATTACGGGAGTCCTGAATCCCGTGGTGGGCGCACTGGTACACAATGCGGGCTCCGTAGTGGTAATCGTCCATTCAGCCCTGCTCCTGGGCTGGAAGCAGAAAAAGAAGGAGCCGGAAGAAAAAGAAAGCATAACTTGCCCTGACACTGCCGCTATGCTATAATATTCCCTGAAACAGAAACGCGGATGCAGAAGCATGCGGCATGGAAAGAGGAAAAGTTATGACAGTTGATAATCGATTTCTGATCAAGAAGTTTGAAAGTTTTGAAAATATTTTTGTGCTGTTTTCACAGACAACGAAGCTTCCTTTTATTGAATGTGATGAAGAAACCTTCGATGATCAGATTTATGTATTTACAGACGAAGCACGGACCAAGGAGTTTGCGCAGAAGTACACGAAGGAGAAGATTCTGCTGATTGCAGTTAAGATTCCGAAGCCGCAGATCAAACCCTTCCTGTCCGGCCTGTATTCCATAGGGGTGAACGCCCTGGTGGTGCAGGATGAAGGGGCGCCGGTCCGGGTGGAGCTGGAGCAGCTGGCCCCGAAGCCGGATCTGGAGGCCATGAAGGCTGAACCGGTTCCGAAGCTGAATCCGGAACTGCAGCTGACAGCCCTGTATTTTCTTCAGGAGCTGCGCAGGCCGGTGGAGCGCACCCCGGAGGAGAAGAAGCAGCTCCGGGCGCTGGAAGAGGAGATGGCGGTCAACCTGATGAAGTCCCGCTTCATTGTGGCGGTGGACGTTACGGACGTGGAGGGGGAATGGAATCCCAAGGACCGGAATCAGAAGGTAAAGATCCCCTTTGTCAAAAACAAGGAAGGGAATATTTTCCAGCCCTGCTATTCCGATCTGGGAGAGTTCAAGAAGTTCAACGCCAGGAACAAGAACGCGAAGTTCCGGCTGATGGCGGTGCCCTACGAGGATCTTCCCAAATATCTGATCCGGGATTCCAAGGGTTACGTCTTTAATCCGGCGGGATTTAATCTGACCCTGACCAGGGAACAGCTGGAACAGATGAAAAAGAATTATGCGTAAGTCGACAGAGGCTGCCCGGGAAGGGCAGCCTTACTGCAGTAAAAGAGATAAAAGGAGTGGGTAAAAATGCTGGATGCCTATGAATTGCTGAGCCGGGAAACCATCCGCGACGTGGGCGCGGAGGGGTATTTGCTGCGGCACAAAAAGACAGGCGCCCGTGTGGCGGTCCTGTCCAATGACGATGAGAACAAGGTGTTTTCCATTGCCTTCCGGACACCCCCGGAAAATTCCACCGGCGTGGCTCATATCATTGAGCACACGGTGCTCTGCGGATCCCGGAAGTTTCCCCTGAAGGATCCCTTTGTGGAACTGGCCAAGGGCTCGCTGAATACGTTCCTGAATGCCATGACGTATCCGGATAAGACGGTGTATCCGGTGGCCAGCTGCAATGACCGGGATTTTCAGAATCTGATGGATGTGTATCTGGACGCGGTATTTTATCCGAATATTTATCAGAATGAGAAAATTTTCCGGCAGGAGGGCTGGCATTACCACCTGGAACACCCGGAGGCTCCCCTGACTTACAACGGCGTCGTTTATAACGAGATGAAGGGGGCCTTTTCCTCGCCGGAGGAGGTGCTGGGCCGGACTGTCATGAGCACCCTTTTTCCGGATACCCCCTACGGGGTGGAGTCCGGGGGAGATCCCCGGGTGATTCCGGAGCTGTCCTATGAAGAATTCCTGAATTTTCACAGAAAGTACTACCATCCCTCCAACAGCTATCTGTACCTCTACGGAAATATGAACATGGAGGAGAAGCTGGACTGGATAGAGCGGGAATATCTGAGCCGCTTCGACAGGATACAGGTGGATTCCGCCATCCCGCTGCAGAAGCCTTTCGGACAGACAGCGCAAATCCGGATGTCCTATCCGGTGCTGGAGCAGGAGCCGCTGGAGCACAATACGTATCTGGCCAGCAGCCGGGTTGTGGGAGACAGCCTGGATACAACGCTGAATGTGGCCTTTTCCGTGCTGGAGTACGCCCTGCTGGACGCGCCGGGGGCTCCGGTGAAGCAGGCGCTGCTGGATGCCCGGATCGGAAAAGATGTGGAAGGGTCCTATGAGGATGGGATTCTGCAGCCTTATTTTTCCATTGTGGCCAAACAGGCGGACCCGGAGGACAAAGACCGCTTTGAGCAGGTGATCCGGGAGAGCCTTGAAAAACTGGTCCGGGAGGGCGTGGACCGGAAGGCCCTGGCTTCCGGCATCAATTATTTTGAGTTCCGGTTCCGGGAGGCGGATTATGCCTCCTTCCCGAGAGGGCTGATCTATGGGCTGGATATGCTGGATTCCTGGCTGTATGACGCGAACCGGCCCTTTGATTATCTAAAGCAGCTTTCTATTTTTGAAGATCTGAAGCGCAGAGCCGGGGAGGGCTATTTTGAGGAGCTGATCCGGAAATACCTTCTGGAGAATCCCCACGGGGCCGTGATCGTGCTGGAGCCGGAGCGGGGACTGGCCGAGAAGCGGGAGGCGGAGACGGCCGGATACCTGGAGCAGTACAGGCAGTCTCTTAGCGAGGCAGAAGTGGAGTCTCTGGTCAGGGCGACCGCAGAACTGAAGGCTTATCAGGAAGCAGAGGACAGCCCGGAGGCGGCGGAGAGCATTCCGCTGCTGAAGCGCGGGGATATTGAGCGGAAAACCCCGGTAAAGCTCTGCATGCGCCGGGAGATCCGGGAAGGGATGGAAATCCTTCACGAGGATTACGCCACCAACGGCATCGCCTATCTGACGCTGCTGTTTGATCTGAAGAAGGTTCCCGATGCGCTGATTCCGTATCTGGGAATTCTGAAGTCCGTGCTGGGCTCCATCCGCACGGAGCATTATGATCATACGGAGCTGTTCCACGAAATCAACGGAAATACGGGAGGCTTAAGCTGCGGCCTGCAGGTCTTTCCCAACTGGGAGCAGCCGGAGGAGTTCCGCAGGATGTTCGGCGTCCGCGTGAAGTATCTGTATCCGCGACAGCAGTTTGTGTTTGATATGGTGCGGGAGATTCTGCTGACCTCTCGGCTGGAGGACGGGAAGCGCCTGCGGGAGATCCTCTCCAGCATGAAGGGGCGCATGCAGGCCTCCATTCCGGCGGCGGGCCATCAGTCGGCATCGGCCAGAGCCCTGTCCTATCAGTCGCCCATGTACGCCTGGCATGAGAGAACGGTGGGGATTACCTTTTACCGTCTGCTGGAGGATCTGGAGACACATTTTGAGGAAAAGCAGGAAGAACTGACCGGAAAACTGAAGCTGCTGATGAAGTATGTATTCCGCCCTGAAAATATGACGGTGAGTATTACGGCGGACCGGGAAGGGCTGTCCGGCCTTGCGGAGGAGGCGCTTTCTCTGAGGAAAGCGCTGTGCACGGAGCCGCTGGCGCCGGGAGACACGGTGTTTCGTCCGGAGCAGAAGAAGGAAGCCTTTAAAACCTCCGGGCAGGTGCAGTATGTGGCGCTGGCCGGCAATTTCCGGAAGGCGGGCTATGCATACACAGGCGCGCTGCGCATCCTGCGGACGATCCTCAATTACGATTATCTGTGGATGAACCTCCGGGTTAAGGGCGGTGCCTACGGATGTATGGGGGCCTTTCAGCGGACGGGGGACAGCTATCTGGTGTCCTACCGGGATCCCCACCTTGCAAGAACGCTGGAGGTATACAGAGGACTGCCCGCGTACCTGAGGGAATTCCAGGCGGACGGGCGGGTCATGGATCAGTATATCATCGGAACAGTCAGTGAACTGGACACGCCCATGAACGCGGCGGCCAGGGGCGCGCTCTGCCTGAATGCCTATTATACGGGCTCCACGGAGGCGGATTTCCAGAAGGAGCGGGAAGAGATCCTGGACGCGCAGCCGGAGGATATCCGGAAGCTGGCAGGAATCGCGGAGGCGATCCTTGCCCAGAATAATATCTGCGTCATCGGAAGCAAGGCTTCGATTGAAAAGCACAGCGGCCTGTTCGGTACCGTGGAGAACCTGATCTTAGCGTAATAAGGGAGAAAAGTATATGAAGGAACAGTATAAGTCCGGATTCGTGGCGCTGATCGGCCGGCCCAATGTGGGAAAATCCACGCTGATGAACCATCTGATCGGCCAGAAAATAGCCATTACCTCCCGGAAGCCCCAGACCACCAGAAACAGGATCCAGACGGTGTATACCAGTGAGAGAGGGCAGATCGTTTTCCTGGATACACCCGGCATTCACAAGGCGAAAAACAAGCTGGGAGAGTATATGGTGACGGCGGCGGAGAGCACGATCCGGGATGTGGACGCCGTCCTCTGGCTGGTGGAGCCGGGCGGCTATATCGGAGCGGGAGAACAGCACATTGCGGAGGTCCTGGAACGGTGCGGGAAGCCGGTGGTGCTGGTGATCAACAAAATTGACAGGGCAGACAGGGAAAAGCTGCCGGAGTGCGCCGATGCCTACCGGAAGCTGTATCCCTTCCGGGAGATTCTGATGGTGTCCGCCCTGCGGGGGCTGCATCTGAACCAGGTGCTGGATGCCCTGTACCGGCTTCTGCCGGAGGGCCCGCAGTTCTTCGATGAGGACACCGTGACGGACCAGCCGCTGCGCCAGATTGCCGCGGAGCTGATCCGGGAGAAGGCTCTCCGCTCTCTGGGGGATGAGATACCCCACGGGATCGCGGTGACCATTGAGAAAATGCGGGAACGGCCGGACGGCAGCCTGACAGATATTGAGGCGAATATCATCTGTGAAAGGGAATCCCACAAGGGAATCATCATCGGAAAGCAGGGAGCCATGCTGAAGAAGATCGGCAGCGAAGCCAGGGCGGATATTGAGAAAATGCTGGACGGCCGGGTGAACCTGAAGCTCTGGGTGAAAGTGCGGAAGGACTGGAGGGACAGCGATATTCTTATGAAAAATTACGGGTATGACAAAAAGGATCTTTCCTGACAGAGGGCCCCTCTATGAGTGAGACAGTGAAGGTGGCGGGGATGGTGCTTCAGGCCATGCCTGTCGGAGATTATGACAAGCGGCTGGTGCTGCTGACCAGGGAGAGGGGGAAAATTACGGCCTTTGCCCGGGGGGCCAGGCGGCCCACCAGCTCTCTGCTGGCGGTTTCCAATCCTTTTGTTATGGGCGAATTTTCTTTGATTGAGGGGAGAAGCTCCTACAGTCTTCTGCAGGCCTCCGTAAAGCAGTATTTTACGGAGCTGGCCATGGCCCAGCCGGAGGTTTACTACGGCTTTTATTTCCTGGAATTTGCGGACTATTACGGCAGAGAGGGCCTGGATGAGACGGCCATGCTGAATCTTCTTTACCTGTCGGTGAAGGCGCTTCTGAATCCCAATCTGGATAACCGGCTGGTGAGAAGAATCTATGAGCTGCGGGCCATGACCATTAACGGGGAGTACGCGCCGGATGAGAGGGAGATGAGTCCGGAGACCCTGTATGTCTGCCGGTATGTGATGACGGCGCCTCTTCAGAAGCTGTTTACCTTCAGCGTCACGCCGGAGGTTCTCTCTGAACTGGAGAGCGTGGTGGACCGCCACAGGAAGCGTGTGGTGGACCGCCGTATGAAGAGTCTTGAGGTACTGGAAACATTTTTGACATAAGGAGAAAAGGATGCGTTATTTAGAAAAAGAGATCCATGTAAAATACCCGGCAGACGCGAAAAAGGATGGATATCAGCCGGTGCTTGCCTGTTATCTGCAGAACAGGAGCGCGGATATTCCCGGCTCAGACAGGAGACCGGCGGTGATTATCTGCCCGGGAGGCGCCTACCGCCGGCGGTCGGACCGGGAGGGAGAACCTGTGGCCCTGCGCTTTCTGGCTGAGGGCATGCAGGCCTTTGTACTGCAGTATTCGGTGGAACCCTCGGAGTACCCCTGCGCCCTGCTGGAGCTGGCGGCTGCGGTGGCTGTGATCCGGGAGAACAGCGAAGCCTGGAGTGTGGATCCGGGCAGAATCCTGGTCTGCGGCTTCTCAGCCGGCGGCCACCTGGCCGCGGCGCTGGGAACGCTGTGGAAGGAAGCCTTTATCGGGCGGGCGCTGGGATACGGCAATTACCAGTGGAAGCCGGACGGAATGATTCTCTGCTACCCTGTGATTTCTCTGGAAGAATACGGGCATGAGGAAAGCCGCCGGTATCTTCTGGGAAGCCGGGAGAAGGAGCTGGCGGGAAAGCTGTCCCTGCAGCGGAGAGTGAGCGCTGATACGGTGCCGGCCTTTATCTGGTGCACCCAGGAGGATGAGCAGGTTCCCATGGAAAATTCCCTGCTGTTTGCGGCTGCTCTGCGGGCAAATCACGTTTCTCTGGAACTGCATATCTATGAAAAGGGCGAGCACGGCCTGTCTCTGTGCGATGAGACGACTGCAAACCGCCCTTCCCGTATTGTGCCGGACAATGCTGGCTGGCTTGGAGCGGCGGTCCGCTGGATACGAAGACACTGAAAACAGTAAAATTAACAGTAAAATAAGTAAAATACTGAAAAATTCCCCTGCGGACAGAAAAAGTCCCAGGGGGATTTTTTGTCGCTATTTCATAAAAGAAAGAAAAAAATATGTTAAAATTGCACAATAAAAATAAAGAAATAGAAATGTTCAACAAAAACTTACTGTAAAAAATGTATAATAAAATCAAAGGAAAATAGTTGCGGTTTCAGATGGCGTGTGTTATACTTACCATGTCATTTAATTTAATAGAATTCTTTTTCCGAATTTTACACAAGCAGATGTGTTTGTTTCCTAAAAACGGAAGAAATCGAAGTAAAAAAAGGGTAAAATGATGCTCATGAAGAACAAGCTTAAGCATTCTTTATTAGAAATCCTTGGAAGCCCAGAATTTGATCTTCGGATCCGGAATGCGGGAAAGTTCCGCTTTCCTACGAACTATCTTTTCCATCTGCACAGCCATCGGGAATTCGAGATGAATTTCGTTAAATCCGGCAGCTGCGTCATGGAGATAGGCGGTATCCTGACTTCTTTGAGAGAAGGCGACTGCGTGCTTGTTTCCCCGGGAGTTCCTCATTATTTTATGGTGGGGATCCAGAAGGGGTGCAGTATCGTACAGCTGGAATACCAGCTGTCTCTGCCGGAGAAGATTTCGGATTCGTTTCAGTTTCTGCGGGGGCAGAGGGAGAGTCTGCAGATTTCCCAATGCGGTTCCGTGGGAGGGATCATGGAAGAGATCTGCCGGTGCTTCCGGGAAGAAAAACCAGAGATGTACATGCAGCCGCAGCTGGAATTTGGATTTGCACAATTATTCACGGCAATGGCATACATCCTGGAAAAAGACAAAAGAAACAGCACAGACAAAAATTTTAGTAAACAAAGCCAACTGCTTCAGCACATCAACCGGAATTATGACAGTAAGCTGAATATTGAAGAACTGGCCGTACAGTTCGGATTAAGTTCCCGGAGCGTCCGGAAGTATTTCGAGGAGAGCCTGGGTATGAGCTGTACCGAGTATATTACCATGCTGCGCATGGAGAAATCCAAGGAAATGCTCTGGAATACAGACCGGAGCATCACCGATATCGCCATGACCATGGGGTACAGCAGTTCTCAGTATTTCAGCAATGTATTTCGAGATTATACGGGGATGACCCCGGGAAAATTCCGGGGAAGCTGGCGGGGTGTAATTGCGGAGGAAAGAATCTATGAATAAAAGAGAAAACATGTTAAGAGCATTGAGAAGAGATAACCCGGAGAGCGTTCCCTTTGACTTTGAGTTGTGTCCGTCACAGATCGATAATTTTGAGAAGAGGAACGGCACCAGAAATTACCGTGAGTATTTCGATTTTCCCATGCGCTATGTGGAGCTGAATCCCACGAAGCAGCATTACGATTACAGCAAGTATTACGAGGGAATCGAGGGAGAGCTGGAGCCTCTGGAGTGGAATCCTGAATGGGGCGTTATGGGACGCAAGGGAACCATCGCTCATTTCCAGGAAATGATGCATCCCATGCGGAATTTTGAAAGCATCGAGGAGATTGAGGAGTATCCTTTCCCGGACATGACTGCGGATTACCGCTGGGAAGGCCTGAAGGAAAAGAATCAGGAGCTGATCGCCCAGGGCTACGCCACCGGCGCCTTTATGGAGATGACCATCTTCGAGCTGTGCTGGTACCTGCGCGGAATGGAAAACTTTATGATGGATTTCTATGCGGATCCGGAATTTAACGATGCTCTCATGGACAAGATCACGGACATCCGTGTGGAAATGGCCAGGCGCTGGGCCGAGGTGGGCGTTGATATCCTGATGCTGGGCGATGATGTATCCACCCAGGAGGATATGATGATGTCTCCGGAGCTGTGGGCCAGCACTCTGAAGCCCAGGATGGCAAAGATCATCCGCGCGGCCAAGGAAGTGAAGCCGGATATTCTGATCTTCTACCACGGCGACGGAAACCTGGAGAAAATCGTTCCGGGGCTGATTGAGATCGGCGTGGATGTGCTGAACCCGGTTCAGCCGGAATGTGTGGATCCCTTTAAGATGAAGAAGCTTTACGGGGACAAGTTATCCTTCTGGGGCTGTGTGGGCACGCAGACGACGATGCCCTTCGGCACAAAGGAAGAGATTTTTGATGTATGCAAACGGCTCATCTGTGAGGTGGGGAAGGGAGGTGGACTGCTTCTGGCGCCGACACATACACTTGAGCCGGAGGTACCGTACGAAAATATCGAGGCCTATCTGAAGGCGGTAGAAATGTACGGAAAATATTAAGTAACAAATAGAAAACCCGGCAGCGGGCTGAGGCGGAATCTGTTCTCTGCCGGGGGGATTTTCAAGGAGGGAAAGAATGGGCAGTGTATTGGAATTTCAGAATATTACCAAATACTTTCCTGGCGTGAAGGCCCTGGACAACATCAGCTTTAAGGCATACGGCGGTGAAGTCCTGGCATTCCTGGGAGAGAACGGTGCAGGAAAATCCACTTTGCTGAAAGTTCTGAACGGCGATTACCAGCCGAACAGCGGCAAATATCTGCTGGATGGAGAAGAAAAGCATTTCCGCTCACCGCATGAGGCCATTGAGGCAGGAATCAGCGTAATCTATCAGGAACGCCAGATTCTGCTGGAACTCTCTGTGGCGGAGAACATTTACCTGGGAAGGATGCCCGCGAACAAGTTCGGCGTCATCAATACCAGGAAGGCAAACGAGATGGCTCAGAAGATCATTGAGGATTTCGGACTTCCGATCCAGGCCACCACAAAGGTAAAGGACCTGAATGTGGCGTATCAGCAGATGGTAGAGATCATGAAGGCTTACAGCCGTGAAAATCTGAAGGTTATCTGTTTCGACGAGCCCACGGCCAGCTTAAGCGACGCGGAGATCGATGTGCTGTTTCAGATCATTGAAAAGCTGAAGGCAGAGGGGAAGATCATCCTTTACGTATCCCATCGTATGAACGAGATCCAGAGGATCACCGATAAGGTTGCCATCTTCAAGGATGGATGCTACATAGACACCTTTGCCACCAAGGAAACGGAAGAGCAGACGCTGGTGCGCAAGATGGTCGGCCGCGATCTGGGCGATGTGTACAGCAGCCTGGACCGCGACAAAGAAATCGGCGATGTGCTTCTGGAGGTCAAGAATGTTTCCTCCGATTATGTAAAACCGGTATCCTTCACCCTGAGAAAGGGCGAGGTTCTGGGATTTTCCGGACTGGTAGGCGCTGGCCGTACCGAAGTGATGCGCGCGATCCTGGGCGCGGATCCCATGCGGTCCGGTGAGGTCTATCTGGAAGGCAAAAAAATCGTCAACCACTCCCCGAAGCAGGCCATGGAGAACGGAATCGTCATGGTTCCGGAGGACAGGAAGCTGCAGGGACTTATTTCAAACTTAAGTGTATCAGGAAATATCAATATTTCACTGCTGGGGCAGAATTCCAATAAACTGGGCATCATCAGCAGCAAAAAGGAAAAAGAACGTGCAGTGGAGGGCATCCGGGACTTTAATATCAAGACTCCCTCGCCGGACAAAAAGATCCTGGAGCTTTCCGGCGGTAACCAGCAGAAATGTATTGTTGCCCGCTGGATTGCCACTCACCCCAAGGTGCTGATCCTGGACGAGCCCACAAAAGGTATCGATGTGGGAGCCAAGTCCGAGTTTTACCAGATGATCTGTAATTTCGCAAAACAGGGTCTCGGCGTGATCCTGATTTCCTCCGAACTTCCGGAGGTAATCGGACTGTCAGACCGGATCATTGTTATGAGAAATCTGCGGGTTTCCGGTGAAGTGTCTCATGAGGATGCTACTGAAGAAAAATTATTAAGTTTGGGAATGTTAGGGGAGGAAGCAGATGAATAAGAAAGAAAGTAAAGCAAAACAGATAATTTCCTATATCGGCGGCGATAAGCTGGTCCTGATTTTTGCGATTATCGCAGTATTTATATTGTTTACCGTGCTCAATAAAAACTACATGAGCATAGCAAATATTACCAGTATCCTGCAGGCAATTTCTCTGGTCGGCATGGTAGCAATCGGACATACGTACCTGATCATTGCAGCCCAGAACGACCTGTCTCCCGGTTCTCTGGCAGCTTTTTCCGGCGTTCTGCTGGCCCTGCTGCTGAGCTGGGGCGTACCGGCTGTACCGGCTGTGCTCCTGACTCTGCTGGGCGGTGTTGTAGTAGGTCTTTTTAACTCCTGGATGGTTACCAAGATTAAACTGGAAGCATTTATCGCCACCCTGGTTACGCAGTCTATCGTCCGTGGTCTGGCCTACATCATCGTAGGCGGCAAGCCGCTGTCCATCAGCCATCCGGCCTTCATAGCCATCGGAAAGGCAAGATTCCTGGAGATTCCGGTTTCTGTTTGGGTCATGCTGATCTGTATGGTAGTATTCGGATTTATTCTTGCCAAGACCCGTTTCGGCCGTAGCGTCTATGCCATCGGAGGCAGCACGGAGGCAGCCAGACTGGCCGGTTTGAATCCTACCAAGATTATTACTCTCTGCTTTATCCTGATCGGCGTCCTGACTTCTCTGGGCGGCATCATCTTTGCCTGCCGTATGAATGCCGGACAGCCGGCCGCCAATGTCAACCTGGAATTTGATGCCATCACTGCTGTTATCCTGGGCGGAGTATCCTTCACCGGCGGTGTTGGAAACATGTTCGGAACCTTCCTGGGCGTTGTGCTGATCCAGTCCTTTAATACAGGACTGACCATGGTCAATGTCAATACCTTCTGGCAGAATCTGGCCAAGGGTGCTCTGCTTCTGTTTGCTTTGACTTCCGACTATATCCGTAAGGAGAGAAGAGCAAAAGCACTTGTGGAAGCCAGCATGAAGGCGGCAGAGGAAAACAAATAATTTTGTACACAGATGTGCAGGGCACATTTGTAGAATATTATTTCATCCAAAAAGGAGGAAAAAAAATGAAGAAGAAAGTAGTAGCAGCAATCCTTGTAGCGGCAATGGGAACCAGCATGCTGGCAGGCTGCGGCAGCAGCAGCTCCGACAGCGCAAACAGCGGATCTTCCGCAGGAACTACCAGCGAGAGCGGAACCAGCGGAGATTCTTCCGCAGACTCCACCAGCGGAGACAGCGGCGCGGCAGCGGACGGCGACCTGCTTGTTTACGGTATTTACAAATCCGGCGACCAGGCATGGTTCATCAACGAGGGCGCAGCGGCACAGGCAAGAGTTGAGGAGCTTGGCGGAACCTTCACCTATGTAGACGCCAAGATGAATCCGGAAGAGTTCCTGAAGGCTGTCGACAATGCCATCGCCAACGAGGCAGACGGAATTGTGGCCTGCGTGCCGGATCAGACCATGTCCCAGGCTGTTGTTGACAAGTGCGAGGAGGCTGGAATCCCCATCGTGGCAGCCGATGACGCTCTGGAAGTAAACGGCGAGAAGCTGGCTCCCTGGGTAGGAATCGATGGATACAACATCGGCGCTGCCAACGGCGAGTGGCTGGCCAACTACATGACCGAGAACAATCTGGTTACAGATCCCGAGATGGGCGTTCTGATCATGACCATGGATACGGTTACCAGCTGTGTTCCCCGTGCAGAGGGAGAGATCGACAAGCTGACCGAGATGCTGCCGGATCTGGATGAGAGCAAGATCTACCGCGCAGACTACGACGGAACTACAGATAAGGGCAACACTGCCGCCGCAGCTGTAATTACTGCTCATCCGGAAATCACCAAATGGATGGTAACCGGTGCCAACGAGGAAGGATGTATCGGAGCTGTCCGTGCACTGGAGAGCGCCGGCCTGGATGCCGATGCCTGTGTAGTAGGACTGGGCGCTTACATGGCCAAGGACGAGTGGAATGACAAGGGCGCTGACGGCACCTGCATGAAGGCTTCCGCATACTTCTCTGAGACTCAGGTAGGCGAGGGATCCATCGATGTCCTGATGCAGCTGATCAACGGCGAGGAGCCCACCATGGAGACCGCTGTACCGGCAACTGTAGTAACCCCCGAGACCTACAAAGAGGTTATGGGAGCAGCTGCTGAATAATTAAAATGGTTGTTATTCAATAACAATATAATGCCCAAAGGGCGCTTCCATCTGTGGAGACACAGGAGGGGGCGCCCCCTCTTTATGTAAGGGTTACTATCTAGGATGACCGGGCCGCATAAGATGAATACACCGACATTGAAAACAGAACGCTTGATTTTAAGGAAGTTTACAGAGCAGGATATGGAAGCCCTCTTCCTTATTTTGAGAGATGAAGAAGTGAATCAGTTTCTGCCCTGGTATCCGTCAAAAGATTTAGAAGAAACAAGGAAATTTTATGAGGAACGATACGTTTTAAAGTATGCACAGCCACAAGGATATGCTTATGCAATTTGTCTGAAAGAAGATGATTTTCCCATTGGTTACATCCATTTATTGAGGACTTATAAGTTAAATCGGTAACTACCTATTTATCGAACAGACAAGATTTTACACAAAGGTAATTCCGCCAGCCGGAACCGGCTGGCGGCGTACCAATATCGTTGTGAAGCCCGTGAAATCAAGGGAAATCGGAACTTCACAATTTTTTCACAAAAGAATTAGCACTCAATACTTGACAGTGCTAACAATAAGTGTTATAGTACAAATAGAACGAAGGGAAGAAAAGAAAAAGAATTCCTGGAGTCATAAAAAAGCAGATAAACACTTAGATAGAGAATGGAGGAATGACCTATGTTGATGCCCAGTATTTTTGGAGAAAACCTGTTTGATGATTTTATGTTCCGGCCCTGGAGGAGCGATTTCTTCTCAGGCGCACAGACAGCGAAGAATGTAATGAATACAGATGTCAGAGAAAAGGATGATTCCTATGAGCTGGATATTGAGCTTCCCGGCTATAAGAAGGAGGATGTCAGTGCGAAGCTGGAGAATGGCTATCTGACCATCCAGGCCGTTAAGAAAGCGGAAGACGGAGAAAAGGATCAGAAGGGCAGCTACATCCGCAGAGAGAGGTATGCGGGAACCTGCAGCAGAAGCTTTTATGTGGGCGAGGATGTGCAGCAGGAAGATATCCATGCGAAGTTTGAGGACGGCATCTTAAAATTGACTGTTCCGAAAGTGGATCAGAAAAAGGTAGAGGAAAAGAAATATATTTCCATTGAGGGATAATTCCCAAACAGCGGTTTCAGAAACCGTTTCTATATTGGGCCCCGGTCCGGCGAAAGCCGGCCGGGGTTTTTGGTTTTAACTAAAAAAACATAGCGCAATGAAAAGGGCTGTATTATAATGGTACAAGGGTCTGAACGCCCTGCAGTTCAGAGAAAGAGACGGGGTTCGGAAGGCGCGGAGAACCGGCGCCTGTGGTTAATTAAGAGAGAAGGAGAGGTTTTTGTTATGCAGAAAGAGGAAATGGAAAGCCTGGCCAGGGAAGCGGGATTTACCAATACTGCTGTAATCCCGGCGGATCAGCTTGTCTTTGACCCATCGCTGCGGAAGTACTGCGAAGACAATCTCTGCGGAAATTACGGGAAGAATTATTCCTGTCCGCCGGAATGCGGTACGCCGGAGGAGATGAAGGCGAGAACAGAGCAGTACCGGCTGGCCTGGATTTTTCAGACCATTGCCGAGGCGGACTGGAAGGATGCGGCGGCTCTGAAGGCTGTCCGGGACGGCCACAATGCCAGAAGCCGGCGGCTGATCGGAGAACTGAGAAAAAGAGGGGAGGAAGGCCTGGCCATGCTGGCCGGCCCCTGCAGCGCCTGCGAGGTCTGCGCCAGCGCCGGGGGCAGCCCCTGCAATTTCCCGGAAGAACAGGTTTCCTGCATCTCCGCCTACTGCATGAGCGCGGAGAAAATGGCGGATACGGCCGGAATTCCCTACTGGTGCGGGGAGGGAAGAGTGGCTTTTTTCAGCCTCTATTTAATGGAAAGAAAGGAAGGATAACAGACAGAAGATATGGAGTCAAAATTACTGAGTAAAAAATACTTTCTGTATGCTACGGAGTTTTTTTCCGGCATGTCTGTCATGGCCGTGGAGCTGGGAGCCAGCCGCCTGATGGCGCCGTATTTCAGCTCTTCCCAGATTGTCTGGACGGTGATTATCGGGGTGATTATGATTGCCATGGCAATCGGAAATGTGTGGGGCGGCCGCTCCGCGGACAAGCATAGGAATCCGGGAAAGCTTTACGGAAGGATTCTGGTGGCGGCTATCTGGATCGCTCTGATTCCCTTCGTGGGCCGCTATCTGATCGCGGGGATTTCTCTGCTGCTGGCAACCTTCGTAAACCATAATTTTCTGGTGTGGGCGGCATTTGTCACCTGCCTGGTAATTTTCGCTTTCCCCTGTGTGCTGCTGGGAACGGTAACCCCTTCCCTGGTGAAGTATACCATGCACAATCTGGACAGCAATGGAAAGACCATGGGAGAACTGGGCGCCCTGAATACCATCGGCAGTATCATTGGAACCTTTCTTCCCACGTTTGTGACCATTCCCGCGGTGGGAACCGCAGCCACATTCCTGATCTTTTCCGGGGTTCTGGGCGTGATCGCGATTCTGTATTTTATTTCTGTAAAGCAGAAGCGGATTCTCTGCGGGGTTCTGGCGGCGGTGCTGGTGGCGCTGGGCTGCCTGACGCCGCGTTTCAGTTTCGCTTTCTGGGAGAGGGAGCAGCTGACAATGGAGGATGAGTCTATCTATAACTACCTGCAGGTGCGGGACACGGATGAGAGCACCATTCTGTCTACCAACGTTCTGTTCGGTGTTCAGTCCATCAAAATGAAGCAGGAGGGACTGACAGGCCTGTACTATGATTATGCTCTGGCAGCTCCGGTAATGGCCGGCCTGAATGAGAAAGAAGACAGCCGGGTCATGATTCTCGGACTGGGTTCCGGAACCTTTGCCACATACTGTGAGGAATATTTTCCGCAGACGAAGATTCAGGGAGCGGAGATTGATGAGAAGATCGTCAATATCGCCAGGGATTACTTTGAACTGCCCTCCAGTGTGGAGGTGGCCGTGGAGGACGGCCGCGCCTATCTGTCCGCCTCGGAGGAACAGTACGATGTGATCATGGTGGATGCCTACCAGGATATTACCATACCCTTTCAGATGTCTTCGGTGGAATTTTTTACAGAGGTCAGCAATCATCTGAAAGAGGACGGTGTCATGGTGGTGAACATGAATATGCGTTCCAGCGCCGAGGATTCCATCAACGATTATCTCTGCGATACCATAGATGCGGTATTCAGGCACGTTTACCGGGTGCCGGTGGAGGGCAGCACGAACATGGAGGTGTATGCCACCAATTCCGATACGCTGCCGGAGGATTTTGACAGCCACCGGCAGGCGCTGGAACCGGGAGACCTGAAGGATATGATGGAAGTGGTTGCGGAGAATATGACGGAATATCAGGGGCAGGACAGAATCCTGACGGACGACAAGGCGCCGGTGGAGCTTCTTGGCATGCGGGTGCTGGATGAGATCATACAGGACGAGCTGGATTACTACCGGGATCTGTATCTTTAAAACAGGAAAAACTCTATGTGGATGTGATGGATAGGAACTTTTTTATGCAGATCCGGTTATTTGCCCCGTCTGCTTCAGAGGGACCCTGTCAGAACCATTTGCATAGAGTTTTTTATAATTTTCTTTATAAATGTACGGGATAAAATACAGAAAAATATCCCCCCCGGTGGCTTGTGCGAAGCCGTTCGGACCGATATAGTAAATATATGAATTTTACTCATCATGACTGCCGGGTTCCGGGCGCTGAGAAAAGTTCCAGCTGCCCGGAATCCGTATGGAAAGGATCAAAAGAATGACAGAAGGTTACAGAAAATATGAAACAGCAGAAATCTGTCTGAAAGAAATAAAAGCCGGAGAGAAGAAAAGCGGAATGCTGGAACTTTCCGGGGGAGAATTTTCCGTACCGGCCACAGTGATCCAGGGCACTGCCCCCGGAAAGACTGTATTGATTACGGCGGGCATCCACGCGGCGGAATACGTGGGCATTCAGGCGGCGGTGGAGCTTGCGGCGGAGCTTGAGCCCGAGAGGGTCAAAGGCCGGATTCTGCTGGTCAAGGCGGTAAACCGGGCAGATTTTGAGCGGCGTTCCGGGAGCGTCAGCCGGGAGGACGGGAAAAATCTGAACAGAGAGTTCCCGGGAAGGGCGGATGGAACGGTTATGGAGCGGCTGGCCCGGGCGGTGGTGGATACCCTGCACCGGGAGGCAGATTATTATATCGATCTGCACAGCGGGGATGATTATGAGGAACTTACGCCTTACATTTATTATGCCGGAAAGGCAGATCCGCAGGTGACGGAGATATCCAGACAGATGGCGCGCCAGGCGGATGTTCCCTATATGGTGCGCTCGGATGTGGGGGCAGGCGGTTCCTATAACTATGCGGCTTCCTGCGGGATCCCCAGCGTGCTCCTGGAGCGGGGAAGCATGGGCGGATGGACCATGGAAGAAGTGCAGTCCACCAAAAAAGATGTGCGCAGCATTCTGGACTACCTGGATATTTATCCCGCCGGTCATATCCCGCGGACACACTATCCCCTGGATGTGACGGAGGTCCAGTATCAGGCTGCCTCCTGCTTCGGTCTCTGGTATCCGGAAAAGCGCCCCGGAGATCTGTTCGGACGGGGAGAGCTGCTGGGTGTGACCAGAGATTACGAGGGAAATGTTCTGGAGGAATCCCTTGCCGAGGAAAGCGGAGTGATCCTGTATCAGACGGGCAGTCTGCAGGTGTGCGGCAACGGACCCATGATTGCCTACGGGAAAATAGATTACCGGTCGGATGACCGGAAGGAGCAGATTGCCGGATACTGGACCAGGCGGAGCGAGGATTTCCTGGCACAGCGCCGGGAAGAGCTGCACAGTCCGCTGGCAGGCCGCTTTCTGGATATCCTGCGGCGGAATCTGCCTGCGGGCAGAAAACTGAAGATTCTGGATGTGGGATGCGGAACCGGCTTTTTTTCCATTCTGCTGGCCCGAGAAGGACACGAGGTGACGGGGATCGACCTGACTTCCGGTATGATCCGCGGAGCGGAAATACTGGCCGGGGAAGAATTAACGGGAGAAGAGAGGGAGCGCTGCCGTTTTCTGGTCATGGACGCGGAAAAACCAGATTTTGATGAGGGTATCTTTGACGCGGTGGTTTCCAGAAATCTGACCTGGACCCTGCCGGATGCGGCCGCCGCTTATCGTGAGTGGTGCCGCGTCCTGAAGGAAGACGGGGTTCTGCTGAATTTTGACGCGGATTACGGAAAAGAAGACTGCAGGGATTCCAGAGGACTTCCCGGAAATCACGCCCACCACCGGCTGGGAGCCGGGATGCTGGAAGAATGTGAGCGGATGAAGCGGCAGCTTGCCATCACTTCCTGCAGCCGGCCCGGCTGGGATCTGGAGGCGCTGGAGGCGGCCGGGATGAAGTCTTTTCAAATTGCGTTGGAGATTGGAAAAGAAATTTATCTGGAGAAGGATCAGTTCTACAATCCGACCCCGCTGTTTTTGATAAAAGCCCGGAAAAAATAAAAAAGCACCGGGGAGCGGCCTGGAACAAGGCGGCCCCCCGGTGCTTTTTTTCCGGAACACGGAATGCTTTTATCCCCTAGGGGGGCTTACGGCCCCCGAAACAGTATGCTAGTATGGTACTATCGGATGGACACGGATGTGTTCCGCTGCCGGAACAGCAGTGTTTTACATCAAGGAGGTAAGAATGCAGATTCATCAGACATATGAAACAGACAATATCGCCTACTGGTCCAACCGGGCTCCCGGTTATTCAGAGGTGAACCGGAATGAGCTGAGCTCCGGCCAGCGCCGGGTATGGGGAGACACGCTGGCGGAGCTGATTGGAGGGCATATGCCGGGCAGAAATCCCGGAGAAATTTCCGTTCTGGATATCGGCTGCGGGCCCGGATTTTTTTCCATTATTCTGGCTGAGAGAGGCTACCGGGTGACGGGGGTGGACTATACGGCGTCCATGCTGGAGAGAGCGGAAGCCAATGCCGGCGTCTGGAGGGAGAAAATTAACTTCTTCCGGATGAACGCGGAGGAACTGGAGCTTAAGAGCGGCAGCTTTGATGTGGCTGTCACCCGGAATCTGACCTGGAATCTGCCGCATCCGGAGCAGGCCTACGTGGAGTGGAACCGGGTTCTGAAGCCCGGCGGACTTTTGCTGAATTTTGATGCCAATTGGTACCATTATCTGTATGATGAGACGGCCCGGCAGGGATATCTGCAGGACCGGGAGAATATCCGGGAGGCGGGGGTCGCCAATGAGACAGACGGAACGGATATCCCGGCTATGGAGGCGATCGCCGGCAGGGCGCCCCTGTCTGCTCTGCAGAGACCAGCCTGGGACAGGAAGGTTCTGGAGAGTCTGGGGATGCAGGTATCCGCGGATACGGAAATCTGGAAGCGGGTGTGGACCCGGGAGGAGAGAATCAACAATGCTTCCACCCCCATGTTCCTGGTCCGGGCGGTAAAGCCCTGGGCCGGAGTCTGACATCCGGCTGCGCGGGAAGGGAAAATAACCCATGAAAAAATACATTTTGAAGAGAGTGCTGCTGCTGATCCCCATTCTGTTCGGCATTACGTTTCTGTCCTTTGCCATGATGCGGGCGGCGGGGAGCGATGCGGTCCTGCAGAAGGCGGATGTGTCCGGCGTGGCTCTTTCCCTGGAGGTGCTGGATGCCCAGAGAGCGGAGCTGGGCCTGGACCAGCCGTTCCTGGTGCAATATTTCCGCTGGCTGGGCGGATTTCTTACCGGGGATCTGGGAGTCAGCTACGTGTCGGGAAACGATGTGTTTTCTGTGTTTCTCTCTAAGCTTCCGGCTACGCTGCTGCTGACCGGCACATCCATCCTTCTGACGGTGGCGATCTCCATCCCTTTGGGGATCCTGTCGGCAGTTAAGCAGAATAAATGCATTGATTACCTGATCCGGGTCTGCAGCTTTATCGGCAACAGCATGCCCAATTTCTTTGTGGCTCTGGTGCTGATGTATCTGCTGGCCATCTGCCTTCCGATTTTTCCGGTGATTTCCTCGGACCTGAGCCTGCGCAGCGCGGCCCTGCCGACCCTGACGCTGGCCATTGCCATGTCGGCCAAATATCTGCGGCAGGTGCGGGCAGCCGTGCTGGATGAGCTGAGCAAGGACTATGTGACGGGGGCCAGGGCCAGGGGCGTCCGCTTTTCTGTGACACTCTGGAAAAGCGTCCTGCGTTCCTGCCTGGTGACCATTCTTACTCTGCTGGCTCTGTCCATCGGAAGCCTGCTGGGAGGGACAGCTGTGGTGGAATCTATTTTCATGTGGGACGGAGTGGGAAAAATGGCGGTGGATGCCATTCAGATGCGGGATTACCCTGTGATTCAGGCCTATGTGGTCTGGATGGCGGTGATTTATGTGACGGTGAATCTGATCACGGATATTGTCTACCGGGCGCTGGATCCCCGGATACGGCTGGGAGGTGAAGAAGGATGAGCGGAAATACGGCTGCTGCCCCGGTGCGAAGCCAGAAGCTCCGGAAAGATTATACCAGGACGCGCCTGTTTGTATTTTCCGCCCTTGTCGCCGCACTGCTTCTGGTGGCTGTTTTTGCTGACCGGATCTGCCCCTATGACCCGAACGGGCAGGATCTGGCCAATGCCCTGCAGGCCCCGGGGCCGGCGCATCTTCTCGGCACAGACAGGTACGGCCGGGACATGCTTTCCCGGGTGCTCGTCGGCGCGCGGACCAGCATCTTTTCCGCGCTGCTTCTGGTGGCGGTCATCGCCGCGGCCGGGACGCTGGCCGGGATTCTCTGCGGGTATTTCGGTGGCGCGGCGGACGCGGTGATTATGCGGATCGCCGATATCTGTCTGGCATTTCCGGGCCTGGTGTTTGCCATGGCCATCGCGGCGGTGCTGCAGGGGGGGATACAGAACGCTGTCCTTGCCCTGGCGGCGGTCAGCTGGCCCAAATATGCCAGGCTTGCCAGGGGCCAGACCCTGTCCCTGCGGCAGGCGGATTATATCCATGCGGCCCGTCTCGCTGGCAGCTCACCGGGGCAGATGATTCTGCGGCATGTACTGCCGAATATAGCGGGGCCGGTTCTGGTGACGGCCATGCTGGATATCGGGACAATGATGATGGAGCTGGCCGCCCTTTCCTTTCTGGGTCTGGGCGCACAGCCGCCCACGGCGGAGTGGGGCAGCATGATCAGCGTGGACAGAAGCCTGCTGCAGACGTATCCCTGGGTGGTGCTGTCTCCGGGACTGACTATTTTCGTATCCGTTGTGTTGTTTAATCTGCTGGGGGATGCGGTGCGGGACTGCCTGGATCCCCGGGGAACCGGGAGAAAACAGAAGAAGATTCGTGACGGGAGGAAGTAAGCATGAAAAAAAAGATCACAGCGGCCCTGCTGGCTCTGGGGCTTCTGGTTTCTGCCCTGGCGGGATGCGGCGGCGGCAACGGGGACAGCGGCGAAGCCGGGAACTCCGGGGAAAAGACGCTTGTGTTTGGAGATACAACTTTTAACGCGGAAAACGGGGAAGCGGATATCAATCCCCACAGGGACAGCGGCGGCTGGGCCTGTATCCGGTACGGGGTGGGAGAGACGCTGTTCCGCTTTTCCGATTCCATGGAAGTAGAGCCCTGGCTGGCCGAAAGCTACGAAAATGTGGACGACCTGACCTGGACCATCACGCTCCGGAAGGGCGTTTCCTTTACCAGCGGACGGGCCATGGACGCGCAGGCGGTGAAGGAGTGTCTGGACGCGCTGATGGAGGAGCACGCCCGGGCGGCGGGCAATCTGCAGATCGCGGAAATTTCCGCCCAGGGACAGACGGTGACGATCCGCACGGAGGAGCCGGTGCCGGCTCTCATCAATTATCTGGCGGACCCCTATGCCTGCATCATCGACATGGAGGCCGGCGTGACGCCGGAGGGCATTGTCAGCGGCACGGGCCCCTACCAGGCCGTTTCTCTGGTGACGGATACCAGCCTTTCTCTGGTGAAAAACGAAAATTACTGGGACGGAGAGCCGAAAATTGACAGGATCACCGTCCGCACCATCTCCGACGGCGACACCCTGACCATGGCGCTGCAGTCGGGGGAAATCGATGCGGCCTACGGCATGCCCTATGCCAGCTACCCGCTTTTTGAAAATGACAATTACACCTTTACCAGCTGCGCCACCAGCCGGGTATTTTTCGGGGCCATGAATTTTGAAAGCGCGGTTACCTCCGATCCGGCGGTGCGCCGGGCCATTGCCATGGGCATTGACAGGGACAGCTTCGTGGAGACGCTGCTTGGCGGAAACGGCTATCCGGCGGCGGGGGTCTATCCCGACAGCTTTACCTTCGGCGGGGACGCGGTTTCCGCGGAGAGCTACGATCCGGAAGGAGCGGCGAAGGCGCTGGAGGAGGCCGGATGGGTAGATACGGACGGGGACGGCGTCCGGGAGAAGGAGGGACAGAGGCTGACCCTGCGCTGGCTCACTTATCCCAGCCGCCAGGAGCTCCCCCTGCTGGCGGAGGCTGCCCAGGCTTCCCTGGGGGAGATCGGCTTTGAGGTTCAGATCAATAATACGGCCGATCACAATACGATCCGCACGGATACCGGCGCCTGGGATATTTACGTCAGCGCCTTTGTGACCGCGCCCACCGGAGATCCGGAATATTTCTTCAGCTACTGCTGCCTGGATGACTCGGCGCAGAATGTGGGCCATTACCACAGCGACCGGCTGGAAGAGCTGGCAGAGGAGCTGTCGGGAACCTTTGACACGGACCGGAGAGGAGAACTGGCGGTGGAGATGCAGCAGATTCTTCTGGATGACAACGCCTATGTGTTCTGCTCCCATCTGCGCATGAGCATGATCTCCAGGGCCTCGGTGACGGGACTTGCCGCCCATCCCTGCGATTATTACGAAATTACAGCGGAACTGGATCTTGTGTGAGAAGCGGGAAAAAGAGGGAAAACGTACATGGAGAAATTGCTGACATACGATTCCGTAGAGATTTCCTACGGCGGGGAGCCGGTGGTCCGCGGCGTAAGCTTTTCCCTGGCGCCGGGAGAAATCCTGGGGATTGTCGGGGAATCCGGCAGCGGAAAGAGCACGCTGATCCGGGGCGCCCTGGGCCTTCTGGGCTCGGGAGGAATGGTAACCCGGGGGGATATCTGGTTTCAGGGAAATAATCTGCCGGATCTGCCGGAAAAGGAGATGCGGAAAATCCGGGGAGCCAGGATCGGCATGATTTTTCAGGACGCGGGGGCATCCCTCTGCCCGGTCCGCACCATCGGCGCCCAGATCCGGGAAAGCCTGTCCGCCCACAGGAAAATTTCCCGGAGGGAAAGTGACGGGGAAGCTCTGGAACTGCTGGACAAGCTGGGCTTCCGGGACGGGAAAAGGATTCTGGAAAGTTATCCCTTTGAACTGTCCGGGGGCATGAACCAGCGGGTGGGCATAGCCATCGCCTGTCTTCCAAAGCCCGGCGTCCTGCTGGCTGATGAGCCCACCAGCGCTCTGGATGTGACAGTCCAGAAGCAGGCGGTGGAGGAAATGCTGCTGATGCGGAGACTGTACGGAACTGCCATGATCCTTGTAACCCACAACATCGGAGTCGTCAGGGCCATGGCGGATTCTGTGCTGGTTCTAAAGGAGGGAGAGATGGTGGAATACGGGCCTGCTCCCCAGGTCCTTGCGCATCCCCGGGCGGACTATACGAAAAAGCTGCTGGCCGCTGTGCCGGAGCTGCGGAGAGAATAAATGGAACCGTTGCTGGAAGTAAAAAATCTTACAAAAGTGTTTAAAAAGAAGGGGCAGGAAACTCTGTCCGCCGTGGATCATCTGAATTTCTGCCTGTATCCGGGAGAAACTCTGGGGATTGTGGGAGAATCGGGCTCCGGCAAGAGTACGGTGGCCCGGGCGGTGACACGCCTGCTCCCTGTCACGGAAGGAAAAATTTATCTGGAAGGCCGGGAAATAACAGGCCTTAAGGGGCGGAAGCTGGCGGACATTTACCGGGGGATTCAGATGGTCTTCCAGTCTCCGGCCGGTTCCTTTGATCCCCGGCGGACCCTGGGGGACGGCATCGGTGAAAGCCTGAAAAACAGCGGAATGGGGAAAGCAGAAAGGAAACAGCGTGTGGCAGAGCTGCTGCGCCGCTGCGGTCTTCCGGAGGAATACGGTCGGCGCTACCCCCATGAGGTCAGCGGCGGAGAATGCCAGCGGGCAGCCATAGCCAGAGCTCTGGCCATCCGGCCGAAACTGCTGATCTGCGACGAGGCCACCAGCGCCCTGGATGTGACGGTCCAGAAGCAGATCCTGGAGCTGCTGGCAGAGATCAAGAAGGAAGAGGGCATGGCCTATCTGTTTATCTGCCATGACCTTGCCCTGGTGCAGCAGTTCTGCGACCGGGTGCTGGTTATGGAAAACGGAAAGATTGTGGAGGAAGGACCTGCCGGGGAGGTGATTCTCCGGCCTAAAGCAGCTTATACCAGGAGGCTGCTGGAATCGGTGCTGTAAAAATGTCGGAAAAGCCGACCGGATGAGAAATCCGGCCGGCTCTATTTGTTAGGGCAAGGCCCTGTTTTCACTTTATAGGAAAGTTCGACTTTCGTCGAACTCTTGAAAGAAATATGCCCGCACAAAGGCGGGCATAGAAAACAGACGGTTTTGTTTTAGAAAATATAAAAACCTTCTTCGCCAAAATCGTCATCTTCCAGA
>DVOO01000008.1 GCA_018713515.1 Candidatus Scatomonas pullistercoris
AGTTGTATTTAAGCACAATCTACAACTGGAGGGAGGTTAGGTGTGAGAATATGTCAAATGTGATCGTTAAAGAGAACGAGACTCTGGACAGCGCCTTACGCAGATTCAAACGCAGCTGCGCAAAGGCCGGCATTCAGCAGGAGATCCGCAAGAGAGAGCATTACGAGAAACCCAGTGTTCGTCGTAAGAAAAAATCTGAAGCGGCAAGAAAACGTAAATATAATTAATTGTGCAGCAAAAAAGCCTTGACGCAAGTCGGGGCTTTTTTGTAGTATATACTGTAGCGCGGATATGCAGGACGCATCTTCCCGCAATTTTACAGCAGAGAAGGCACGAAGCATGATTTTAGGCACAATCAAAAAGTTTTTGAAATTTCTGTCCAACCGGATCACAGTGACGGTAATCGCTTTATTTATTCAGTTTATGTTCTGGTTTCTGATCTACTGGTATCTGACCAGCAGGTACGTTGCGGCTACCGTCCTTTTGTGGGTGGTGGCTGTGATCACGGTACTGTGGCTGACCAACAGCCGCATCAATCCCGGATATAAGCTGATCTGGACCAGTCTGATTCTGGCCCTCCCTCTGGTGGGCATCGTCATGTATTTTTCCGCGGGAAAATCCAGAGTCGCCAAGCTGTTTCAGAGGGAAATGAAAAAAATCGAGGAAGAGATGGGCGATGCCCTGGAGCAGGAGCCGGAGGTGCGCAGGCACATGGATGAGCTGGATCTGGGCGTGTCCAATCAGTCGCGCTATCTGGAACGGATGGCGGGCGCCCCTGTTTACGAACACACAGTCACGGAATATTTTTCGGTGGGCGAGGACTGGTTCGCCAGGTATGTGGAGGAGCTCAAAAAAGCAAAGCACTACATCTTCCTGGAATTTTTCATTGTCAGTCCCGGGTATATGTGGAATACGGTTCTGGACATTCTGAAGGAAAAAGTAAAGGAGGGCGTGGATGTACGGCTGATCTACGATGGAATGATCTGCGTAACCACAATGCCGCCCAAATACTATAAGGTGCTGCAGTCCTACGGGATCAAGTGCGCGGCCTTCAATCCCTTCCGTCCGGTTCTGAATCTGATTCAGAACAACCGGGATCACAGAAAAATCACAGTGATTGACGGGCACACGGCTTTTACGGGAGGAATCAATCTCTCGGATGAATATATTAACCAGTGGGAGCGCTTCGGACACTGGAAGGACTCCGGCATTTATCTCCACGGGGAGGCGGTCTGGAGCTTTACGGTCATGTTTCTGAAGATGTGGTCGGTGACCACACAGCTTCCCTGTGACCTCTCCTCCGTGTACCGGCCGAACCAGTACTATCTGGAGAGCTTCCGGAGCGACGGGTACGTGCAGCCCTACGGGGACTCCCCCCTGGATGAGGAGACGGTGGGCGAGAATGTTTACCGGAATATCATCAGCAACGCAAAAAAATATGTCTACATTTTTACCCCGTATCTGGTGCTGGACAACGAGATCATGACAGAGCTGTGCACGGCCTCCAGAAAGGGTGTGGATGTGCGCATCGTCACACCGGGCATTCCGGATAAGAAAATGGTATTTCTGCTGTCCCAGTCCTACTATGAGCAGCTGCTGGAGGCCGGAGTGCGCATCTACGAATATACCCCCGGCTTTATTCACTCCAAAAGCTTTGTCTGCGATGATGAGATTGCCGTGGTGGGCTCCATTAATCTGGATTACCGCAGCCTGTACCTGCATTTTGAGTGCGGCTGCTGGATGTATAAAACAGAATCGGTTCTGCAGGTGAAGCAGGATGCGCTTGCGACCTTTGAGGTTTCCAGAGAAATCAACCTGGATTTCTGCAAAAACAGGAATATCTTTATCCGCGGCTTTCAGGGGATCCTGCGTCTGATCGCCCCCACGCTGTAAAGCGGAAGCATATCCGGTCTTTTCCTCTCATATCTTGAAAAAAGAACAGACGGGAGAGAGGGACAATGAGAAAATTTTTCTGTGTCCTGCTGACGCTTGCAATTTTTATTCCGGCGCTGTGTCCCCGCGCGGTCAGCGCGGAGCCGGAAATTTCAGCGCCCAGCGCAGTGCTGATGGAGGAAAGTACAGGAGAGATCCTCTACGAAAAAAATGCAGACGAGCAGAGAAGTCCTGCCAGTATTACCAAGATTATGACCCTGCTCCTCATCTTCGACGAGCTGGAAAAGGGTAGTATCCATCTGGAGGATGAAGTGGTCACCAGCGCCTACGCGAAAAGCATGGGCGGTTCCCAGGTGTTTCTGGAGGAGGGGGAAAAACAGACGGTGGAGACGCTGATCAAGTGTATCGTGGTTGCCTCCGGCAATGACGCCTCGGTGGCCATGGCAGAATACATAGCGGGAAGCGAAGGGGATTTTGTGGCGCGCATGAACGAACGGGCGGAGGAGCTTGGCATGACCGGCACCTATTTTGAGGACTGCTGCGGGCTTACGGGCTCTGCCGGACATTACACAACGGCCAGGGATGTGGCGGTCATGTCCCGGGAGCTGATCCGGCGCTATCCGCAGATTCTGGATTATTCTTCTGTCTGGATGGAAGACATTACCCACGTGACCGCCCAGGGGACAAAACCCTTTACACTGGCCAATACCAATAAGATGATCCGAAGCTACGAGGGCTGCGTGGGGCTGAAGACGGGAAGTACGGACGCGGCAAAATACTGTGTAAGCGCCGTGGCGGAGCGGGACGGCCTGAAGATGATCGCGGTGGTTATGGGAGCGCCGGATCACAGGATCCGCTTTCAGGACGCGGCGGCCATGCTGGATTACGGCTTTGGAAGCTGCCGACTGTACGTGGATGAGAACCGGGAGGAGCTTTCGCCGGTGCCCGTGGAGGGGGCCATGGTTTCGGAAGTTCCGGTGGCCTTTGAGGAAGAATTCCGGTTCCTTGACACAGAGGGGAGAGATCTTTCCCTGATTGAGAAAAAAGTGGAGCTGCCGGAGCTGGCGCAGGCCCCGGTGAAAAAAGGTGAAAACGCGGGAAGGGCCGTATTTTCTCTGAACGGGGAGGAGCTTGGCAGCACCGCCATTATCTATACAGAGGATGTGGAAAAGGCGGAGTACGCCGACTATCTGGAGCGTGTCTGGAGAGCTTTTCTGGGAGAGGAAGAGAGGACGGAACAAAACAACTGAAAAGAAGAGGTGAATACAGATGGAAAAAACAATATACCTGGAGTGCAGCTCCGGAATCAGCGGAGATATGACGGTGGGCGCGCTGCTGGACCTCGGCGCGGATCCCGGATATCTCCGGCAGGAGCTGGAGAAGCTTCCCGTGGACGGATACAGCCTTCATTTTGGAAGAAAGAGTGTGAAGGGCATAGATGCCTTTGACTTTGATGTATTGCTGGATGACGCCGGCGCCCGGGAACATGGGCACAGCCATGAGGAACATCACCCGCAGGGAGATTGTCACGGGCACAGCCATGATCATGACCACGGCCATGATCATGACCACGGCCATGCGCACGGCCATGGGGAAGAGGTTCACAGCCATGTCCACAGCCACCGGACCATGCGGGAGATCCGCGGAATTATAGAAAGCTCCGGATTGTCGGAGCAGGTAAAGAAGACATCTGTGAAGATCTTTGAAGTGCTGGCCCGGGCGGAGGGAAAGGTTCACGGCCGGGACCCGGAGGAAGTGGGCTTCCATGAGGTGGGAGCGGTGGATTCCATTGTGGATATTGTCGGTACGGCGGTCTGCCTGGAATGCCTGGGAGTGGAAAAACTTGTATATTCAAGAATCTCGGAAGGGCGGGGACAGGTCTGGTGCCAGCACGGCCTGATGCCTGTGCCTGTGCCGGCCGTGCTGGAGCTGGCCGGAAGATACGGCCTTTCTCTGACTCTGACCGATACGGAGGGGGAAATGGTAACCCCCACGGGCGCCGCGATCCTGGCGGCCCTGGCAGAGCACGAGGAGGATCCCCTGCGGGACCGCCGGATTGCCGGAATCGGCCTGGGTGCCGGAAACCGGGAATATAAGCAGGCCAATGTGCTGAGAGCTCTGCTGCTGGAGGGAGAGGAGAAGACGCCGGAGAAAACGGAGTCCGTGTGGGTCCTGGAGACGAATGTGGACGACGCCAGCGGGGAAGAGCTGGGGTACTGCATGGAGACGCTTTTAAAGGCGGGAGCCAGGGACGCCTGCTGTATTCCACTCTGGATGAAGAAACACCGTCCCGCATATCTTCTGCAGGTAATCTGTGATGAGGCCCACAGGGAGGCCCTGGAAAATATTATTTTCCGTGAGACTACGTCCATCGGCTTCCGCAGATACAGACAGGAAAGAAGGGTGCTGGAACGGCAGGTGCAGACATTGGACAGCAGCCTGGGCCGGGTGCGGATCAAGTGCTGCCGCCACCTGGATCAGATCTTCGCCTATCCGGAGTACGAGGATGTGGCCGGAATCGCGGAGAAGACGGGCATGCCCTTCCGGGAAGTGATGGACAGGGTACGCCGGGAAGCGGCGGAGAAGGTTGCGCGCCGCGGGGAAATATAGTAAGATAAGACCATGAAAAAATTTACAGTTAAAAATTATGATTTGAGAGATAAGAATGGGAGCGGACCGGAGAGACAGCCTCTGCGGTTCGCTTTTCTTACGGATCTGCACAGCGTGTGCATCGGGGATCATAACGGTACGCTGCTTGCTGCGGTCAGGAGGGCGGAGCCGGACGCGGTGCTCTGCGGCGGCGACATGATCGTGGGAAAGCCGGGACAGACGCCGGAGACGGCGCTGGCCCTGCTGCGGAGGCTGCGGGAGGAGTACCCGGTGATCCATGCCCTGGGCAATCACGAGTACCGGGCAAAGATTTATCCGGAGATTTACGGAAAATTGTACCGGGAATATACAGAAGAACTTCTGAAACTTGGTGTGACCCTCCTGGATAACGGCAGATGCTCCCTGACGCTTCATGGACGGAAAGTTACCGTGTACGGGCTCAGCATTTCCCGGGAGTATTATCAGCGCTTTGCCCGAAGAAATCTGCCGGTGCAGGCGCTGACCGGCCTTCTGGGGAATCCGGATCCGGACAGCTTTTCCATCCTGCTGGCCCACAATCCGGAGCACATGGACGCGTATTTTTCCTGGGGCGCCGATCTTACCCTCTGCGGCCACTATCACGGGGGAATCCTGCGTTTTGGGGAGCACAGGGGCCTGGTCAGCCCTGATTTCCGCCTCTTCCCCCGGGAGGCCCACGGACTGTTCGAGAGGGGAGCAGGCCGCGTAATTGTCGGAGCCGGGCTGGGCGAGCATACCCTTCCCCTGCGTCTGCATAATCCCCGGGAGCTGGTAACAATCACAGTTTAAGAGTAAGAGGAATGGACAGATGGCGATACCTGTAAAACTTCCGGTGTTTGAGGGGCCCCTGGACCTGCTTCTGCACCTGATTGACAAAAACAAGATAGACATTTATGATATACCCATCGCGGAAATCACGGACCAGTATCTGGAATATATCCGGCAGATGGACCATGAGGACATGAATGTGACCAGCGAGTTTATGGTCATGGCCGCCACGCTCATCGATATCAAGTGCCGGATGCTTCTCCCCCGGGAAGTCAGTGAAGAGGGAGGGGAGGAGGATCCCCGGGAAGAGCTGGTGGCGCAGCTCATGGAATATAAAAAATACAAATATGTGGCCGGAGAACTGCGGGACCGCATGGAGGAGGCGGGACAGGCATTCTACCGGGCCCAGGATCTTCCGGAGAGCGTGCGCTCCTTCCGCCCGGAGGTTGACACGAAGGAGCTGCTGCAGGGAGTGACCCTGGAGGAACTGCACCGGGTCTTCCAGGAAGTGCTGAAAAGACAGGAGGACAAGATCGACCCCATCCGGAGCCGGTTCGGCCACATCGAGAAGGAAGAGGTTTCTCTGCCCGACAAGATGACGTATGTGGAGCGCTTCGCCGTTGAAAAACGAAGGTTTTCCTTCCGCAGCCTTCTGGAAGGGCAGAGGAGCAGGACGCAGGTGGTGGTCACCTTTCTGGCCGTCCTGGAACTGATGAAGACGGGGAAGATCCGGATCACCCAGAAGGAAATATTCGGGGAAATTGAGATTGAATCTCTGGAAGAGAGGGATACAGTGGTGGTTCCCTATACAGAAGAGGTGAGTGACAATGGATGAGGAAAAACTGCAGGCGGCAGTGGAGGCGATTCTGTTTGCCATGGGCGACTCTGTGGAGCTTGGCCGGATCGCGGCAGCCATAGAGCGGACGCCTGGCGAGACAGAAGAAGTCCTGAAAAAGCTTGGAAAAAGCTATGAGGATGCCGGACGGGGCATACAGCTGATTGAGCTGGAGGGAAGCTATCAGCTCTGTACGAAAAAGGAATACTACGGCTGCCTGACGTCTGTGGCCAGCCAGCCGAAAAAAGCCGTTTTGACGGATGTTCTGCTGGAGACCCTGTCCATCATTGCCTACAGGCAGCCGGTGACAAAGGCGGAGATCGAGAAGATCCGCGGCGTAAAAAGTGATCACGCAGTCAATAAGCTGATCGAGTACGGGCTGGTGCAGGAGCTTGGCCGCCTGAATGCGCCGGGCCGGCCCCTGCTGTTCGGCACCACGGAGGAGTTCCTGCGTGATTTCGGGATTACGTCCCGGGACAGCCTTCCGGAGATCAGTCCGGTGGTACTGGAGGATTTTAAGGAAGAAGCAGAAGCTGAGGCAGACGTCCGGATTGATGTCTGAGGGCCTTATCAGGTTCCGCGCAAAAAAAACACAGGGAAGGTACAGAATTTCATATGATCCAGTTAAGTCATGTCAGCAAGATTTACGGAGGAAGCGGCAGAAAGGCCGTGGATGATCTGACCTGGGAGATCGGAGATGGAAAGATTACCGGTTTTATCGGACCCAACGGGGCAGGGAAGACTACAACCCTGAAAATGATCACGGGCATCCTCGCGCCCACGTCGGGCAGTATTGTTATCAACGGAAAAGATATTGTAAAGGATCCCCTGGAGGCAAAGCGCCAGTTTGGTTTTGTGCCGGACAATCCGGACGCTTTCCTGCGGATCAGCGGCAGCGAATATCTGAATTGCTTCTTCCGCTTCCCCTGCGGCCCTGGGAGATTGTGGGAACCAAGTTCCTGATCTGCCTGCTGTATGAGTACTGGATAGTTCTCCTGCTGGTTCTGCCGCTGCTGCTGGACGCGGCCGTGGCTGCGGCTCTGATTGGAGCCGGGTATTTCGGCTTCCGGGTGCTGGGACTTGACATCCATCTTGTCACCTGTGTTCTTCTGGCTGTGCTGGCCGCTCTGACAGGAATCATGAGGCATATTCTTTATACCCGGGGAGCCGCGGCTCTCTCGGAAATTGAAATCTAGACTGAATGGACGCTCCGGAGAGATCCGGCAGGCCCCGGAAAAGATCCGGACAGGGCCTGCCGGATCTCTCTTCTGCGCTGTGTCTGCAGGGGCAGATATTTGCCGGGCAGCGGATGAATGAAATCCCTTTTTTTGCCATAAACTATAGGCAGAAAGGAGGGCCCTGCATTTATGAAAAAAGTTCTTGCCCTGCTTCTTGGTCTGCTGCTGTTCCTCGGAAGTCCCCTGCATGTGCCGGGAGAAGAAAACCAGTTTGAGGACGAACTGTATGCGGCTTCTGCCTGCCTGCTGGACGCGGACTCCGGGCGGGTGCTGTACGGGAAGGCGGAAGAGGAGGCTCTGGCCATGGCCAGCACAACGAAGATCATGACCTGTATCCTGGCCCTGGAGAACACGGCGGACCCGGCCGGTACGGTGCTGACCGCCTCCCGGGAGGCGGCGTCCCAGCCGGAGGTGCGCCTGGGCGTTCACGCCGGCCAGCAGTTTTCCATGCAGGATCTGCTGTACGCGCTGATGCTGGAATCCTATAATGACACGGCGGTCATGATCGCTGAGGGAACGGCCGGTTCCGTGGAGGCATTTGCAGAGCTGATGAACCGAAAGGCGGAGGAGATCGGCTGCAGGGATACCCATTTTGTCACCCCCAACGGGCTGGACGGCAGCGATGCGGGCGGGGAACACCATACCACGGCGGCCGATCTGGCCCTGATGTTGCGGTACTGCATCCGGCAGTCGCCGAAAGCGGAACAGTTTCTGGAGATTACCGGGACCAGCTCCTACAGCTTCTGGGACCGGGAGCTCAAAAATGTCTATGACTGTGTGAACCACAATGCCCTTCTGAGTATGATGGAGGGGACGCTCTCCGGAAAAACAGGGTTTACCAGCAAAGCGGGGTACTGTTACGTGGGAGCCGTGCAGCAGGGAGACCGCTGCCTGATCGTCTCGCTGCTGGCCTGCGGATGGCCGGACCACCGGGATTATAAGTGGTCGGACGCCAGAAAGCTTTTGGAGTACGGATTTGAAAATTACGAGTACAGAGATGTATTTGACAGGAATTTCCGGGGAAGGGAGATCCCGGTTGCGGATGGCCGCTATGGGGATTTTCCCGGAGAAGGCAGCGCCTTCACCACGGCGGAATTTGGCATTCCCGAGGAAGAGAGGAGCCTGCGCCTGCTGCTCCGGGCAGATGAACAGGTGGAAATCCGGTACGATCTGCCGGAGACCCTGGAAGCGCCGGTGTCGGCGGGAGAAGAGATCGGAAACGTCCGGTACAGCCTGAAGGGAGAGGAGCTGGCCGTGTACCCCCTGTACGCGTCATCCGGGGTGGAAAAGAAGGACTATTTCTGGTGCCTGCGCCAGCTCTGGAAATGGTACTGCGGCCGGCAGTAACAGCAGACAGCTGGCAGGCGTTTCAGAAAATTTAGAAAATACGGGATTTAAGACTTGCAATGCTCTGTAAAATAAAGTAGATTAAAAGATCATGGAGGAGAACGAAAAATGATAAAAATTTTCAGGGAACTGAAGAGCAGAGCAGGCTGGATCCTGCTGATCTTTGCCCTGCTGTTTCTGCAGGCGTTCTGCGACCTGGCTCTGCCTGCATACACATCAAGGATTGTGGATACGGGAATCCAGCAGAAGGGAGTGGAGGACGCGGTTCCGGACGCGATCCGGGCGGAAACACTGGACAGCCTGCTGCGGCTTATGGACGGCGAGGAGGGCAGTAAGGTACAGGCGGCCTATTCCCGGGAAGAGGGAGACCTGTACATACTGGATTCCATCCGCGGGGATACAAGAGAGGAGCTGAACAGAATCCTGGGAAGAGCCATGGTTCTGGAGGCGGGGCTTGAGAGCCGGGGGGTCTCTGCGGCAGCGCTTACGGAGGAACAGCTGGAAGCTCTGCGTCCGGAAGCAGAAAAACAGCTGGAAGGCATGTCGGAGAGCATTCTGACCCAGGCGGCCGTAACTTATGTGCAGCAGGAATATACGGCCCAGGGGAGAAACCTGGACAGTATGCAGACCCGCTACGTCCTGTTTTCCGGCCTTTCCATGCTGGGGCTGTCGGGCCTTTCCATGCTGGCGGCAATTCTGGTGACTTTTTTCTCCAGCCGTGTGGCCGCGGGCTTTGGCCATGATCTGCGAAACAGGATATACCGGAAGGTGCTCTCCTTTTCCAGCAGTGAGATGAACCGGTTTTCCACGGCATCTCTGATTACCAGGAGCACCAATGATATTCAGCAGATTCAGATGGTGCTGACGCTGCTGTTCCGGATCGTGCTTTACGCGCCGATTCTGGGAATAGGAGGCGTTCTGAAGGTTCTGAATACCGGATCCGAGATGACCTGGATTCTGGGCATCGGCGTTGCGGCGATTTTTGCGGTCATGATCTTTCTATTTACCGTGGCCATGCCGAAATTCAGGATCCTGCAGACGCTGATCGACCGGGTGAATCTGGTGACGAGAGAAATCCTCACGGGCATTCCCGTGATCCGGGCCTTTTCCGCGGAAAAGCATGAGGAGGAACGTTTTGACGAGGCAAACAGAGAACTGACCCGGACGAATCTTTTTGTGAACCGCTGCATGACTTTTATGATGCCGGTGATGATGCTGATCATGAACGGCCTGTCCGTGCTGATCGTGTACAGCGGCTCCCACGCCATTGACGCGGGCAGAATGCAGGTGGGCGGTATGATGGCCTTTATCCAGTATGCCATGCAGATTATTATGGCGTTTCTGATGATCTCCATGGTAGCCGTCTTTATGCCCCGGGCCAGCGTGTCCGCCCGGCGTATCTACGATGTGCTGGAGACGGAAACGGAGATTAAGAATCCGGTCCGGGCAAAAAAGCCCGCCGCCGGACTGCGCGGGGAGCTGGAATTCAGAAATGTATCCTTCTGTTATCCCGGGGCGGAGGAAAAGGTGCTGGACGGCATAAGCTTCCGGGCCGGGCAGGGAGAGACCGTAGCCTTTATCGGAAGCACCGGAAGCGGAAAGAGCACGCTGGTCAATCTGATTCCGAGATTTTTTGATGTGACAGAAGGCCAGATTCTGGTGGACGGTGTGGATATCCGGGATATGAATCTTGAAGATCTCAGGAGCCGGCTGGGATACGTACCGCAGAAGGCCGTGCTTTTTTCGGGAACGATTGCCTCCAATCTCAGGTACGGCGATGAAAATGCTTCGTCCGGGGCGCTCCGGCAGGCGGCGGAGATTGCCCAGGCGGCTGCGTTTATTGATGAGAAGCCGGAGGGTATGGAGACGCCCATCGCCCAGGGAGGCGCCAATGTATCGGGGGGTCAGAAGCAGCGCCTGGCCATTGCCAGGGCCGTGGCAAAAAAGCCGGAAATCTATATTTTCGACGACAGTTTTTCGGCGCTGGATTTTCAGACGGACGCTGCCCTGCGCCGGGCGCTGAAGCGCGAGACGGGGGATGCCACATCCCTGATTGTGGCCCAGAGGATCAGCACGATCCTGCACGCGGACCGGATTCTTGTTCTGGACGGCGGAAAGCTGGCCGGGTGCGGCACCCATGAGGAACTGATGAAGAACTGTGAGGTCTACCGGCAGATTGCACGGTCACAGCTGTCAGAGGAGGAGTTAGGAGCATGAGCCAGCAGAGAACACGGCCGGGCCATGGCCCCCGGGCCGCGGAGAAACCGAAGGACTTTAAGAAGGCGATCCGGAAAATCGCCGTATATATGAGCCGCTATAAATGCAGGCTGCTGCTGATGCTGGTCTGCGCCATTGCCGGTACGGTATTTACTATAGTCGGACCGAGAATCCTGGGAAAGGCCACCACGGAGCTGTTTAACGGGCTGGTGGCCCGGGTGCAGGGAACAGGTTCCATTGATTTTGGCAGAATCGGACAGATTCTTCTGACTGTTCTGTGCCTGTATCTGGTCAGCGCCTGCTTCTCTTTTGTCCAGGGACTCGTGATGACGGGAATCTCCAATGACGTAAGCTACAATCTGCGGAAGGATATCTCAGAGAAGATCAGCCGCATCCCCATGAAGTATTTTGAAAAGCGGCCCTACGGGGAAGTGCTTTCCCGGGTGACCAACGATGTGGATACCCTTCAGATGGGGCTGAACCAGAGCATTACCCAGCTGATCACTTCGGTGACGCTTCTCATAGGCGTATTCTTTATGATGCTTTCCATCAACGTATGGATGACGCTTTGCGCGCTGGTGATCCTGCCCGCGGCCATGGTGATTATCGGAAAAGTTATGAGCCATTCGCAGAAGTTTTTCCGGGGACAGCAGAAATACCTGGGCGAGGTAAACGGCCAGGTGGAGGAGATCTACGCCGGACACCAGGTGGTGAAGGCGTTTAACAGGGAGGAGGCCGCGATCCGGGAATTTGAGCGTTCCAACCGTATGCTCTATGAGACGGGCTGGAAGTCCCAGTTCTTTTCCGGCATTATGATGCCGGTCATGCAGTTTGTGGGAAATCTGGGATATGTGATGGTTGCTCTTCTGGGCGGCTTTCTGGTAATCCGCCGGTCTATTGAGGTCGGCGATATCCAGTCCTTTTTCCAGTATATCCGGAGTTTTACCCAGCCTATCCAGCAGATTGCCCAGATTACGAATCTTCTGCAGTCCTCGGCGGCTGCCTCCGAGCGGGTTTTTGAATTTCTGGAGGAACCGGAGGAGGATGCAGGACCCGAACACCCCGTGCCGGCAGAGGGCCTGGCCGGAAATGTGGAATTCGATCATGTCGCTTTCGGCTACAATCCGGACCAGATTATTATCCGTGATTTTTCCGAGCGGGTAAGGGAAGGACAGAAGATCGCCATTGTGGGGCCCACCGGCGCCGGAAAGACAACCATGGTCAAGCTGCTGATGCGCTTTTACGATGTGAACAGCGGAGCCATTCGTGTGGACGGACACGATATCCGGGAATTCCGGCGGAGCGAGCTGAGAAAAATGTTCGGCATGGTGCTCCAGGACACCTGGCTTTTCAACGGCACAATCCTGGAGAATATCCGCTACGGCAGGCTGGATGCCACGGATGAGGAGGTGATGGCGGCGGCCAGGGCGGCCCATGCCCACAAATTTATCATGCAGCAGCCTGAGGGCTATCAGACGGTGCTGAACGAAGAAACCACCAATATATCCCAGGGGCAGAAGCAGCTGCTGACCATTGCCCGGGCCATACTGGCCGACAACCGGATTCTGATCCTGGACGAGGCCACCTCCTCCGTGGATACCAGAACGGAGGTGCTGATCCAGCAGGCCATGGACCGGCTGATGCAGGGACGCACCAGTTTTATCATTGCGCACCGCCTCTCTACCATCCGCAATGCGGATATGATTCTTTACATGAAGGACGGAGATGTGGCAGAGCAGGGCACCCACGAGGAGCTTCTGGCCCGGGGCGGCGCCTATGCCGCCCTGTATAACAGCCAGTTTGAGAGGGTAACGGTCTGAAGCGGAGGGGAGCGGCTTTTGCTGCCGGGAAAATGTATAATAAAAGCAGGGGACACAAGCCAAAGTTTTGGACAGTCTCCTGCTTTTATGCTATAATACTAAAATATGCGGGAGTTTTCCCGAGAATGTGTGAAAGGGAGGTGCTGCGGAGTGAAAAATCTGCTGGTAGCGCAGTCCGGGGGCCCGACTGCCGCTATTAACGCGACTCTGGCCGGGGTGGTGGAATGTGCCTTAAGCTCCGGACAGACAGATAAAATTTACGGAGCCGTCAACGGGATTGAGGGCGTTCTGTCCCGGCGTTTTATTGATCTGAGACAGAAGCTTGACAGCACAGAAAAGCTTTCGCTTCTGTGCCAGACGCCGGCTGCAGCGTTGGGATCCTGCCGGCTGAAGATACAGAAGAGAGAGCAGCTGAAAGCGATCGCGGAGACCCTGAAAAAATGGGAAATTTCCTGCTTTGTCTATATCGGCGGCAACGATTCCATGGATACGGTGGATCAGCTGTCGGCCTATCTGGCGGAGCAGGGAATCGAGGAGATCGCGGTGGTGGGAGCGCCGAAGACCGTCGATAATGATCTGATGGGCACGGATCACTGTCCCGGCTTCGGATCGGCCGCCAAATATATTGCGGCCACCTTCTCGGAGCTGGAAAGAGACTGCCGTGTTTACACGGCAAAATCCGTGACAATCGTGGAAATTATGGGAAGGAACGCCGGCTGGCTGACAGCTTCCAGCGCGCTGGCCAGGGTGAACGGCAGCGGCGGGCCTGACCTTATTTATCTCTGCGAGAGACCTTTTGATACGGAACGGTTTCTGTCTGACCTGCGGGAGAAGCTGGAGGTGCAGAACAGTGTGCTGGCGGCGGTAAGTGAGGGAATCCGGGATGAGGAGGGCCATTATATTTCCGAACAGGTGCAGTCCGGCGCCCTGGATAATTTCGGCCATGCCTATATCGCCGGCGCCGGGAAGGTTCTGGAGCAGCTGGTGAGGGAACGGATCGGCTGCAAGGTCCGCTCCATTGAACTGAGCCTGATGCAGCGCTGCGCCGCGCATATAGCCAGCGCCACGGATATCGCGGAATCCCGCATGATCGGCATAAAGGCCTGCCAGTGCGCCCTGGAGGGACAAAGCGGGCAGATGGCGGCGGTGATCCGGGAAAGCAGCGATCCCTACCGCGTTTCTTTCCGGTCGGTTCCTGTGCGGGAAGCCGCCAACGCGGAAAAGAAGGTGCCGGATGAATGGATTACGCCGGACGGATGCGGCGTGACGGATGAGATGCTGGAATATCTGAAACCGCTGATTCAGGGAGAGTCGAAGGTGGAATATAGAAACGGAATTCCCGCGCATATTTCTCTGTATCCGTAAGCGCAGAGGAAGAATGCGATAAAGTGGTTGAAAATACAGAAAAAAAACAGTATAGTATTGAGTGAAATTGTACAAAGTTTATTGGACATGGAGGTTAGGAGAATGAGCAACGAAACACAAAGCCAGGCAATGCAGAGAGTCTGCGCCCTGCTTGATGAGGGAAGTTTTGTTGAGATTGGTGCCGGCGTCACAGCCCGCAGCACAGATTTCAACCTGACGCAGAAGCAGACTCCCTCCGACGGCGTCATTACCGGATACGGTGTGATCGACGGAGGGCTGGTGTATATCTATAGTCAGGATGCATCGGTGCTTGGCGGCAGCGTCGGTGAGATGCACGCGGGGAAAATTGTAAATCTTTACAGGCTCGCCATGAAAACGGGTGCTCCTGTGATCGGGCTTCTGGACTGCGCGGGTCTGCGTCTGGAGGAGGCCGCGGACGCCCTTCACGGATTCGGCAGGATCTATATGGCCCAGACGGAGGCTTCCGGGGTGATTCCGCAGATTACCGGTATTTTCGGCATGTGCGGCGGAGGCATGGCCATGATCCCCGCGCTTACAGACTTTACGCTGATGGAGAAAAGCGGAAAGCTTTTTGTGAATTCACCCAATGCGCTGGAGGGAAACATTGATTCCAAATGCGATACGGCCTCGGCAGCTTTCCAGAGTGAGGAAGCAGGCCTTGTGGATTTCACCGGAAGCGAGGGCGAGGTTCTTTCCGAGATCCGCAGGCTGGTCTCCATGCTGCCGGCCAACAACGAAGATGATATGGCCTACGGCGAGTGCGGCGATGACCTGAACCGGGCGATTCCCGATCTGGCGGCCTGCAGCCTTGATCCTATTCTGATGCTGCAGAGAATCAGCGATAATCAGTCGTATTTTGAGGTGAAGCCCGCCTACGGCCGGGATATGGTGACTGCGCTGATCCGCCTCGGCGGCTATACGGTGGGCGCTGTGGCAAACCGTTCCGTACTGTATGACAGCGAGGGAGGGGAGGCAGAGAAGTTTGACGGCGCTTTAAGCGCCAGAGGCGCGAAAAAGGCGGCCGAGTTTATCCGCTTCTGCGATGCCTTTTCCATTCCGGTGGTTTCCTTTACCAATGTGAAAAACTACAAGGCAACCAAATGTTCGGAGGCGAATATGGCCAAGGCGGTGGCGAAGCTGGTGTATGCTTTTGCGGACGCGACAACGCCCAAGGTCAATGTGATCACGGGCTTTGCTTACGGAAGCGCGGCTCTGGCCATGAACAGCAAGGCCATCGGCGCGGATCTCGTCTACGCCTGGCCGGAGGCAAAGATCGGCATGATGGATTCCGGCGCTGCCGCCAAGATTCTGTACGCGGATCAGGGCAGCCAGGTCATCCGGGAGAAGACAGAGGAATATGAGAAGCTGCAGAACAGCCTGGATGCCTCCCTGCGGAGAGGGTATGTGGATACGCTTATCCATCCGGAGGACACAAGAAAATATCTGATCGGCGCTTTCGAGATGCTGTTTTCCAAGAGAGAGGCGCGGCCGGATAAAAAGCATGGAACGGTTTAAGTGAGGTGGCATAGATGAAAAAGTTAAAGAAAAGACGGACCGGCCTGTTTCTGGCGCTGGTTTGTCTCATGAGCCTCCTTGTGGCAGTACCGGTCCGGGCCGCTGTCTTAAGCGATGAGTATAAAGCGTCCCTGGGACAGTCTGCCCAGGAGTATCTGCAGTCCACGATGGCTCTGGACGACAGCGCTTACGATGAGCTCCGCGATGCAGGGGGATTTTACGAGGTCTTTGTGGACGGCTGGCGGAATGCCCGGGAGGACACCGGAGAGCTTGTTGGCATCGGCGAGGTGACGGTTACCCAGGAGGATGATACGGTAGAGTGCCGTATGCCGGCAGAATTTGAAAATTACAGCGGCGAGCTGGTCATGACCTTTGAACTGGATTCCGCCGGTTCGGCGAATCCGCGGAATTTTACAGTAAACGTAGATTATCCGCTTTCAAAATCGCTGGAAGAGGCGGGAATCAATACAGCCATCGGATTGATCATTGTATTTGTGATTCTCTTTTTCCTCAGCGGCGTGATCTATCTGATCCGCTACGTGAACCCGGATATGCGGAATAAGAAGGCGGCTCAGGCCGCGGCTCCCGCAGAGAAAAAGGCGGCCCCTGCCCCCGCCGCGGTTCCCGCCCCGGCGCCTGCTGCGGCCGCAGCACCGGAGGAAGATATAGAACTGGCAATCGTGCTTGCGACAGCTATCGCGGCCGCGGAGGCAGAGCAGCCTTCCGGTGACGGTTACGTGGTACGTTCGATCAGAAAAATCAGAAATAAAAACTGGAAAAGAGTCTAGGAGGATAGAAAAATGAAAAATTATACAATTACTGTGAATGGAAATGTTTATCATGTAACCGTGGAAGAAGGCAGCACGGCCGGCGCCCCGGCTCCGGCAGCTCCCGCTCCCGCCCCGGCACCTGCACCCGCGGCTGCCCCGGCTCCGGCGCCTGCAGCAGCAGCACCCGCCCCGGCTCCGGCACCTGCAGCAGCACCGGCAGGAGGAACGGCCGGCGCGGTGGAAATCACAGCCTCCGTACCCGGAAAAATCTGCAAGGTGGAAGCACAGCCCGGACAGGCTGTTAAAGCAGGAGATTCTGTGGTGGTTCTGGAGGCCATGAAGATGGAAATTCCGGTTGTTGCTCCTCAGGACGGTACAATCGCCAGCATTAATGTGGCCGCGGGAGACGCGGTGGAATCCGGTGATGTGCTGGCTACCATGAATTAAGACATTTACTTGAGGAAAAAAAGAACCGGAGGTAGTAATCAATGTTAGAGACTTTATCTAACCTGGTGCACCAAACTGCATTTTTCAATCTGACCTGGGGCAATTTTGTCATGATCCTGGTAGCCTTTGTATTCCTGTTCCTGGCGATCAAGAAGGGCTTCGAGCCGCTTCTGCTGATTCCCATCGCCTTCGGAATGCTGCTGGTAAACATCTATCCGGATATTATGGCGGCGCCCTATACGGATGCGGCAGGCGTGGAGCAGGCAGGCGGACTTCTGTATTATTTCTTCCAGCTGGACGAGTGGAGTATTCTTCCCTCCCTGATCTTTATGGGCGTGGGTGCGATGACGGACTTCGGGCCGCTGATCGCCAACCCCATCAGTTTTATCATGGGCGCGGCGGCTCAGCTGGGCATTTATGTAGCATATTTCCTGGCGATTCTCCTGGGCTTTGGCGGCAGGGCGGCAGCGGCCATCTCCATCATCGGAGGCGCGGACGGCCCCACCTCCATCTTCCTCTGCGGAAAGCTGGGACAGACAGATCTGATGGGCCCCATTGCCGTGGCGGCGTATTCCTACATGTCCCTGGTGCCCATTATTCAGCCGCCCGTCATGAAGCTTTTGACGACTGAGAAAGAGCGAAAAATCAAGATGGAGCAGCTCCGCCCCGTATCGAAGCTGGAGAAGATTCTTTTCCCCGTCATCATCACGGTGGTTGTCTGTCTGCTTCTTCCTTCCACCGCTCCGCTGGTCGGCATGCTGATGCTGGGCAATCTGTTCCGGGAAAGCGGCGTAGTAAAACAGCTGACCGAGACGGCTTCCAACGCCATGATGTACATTGTGGTCATCCTGCTGGGAACTTCCGTGGGGGCCACCACCAGCGCCGAGGCCTTTCTGAATGTTACCACCATCAAAATTGTGGTTCTGGGTCTGGTCGCTTTCGTATTTGGAACGGCGGGAGGCGTTTTGCTGGGCAAGCTCATGTGCAAAATTTCGGGAGGAAAGATCAACCCGCTGATTGGATCGGCGGGCGTCTCGGCTGTGCCGATGGCTGCCCGCGTTTCACAGAAGGTGGGAGCGGAGGCCGATCCGACCAATTTCCTGCTGATGCACGCCATGGGACCCAATGTGGCCGGCGTTATCGGTACGGCTGTGGCGGCCGGCGCCTTTATGGCTATTTTCGGAGTCTGATTCCGAAGGAAATACACTACCTGATTTAGGAGGATAGAAATGGCTGAAATAGAAAAGAAACCTGTGAAAATAATGGAGACCATCCTGCGTGACGCCCATCAGTCCCTGATTGCCACCAGAATGCCCACAGAGGAAATGCTTCCCATTGTGGACAAGATGGATCAGGTGGGGTACCATGCGGTAGAGTGCTGGGGAGGAGCCACCTTCGACGCCTCCCTGCGCTTCCTCCACGAGGATCCCTGGGAAAGACTGCGGAAGCTCCGGGACGGCTTTAAGCACACGAAGCTGCAGATGCTGTTCCGCGGCCAGAATATTCTGGGATACCGCCCCTACGCGGACGATGTGGTGGAATATTTTGTGCAGAAGTCTGCGGCCAACGGGATTGATATCATCCGTATTTTTGACTGCATGAATGATCTGAGAAATCTGCAGACGGCAGTAAAGGCTGCCAACAGGGAAAAGGCCCATGCCCAGGTGGCGCTGTCTTACACCCTGGGGGATGCTTATACGCTGGAATACTGGACCGATATGGCCAGAAAGATTGAGGCGATGGGAGCAGATTCCATCTGCATCAAGGATATGGCCGGACTGCTGCTTCCCTACAAGGCCACAGAGCTGGTGACAGCCTTAAAAGAGGCCACCAGCCTGCCCATTGAGCTGCATACCCATTATACCTCCGGCGTGGCTTCCATGACGTATCTGAAGGCGGTGGAGGCCGGCGTGGATGTAATCGACTGCGCTATCTCTCCCTTTGCCATGGGAACCTCTCAGCCGGCCACGGAGGTGATGGTGGAGACCTTCCGCGGAACGCCCTACGATACCGGATACGACCAGAACCTGCTGGCCGAGATCGCGGATTACTTCCGTCCCTACCGGGATAAATGCCTGGAGGAGGGCCTGCTGAATCCCAAGAATCTGGGTGTGAATATTAAGACCCTGCTGTATCAGGTGCCGGGAGGAATGCTTTCCAACCTGACCAGCCAGCTGAAGGAGCAGCATGCGGAAGATAAGTATTATGAGGTTCTGGAGGAGGTTCCGAGAGTCCGCAAGGATCTCGGTGAATGTCCGCTGGTTACGCCCTCTTCTCAGATCGTCGGCACACAGGCCGTATTTAATGTGCTCATGGGCGAGCGCTACAAGATGGTGACCAAGGAGACCCGGGATGTGCTCAGCGGCAAATACGGCGCGACAGTGAAGCCCTTTAACCCGGAGGTGCAGAAGAAAGTCATCGGCGATGCGGAGCCAATCACCTGCCGTTACGCGGATCTTCTGGACAACGAGCTGGAGACGCTGGAGGGAGAGATGGCCCAGTACAAAGAGCAGGATGAGGATGTGCTGACCTATGCACTGTTCCCCCAGGTGGCCATGGATTTCTTCAAATACCGTGACGCCCAGAAGACGAAGGTGGACGCCAAGGCAGGCGATCCGGAAAACGGAGCTTATCCCGTATAAAAAATAAAAGAGGAGGTGCCGGAAATGGCAGAGGTAAAACAGGAATTGCTGGAACTTTTAAAAACCCGCAGGAGTATCCGGAAGTATAAACCCGATATGGTGCCGAAAGAGGTGATTGACCAGATCATCCAGGCCGGCACCTACGCGGCCTCCGGCATGGGCCGCCAGTCTCCGATCATCCTTGCGGTGACGGACAGGGGGATCCGGGACCGTCTTTCCAGACTGAATGGAGAGATTATGGGAAACAGCGGCGATCCCTTTTACGGAGCGCCGGTGGTTCTGATCGTTCTGGCAGATAAATCCTGTCCCACGCACGTATACGACGGGAGTCTGGTAATGGGTAATCTGATGCTGGCCGCCCATGCGCTGGGAGTTGGAAGCTGCTGGATACACAGGGCCAAGGAAGAGTTTGAGCGCCCGGAGGGACGTCAGATTCTGGAATCCCTGGGCATTCAGGGAGAATACGAGGGGATCGGTCATTGCATTCTGGGATACGCCGAGGGGGAGGAGCCCCAGGCCGCGCCCAGGAAGGAAGGCAGGGTCTTCCATCTGGACTGATCTGTAAATATTGAGAGGGGAAAATACGTACAGAAAATCTATCCGCCGGATGGTGAGTGGTGTATCCGCCTGCCATCCGGCGGTTTTGCCCTTCAGGGGCCTGACGAAAGGGGAGAAAACGGTTTGCGTTTCAGACAGCAGGATATACAGGAAAAAATGGAAATCTGCCGTTCTGGCCGGCTGAAAAAAAGCAGAAGAGTGAAGGTTATGTCGCTACGCGTTGCGTTTTACGGCCTTATTTCTGCGGCAATTATCTTTGTTGGCCTGGGAGCCGGAGCCTATTCCGGGATTATCGCCAGCGCGCCGGATATTTCGGATGTGAACATCATGCCCATGGGATATGCCACTTTTGTTTATGACAGCGGCGGCAGTCTCATACAGCAGATTAATTCGGCGGAGGGAAACAGAATATCTGTTTCCATAGACGAGATTCCGGAGTACATGCAGCACGCCATTGTGGCCATTGAGGATTCGCGCTTCTATGAGCACAACGGCGTGGATTCCCTGGGCATGCTGCGGGCCGTGGCTACGGCCGTCAGCACCGGATTTTCACGGACGGAGGGAGCCAGCACCATTACCCAGCAGCTTTTGAAAAACAATGTATTTACGGACTGGATGGAAGAAAATACCTTTGATTCCATTGTCCGGAAGCTTCAGGAGCAGTATCTGGCCGTGGAGCTGGAAAAATATCTGACAGAGCAGGGCCAGGATGCAAAAAGCGTTATCCTGGAAAATTATCTGAACACGGTGAATTTTGGTTCAGGCGCCTACGGCGTGCAGACGGCTGCCCGGACGTATTTCGGAAAGGACTGTGAAGACCTGACCCTTTCAGAATGCGCGGTTCTTGCGGCGATTCCCCAGAACCCTTCCCGCTGGAATCCACGGCTTCATCCGGAGGAAAACGCGGACCGGAGAGCGGTGGTTCTGGATTATATGCTGGAACAGGGCTGGATCACGGAGGCGGAATACGAAGAGGCAGTGGCAGATGATGTCTATGAGCGGATCCGGGAAACGGCGGCTTCCGAGAGCGAGGCGGAGCCATACTCTTATTTTATTGACGCCCTGATCAGCCAGGTGCAGCAGGATCTGGTGGAGCGGTGCGGCTATACAGAGGTGCAGGCGGCTAATGCCGTCTACAGCGGCGGCCTTCGGATCTACAGTACCCAGGATACCAGGGTGCAGGAGATCATGGAGGAGGAATTCCAAAATGAGGAAAATTATCCCGACAGGGTGGAGATAGGGCTGGACTGGGCTATGACTGTGGATCAGGCGGACGGTACACGGCAGAATTACAGCCGGGAGATGCTGCAGCTGTATTTTAGAAACACAGATCCCTCCTTCGATCTTCTGTTTGACAGCCAGGAGGAGGCGCAGAGCTATATTGACCAGTATAAAGCGGCTGTACTTCAGCCGGGGGATACGGTCGCGGCAGAACGGAGCAGCTTTGTGCCCCAGCCCCAGGCGGCCATGACGGTCATTGATCAGAGCACCGGACAGGTAAAGGGAATCGTGGGCGGCAGAGGAGAGAAGACAGCCAGCCTGACCATGAGCAGAGCTACGGATACGCTGCGGCAGCCGGGCTCCACATTTAAACTGCTTTCCACCTACGGACCGGCTCTGGAGGAAGGGGATATCACCCTGGCCACACGCATCGAGGACGAGCCCTACAGCTATTCCAACGGGACGCCGCTCCACAACGCGGACGGACGGTACCATGGATCCGTAACAGTCCGGACGGCCATCGAAAATTCCTACAATATCCCGGCGGTCAAGGTTTTAACAGAAATCACGCCCCAGACAGGCTTCGACTATCTGCTCCGTCTGGGCTTCAGCTCTCTGGATCCGGAGACGGATGTGATTCAGCCGCTGGCCCTGGGCGGTATAACAAACGGTGTCAGCAATCTGGAGCTTACGGCCGCTTACGCAACCATCGCCAACGGGGGAATCTATCTGGAACCCACCTTTTATACGGAGGTTACAGATCAGGACGGCAATGTACTTCTGAAAAATGATGCGCCGGAGGGAACACGGGTTTTCCGCGAGAGCACGGCGTATCTGCTTACCAGCGCCATGCAGAGTACGGTAGAAGAGGGCTCCGGGCTGCCCTTCCGGCTGGAAAATATGACGCTGGCGGGAAAAACAGGCACGACCTCTTCCTACAACGATCTTGTCTTTGTGGGATTTACTCCGTACTATACGGCTGCTATCTGGACCGGCTATGATTTCAACACGGGGCTACCGGAGGAATACAGATCCTACCGGCAGAACCTATGGACCAGCGTTATGAACAGAATCCATGAGAATCTGGAGGACCGGGAATTTGAGAGGCCGTCTTCCGTAGAACAGGTAACCATCTGCGCGGACAGCGGTCTTCTGGCGGGAAATGGCTGTACCAGGACTACGGAATATTTTGAGTCCTCCACAGCGCCCACCCGGCGCTGCACAGCCCATGTGCCCGCACCGACGCCAACCCCCTCTCCAAGCGCTACGCCCACGCCGGAGCCGGAGAGGGAGAACAGCAATTCTTTCTGGGACTGGTTCCGCTGGTGGTAGGATCCGGGCGGCTTTGTCCGGCCGGAGATAAACAGAAACGCCCTGCACAAAAGAAGAGGGTGTCCCAAAAGTCACGCAGTGACCGGAGGGACACCCTCTTCTTCAATAATTTTATGCTGTTTTACCGGTCCTGCCCGGAAACGGTTCCCGCCGCAGGAGTTTTATGCCTCCTGGGGCCTGTGCCGGAGCTTCAGATACAGGTTCCGCAGCTTCCTGACCAGAAGGGTCAGATAGCGGAACAGCGGTTCAGCCATGATGGAGAAAGTCACAAACAGCAGCACGCACCGGGTAGACATGCCCGTGATGGCGAACAGATCCGGAAGGACAAAGAGGCAGAAGATAAAACCGGCTATGGAAAACGCCCAGATTCCCCAGCGCAAAAGATCCATGGGTTTGCTGATCTGGTACAGAACCATAAAGCCGACAATGGCCAGCAGCATTGTGGCGGCTGTGGAGATATCGATGGCGCTTACATTGAAGACTTCACCGTAAATAACCAGCGCGCCGACAATAATGGCATCTGTAATTCCCGCGGGCAGTGCCTTCAGGAATATATTGGTCAGGAAGTGGCCGCGGATCAGGTCCTTATTGGGAACCTGTGACAGCAGAAAGCCGGGCAGTCCGATGGTGAACATGCTGATCAGCGAAATCTGCGAGGGCTCCAGGGGATAGCTGATGGCGAATATGATGGAGAACATGGACATCAGGAAGGAGAAAATATTCTTCACCAGAAACAGGCTTCCCGATCGCTGAAGATTGTTGACCACCTGGCGTCCTTCCAGCACCACATCCGGCATTCTGGCGAAATCGGATTCCAGAAGCACAAGCTGTGAGGCCTGGGCGGCCGCGTCGCTTCCGGAGGCCATGGCCACAGAGCAGTCCGCGTCCTTCAGGGCAAGTACATCGTTTACCCCGTCTCCGGTCATGGCCACCGTCTTGCCGGCGGCCTTCAGAGCCTGGACAAACTGGCGCTTCTGGTCCGGTGTGACCCGCCCGAAAACCGTGTATTTTACAATGGCCGCCGCAATATCCTGGGGCGTCTTCAGGGTGGAAGCATCCACATAATTTTCCGCATGGGCGATGCCGGCCCTGGCCGCCACATGGGAGACGGTCACCGGATTGTCTCCGGAGATGACTTTAATCTCCACGCCCTGTTCCGCGAAGTAACGGAAGGTCTCCGGCGCGTCCTCCCGGATGGGATTGGACAGCAGAATCAGAGCCAGAGGCGTGACCTTCTCAGTCAGTGCCCTGCCGGTAGGCGTGCCCGCATATTTTCCGAATACGAGCACGCGGAAGCCCTCCGAACCCTTTTCCTCAATCTCTTCCTGATAGGCGGAGTAATCCTCCCGGAGAACGAATTCCGGCGCGCCGAGCACATAGGAGGCATCGGAAAAGGTCGCGCTGCTGTACTTAAAAGCCGAGGAGAAGGAGGTGATGGACACCGGCCTCCTTCCGCCGGATTTTACAAAATATTCCTGCAGCGCCGCCATGGTAATATTATCCCTGGACATGGCGGCGGCGAAATCGCTGATCAGCTCATCCAGCGGCGCCATGGTATCGGGATCATAGGAGGGAAGCGCGCAGTAATCGTTGACTTTCATGGTGTTTTCCGTGATGGTGCCTGTCTTGTCCACGCAGAGGACGTTTACTCTGGCCAGCGTTTCGATGCATTTCATATCGTGAACCAGAACCTTTTTCAGAGAAAGGCGGATGACGCTGGCAGCCAGGGAGACGCTCGTGAGCAGGTAAAAGCCTTCCGGGATCATTCCGATAATGGCGGCCACCATGGAGGTCACGCTGTCCCGGAAGGTATCGCCGATTACCACAAACTGCTGGTAGAACAGGATGATGCCGATGGGAATGATCAGGATGCCCACCAGCTTTACCAGCTTATTGATGGAGCGGATCATCTCTGACTGTTCCCCGGTTTTGGTGGCCTTGGCTTCCAGGGTCAGCTTGGAGATATAGGAATCCTCCCCCACCCTCTCCAGCCTGGCGTAGCACTGTCCGGATACAATAAAACTGCCGGACATCAGATGGTCGCCCGGTTTCTTTGTTATCTCATCCGCTTCGCCGGTCAGCAGGGATTCATTTACCTGGGCCTCGCCGCTTAGAACTACGGCGTCGGCGCAGATCTGATTGCCGGCGCCGAAGATCACAATGTCATCCAGCACCAGCTCTTCAGCCGGGATGGTGACAACTTTGCCGTCTCGCACGGCGCGGGCCCGGGGAGCGTTCAGGACAGAAAGCTTCTCCAGGGTCTTTTTGGCATTCAGCTCCTGCACAATACCGATCAGCGTATTGGCAACAATAATGGGAAGAAAAGTAAGATCCCGCAGAGAGCCGACAATGATCAGAAGAATCGCGATCAGTGTAAAAATCAGATTGAAATACGTAAAAATATTAGACTTGATAATTTCTGCCGTGGTTTTTGAGGGCGGCTCTACAGAGCGGTTGTCCCAGCCGTTGGCGAAATATTCCGCCGCCTGCTCGGAGGTCAGTCCCTGATTGACATCCGCCTTATAGCGGGTGGTGGGACGGCGCTTATGTATCAGTTCCGTTTGTATTCTTTTTTTCATGAAGAGTCCTCGCTTGCTGCAATTTATTCCGGATTCGACAGGAATCAACAGTAATCAGTATACCACAGCGTATTAGAAATAGAATTAATTTTTTATGAAATCTTTAGCAAGTTTCTTTAATATCTTTAATGTCCGGAGAAGCCATCAGCGAATAGTTTGTGTGATAAATCACAAATCCCGGTTTGGCGCCGGCCGGCTTGCGGATATTTTTTTTCAGGGTATAGTCGATCTCCACTTTGGGTGCCTGCTTTCCCCGGGAATAATAGGCGGCCAGGCGTCCGGCCTCCTCAAAGGTGGCGTCGGGAAGCTCTGCGCCTCCGGATTTTACAATCACATGGGAACCGGGCATGCCCTTTGCGTGGAACCACCAGTCGCCTCCGGATGCGAATTTAAAGGTAAGCTCCTCGTTCTGGTAGTTGTTTTTTCCCACGTACATATCAAAGCCGTCGCTGGAGATATAGTGGAGCGGGTGGAAAACGGTTTTTTTCTTTCTGGCGCCGTTCTGGACATGGCGCCGTACATAGCCGCAGTCAGAAAGCTCTTCCCGGATCTGGGAGAGATCTTCCTCGTCTCTGGCAATATCCAGAGCTGTGCTGATGCTTTCCAGGTGGGCAATGTCCGCCTTCGTCTCGGCAATCTGCGTCTGAAGGGCGTCCGCGGTACGTTTCAGCTTGCCGTAGCGGTCAAAGTATTTTTTTGCATTTTCCGCCGGAGAAAGCTGTGTATCCAGAGGCACCCGGACCGGCTCTCCCGTATAATAATTGACTGTGTCAAGAAACTTATCCTCCGGGGAAAGACTGTATCCGTACGTATTCAGTAATTCCCCGTAGATCCGGTATTTATCCTTTTTTTCCGTATCTTTCATCTGCTTTTCCTGAAGAATCAGTTTTTTTCCGTTTCTCTCCAGTGCCGTGCTGACGATCTTCCGCAGATCCGCGGATTTCTGCCGGATCCGTGTTATGCGGTTCTTATCGGCGTAATAGGTTTCCAGCAGGCGCGAGATGGAGTCGAAGGGAGTCCGGGAGAAGTCGGAAAACTGTTTCAGAGGAAAGGCGGCGTACTCCACAGGCTCCGGTCCCCGGTAGAAAATTCCGGGGGCAAAATCCCCATTTTTTATATCTTCCATTAAAAGGCAGAAGGTGTGATAGAGGTGCAGCCGTGCCGGCTCGTCCAGGGCGTCGGTGGGAAGCCCTCCGTCCAGGCCGGCCCGGAAGCAGAGCTCTTCCGCCATCAGGGGAGAAAAGCCTGTAAGGGTGGTGTAGACAGCCCTGGCTGCAGGCAGCGGTTTTGTGAGAAGCACCTGGAAAAAATCCTCCCGGCTGATGGTCAGCGGATCCAGTTTCTCCTGTGTATGGGGAATAAAATAGGGACGGCCGGGAAGCACCTCCCGTACAGAACTCATATGAAGAGAAACGTGCTTGATACTGTCAAGGATCTGATCTTCGCTGTCACAGAAAATCAGGTTGCTGTGCTTGCCCATGAATTCCGCGATCAGCTTCTTTGTACAGAGATCGCCCAGTTCATTGCGGTGCTCCACAGTAAAAACCAGAATACGTTCCAGGCCGGGCTGCGTCACGGAAAGGATTTTTCCGCTCCCGATATGCTTGCGGAGCAGCATGCAGAAATTAGGGGCCTGCATAGGCCCCTGCTTATTCTGGGTAGTCAGATATACAAGCGGGAGAGAGGCGCTGGCTGACAGCAGCAGCCGGTACTGTTCCCGGTTGTTTTTTATGGTAATCAGAAGTTCGTCCGGCTCCGGCTGGGCGATTTTAGAAATGCGTCCGCCCTCCAGCGCCCGGGCAAGTTCTTTCTGTATACAGGAAATCGTAATTCCGTCAAAGGCCATGAAAATTCCTCACTTTCGCAGATTTTTCGGATATTATCCTGATTGGGGGCGTTTGCGCCCAACATCATTATATCAAAAAAAAAGCATTTGACTAGGGTTTTATAATGAATTATAATAGGGCATGAATGCACAGGGGCGAGTCTGCCCTTTTGCGGAAAACGGAGAGAAGGATGGCAGCAGAGACATGATAAAAAGTATGACGGGATTCGGCAGAGCGGAGATTCAGGAGACTGGCAAAAAGGTTCTTGTGGAGATGAAGTCAGTCAATCACCGGTACCTGGATTTTAATCTGAAGCTTCCGAGAAGATTCAGCTTTGTTGAAGCGGCTGTCCGGGGAGTACTGAAGGAATATATCCAGAGGGGGAAGGTTGACGTCTATATCTTCTATGAAGATGAAAGCGGCAGCCAGACGGAACTGAAATACAACAGCCGTCTTGCGGAGCAGTATGTTGCCTATCTGGCCAGGATGCGGGAAGATTTTTCTCTGGAGGAGGATCTGACGGCCTCCAGGCTGGCCTGCATGCCGGAAGTGCTGACTATGGAAGATCAGCCGGTGGATGAGGAGGAGATATGGGCTCTGCTGGAGAGGGCCCTGCGGAGCGCCTGTGATAAATTTACGGAATCGAGACAGCGGGAGGGCGAAGCCCTCCGAAAGGATCTGCTGGAAAAGCTGTCCCGCATGCTGGGCTATGTGGAGGCTATCGAACAGCGCTCCCCGGCGATTCTGGAGGAGTACCGGGAGAAGCTGCGGCAGAAGACGAGAGAACTCCTGGAAAACGCGCAGCTGGAGGAAAGCCGGCTGGCCACGGAGGTGGTGCTGTTCGCGGATAAGATCTGTACGGACGAGGAGACCGTCCGGCTGAAAAGTCATGTGACAGGGATGATGCAGGTTCTGAGAGACGGCGGAGCGATCGGGCGGAAGCTGGATTTTATTGCCCAGGAGATGAACCGGGAGGCGAACACGATCCTGTCCAAGGCCAATGACCTGACGGTTTCGGATATAGGAATTGAACTGAAGACAGAAATCGAGAAGATACGAGAACAGATCCAGAATATTGAATGAGGATGTGAGTCATTTTGGCGAGACTTGTAAATATAGGCTTCGGGAATCTGGTGAATGCCGACAAGGTACTGGCGGTTGTGAGCCCTGACGCCGCGCCCATAAAAAGGATGGTGTCAAAGGCCAAAGAGGAGGGCACCTTAATCGATGCCACCCAGGGCCGGAGGACCAAGGCTGTTCTGGTGCTGGAGGAGGGCCGTCTGCTGCTTTCGGCGCTGCAGACAGATACCCTGTTCCGCAGGTTTCAGTCGGATATACAGTCTATGGAGGAAAGGGATGAATCAGAAGATGCGTAGAGGGATCCTTTCGGTAGTGTCCGGATTCTCCGGGGCGGGAAAGGGAACGCTGATGCAGGCGCTGCTGGAGAAATATGATAATTATGCGCTGTCTGTATCGGCTACCACAAGAGCTCCGAGACCCGGGGAGAGGAACGGTACGGAATACTTTTTCAAGACAAAAGAAGAATTTGAGAAGATGATCTCGGAAGATGCATTTATCGAGTACGCCTGTTATGTAGATCATTATTACGGTACCCCCCGGGCTTATGTGGAGGAGCAGCTGAATGCCGGCCGGGATGTTATTCTGGAGATCGAGGTTCAGGGCGCTCTGGAGGTGAAGCGCAAGTTCCCGGATACGCTGCTGCTGTTTGTAACGCCGCCTGGCGCGGATGAACTGGAGAGACGGCTTAAGGGAAGGGGCACCGAGACCGGGGAAGTAATCCGGTCCCGTATGGCCAGAGCGGCAGAGGAAGCAAAATACATGGCGGACTATGATTATATTGTAGTGAATGATGAGCTGGAAGAATGCGTGGATCATCTGCACCGGCTGATCCAGCTGCAGCACGGAGCCAGCGCCCATCAGAAGGATTTTATACAGAGGATACAGACAGAATTGAAGGAAAGAGAGGAATACAGACAATGATCCATCCATCTTATCAGGAATTAATTGAAGCCATTAACGCGGGGCAGGAAATGGACGAGGAGCCGCTGGTAACAAGCCGCTATTCGATTGTACTGGCTACCAGCAAGCGGGCCAGGCAGCTGATCGCGGGGGCTCAGCCCATGGTCAGATCCAGGGGAAGGAAGGCCCTCTCCGTGGCTGTGGAAGAGATTTATAAGGGAAAGGTGAAAATCCTTCCCCAGGAAGAGACAGAAGAAGAGGAATGATCCGGCAGGGACCGGAGGGCCGCTGCATGAGTTTTTCATGCGGCGGCCCGCATTTTTAAGCGGAAAATTGAATTGAAAGGGAAATGGGCATGCAGATTTTATTTATTTCTCTGGGCTGCGACAAAAATCTGGTGGATTCAGAGCATATGCTGGGCGCGCTGGTGAAAAACGGATATACGATGACCGACAGCCGGGAGGACGCGGATATTATTGTGGTCAATACCTGCTGTTTTATTCACGACGCCAAGGAAGAAAGCGTGGACACCATCCTGGAAATGGCAGAATTCCGCAGAAGCGGGCGCTGCAGAGCGCTGATTATTGCCGGATGCATGGCGGAGCGCTACAGGCAGGAAATACTGGATGAAATCCCGGAAGTGGACGCGGTGATCGGAACGAACAGTATCGATGCTGTGACAGAAGCCATAGAAAAGGCGCTCCGGGGAGAAAAATCGCTGATTATGAAGCCGCTGGAGGGGATAGCCAGACCGGAGGGAAAGAGGGTTTTAAGCTCCGGCGGACGGTATGGGTATCTGAAGATCGCGGAGGGCTGCGACAAACACTGTACCTATTGTATTATCCCCCGGCTCCGCGGCGCCTACCGGAGCATTCCCATGGAAGAGCTGCTTAAGGAAGCGGAAGAAATGGCGCGGCAGGGAATCGAGGAGCTGATCCTTGTGGCCCAGGAAACAACTGTCTATGGAAAAGATCTGTACGGAGAAAAATCTCTGCACCGCCTCCTTAAAAATCTCTGCGGCATAGAGGGAATCCGGTGGATCCGCGTCCTCTACTGCTATCCGGAAGAAATTTATCCGGAGCTGATCCGGGTCATGAAAGAGGAGCCGAAAATCTGCCATTACCTGGATCTTCCCATCCAGCACGCCAGCGACCGCGTTCTGAAACGGATGGGCAGGCGCACCACCCGCGGGGATCTGGAGCGGATTCTTGCAGAGCTGCGCAGGGAAATTCCGGATATTGTTCTGCGCACTACGCTGATTGCAGGATTTCCCGGGGAGACGGAGGAAGATCACAGGGAATTGATGGAATTTGTAGACGAAATGGAATTCGACCGGCTTGGGGTATTTACCTACTCGCAGGAAGAGGATACACCGGCGGCACAGATGGAGGACCAGATCCCGGAGGAGACGAAGGAGGCCCGGCGGGCAAAGCTCATGGAGCTGCAGCAGGAAATTTCTCTTGAAAAAGGGCAGGATAAGATCGGCCGGGAGATGGAAGTGTTCATAGAGGGATATCTGCCGGAGGAACATGCCTATGTGGGGCGTTCCTATGGGGATGCTCCGGATGTGGACGGGTACGTCTTTGTAAATACAGGCGAAGCGCTGGAGACGGGTGATTTCGTCACGGTGCGGATCAGCGGAGCGCTGGAATACGATTTGATAGGAGAGATAGAAGATGAATCTGCCGAATAAACTTACAATTCTCAGAATGATAATGATCCCGTTTTTTGTTGTTTTTCTGATGCTTCCCATTGGAGAGGGCGCGGCGCACCGCTATGTTGCGCTGGCGATTTTTGTGGCGGCAAGCCTGACGGATACTCTGGACGGCTATATTGCCAGAAGGGATCATCTGGTTACGGACTTTGGAAAATTTATGGATCCGCTGGCGGATAAGCTGCTGGTCTGTTCTGCCATGATCTGTCTGATCGAGACGGGAGAACTTCCCTTCTGGATCGTGATTATCATCATCGCAAGAGAATTTATTATCAGCGGTTTCCGCCAGATAGCCGCGGACAATGGAATCGTGATAGCGGCCAGCAAATGGGGAAAGCTCAAGACAATCAGCCAGATGGTCATGATCATTGTACTGCTGGCAGATTTCCCGGGACAGGCCGTTTACGTGATTGAACAGATCCTGATTTATCTGGCCCTTGTGCTGACGGTGGTGTCTCTGCTGGATTACCTGTACAAAAACCGCCAGGTGCTGGGCAGCCAGAAATAGGAGCGGATATGGAAGAGAAGTTTACGGGGTATTTTGAGGCGGGAGAGCTGGAGACGGAGCTCTGGAGACAGCTGAAGAAGCGGGGCTGGACAATCACTACTGTAGAGTCCTGTACGGGAGGTGCGGTGGCTGCCCGGATTGTGAACGTGGCGGGAGCCTCCGATATCCTGCGTCAGGCTTATGTGACTTACTGTGACGAGGCCAAAAACAGGCTGGCCGGCGTCAGATGGGAAACCCTGGAAAAATACTCGGCCGTCAGCCGCGAGACAGCCGGCGAGATGGCTCTGGGAGGCGCCGCGGCTGCAGAAGCAGATGTGGCGTTATCCGTCACGGGCCTGGCCGGCCCGGGGGGCGGCACAGAGGAAAAGCCGGTGGGGCTGGTCTATATAGGGTGCGCAATCCATGGGCAGGTCCGGGTAAGAGAACTCCATCTGCAGGGCAGCAGAGGGCGCATCCGGGAGCAGGCGGCCGAGGCCGCGCTGTCCCTGGCTCTGGAGATGCTACTTTCTCAGCATTTTCATTAAATTCAGCATCTTATCCATCTGAGCGGCTTCTTCCGGGCTTTTTCCGGATTTCAGCACTTCCACGATCAAAGCCATTTCATCCGGAGAAAACTGTTTGCCCTCCTTCTGGGCCGAGGAGGCTGCGGCCATGAGAAACGGGAGCATCTCACTCTGACTTTTTCCATTTCCCTGCGCGGCCAGGGACTGGAGCATGGCAAGCTTCGCCGGATCGATACCGGCCAGGCTCGGGTTTTTCATCCAATCAAAATCCATTTATTCGTCTCCTTTCTCTCCGGTTTCCTCTGTAGGCTCTGCCGGACAGCCGTCCGGAGGCTCTTCTGTCTGCATGGTCTGCAGGATCTGCACCGTATTCAGGGCCCGGGAAAGACTCTCCATGCTGTCCCGGGAGCTGCCCACGGCAAAACGGCTGATTTCGGAGAGCATATCCGCGGCGGATACTTTCGGCGGATCCGCGGACATGGCCTGAAGGCTTTCACTGCGGGGAAAAAGAGTCAGCGCGGTTTTTAATTCCTGCAATTTCGCGCAGACGGATAATATTTGCTGTATATGCGGCGGCGCGTAGGGCACCGCCGCTTTTATAATCTGGAGAGATTCGGAGGTCAGCATCTGATCCAGCGGCGTCATGGGAAAGGTGTCCTGATCTGGCATAGAAACTCCCGGAGAAGTGTTTGTCTGTAAAGAATATGCGGCGGCGGCTGAATTTAGAACTTTTCCGGCCTTTTCCCATATGATAAAAGGGAAGGGAAGTGATAAGTCATGCAGAAAAAGAAAGAAAAGCTGGTCACGGAGGGCAATGCCTTTTATGAAATAGATCTGGATTGTCTGAAGGAAAAAAAACTGCAGGAGGAAAAGAAAGAAGAAAAAAAGGAAAAGGCAAAAATGGAGAAATAAAGAATAGGCGGGAAAGGCATCTCTGTATGCCTCTTTCCCGCTGTTTTTCTTCCGGAAATTGGCCGTCTGTTCGGGGCTTTGCGGCGTAATAGATCAGGGATAGACGATATCCCATATCTTGTGTTATACTTACGTTGCCAAGGAACTTCTTTGAGTTTTATTTTATACAGGGAGATGGAATATGAGAAAATCGGGCAGAGCCGGAGTCTTGTTTGGGACAGCTGTGATGTGTATGTCTCTGTCATTGTCGAGCGTTTACGGCGAAGAACTTCAGGTTCAGGATAAGAATACGGTGGATGCAGGAAATGCGGCGGAACTTCAGACGGAAACGGAGCTGCAGGCCGCGGCAGATAATGGTTCGGTAATTGAAAATAAGAGCTACGATATTGTAAGTCCGGTAATTGACCGGGTTGTTCTGCCCCAGGCAGGACAGACGCTTACTTCTGACGACCGTTTACTGGCATATATTTACGCACATGACGATGACAGCGGGATAGAAGCAGTGTCTGTAGAGATAGGTGCCGGTGAATACACAATTTCTTTGGGCGCCTATTATAACGAAGAGCTCGGGTGTTACGTTATAGATGAGCCGCTTACAAATGTAAACGCTCATTTTATATACATAAAATCGTTAACAGTTTCGGACAGGGCAGGTAATCGGGCAGATCTGGACACGCAGGACGAGGAGACAGGCAGTTGGTTATATCAGCTTCCTTTTCAGTATGAGGATGCAGGATATGCCGTGAAAGAGCTTGTTTTGGAACAGCAGGGAGAAACACTGACAGAAGAAGATATCGTTGCGCTTTCCTTTTCAACGGAGCCGCAGACAGAGCAGGAAACGGATGCGGTCTTTGCGCGCTTTGTTTCGGATAACGGCAGGATCTATGATATGTATGTCAGCTTTCATGAGGAAACCGGCAGATATGAGGGCAGCGAGTCGGCTTCTGCTTTCGGGAACGGAAGATGGACGTTAAGCGCCATCGGGTTCAGCAGAAGGGGAGAGCTCAGTGAATTTTCCATAGAAAATCCGGAGAACTGCTGGTTTTGTATTGAAATGACGCCCGAGCCGGAACCGGATGATACGGAGCCGCCTGTCATACAATCGATAGAGATGGAGAAAAATGGGCAGTCGATACAAGCGGGCGAGAGCGTAACCATAAAAGTAAAGGCAAGCGATAATGTCGGACTGGATGAAGAATTTGCGTTTCTGCAAATGTACGCCGATGCAGAGAATATAATGGGCAGCACTTTGGGTGTAATGCTGTATTATGACAGCGAAAGCGGAATGTTTACCGGCGAATTTGAGACAGCGGATGATACATATCCGTGCGAATGGTATATCGGCGAGGTGATGATATACGATCTGTCGGGAAACTGCACGTCTGTGACCGATTATCGTCCGGATTTTGAGGCGTATCATCCCTATTACGTAAATGTGATCAATCAGGATACATTTGTCAGCGATCCGTACGAGGCTACTGTCACGTTTGTTGTCAGAAATGACAGAGGAGGCCGTCAGGTTGTGGCCGAGGTAACGAAGGATCAGCTGAAAAAACGTTCCATCTTTAAAGAAGCAGGCATCCAAATACCGGAAGCCGTTTACGCGACGTCAGGAATAGAGCAGACAGGCTGGGTTGACGAATATGGGAATATTGTAGATGAAAATACGCAGGTGCCGCCGCGGGACAATGCGCATATGACTGTTTACGCCTCCTATGCCAGTACGCCGGTTATTTTTGTTTTGGATTACTATACGCAGGACGGAGACGTCGGGCATTTTAGATATACATACGGGATGCCGAATGGAAGCACCTATGGCGATGTAAAAAAATATCTCTCAACTGTTCCGCTGCCGGATGATGCGGCATCTGAGCTTGCATTCAGCGGCTGGCAGCTGGAGGGAGTGGATGACGATGCGGAAGTTGGAATTTATGATTATCTCTATGTCTCTGCTGATTATAAGGAAAACGTATATCATTTAAGCTTTGAGTATCTGAATAAGGACGGCCAGTGGACAGAAGAAAACCAGCTTTATACATTTGAGGAGGGAACAACCTACGGGGAAATGTTTGCATACGCGTATGCGTACGTTCCCTCAGACTGCTCTTCGGATATAGAGTTTATGGGATTTGTGGCGGCCGAAGACAGCAATGTGTCAGACTACGATCCGAATGAGATCATTCCCGCAGATCATCCGTTAGGAGATACATGCAGCTTTACAGCGGACTATGGAGATAAAGTGGTTGTCTGTTTACAATTTAGTTATTATGATGTTTCAGGATATTACATAACGGATCAAAGAACTGCGATCGCTGAAAAGGGAAGCTCGTACGCGGATATTCTTTCCCGGTATAAACCGGAAACCATCGACTCATATCCCGGACTCCAATTTGAAGGATGGACGATGGACGGGGAAGAGGGAAACGTTGTATACAGCGGAGAGAGTCTTTCTTTTGAAGCGCAGTATGCAAACTGTCTTTTGAGATTCATCATAGATGAAAGGTTAGCTGACGGAATTCGCGAAGATCTGGATTTCGACTACATATCCTGCATGGTCGCGGAATACGGAGAGACTGTTACTCTGCCTGCGAAATTTGACGGTTACAGCGAAATTACATGGCTGAACGACATGTGGCCTGAAGACGGTGTATGGAAGGTTGACGGCGATGTTACTTTCTTTGGATATGGAGTAAAGACAGATACCCCAGATGAACCGGTGACACCGCCTGACTCTCAAGAGCCCTCTGAAGATCCGGGAACAGATATTACCGTCACGACTCCGGTACCGGGAAGCCAATCAGGCGAGAAAACCGGTTCAGCAGCAGATCTGGAAAATTCTGTTTCGGCCAGGGCGGCGGATACCGGAGATGAAACACAGATTACGGCGGCAGCAGCTGCGCTTGTTGGGTCAGCGGCAGTGCTGTGTATCATTGCTGCTATAAAAAAGTTTATACGAAGCGGCGGCCGCTGAACCCGTAAAATCGGAACCGGGATACAGAGCCGGTCAGTTTTCAGGATGGATAAAACAGGAGCCATTGCTCCATAGATGCCTGGCGCATCTATTTTGCAATGGCTCCTGTTTTTTATGCGTTTAATTGCAGTTTCCGCAGCAGCACAGAAGAAGAATAATCCACAGGCAGCTGTCATTTCCGCTTCTTCCGAAGCCGAATCCGCCGTCGCCGCAGCAGCAGGACAGCAGCAGCAGAATCCAGATCATATTGCAGCAGCCATTTCCGGAAGAGAAAAGGCCGTTTCCGCCTTCACAGCCGGAATCACATCCGCATCCACAATTTGTAGCAGCTAAATCACTCATAAGAATCCTCCAGAGAAATTTTATTTACACTTTAGGATATGTGGGGACCGACGGTTTGGTGAAGAAAATCAGGAGGTCATCAGGGCTGAAAAAGTTTGATACAGATCCAGAATGCCGTAGCCCCATTCCCGGCTGGGATACAGAAGCTCTTCCTGGCGTCTGGCGCCGCGGATCAGATAGATTTTCGTCTCATAGGCAGTAAGGTACTGATCCCGTCCGCGTTTCATGCGCCACTCCATCAGAAGTGCGGCAGCGCCTGCAGTCAGGGCTGCCGCGGCACTGGAACCTGTAAAGGAAAGATAGGAGCCGGATGGTCCGGGTGCAGTCAGGGCCACGCCGGGAGCTGTCAGATCCGGTTTTATGTCGTACAGGCGTGTAAAGCCCCTTCCGGAATCGGCATAAAGACTTCCGTCTGCGGCACTGCAGAACGCCAGGGATATGGAGGCGGGCGCATCGGAGGGAGCCGTTAAAGTGGTGTACGGATCCGGTTCCAGGAAGGTGACATCCCGGGCAAGAAAGCCGCGCATGGGAAGCCAGATGTGATAATCCGGATCTTCAGCTCCTGTGCTGTACACGCGGATTTCCCAGATGCCGGGGGTGGGATCCTGGAAATGGAGAAAGATCAGCTGGCTTCCGGAAGACGGAAGAGTCAGGTTGTATTCGACCTGAATGACTGTCCGCTCCAGCGCGAATTCTATGGTCTCAGACTGCTGAAGAGTGATGGGAATTCTGGGAATTGTTTCTCCCACGGGTGAGCGGAAGCCTACAGAAAACTTCTGGGGAGCCTGCCCCCAGAGTTCACAGAAAAATCCGCGGCAGTTTTCCGGAACGAGAATTTCCACGCCTCTGTACTCGCCTGCCTGTGCCTGGCCGGGAAAATAGTGGTGGGCGCTGCCTGCTTCATTCCCGCATCCCGATATGGGTACAATGCCCGGAATGTCTCCATACCGGTTCAGCACAGCGCTTAAGGGCAGGCTTCCTGAGTGGCCGCCCTGGCCGGTCCCCAGGGCTACGCAGAGAATCAGGGGCATTTTCAGCTCCTCCGCAGTGCGGATCAGATAGGAAAATGCTGCAATGATATCGTTTTCCTGGTAAACCTGCGCCTGCTCCGAGGCAAAAAAATATTCCCGCAGATACTGTTTCGCCGGCTTTAACTTTACTGCCAGGATTCCGGCTTCCGGGGCGGCGCCGGTGAATTCCGCGGCAGGATTCCGGCTTCCGGCTGCAATGCCGGCCAGAGCTGTGCCGTGCCCCGTTTCGTCTCTGGAAGGCACAAGGGAGAAGGGGGCACCGGAGGAGAGGGCGCGGTTTATCTGTTCGCGGGTATATTCTGTTCCGTACGGAAAGTTTACCGGGAAACTTTCAGAGGGGACCGTCTGATCCCACAGGCGCAGAATTCTGGTTTCTCCAGAGAGATTCAGAAAGGCCGGGTGCGTATAATCAATGCCGGAATCTATAAATCCCACCAGGACGCCCCGACCGGTCAGATCCAGAATAGGCTGATTCTGAATCCGTGTGATGCCGGAAAATTCCAGAGATTCCGTGCTGAGCGGCATGTACAGTTTAGGAACCGCATTGTAGGAGGACTGGAAGGAGAAGGACAGGCCTTCCCGCCTGGCATAAAAGGAGGCGTACTGGGAATTCAGCATCAATCCCCGGTAATCCTCCGGGGAGAGCAGCTGAAATGCCTCCTGGTTCAGAATATAGCTCGGGATCAGGTAGTCGGCAAAATCATTGGAATAGATCATTTCTGTAAGACTGGCCAAGGAAAACTCCACGCTTTTTTTTAATCCTATGAAAAATATGCCGGCTTAAGAAGCAGTCTCTGTCATAGGATAAAAAGAAAACAAAAGAGGTGAAGAAAAATGATCACGCTTAGCCTCTGTATGATTCTGCGCGATGAAGAAGCGGTTCTCGCCCGCTGTCTGGATACGGTAAAGGATGTTTTTGACGAAATAATCCTGGCGGACACAGGTTCTGAAGACGGAACAAAGAAAATCGCGGCGGATTACACCGATAAAATTTACGATTTTATTTGGGAAGACGACTTTTCTGCCGCCAGAAATTTTGCTGTTTCCAGAGCTTCCAAGGATTACTGGATGTGGCTGGATGCCGATGATCTCCTGTCCCCGGAAGCATGCGAAAAACTAAGAAGACTGAAAGCAGAATTATCTCCGGAAACGGATATTGTCATGATGCCTTACGGGGCAGCTTTTGATGAACGGGGCCGTCCGGTCTTTACGTATTACAGGGAACGTATTCTGAAAAACAGGCCCCAGTACAGATTCCAGGGCCGCGTCCATGAAGCCGTTGTTCCTTCCGGGCGGATCGAAAAAGCCGACATTCTTGTGGAGCACAGGCCCCTGAAGGAAAAGCAGAAGGGCAGAAATCTCCGTATCTATGAAAAAATGAAGGAAGAGGGAGTTCTCTTTACGAGCCGCGACCTTTATTATTACGGCAGAGAGCTGCTGGAGAACCAAGATTATCGGGAGTCAGAAAAAGTTCTGTCAGAGTTTCTGCGCAGGCCGGACGGATGGAAGGAAGACCGGATTGAGGCGGCGCGGAAGCGGGCGGAATGTCTTTGGAAAACGGGATGCGAGGAGGAGGCCGCTGCCGCTCTGCTTTCCACCTTTCTGGAGGATATTCCCAGGGCGGAGACCTGCTGCGGGCTGGGTGATTTTTTTATGAAAAAAGGAAGATACAGGCAGGCAGCCTGGTGGCTGGAGCAGGCGCTACAGGCGGAAAAGGAAGAGGATTCAGGGGCATTCGTGATGCAGGACTGCTACGGCTATATACCCGCCATGAATCTGTGCGTCTGTTGGGACCGACTGGGTGATCTGGAAAAGGCCTGCCGCTACAATGAGCTGGCCGGCCGGTACCGGCCTGAGGATGGGGCCTATTTGAGCAACCGGGAATATTTTGACCGAAGACAAAATGAAGAATCCGGCATATAGTATGAAAAAAGGAGGTTTCATTTATGGCATTTTTTAACAGGAAGAAAAAAGATGAAGAAATAGAAAGCCAGTCCTGCGGCTGCCAGCGGCCAAACACGGGCTGCCGTCCCTGTCCGTCCGGCCCTGCCGGAGCCACGGGAGCGACTGGTGCGGTAATTTATGCTCAACTTTATTTTGGGGAATCCAAAGGGTTAATAAACCGATTGATTAAATAACCCGTCTGCTTTCCAGTATTTCCAGTTCCTGACGGTTGTTCTCGATGTATTCAAGGATACGCCGGTGCTGGTCGGCAAAGTTAAATTCAATAGTGATCTCGCCGCCTTCATGTACATAAATAGTGTCAATGAGTTCAACCAGCAGCCCGCGGCTGAGTTGAATTATGTTTTTGTGTTTGAGGAAAGCTGTCAAATATGGCTCATCTGTGCCGATTCCCGCCGCAAGAGCTTCCTGTTCCTTTTCCAGATTTGCTATCACGGCCTGACACTGTTCTGTTTGCGCTTCGGATTTTTCCTTCAGCCTCCGGTATGATTCTTTCGAAATCTCCCCGGAACGCCAGTCCATATAAAGATTATCTGTGATATCGGTCAGTTTTTTCAGCTCTTTTCTCTTAGCAGAGAGCAGGCGGTTGATCCGTTTGGATTCAGTATGAATCACCGGCGCATTCTCAATTTCTTTGATAATCCCTGACAGGTCGTCAACAAGGGCAATCTGCTTTTGAACAGCCAAAAGGACTGCCTTTTCCAGAATATCCTCACGTATACTGTGCTTTGTGCAGGCTGTCTTTGATTGGCGGGTATAGGTGGAGCAACTGTAATACACCAGATTTTTGGAACATTTGCGGGTCATTGATTTCTTACAGTCGGCACATCGCAGGAATCCGGAAAAAAGATATACTGTCTGCTGCGTCGGGGATACACGGGTGTCCCGCTGCTGAAGCAACTGCGCTTTCTGAAAGGTTTCCCTGTCAATGACCGCTTCATGTGTGTTCTCAACAATATACCAGTCTTTTTCCGGTGTCTGTACTTTGTCATGAACCTTGTAGCTGATCACCTTTTGCTTTCCCTGCACCATATTGCCAATATACATCTCATTCATAAGAATATCCCGGATAGTTTTCGCATTCCACAGACCGTCATTTGTCTGAATATGCGGATTACAATACCTGAATCCCTTCATGCGCTTATAAGCGGCAGGATTGGGGATGCCAAGTTCATTGAGACGCCGGGTAATACCGCATTTGCTCATCCCATCCTCTACAAACCAGTGAAAGATATCCCGGACAACAGCGGCTGCCTCTTCATCAATCAGGAGGCTGTTTTTGTCATTCGGATTTTTCCTCAGCCCATAGGGAGCAAAAGCTCCTATAAATTCTCCGTTCCTTCTCTTCGTATCAAAAGTACGGCGAATATCGGTACTTGTCTTATAGGCATATTGTTCATTGATAAATCCGGTAATGCTGACTTCCAGACTGTGGACAATCTCGGGATTCAGGAATGTATCAATATGCGGTTCATAAAGAGAAATAAAACGGGTGTTGTAAAGGGGGATAAATTCTTCAAGGAATTTTCCCTGATTTGCGCTGTTGCGGAACGCACGGGAAAGATTTTTCGTAACAATGCAGTTAATTCTTCCGCTTTTCACATCTTCCACCAGACGAAGAAATTCAGGACGGGTTTCGTTCGATGTGCCAGTCCGCCCGTCGTCAATATATTCATCCACAATGTCGTAATCATCGTCGAAATAATATGGAATCTGCTCATCCAGAATTTTTCTCTGGTTTGTAATACTCTCGCTCTCGATATTCCCATCATCCCGGGATAAGCGGATATATTTTCCCAACTTCCAAATCTGGGGCTGTGTGGATACGGTTTGTGCCGCATGATTACGTCTGATACGTGCCATTTTACCTCCAATCCTCTATAATCACATGGATAGTATACCATATTTTCAGGAATAAATCAGTGCTTCAGAGCCGAAAAGTAACGGACAATTTTTTGCCCCAGATCTGCAGTTCCTTCGGAAAAACGTACCTTGACAGGAATGTTGCCGCACAGAAAGCAATAAGGATTCTTTACCCGTTCCATGTAATCAAGTAACCTTTTTACGACCGGTACAGAAAAGTCAATCCCGATGTTCTCAATATTTACCAGATTGCTGTAGTCTGTTTTTTCTATGTCTGTTTCACTTAGCTGTTTTAATTCATCCAAGGTCATTCTGTTCAGTCTCCTGCTGCTTTCGGAATAGCGTATGTTCATCGGCCTGTACATTATGTTTCCTTACCATGTTCAGGACGGCAGGCCTTCTTACAGTTACTTTGGTGAAAGTTGCAAAAGTTGCAGCTTTTTTTAAATCAGTATCAAAAAAAACGGTCTTGAAATGGTGATTACAGTTTGGTATCTACACCATTTTTACAACCTTTGCACCCATAAGGCTATTTGTGCGTAATAAATTCATAGATGCCGACACCGTGACGGTCTCCAATGGTTCCCTTGGCTCTGTATAGGATTCCCAGTTTTTCCAATCTGGCCCGGATATTCTTGGGAGTGAAATCAAATATAATATGATTGTTCCGGCAAAAACTGATAAATTCCTCATTCAATGCCGTTGCAAGAACACGCTCATGCCTGTCCTGTGTAACCACATATCCTGCTGTGGTAATAAACTGATAAACAGGATCGGCTTCTTTCCGGTATTTTTCCACCGCTTCCTGCATAGCCGATGATTCTGTAAAGGCAAACTGGTTTTCAATCAGACGATGTAAGCCCTCTAATCCCCAGGAAACAATGGCCGAAGATTCTGAAAGCATCTTATCAAAAATATAAGGGTCAATATCTTCTTTGGGCACATGATGTTCGCAGGTGAAAATCAACATACGGTTATATATATGGGAGCCGGTATCATCCTTTATGATCGGAACTTCGTTGCATCCCATAGCCATGGTTCCCCTGAACTGCAGGGAATACGGCTGCTTGCCTTTAGGCTCAATTTTTACTGCATCTCCGCCGGTTAGCTGCTTAAAAATAGAACTTTCTATTTAATACCCAATGTTTCGTACCCCGCTTCTTCGAGAATTGCATCAAAATCGTCTAAGGAAATTCCAGGTTTACTTTCGATTATACGAGCATACGTTTTGTCCGGATCTTGATACAGTTGGAACTTGACCTCCGATTTTTCAAATAAGTCTAATATAATTCGAAGAGGCAGTCCCAATCCCACACATATGGAAAGTAGATTTTTTTTGCCCATATGGTTATAGCTGCTATTGCTTATTCTTGAAAAATATGCAGAATTCAAGCCTGTATGTTCAGCAAAATCTTTTGCCTTGTTCCATCCTTTTTTATTCATTAAAAAAGTCAGGCATTGGCAAAGATCCGTTGTTGGGTCTCCGAGCATTTTCTTTAATTCACATTCCTCCGCGTCATTATATTTATGAAGAACGTCATTGACGAACTCTTTATATTTATCACGTTCTTCAGGAGTTTTAACATCAGGCCTTTCAGGAAATTCCGAACTGCCAGCGCTGAAACGAAAATCCCCCCTTTTCTCTTTATTCTGTTTTTTTAATGTCTGATTTTTCATTACTCTCACATCCTTTTCCAAAGTATATTAGGTTCAGCATTTTTCAAATAAATAGTTAACTATTATCTGAACAATATGCTGTTTTTTCAACTGCTATCAGAATGCCTGTTTTTTCGAGTAATTGTATATTTTTTCGGAAATTTTTTTAAAAAAATTTTTATGCTATAAGTTAATTGAATATTTATGACAAAAATGAATATTTCAGGCAAGAAAAGCAGAATTTGCACTGGTTTACCGAACAAAAAATGAGCTGAAATTCAAAGAAAAATCTCACTGGGAACGTGAGATTGTATAGGAGAAAATAAAATTGATTTTCCTCAAGAGTTTCAAAGATAATGCAGGGACATATGAGCAGCCCCATCTGAACAATAAGGTATAAGGGGTATAATCGTAGATATTATATTTGAGATTAAATTGACATCTGGTAAAACCGGCAGAATCAAAGATCAGGCTTGCGTTCGAACAGGCCCAAAAAGAAGTGGACGATCTGCATCAGCACACAAAAGAAGGAATGCCATCTGCAAAACTGGCAGGGAAGAAAATAGGCCGTCCCAAAGAACGCTGCATAACGGAAAAGGAACGCAAAGCGAAGAATAAAATGCGGCAGCGTTCCAATGCCTTTGGCGGCGATCTGAATGACACGGATTGTATGCGCGTCCTGGGGATCAGCAGAAGTACATTTTACCGGTATAAGCGTGAGTTGTTGGCACATAAAGGAAATGGGATGCACTAGAATAAAGCCGTATGTGGCTTTCTAACAAAGAAAGGATTTTGGGGCCATTCACACGGGCGAGTTTTAAGCAGCCTACCCGAACTGTCATTAGAAGAAACCGGTTCGGAGCATGCTCTGGCTGGGCGTTTCTCTACGTCCCAATCTTTTTAGGCGAATGGGATTTATACTTGGATTCCGGGCATTTAGGTACTATACTCCTTTTAGAGGGCAACATGAAAATGATGTGTGAAAATCCCTCAAATTTTCAGTGCATATGGAAGGGAGGAAATGAATGAAAAAAAGGTATCTTGTGCTGCCGGGAAGCGCTGTGGCTCTGGCAGTTGCATTGGTCGCCGCGCCGGGCTTGGCGAGCACAGAGGAACAACCGGCGTCCGAGCTGTCAGAGGAAGCAGAAGAAGTCCAGGATGGCGAAGAGGTGCTGACGCTCACACAGCAGGAAGGAGTCGTGACTTTCAGCGAAACAGAAGAAGGAAATATCCTTACTCTGTATGATATGAAACTGGAGCTTCCCTCGGGAATGGTCATGGATACCGGCGTCACGGAAGAGGGTACGGCGTTTGCCTTCGCTTCTGCAGAGAATTTGCGTCTGATGCTGAGCGCAGGAGAATCCGCGCTTCTGGATGGCACTTTGTCTGAGATGACGGAAGAGGCGCAGGAGGCCTACCGTATTTATACGGATTTCGACGTGGAAGAAATGTACCTGATAGATTCTGAGCTTACGGAGATAGGCGATCAGGTATTTGTAATGAACAGTTACTATGAAGAGACGGAAGAAAGCGCGGTTGTCCTCCTGAACACCGTGGTGGATGGAATCAGTTACTCTGTGGGCGGATATACGGTAGGAGAGCTGCCGGAAGATGAAGATCTGGAGATTATAATAGCCATGGCGGCGGCGCTGGAGGTGAATGAATGATGAGGAAACGTTATCTTTATAAATGCCTGTCAGCGGTTCTTGCCGTTTCCATGATATCTCCCGCAGCAGTTTACGCCGCGCCTTCCGGAGATGAGTCAGCTGCCGTTACGCAGGAAGATGCGCCTGGGACAGAGCTGCAGGCGGATCCTGTTGGTGCAACAGAAACAGATCCCGAAGTTATAGTTGAAGTGGCGGTTGAAATCGCGGCCGAACAAAATGACAGCGGAGAAACGCAGCCGGAGCAGACAGAAACGGGAGATTCCGGACAGAACGGCAGCTTACCGGATGAATCGCCTTTCAACGGACTGGAGAATATACAGACGGAACCTGTGCCGGAAGAAGAGATTGAACAGATTGTGTCTTTCTATCAGGAGTACAGTGAAAAGGCTGCCCTGATAACCGATCAGACAGATACTGTATTGTCTGACGGCATAGAAACAGCAATCAACGTCACAGCGGATATTGCCGACAATGCAGGAAGCAGCAGCGTTGATACAGACAGTGATACGGACGATGGCGCAGAAGATCCCGTTCCGGTAGGCGTCTGGTTGACGACCGCAGACGGAAAGGCCTGGTATTTTGGCGGCGGCCTGTTCTATTCCCTGAAAAATGGAAATGAATCCTGGTTTGTGGGAGCAACCGCAGTACAGATGGAGGACGGGACCTGGGCAATCCAGGGCGGCAAAGAATATGAATATGATGCGTATAAAGCTGAATTTGGTAAAAAACCGCCGTATCCGGATGACAAGAGTGATGTAGATGACCCGGACGATCCCGATCCGACCCCGACTCCGGGCGGAGGAAGCGGACCGACAGATCCGGACGATCCTGATCCTACACCTGATCCAGATGAACCCGATCCGACGCCAGAGCCGACGCCGGAACCAACGCCGGAACCCACACCTGAACCGACACCGGACCCGTCCGGGCCAGGAGAGGAACTGGAAGAACCTGAGAAAATGCCAATCGGAAAATGGTATCAGTATCGTCTGAATAAGTATCTCTGGTATTACGAATTTCCAGGCGATATAGTATATGTGTATGATACACGCAATCCAGAGCCTGATAAAAATGATGATGCCTGGTGCCTCAATAGTAATGTTGTATGGTATGAACAAGATGACCCAAGGTATGAAGACGATGACCCCAGCGGCTATTGGCTATGGGCGGCGAATCCTAATTTGCCGGGGGCTGGTGATAGTAGTGTAACATTGGACTATTTTGAGATGAAAAATCATCTCGGACATACGCCGCCAATTCCTCCGGGACTTGAGTATCTGTATGAGGATTCTGAATCAGATACGAAACCCGATGAACCTGATAACCCGTCCCCAACCCCCGATCCGGACAATCCGGATGATCCGGAGACTGATACGCCGGACAGTGATGAACCAGAACCTGACACGCCAGACTCCGGCGATTCGGAACCGGATAAACCTGGTCAGGACGACACCGGCGGAGAGGATACAGGCGATGACGGCAACGGTCCGGAGAACAGCGGCGCCGATCCGGACGACGCTTCCGGCGAAAGCGAAAGCAATACAAACGAACGGCCCGACTCGGAAGACAGCAGCGCAGGTAATCAGCCCAGCGAATTACCCAGTGAGGACGAACTGATCGACGAAGCGGTGGAAGCTGCAAAGGAAGCCGGAGTAAACTGGGGCAAGGATAAGATAAAGGAATGGGCGAAGGGCCTGCTGGAAAAGCTCGCCCCGACTGTGAAAAACGCACTTGATCTGTCAAAAAAGATGGTAAAGGGAATCGCGGCATTCTTCACCGGCGTGGAAGTCGGACAGGATCTGAAGGCTGTCGGCGACGGCTACCGGGAAGGCGAGCGCAACGAAGCGATTATACCCACAGTTGAAAAGTGGACGACAAAAGGCGTGGAATCTGTCGGCAATGCCATTCCGGGAAGCGAGCATGTCCCCGGTTACGGCGAAGCCGTAAAGCAGACTTCAGAACAGGCCGGCAAGGACACGGCGCATGTTTTGAAGACGATACAGGATGGCGGTTTCAGGTCGAAGGATACTTTGCGCGAATTCAAATCCCAGAATCCCGAACTGGATCTGCCTACTTCATGATGAATCAATAAATATTAGTGCAGTCCTTAAAGAAATAACATCTTAATAAATGAAATGGGCCGTCAATCTGGTGATTCCACAGGTACTGGCGGCCCTTTCTGTTCCGGAAATATATAATATCATAAGAAAATCTCTGGATATAAAATGAGAAATATCCTTTCCCTGCCTTTCTGAAAAATTTTGTTGTTCACTATTAGAAGGCCTGTTTTAACGGGTTTCTGATTTTTCAGAAAAAGACCCTTGCCGGATATCTCCGCAAGGGGTTTAAGAAAGGTAAGTATTCTATTTTCAGAGTAGAGATATTCCGGTCGATTTAGCTGGAAATCCAGCCGGGGCAGAGATCTTCGGGAACCGTAACCGGATGGCTGGTATAGAGCTCCAGCTCCCAGTAACCGGCGCGCAGATTGGCCCGCATATGCCACTTGTACAGGACGCAGACCGGCCCGCTGTCTGGAAACGGCTCCCACGTATAATAGGTGCCGTTTTTCTCCCACTCCTGGACGCCTTTAATCCCCATCTGGTCAGCCAGCTCCCACAGGATGTCATAATAAATCTCATCTTTGACGGAATCGTAGGACAGCACGGCCTGGTAGGGTGTTTGGACAATGCTCTTCCAGACCATGATCTTCTGCCTGTCCTCCGGGATAAACCGGTCGGGGTTCCTGTCCGGGTACTTCCTGCGCCATTCTTCAAAAGTGACCGGGACGGATACCACCTCATCCCACTGCCCCGTGGACAGCACCAGGTACCCGCTGCGTTCCTTTTTCGGGGACAGGCCGCGGGCGGCGTTTGCCCGTTCCCGGCAGATCCGTTTCAGGCCTTCGTTCAGGTCACGGGCAGCGTCCAGTTTGTCCCTGGCTTCCCTGAACCCGTCCCGCAAGAGCCGGCATCTTTCTTCCGCTTTCTCCAGCGCAGACCGAAGCGCCGCATTCTCCGCCTTTAACGCCTCAATATCACCGTCCCCATAATAAAATTCTCCCATTGTCATTTCCCCCTTTCCGGTTCCTGCTGGTAGAGATAATGCCCGGCCACCACGTCCTCCCGGTTATGCCCGAGCGCCCGTGACGCGGCCAGAAGGGCCTCCCGGTCGTAAACAACGCCTGCCCTGTCTTTACGGCACACATATAGGGCAGGTTTCCAGATGCGGTTCCCGTATTTCCCATATTTGCCGGTGGCCGCGGTGTAATCCATCCATTTGCCCCGCAGCCCTTCCGGCGGCCGGGTATGCTCCCGGTAGACGCGGGAAGCGTATTCCGCCCGGAGGCTGTGGACGTCCAGGCTGCTGTGTACATGGTTTTTCCCGGTCAGCGTCCGGCAGAAGGCAACTGCCCGCCGCACTTCCTCCGGGGTGCCGGTGATGGGCGAAAGGCGCGGTTTCCCGCCTTTAGTGCCCTTCTCATAGGAGATATAATACCGCCCGTCCACCACGCGCAGGCTGTTTGCGGAGAGCTTCTCCAGCTCCGACCGGCGCGGGCCGCAGCACCGGCAGAAGTTGACCAGCTCCGCATTGTTCTGCAGGGAGAAATTTCTGTCCCTGACCGCCTCTCCCCGGCTCCGTTTAATCGCTGCGCGGGAGTTCCGGGGAAGCTCCAGCGCCAATGTTTCCCCATATAGCTTATGTAACGCCGACGCTTCCAGCTTGAGGGTATACGGGCTTAACCCCCGTTCCGTCTGGTATTGGAGAAAGGCCGGCACAAACTGCCTGCACTCGTCCAGTGTCCGCGGTTTATGGCCGAGCCGGGCTGCCGCCTCAGGCAGTTCCCGGACAAAGGCGGCGAAATACCGGCAGTGCTTCAGGTAAGCTTTCATTGTGGAAAAAGAGTAAATATAGCTGCCCTGTATACCGTCCAGCTTGTCCCGGTGCTTTGACCGGCCGAAGCCTTCCATGGCCTGCAGCCGGTCATGGATCTGTTCATTTAAGGATTTCCGGTTCTTATGGCCCATAGGCTCCCCTTCTTTCTATGCTGTGCTGTCAGTTCCCTTTCAAGCCCTTCCGGGCAGACCCACATTTCATAAAGGAGTTATGGTTCTCCTGTAAAAAGGGGTTTACCCCCGGATAAGGGGAAAAATAATTCCCCCGGAGAAAAATAAATATCTCCCCATCTTTTTACCCGTTTATTCCCGGCGGGGTTCTCCTGCGCCCGCAGGAGCCCCATACCGGAAACAGCACGGGTAAAATGATGTGCAGGCAGGCCCCGTCTGTGGCGCCGGCGGCAGCCCAGAGGGCTTCTTCCGGCAGGCGGCAGGCTCCCGGGAACCATGCCGGCATCTTGAAGGCAAGTACGCCCTCTTCCGGGTGGTCTGTTTCCAGTTCGATCCAGAGGTACAGCTCCACGTTCAGAAAATCCTTTTTCAGGATCCTGCTGCCGGAGCGTTTCTGGACGCCCATGTAGATGTGGTCTTTCAAGTACCCCTGCGTCACCGTGAACTGCCGTCCCGGTTCCGGTGTGTTTCTGTTTGATCCGGTGTTCCCTGTTTCCTGTTTTTCCATAAAACCGTCCTTTCCGCCCTGCCGTCCGGCCAGGGCAATCACATGGTTTGCCCTTCCCCGGCCGGCAGGCTGGAAGGCAATCTTCAGTTGGTGCTGTCTGCATGTGCATGTCTCCGCAAAGGCATCGGCATGCACGGCCGCAAATGCGGCATGGTTTGGTGATAATTGTTATCTCCAACCTGCCGCCCGTTTCCGAAAGCTCCGTAACAGGCGGCAACGCGCCGGGCTTAATGGACTGTTTATACCCGCCCGGCCGGGACGGGCTCACTCAGGAGCCCGTTTTCTCTGGCATACTCTGTGACAATGTCAAGGGGATCCGCCCCCTCACCGGCATGCAGGACTGCGTCAATGACAGCCTCAGGGAGACAGGCAAGGCGGTATCCCTGCAGGTATGCGATGGTAAGGCTGCCGTCCTCACGCTCCAGGACGAAAAACTGATTCTCTGTCATAAGTCCCAGATAGAACGCCACGTTTTCCAGTGTCAAAACTTTTTCTTTTTCCATACTTAAAACCTCCTGATGCAAAAATAGAATTAGTAGTGACAACTATGATAAAACCATGCTCCCTTTTTCTTTGCTGTAGGATAAGATGCGAAAGGGGAGAGGCTTTATCAACATAAGTATGACGGATTCCCATCGTTTCATAAATCCCTTTAAATTAGCTTCGTAAGCTTGTACTGTTTTAGCAGTAGATTATGTGTGATTATAGATTATTGTATTTTTGATTTTTCCTGTTTTCGTGTTTATTTGAAGGGAAAGGCGGTTGTGCATAAATGGTTGCACCTACAGGTCCCACGGGTCCTGCCGGAGCCACAGGAGCGACTGCTCCGTCAATATATGCACAACACGGAAATTGCCGTAACCATGCGGCTTTCCACTATCTTAAAGACAATTAAACAGCCCCTATGATTACACCTAAAACGCCGTAGCAAGGTTGGACAAGCCTTGATAT
>DVOO01000009.1 GCA_018713515.1 Candidatus Scatomonas pullistercoris
TATAGGTACAGATCCACAGTGCTTGACCTGATTATACTGCAGGTAGCTACTCCTGCTGTATAACCAATTTTCGAGGAAAGGAGAATTAATAAAACCACCCCTTTCGAGATGGTTTTATTATACGTGAGAAAATGACAGGTTTGGAACGGGCCCTGGCGTCGATCCGGGGAGAAAAGACCGACTGCAGAGCTACCTTTCTGCATAATTTCCAGATGGGAGCCCAGCGCAGCGGCATGGATTTCGGCCGGTACTATCTGGACGGAGAAAAAACAGCGGAAGTGGTTCTGGCTATGCAGAAGGAATTCGGGAATGATGTGATCCTGCAGGAAAACGGAACGGCTGCCCTGGCAGAGGCCCTGGGCGCCAGCGTGGTTTACCGCAGAGATCAGCCCCCGGTAGACAACCAGGTGCTGCTGGAAAAAATAGAGGATGTGGGGCGTCTTCCGGAAAAAATTGATTTTTATCAGAAACCGGCGACCTCTGCCAGCCTGAAGGCCACAGCGATTTTGGCCGACAGGCTGGGAGACGCCGCCCTCCTTATGGGGCGGGGGGATCAGGGTCCCTTCAGCCTGGCAGGTCTCCTGCTGGGCATGGACAACCTGATGATGGAACTGGCGGCAGGAGAGAAGGAAGAGGAGCTGCATCAGCTGCTGGAGTACTGTGCGGACATAAGCGCCGCTTACTGTGTAGCCCAGATCCGGGCAGGGGCCCAGGCAACCTCCATAGGGGAGAGTCCGGCGGGGCCGGATATGATCTCTCCTGCCATGTACCGGAAATACGCCCTGCCCTATGAAAAAAAGGTGATTCAGAAGGTTCACCAGGCCGGAGGGCTGATTTCCCTGCATATCTGCGGCAACGCCGATGCGATTCTGGCGGATATGGCGCAGACCGGGGCGGACATGCTGGAGATTGATCAGAAAAGCAGCCTGAGGCTGGCCAGGGAAGTGCAGCAGAAGTATCCCGTGTGCATTTTGGGAAATATTTCGCCGGAACGGCTCCGCAACGGAACCTCGGCGGAGATCCGGGAACTGACCGGAGCGGCTCTGGATATTTTTCAGGGTGAACCCCGCTATATCCTTGGCCCCGGCTGCGCCATGGCTTCCGACACGCCGGAGGCAAATGTGACCGCCATGCTGGATGCGGCCCGTATGGGTAAATTTGAGTAAAGGAGACACGGAAAATGGCAGAGAAGAGAAAGCGGTGGCAAGACTTTGCATGGAAGAAAGAACTGGGAGATGTAGACTGGGAGAAAGACTATGACACGCTGGCGGAGGGAAGCCAGTATGTGGACCGGACTGCGGTGGGCATTCCCTTGGGAGGTTTTGGCGCCGGAAACTTTGACTACAATATTACAGGAACGTTTGGCCCCTGGCAGATGACGCCGGGAAAGCTGGAACGGAGATTCTTGTCCGCCGCCGCCTTTCATGTGAAAGAAAAGGTACAGGACGCCGACGGCAGCGACTATGATTTTAATCCCTTCCGGGCCATGCAGGGGGCACCCAAGGATGTGGAAACCGCCAGAACCCTGGCCGGGAAAAGCAAGTTTAAAGAATCGGAAAATGTTCTCATGAAAGCCTGGAATTCCCAGCTGCTGGATATCGGCAGCGCGGACTATTACGCCTTATATCCCAAAGGTTGGGTCGATTACAAAGACAATTTCAGAACCCGCCTGAGCATGGAATTTTTCAGCCCCGTCATTGCGGATAATTACCGGGAAACCTCCCTGCCCTTGGCCTATTTTATCTTTAAAGCCCAGAATCCTACCCAGGATACCCTGCAGCTGTCCCTGATGTTTACCTTCCCAAATCTGCCGGTCTACAGGACTGCGGAAAAATGCGCCGGCATTGATAAACGGGCAGAAGAATTCGAAGTAAAAAGGTACGGCCTGGAAAATGTCCTGCGGCAGGAAAAGAACATTACAGGCATCCTTATGACCAGCAGTTCGGAGAAAAATGACAGGCAGATGCGGAATTCCGAATTCTGCATAGCCGCCCGGGAAGATTCCGGCATAAAGATCAGCTGGTGCAGAAACTTTGACGGAGCCGGAGACGGCGGCGATATCTGGAAACAATTTGCAGGACAGGGAAGGCTGGAAGATTTTTCCCGGGAGCCGGAAGAACCGGCGGGAGCCTTGTGTGCGGAGATCACACTGGCTCCCGGAGAGGCAAAGGAGATCCCCTTTGCCCTCAGCTGGTATTTCCCCGTTACAGAGCTGGGCAGGGCCGGCAGCCAGGAGTACGCCCAGTGGTGGGAAAAATATACAGAATTTTATCCTCCATGTCCGGGAGAAAAAGACACATGGAATCCGGACTGCATTCTTTCACAGGCATTTGCCATTGCCAGAGACGGACTGGAGCAGCTGGAAGAAAACCGCCGGGCCGTTGACGCCTGGATGGAGCCCTACCTGGAAAATGAAAAATTTGCCGGGAAAGAATGGGTGCTCACCGCCGGATTCAATGAACTGTATTACAATGCCTTTGGAGGCTCCTTTTGGGAGAACGGCCTGATCCAGGCGGCCTACACCGACTATGACGGAAAGTCGGTGCAGACAGAAACCAAAAAATTCGGCGGCCGAAATTATGAACAGCTGCCTTTGTATCAGGAAAGCGTCCGCCAATACAGGCAGAAGGAGCAGCATCTCCACTACACCCTGGAGGCCCAGGAATTTCCCTTCGGAGAAACTTTTGATGTCCGGGCCCATTCCCACAGAGTTTATACCGATTTGTGGCCGGAAATCGAACGGGATATCCTTCTGGTCTACAAAGACTTTATCATGGACACCCAGGACGGCTCTTGTCCCCACGATGCAGGAAACACAAACGGAAGCGTATTTTTCAAATACGATTACTACTACGATATGATCTCCCTGCTGAACCGGGAAGCCTACGAAGATGTTATCGGGAAGCGGCATACCACTCCCTGGAGCGAATACGCCCCCAAATTCATTCTCTATTCCTATGAATACTGGAAAGCCACCGGGGATCAGGGATTTCTCCGGGATATTTGGGAGGCTGTGATCCGCAGTTATATCTATCAGAGGAAAACCGATACGGATAATGACGGCGTCACCAATATGAAAAGCTCCGAGTACGACAGAAATGATTTGTTTAACTCAATTTTGTGGATCGGTGCCTTGGAGGCCATTCTTTCCTGGTGCGAAGCCTGTCCGGAATTGAATGAGAAAGTTGTTTATACCGTAGAAGATACTGAGGGCAACGTTCTGGAAGGGGTCAGCGATGCTATTTGTGACGACGCGAAAAAAGAACTGGCCCGCTGCAGAACCTATGTGGAAACCGTTCTGTGGGATGAGGCAAAGGGCTGTTACCTCTTTAACAGCGATACGCCGGTACTGATGGCGGACGCCTTTATCGGTGAGCGCCATGCCCACAACGCCGGTCTTGGGAACACCGTAGATCCCGAAAAACTGGCAGGCCATTATCTGAAGGTCTATGAATATAATGTGGGAGACTGCTACAGTAAAGAAAGAACCGGCTTTGGCCACTGTGGAGCCAGAAATCTGGCCAGCCTGGACACCCGGCATACATACCGTACAGGCGACGGAGTTATTGAGCATTCTTACGATGTGTGGACAGGGGTTTCCTACGTGCTAAGCGCCAACATGTACCAGCTGGGGTGCGAGCTGGGAAGAGAAGACCTGATCCGGGCAGCCCTGGACACCGCCCACGGCGTGTATTTCACCACATATCTGGATACGGACACCGCCTACTATTTCAATACGCCGGAGGCATGGAACGCGAAAAATCCCCGGTACAGCAGAAACCGTATGTACCAGCGGGCACGGGGTGCCTGGGAACTACTCCGGGCAGTGGAAGAACTGTAAGCAAGAGTGGCTTTCCAGCGGAAATGTTTCTTTGGGAATGAACATTTGCATAGCAAAGGGCTAGGGCAGCGGAAACTATATGCAGTATCTGTCAGAGCCGAGATAAACCGGGTTTAGAAGATACTTAAACCCGGTTTTCTTTTTACTGCGAAGGAGGAAAGAGGTTTAAATTGAATAAAGAAGGGCTGCGTGCTATACTGTTGCTGAACAATAATGAAAGGAAAGTGACGGAACATGAAACGTTATGAATTGATCCTGGAAATGTTTAATAACTGCTGCGGAAAGCCCCAGACCTTTTTCAAAGAAGTGGAGGCGGATGACCTGGATCAGTATATGCGAAGCTGCCTGCAGCCGGGAGCCGTCTGCGAGCAGATTCAGCCGGACAACGGCTCCATTATCTATGAAGTGGACAGTGCCGGGCTCAGGTCAAAGTACACATTTACAGAAATATAACTGCCGGGCTGAAAGCCTTTAGATAAGCTTTCAGCCCGGCAGCTATTGATAGAAGATCTGCAGCTACAGAGGTTTTCGCAGAACACAAAATCAGGCTTCTTCTTCCGAAGCAGCCTCATCGGGCGCTGTGTGAACCTCTGTTACGGTTACAACATCCGCCTCGGGATCTGTCTGGAGAGAAATATTCGTATCCCGGGCGATGGGAAGATCTTTGACTTTCAGGATGTCTCCGGCCTTCATGTCTCCCACATCAACTTCAATTTTGTCCAGCAGATGGGCCGGATCCGCTTTGTAGGCGATCTCGTGCAGCAGCTGCTGCACAACGCCGGTGTTGACTTTTTCATGGTTTAGCAGGAAAATTTCTGTTACGGCGTGAACCTTTTCGCCCTTTACCAGAGCCTGGAAATCTATCTCTTCGATTTGTCCCTTCATGGAATTGTACTGAACTTCCTTGATCAGTACGTCGTAGGAAGTTCCCTCAAGCTCGAGAAGGATCTGGCTGCCCTTATTGCTGGTCTTCAGAAGCTTTTCCGCGGCGGATTTTTCGATTTTTACGGGGATGGAACCGTTAATTTCTCTTCCAAATAAATTACCGGTTACGTAGCCTTCTCTTCTCAGTTTTTTTGCTTTGATGCTCATGTCTCTTTTTTCAGCTTTTAAAGTATTCATTTATCTTTTCCTCCAAAATCTGAATGCCTGGCAGGCGGACCAAACAGGATGTTTGCGAGCGTTCTGTATGGTGCGTGTCTGAGGTGTTCCTCTTGTTACATATGTATTATAACACGCAGACGGGAATAAATTGTACCAAAAATTGTTATAAAAAACGGTATTTTTTGTCTATGATTCATGCGGAAAATTGTAAACAAAATTTTTGGTATTTTTTGTTGACATAAGTGGAAAGACCGGTATAATGATTCTTATAGCGAAACCGGCAGACCGCCGGTTTCTGAGTTCATAAAGATGGCTGTAAAGGCAGGGGAGAGTGCTTTGCGGCATTTCTATTAAGGGGTTATCATGACATTTTCCAGTTTGATTTTTCTGTTTTTCTTTTTACCGGTTTTCTTACTGGTATATCATAAAGTTTCCGGAATACGCAGGAAGAATCTTGTTCTTCTGGCCGCCTCGCTGATTTTCTACTGCTGGGGAGGCGTGCGATACCTGCTCCTGCTGGCTGCCATGACAGCTGTAGGATGGATGGGAGCGCTTCAGATTGAAAAGTACCGTCCGGAGGACCGCAGGCGGAAGCGGTGGATGATTGCTTCCGTGGCGGTTTTCCTGGCTGTGCTCGGTATTTTTAAGTATACCGGCTTTTTCCTGGGGACTTTCGGCGCAATTTTCCGTCTGCCGTCCCAGGCCGAGAATATCGCTCTGCCGCTGGGCATTTCTTTTTATACCTTTAAGCTGATATCCTATGTGGTGGATGTGTACTGGATGAAGACGGAGGCCCAGAAAAACTACTGGATGGTTCTTCTGTATACCAGTATTTTTCACCAAAGTCTTCAGGGGCCCATTGTCCGCTACACAGAGATGGAAGAGGAGCTGACAGAACGGAGAGCCGGCCGGTCACAGTTTATGGAGGGCATGATCCGTTTCAGCGTGGGTCTGGGGAAGAAGACCATCCTGGCGGATCACTGCGGCGTGCTGGCAGAGTCCTTTCTGCCGCTGGGCAGTGTGGCTTCCGTTCCGGTTTCCGGCGTGTGGCTGGGATCTCTCTGCTATATGCTGCAGATCTATCTGGATTTTTCGGCGTATTCGGACATGGCGCTGGGGCTTGGACGAATGATTGGCTTTCATTACCCGGAAAACTTTAATTATCCGTATCTGGCTGTGTCCGTAAGGGACTTCTGGAAACGGTGGCATATTTCACTGAGCAGTTTTTTCCGGGACTATGTATATATTCCTCTGGGGGGCAGCCGCTGCAGTGTCAGAAGACTGCATATCAATCTTCTGGCCGTCTGGGCGCTGACCGGTCTGTGGCACGGGGCCAGCTGGAATTATGTATTGTGGGGAATTTATTATTTTGCTTTTCTTGTACTGGAAAATTACTGGAAGCGTAAAGGGATCCAGCTGCCGCCGGCTCTGGCGCGGGTGTATACCCTGGCAGTAGTCTTTTTCGGCTGGATCTTTTTCCGGTTTGAAGATTTCGGAGCCATGGGAAGAGCGTTCCTGGGGCTGTTTGGACTGAATGGAAATGGAATCGGAAGCGCGGTGGTCAGCCTGACCTTCAGAAATAATGTTTTCTTCCTGATCCTGGCGGTCCTGGCGGTGACACCTGTATGGAAGTTTGCTTTCCAATATGTGGTTTCCTATTTGAGAAGCAGGCGCATAAACAGCGGTGTGCTTCAGGGGGCAGCGATTGCCGGAGCGGCGGCGCTGCTGGTGATTTCCACGATGATGATGGCGGGAAGCAGCTATACTCCGTTTTTGTATAATCAGTTTTGACAGAACGGCGCGGGCGCCGGGTGGATGGTATGAACAGAGAACATTTAAAACATTACTATAAGAAATGCAGACAGCTTAAGGATAAGATAAACCGGACAGGAATAAAGGTATTTGCCGTACTTCTGGGCGCCGGCTTTGCGGTTGGGCTCTGTCTTCCGCTGCGTCCCGAGCGGTCGGAGCTGGAAAAGAGAGATCTGGAGCAGTTCCCGGGGCTGACTGCTTCCGGGCTCTGGGACGGCACCTGGTTTGAGGGGGTCAGTACCTGGTACTCGGATACATATCCTCTGCGGGAGGCTTTGATTGCAGGTGCCTCACGGGTGGAGAACCTGTATGGCCTGCAGGGAGAGCAGATTGTGGATAATTCTGATAAAACAGGGGACGAGGTGCCGGATATCTCGGAGGAAGCCGACCCGGCGCCCGTAGTGACGGAGACTCCCGCGCCGACACCGGAGCTGGAGGACGGCACAATCTACGAAGAGCCGGAGATGGCCGGAGATGTATATATTGCGGGAGACACGGCTTTTGAGATTTACTACTTCAATCAGGGCGGAGCGGACAGCTACGCTTCCATGATTAATACAGTTCAGGCCAGACTGGGCGGAGATACAACCGTTTATGACCTGCTGGCCCCCACCAGCTTTGGCGTATGCCTGGACGAGTCGATTCAGGAAAATATGGGCGGATCCAGTCAGGGAGACGCCTTCCAGTACATTTACAGCCGGCTGGATCCGGAGGTGAAGAGGGTAGATGTATTTGACGAGCTGGTAAGACATAACGCGGAATACCTCTATTACCGCACAGACCACCACTGGACAGCGCTGGGGGCGTATTATGCCTACCGGGTCTTCGCAGAGCAGAAGGGGATCACACCCCACGAGCTTTCAGAATTTGAAAAACGCGATTATGAGGGATTCCTGGGAACTTTTTACGCCTACAGCAACCAGGCGGCGGCGCTGGGAAACAATCCGGATACGGTGGAGACTTACATCCCCATGGGAACCAATGATGCGGAGATCCAGACTGCGGAAGGGGAAACCATGCAGTGGTTTGTGGTCAGCGATGTCTCGGATTACAGTGCCGGTGCGAAATACAGCTGTTTTATCGGCGGAGACAATCCGTTTACGACCATTACAAATCCGCAGATTCAGGATGGATCCTCCTGCGTGGTTGTCAAGGAATCCTACGGAAATGCCTTTGTTCCCTGGCTGGTGGATCACTACGAGCACGTGTATGTGGTGGATTACCGCTACTATACGGGAAATCTCACACAATTCATCCGCGAAAATCAGGTGGATGATGTGATCTTTGTAAATAATGCGGAGGCAATCTCGGAAAGCAGAACCGCCCAGATGCTGGCAATCTTTCCGGAAAGCTGAAAATAAAAAAACAGGCTTCTCATATTTGGGGGCCTGTTTTTTTGATGCCCGGAGGAATTAAAGCGGACCCTCGGGCCTGCGGCTTCTTTGTAACCGGCAGATACTTTATGCAAAAATATACATTGACAGATGAGGTATAATGGAATATGATATAGGAAAGGAAAGGAGGTATATACATGTCCATTACCTCAGACATCCTCCGGGGACATACGGAGGCGATCATCCTTTCTCATCTGATGGACTGCGACAGCTACGGCTATCAGATCAACAAGGATATCCTGGAGAAAACAGACAACCGTTACGAACTGAAGGAGGCAACCCTGTATACAGCATTCCGGAGACTGGAGCAGGCGGGTTATATTACCACCTACTGGGGTGATCAGACCACGGGAGCCAGAAGGCGGTACTATTCGATTACGCCGGAGGGCCGGGCCGCCTACAGTGTTTACAAGCGGGACTGGGAAGAGGCCAAGGAGCTGATCGACAAATTATTGAAATAAGGAGAGCCGGATTATGAGAGAGAGATTAAGAGCTTTTATGGATGAATTGCTGAAGGACATTCCCAAGAGCAGGAAAGTTCTGGAGCTGAAGGAAGAACTGATTGGAAATATGGAGGAGCGGTACGATGATCTGATCCGCCAGGGATACCGGGAGGAGGATGCGTATCAGTGCGCCCTGGATTCCGCAGGAGATGTGCGGGAACTGTTTCAGGAGTTTCTGGAACCGGGCAGCGGACAGGTGTCGGGGGAGGAAACCTTTGAGATACGGAGAAAGCGTTCACTTCTGAACGCCGTTTCCGTCAGTCTGTACATTGTAGGATTTGCCGTCTGGATGATCATTGTGGCCATCGGCTACGGGGTCAGCTCCACCGGAGAAGTGAGCACGGTGTTTGGACTTTCCGGATTTATTGTAATGCTGATCTTCGTGGCCATTGCCACGGGGATTCGTGTATACTGCGCCAACATGTATCCCAGGTATCAGCGGCATGAAAAGCAGGACGATACCATTGTGGAAGAATTCAAGGCATGGAAGAGCGAATCAGACCGGAACCGGGAGATGCGAAAGGCCATTGACTCTGTCATCTGGCTGCTGGCTACGATCCTGTATTTTGTCATCAGCTTTGGAACCATGGCCTGGTATATCACCTGGGTGATCTGGCTGATTGCCCCCTGCGTGCAGACGATTGTACACCTGCTGATGGATCAGGAGAGAAGATAAAAGGAGGCGGCTATGCGGAGGGGAAAGGTTGTTTTAATTGTGATCCTGGCAGCTATAGCTTTCTTTTTTGTTACAGTTCTGATCTGGGGGATCCGGGCGGGCCAGGGAAGTTTCGGTGCTGATCTTCGGCGCAGCTTTTCAGTGGGTCAGTCAGAGCATACCCAGAATATTGATCTGGAAGGAATTCAGAAGATCCGTCTGGACTATGACGCGGTGGATCTGACCATTGAACAGGGAAGCGGAAGCCAGATGGTCCTTACGGAATATTTCTCCGGTGACCCGAAAGAAGATAGCTATGCCAGGATCCAGAGAAATGTACAGGAAGGAGCAGTGACGGTTACCCAGGGAGATTCCTATCTTGGCTTCTGGTTTTTCAGCCTTGGAAACGGGATCCGGCGGGCGGAGATCACCATTCCGGAGGTGTATGCCGGAAAACTGGTCATACAGACAGACAGCGGCAATGTGGATGCGGAGAATCTGACCTGCGGGGAATTCACAGTGACGGCCGGAAGCGGAGATATCCGGCTGGAAGGACTGAAGGGGCAAAGCCTGGCAGTAACCACCGGGAGCGGCAATGTGACTGCATCCGAGTGCCGGGGAAGCTTTACGGTGGAGACGGGGAGCGGAGATATGCGCATTGAAGAGCAGTCCGGAGGCATCCGGGCGGAGACGGGATCCGGAGATGTGGATCTGACGGAAGGAAGCGGAATCCGGGAAGTGAAGACGGGAAGCGGAGATATCCAGATGGACAGCGGGGAGGATGCGATCCGTGTAGAGACATCTTCCGGAGATGTCTGTATCCGGAAGCTTGAGAACAGTTCTTTCAGTCTTCAGACGGAGACAACCTCCGGGGATCTGAGCGGTTCCATTATCCGGCAGATGGATGCGGATGAAGAGGAAAGAAATTATCAGGGCGTTTACGGGGACACTCCCCGTTTCCAGGTGGAGATTAAAACGGCAAGTGGAGATATAAAACTGGATTAGATGAAAACTGCGGCGGCGGGCATAGAAGAAGTCTTCAGAAGAAAGCATTTGTCTTTTGAGAAGGCTTCTTTTTTGCGGATATTTCCCGAAGACGGGAAGGAGGAAAGTGAAATTCCCGTGGATTTGTGCAGTTTTCAGCTTGACAATCCATATAAATATTATATACTTTAGGAGTCAAACTATTTTAGAATAAAAATAAATGGAGAATCAGTATGAATGGAAGAATATGCGGTACGGGCTCTTATATACCCGGCAGGATACTGACCAACGATGATATCGCGCAGATGGTGGAAACCAATGACGCCTGGATCCAGGAGCGCACCGGAATTGCCAGGCGGCACATTATTTCCGGCGACGAGTCTACCGCCACCATGTCCGCGGAGGCATCAAAAAAGGCACTGGAGATGAGCGGTATCGCCCCGGAGGAGATCGATATGATCATCCTGTCTACGGCATCCCCCAATGCAGTAGTTCCCTGCGTGGCCTGCCAGGTCCAGGAGATGATTGGGGCAAAGAATGCGGTCTGCTACGATCTGAATGCAGCCTGCAGCGGTTTTCTGTACGCCTACTGCACCGCTCAGGCATTTATTCGCAGCGGGATTTACAAGACCATCCTGATTATCGGGGCGGAGAGCCTTTCCAATCTGGTAAACTGGAAAGACCGCAGCACCTGCATCCTCTTTGGAGACGGTGCCGGGGCTGCCGTGGTTCAGGCCGATCCGGACGCACCCTTTGAGTGCGTGCTGCATTCCGACGGATCCAAGGGAGATGCACTGGCCAAGGCAACTCCGTACACCAAGGGTCTGCCGGAGGAAGCCTACAATATGACCATGGACGGCAAAGAAATTTTTATGTTTGCCGTGAAGCGGATTCCCGAGGTGGTGCGGGAGCTGATGGAGAAGCTGCCCATCTGCGCGGAGGATGTTGATCTTTTCGTGCTGCATCAGGCCAACGCAAGGATTGTGGAGGCGGCGGTGAAAAAGCTGAAGCTGCCTCTGGAAAAGTTCCCCATGGATATGCATGAATACGGAAATACTTCCTCGGCCAGCATTCCCATTCTGCTGGATGAGCTGAACCGGGCGGGAAGATTTAAGAAAGGCGACAAGCTGGTGATGATCGGTTTCGGCGGAGGCCTTACCTGGGGAGCCGCTTACCTGGAGTGGCAGGCGTAAGTTTACTGTTCAGAAAAATCCGGTGTATATTATATAGAAGAAAGAGAGAAGAGAGGTTATCACAATGCAGACAGAAGTGACGAAGTTGCTGGGAATTGAGTATCCGATTATTCAGGGCGGTATGGCCTGGGTGGCAGAGCACCATCTGGCTGCCGCTGTGTCTGAGGCCGGCGGTTTGGGTCTTATCGGCGCGGCTAACGCTCCGGCGGAGTGGGTGCGTGAAGAAATCCGCAAGGCAAAAGAACTGACAGACAAGCCTTTCGGCGTTAATATCATGCTGATGAGTCCCTATGCGGATGATGTGGCGAAGGTGGTTGCCGAGGAGGGTGTCAAGGTAGTCACCACCGGAGCCGGAAATCCCGGAAAATATCTGGCGGACTGGAAGGCGGCAGGTATCCGTGTGATCCCGGTCGTTGCTTCCGTGGCCCTGGCGAAAATGATGGAACGCGCCGGCGCTGACGCCGTAGTAGCGGAAGGAACAGAGTCCGGCGGCCATATCGGCGAGACCACCACTATGGTTCTGGTGCCGCAGGTAGTGGACGCTGTGAAGATTCCGGTGATCGCGGCCGGCGGCATTGCTGACGGCAGAGGTATCGCGGCAGCCTTTATGCTGGGCGCCAAAGGCGTACAGCTGGGCACCCGGTTTGTGGCTTCCCAGGAGGCTGTAGTCCATCAGAACTATAAGGACTACATTGTGAAGGCAAAGGACATTGATACGAGAGTGACCGGCCGGAGCACTGGTCATCCGGTGCGTGTTCTGCGCAATGCCGTCACCAAGGAATATCTGGAGCTGGAGAAGAAGGGGGCAACCTTCGAGGAACTGGAGCACCTGACCGTGGGAGGCCTGCGCCGGGCGGTACAGGAAGGAGATACCAGGACGGGAAGCCTGATGTCCGGACAGATCGCCGGAATGATCCGCGACATCCCCACCTGTAAAGAGATTATCGGCCGTCTGGTAGCCGAGACTGACAAACTCATGAAAGGAACCGGAATCTATGAGTAAGACCGCATTTATCTTCCCGGGCCAGGGCTCGCAGAAGGCAGGCATGGGAAAAGATTTTTATGAGAGATACCCGAAGGCGGCAGAGATCTATGACATGGCCTCCGACTTTCTGAAACTGGATATGAAGGCGCTCTGCTTTGAGGAAAATGACAAGCTGGATCTCACGGAGTACACCCAGGCGGCGCTGGTAACTACCTGTCTGGCTATGGAGCGTGTACTGGCCGATGCCGGCGTAAAAGCAGATATTACCGCGGGCTTGAGTCTCGGGGAGTACTGTGCCATTCATGTGGCCGGCGGCATGAGCGCTGCCGATGCCATCCGGACTGTCCGGGAGAGAGGAATTCTCATGCAGGATACCGTTCCCGCCGGAGAGGGCGGCATGGCGGCTGTGCTGGGCATGGACGCGGCGGCCATTGAGGAAGGACTGCAGGGCATTGAGGGAGCCTGGATTGCCAATTACAACTGTCCTGGGCAGATTGTCATCACCGGCCAAAAGGCTGCTGTGGATCAGGCGGCGGAGGTGCTGAGGGAGAAGGGGGCCAGGAGGGTGCTGCCTTTAAATGTCAGCGGTCCCTTCCATTCTCCCATGCTGGAGCCGGCGGGGGAGAAACTTCTGGAGACGCTGAATCAGGTGGAGTTCACATCCCTTCAGATTCCCTACGTGACCAACGTGACGGCGGAGCCTGTAACGGATATCCGTCAGACAAAGGATCTGCTGAAGCGCCAGGTATATTCTTCTGTGCGCTGGCAGCAGAGCATGGAGTACATGCTGGCAAACGGAGTGGATACTTTTGTGGAGATCGGGCCGGGCAAGACTCTGACCGGATTCCTGCGCAAAATTGACAGAAGCGCCGCTGTCTATCAGGTGGGCTGCTGCGAGGATATTGAGAAAGTGGCTGCGGCCTTAGTCTAGGAGGATAGGAATGACTGATAAGAAAGTTGCTGTAGTGACGGGAGCTTCCCGGGGAATCGGGAGAGCCATTGCCCTGGAGCTGGGCAGAAGAGGAATTTTTGTGGTGGTCAACTACAATGGGTCCGCAGAAAAAGCGGAGGCTGTCAGAGAGGAGATCGCGGCAGCAGGGGGCGAGGCCTGCGTCATGCAGTGCGATGTGTCCGACTACGGGGCCTGTGAGACGTTTCTCAAACAGGTGATCAAAGAATATAAGCGCATTGATATCTTGGTCAACAACGCGGGCGTCACCCGGGACGGCCTGCTGATGCAGATGAAGGAGGAGGACTTCGATGTGGTGCTGAATACCAATCTGAAGGGAGCTTTCCACACAATCCGGTTTGCCGCCCGGCAGATGCTGAAGCAGAGAAGCGGGCGGATCATCAACCTGTCCTCCGTAGTGGGAATCCGCGGGAACGGCGGCCAGGTGAACTACAGCGCCTCCAAGGCGGGCGTCATCGGTCTTACCAAGTCAGCAGCCAAGGAGCTGGCTTCCAGAGGAATCACAGTCAACGCCATCGCTCCGGGCTTTATCGAAACGGAGATGACAGAAGTCCTGCCGGAGGAGGTCAAGGAGGCAACTCTGAAGGAAATTCCCCTGCAGAAATTCGGAAAACCGGAAGATGTGGCAAAGACTGTGGCCTTTCTGGCCTCGGATGAGGCAGCATATATTACCGGTCAGGTGCTGTGCGTAGACGGCGGCATGGCGATGTAAAGGAGATAGAGAGAAATGAAAAGAAGAGTTGTAATCACCGGCCTTGGCGCCGTAACTCCCCTGGGAAATAATGTGGACGACTTCTGGGCAGGCATTCAGGCAGGAAAAGTGGGCATCGGCCCCATCACAAAGTTTGATACCGCAGATTATAAGGTAAAGATCGCGGCGGAGGTGAAGGATTTTAAAGCCGCTGACCATATGGATTTCAAGGCCGCCAAGAGGATGGAAAATTTTTCTCAGTACGCGGTGGCGGCTGCAAAGGAAGCCTTTGCAATGGCAGGGCTTGATATGAGCAAGGAGGATCCTTTCCGGGTAGGCGTAATCGTGGGCTCCGGCGTGGGAAGCCTGCAGGCCATTGAGAGAGAATACAAAAAACTGCTGGAGAAAGGGCCTTCCCGGGTCAATCTGATGCTGGTTCCCATGATGATCTCCAACATGGCGGCGGGGAATGTCTCCATTCAGCTGGGCGCAAAAGGCAAGTGCACCGATGTGGTGACGGCCTGCGCTTCCGGCACCCATAGCATCGGCGATGCCTTCCGGGCCATTGAGTACGGCGATGCCGATGTAATGATCGCCGGAGGAACCGAGAATGCCATTACACCGGTGGGTGTTTCCGGATTTACCAACATGACCGCTCTGACTACCTGCAACGATCCTGAGCGGGCATCTATCCCCTTTGACAAGGACAGGAGCGGCTTCGTCCTGGGCGAGGGCGCAGGCATCGTGATCCTGGAGGAGCTGGAGCACGCACGGGCCAGGGGAGCAAAGATCCTGGCCGAAATGGTGGGCTACGGCGCCACCGGCGATGCGTACCATATCACCGCGCCCATTGAGGACGGTTCCGGCGCGGCCAAGGCCATGAGTCTGGCCATGGAGGAGGCTGGGGTGAAGCCGGAGGAAGTGGACTATGTAAACGCCCATGGAACCAGCACGCCCTTAAACGACCTGTCTGAGACCAGGGCCATCAAGCTGGCCTTCGAGGATGCGGCATACAAGCTGAAAATTAATTCCACCAAATCCATGATCGGCCATCTGCTGGGAGCAGCCGGCGGCGTGGAGTGCGTGGTCTGCGTCAAGAGCCTGATGGAAGGCTTTATACATCAGACCGTTGGAAGCAGAGAGACTGAGGGCGAGTGCGATCTGGATTACTGCATCGGCGCGCCGGTGAAGCAGGATATCCGCTATGCCATGACCAATTCTCTGGGATTCGGCGGACACAACGCTACCCTGCTTCTGAAAAAATGGGAAGGCTGACGGAGGTGCCGGTAAGATGAATGTAGAAGAAATCAGTAAACTGATCGAAGTATTTGCAAAATCAGGACTTCAGGAATTTACTTATGAGGAGGAGGGCATGAAGCTGTCTCTCCAGGGAAAGCAGAATACCGTTGCGGTCAGCGCTGCTCCGGCTACTGCGCCGGAGACGGCTGTGCAGACAGCGGCTCTGGCGCCAGTCCCGGCTGAACAGCCGGCCGCTCCGGCTGTTGAGAAAAAGGAGGGAATGATCATTACCTCCCCGCTGGTGGGCGTATTTTACGCAGCTCCTTCTGAGGACGCGGCTCCTTATGTATCCGTGGGCGACGCGGTGAAGCAGGGCCAGGTGGTGGCCATTGTGGAGGCCATGAAGCTGATGAATGAGATTGAGAGCGATTACAGCGGAACTGTGGCCGAGATCCTGGTGGAAAACGGCCAGGCTGTGGAGTACGGCCAGCCCCTGTTCCGGATTGTGCCGTAAGGAGGACGAGAATATGAACAGTCTTGGAATTGAAGAAATCAAACAGATCATTCCCCACCGACATCCGTTTCTGCTGGTGGATGCCATTGAAGATTACAAACCCGGAGAGTACGCCGTGGGATATAAATGCGTAACTTACCGGGAAGACTTTTTCGCAGGCCATTTTCCAGAAGAGCCGGTGATGCCCGGAGTGCTCATTATTGAGGCACTGGCCCAGGTGGGCGCCGTGGCTATCCTTTCGCTGGAAGAAAACAAGGGAAAGATTGCCTTTTTCGGCGGCATCGATAAATGCCGCTTCAAAAATAAAGTCCGCCCCGGCGACAAGCTGCGGCTGGAGACAAAGATCATTAAACGAAAAGGGCCTGTGGGCATCGGCGAGGCGGTGGCCACAGTGGACGGCCGGGTCGCGGCGAAGGCAGAGCTTACCTTTATGATCGGTTAAAAAATTATCCTGAAAAGCTGCGGGCCGCAAAGGCCCCAGGTAAAAAAGAGGAAACTATGATAAAAAAGATTTTGATTGCAAACCGGGGAGAGATTGCTGTGCGGATCATCCGGGCCTGCCGGGAAATGGGTATTGCCACGGTGGCCGTCTATTCCGAAGCGGACCGGGACGCGCTTCACACCCAGCTGGCGGATGAAGCCATCTGTATCGGTCCGGCCCCCTCTTCCCAGAGTTATCTGAACATGCAGCAGATCATCAGCGCAACGATTGTGTCCGGGGCGGACGCTATCCATCCCGGGTTTGGCTTCCTGTCAGAGAACAGCCGTTTTGTAAAGCTCTGCGAGGAGTGCAATATTACCTTTATCGGCCCGGATTCCGAGACTATCGAGAAGCTGGGCAACAAGTCTGAGGCAAGAAACACCATGATGGCGGCAGGTGTGCCGGTCATACCGGGAACAACGGAGCCCATCTATGACGTCCGGAACGGAAAGAAAGAGGCGGAGCGCATCGGCTATCCGGTGATGATCAAGGCGGCTCTGGGCGGCGGAGGAAAGGGCATGCGCACCGCCTTCACCCCGGAGGAATTTGAAAATGCTTTCCAGACTGCCCAGACTGAGGCAAAAAAGGCCTTTGGGGACGATACCATGTATATTGAACATTTCGTGGAACATCCCCGGCATATCGAATTTCAGATCCTGGCAGATAGCAGGGGCAATGTGATTCATCTGGGCGAGAGAGACTGTTCCATCCAGAGAAATCATCAGAAGGTCATCGAGGAGGCGCCCTGCACGGCTATTTCCGACAAACTGCGGAAGAAAATGGGGGAGGCGGCCGTGAAGGCCGCGAAGGCTGCCCATTACGTGAACGCGGGAACCATCGAGTTTCTGCTGGAGAAAAATGAGCAGTTTTATTTCATGGAAATGAACACCCGGATCCAGGTAGAGCACCCGGTGACGGAGTGGGTGACAGGTCTGGATCTTATCAAGGAGCAGATCCGCATTGCCTCCGGGCTTCCCCTGACGGTATCCCAGAAGGACATCCGGATTTCCGGACATGCCATCGAGTGCCGGATCAATGCAGAGAATCCGGATAAAAATTTCCGCCCTTCCCCTGGACAGATTGAGACGCTGTATCTGCCGGGCGGCTGCGGCGTGCGGATGGATACGGCCGTGTACTGCGGCTATACCATCCCGCCCTATTACGATTCCATGATCGCCAAGCTCATCGTCCATGGCAGAGACAGAAAAGAGGCCATTGCCAAGATGATCAGCGCTCTGGGAGAAGTGATTGTGGAGGGCATCGACACCAATGTGGATTATCTTTACCGGATCCTGAACGAGCCGGATTATCAGGCGGGCCGGACAGATATTGAGTATCTGAACACCCACCATATCTGAAAGCAGGAATAACAGGTTATGGAATGGAAAGAACTGTTTAAAAAGACCATCCGGCCGGAGAGCGGGTCCCGGGCTGCCCGGGGAGCCCATCCGGAGGTGCCGGAAGGTCTGATGAAAAAGTGCAACGCCTGTAAGGCGGCTATCCTCACGGAGGATGTAAAGAAGAATTACTATATCTGCCCGAAATGCCATAATTATTTCCGGGTTCACGCCTACCGCAGGATAGAAATGATCGGTGATCCGAGAAGCTTCGAAGAATGGGACCGGGGCATTGCGGAGACGAATCCCTTAAATTTCAGCGGCTATCCGGAGAAGCTGGAGTATATGAAGCAGAAAACCAGGCTGGATGAGGCGGTAACCACCGGAAAGCTTGCCGTCAACGGGAGCCCGGCGGCAGTGGCCGTCTGTGACGGCCGCTTTATGATGGCCAGCATGGGGGAAGTGGTGGGTGAAAAGATTACCCGGATGGTGGAGCGGGCCACCCGGGAGCGCCTGCCGGTAATCATTTTCACCTGCTCCGGCGGAGCCAGGATGCAGGAGGGAATCATATCCCTGATGCAGATGGCAAAAACTTCCGCGGCCCTGAAGCGCCACAGCGAGGCGGGACTTCTGTATATTACTGTGCTGACAGACCCCACCACCGGCGGTGTAACCGCCAGCTTTGCCATGCTGGGGGATATTATTCTGGCGGAGCCGGGAGCCCTGATCGGGTTTGCAGGGCCAAGAGTAATCGAACAGACCATCGGACAGAAGCTGCCCAAGGGATTTCAGAGATCGGAATTCCTGCTGGAGCACGGCTTCGTAGACCGGATCGTGGAGCGGGAAGAGCTGAAGGATGTACTCTCCCAGATTCTGAAGCTTCATGAAGACTCCGGAAAAGTGGCTTTTGAGATGGATACAGATGTGCAGGCTTCTCCGGAAAAACGGATCCCGCACAAAACAGAGAAAAATTTAAGCGCCTGGGAACGAGTGCAGCTTTCCAGAAGAAAAGACCGTCCCGTGGGCACGGACTATATTCAGGGCCTGTTTACAGATTTTATGGAGTTCCACGGAGACAGATACTGTAAGGACGACAAGGCGATTGTGGGCGGCGTTGCCCGGTTTCACGGGACCCCTGTGACAGTCATCGCCCAGGAGAAGGGAAAAAATACAAAAGAAAACATGATGCGGAACTTCGGCATGCCTTCCCCGGACGGATACCGGAAAGCGCTGCGGCTGATGAAGGAGGCGGAAAAATTCCACCGGCCGGTGATCTGTTTTGTGGACACACCGGGAGCCTTCTGCGGCATGGAAGCGGAGGAACGGGGGCAGGGAGAGGCCATCGCCCGGAATCTCTATGAAATGTCGGCCATCCAGACGCCTATCCTTACCCTGATGATCGGAGAAGGAGGAAGCGGCGGTGCTCTGGCCATGGCTGTGGCCAATGAAGTATGGATGATGGAAAACGCCACGTATTCCATTCTTTCTCCGGAAGGATTTGCCTCCATCCTCTGGAAGGACAGCAAGCTGGCGCCGGAGGCGGCGGAAGTCATGAAGATAACCTCCGGGAATCTGAAAGAGCTGGGGGTTATTGAAGCTGTGATTCAGGAGCCGGAGGGACTCTGCCTGGAGAACATGCAGCCGGTGCTCTGTACCCTGCGGGTAAAAATCGACGGATTCCTTCAGAAGTATAAGACCATGTCCGGACCGGAACTGGCCGAGCAGAGGTATCAGCGGTTCAGAAAAATGTAAGTATATGCTTTTCCGCGGCATTTTGCGGGAAAAGCAGAAGATCTATTTGTAAAGCGGGAGAAAAAGGTTGAGCGCACGGGAAACGATCAACGGGGTGCTGGTCTACCTGTTCAATGAAATCTGGGAACTGGAAGAGCAGGCCATTATAACAGAAGAATTTAAAGACATCACCAATAACGATATGCATGTCATTGAGGCTGTAGGTCTGGAGGGCAACAATATGTCCGCCATTGCGAAAAAGCTGAACATCACCATGGGCTCTCTGTCCACAGCCATGAACAGCCTGGTCAAGAAACATTACGCGGAGCGGAACCGGAGCGAGCGGGACCGCCGGGTGGTCAACATCCGTCTGACGGCCAAGGGCCGGAAGGCGTATGCTTCCCACCGGGAGTTCCATGACCGCATGACGGATGCCGTTCTGGCTCATTTAAATGAGGAGCAGGTAAAGGTGCTGGCACAAGCCCTGGAAAATCTGACGGATTTCTTTAAAAATTACGGAAAGGAGAGCTGAGAAGACGCCTATGGTATTTACTGAATGTTTACTGGACGCTCTGGTGGATACCCTGCGTCTCCTTCCCTTTCTGTTCCTGACGTATCTGGCCATGGAATATCTGGAACACCGGGCCGGAAACAAGTCTGTCCGGATCATCCGGAAAACGGGACGGCTTGGCCCACTGGTAGGAGCGGCGGCCGGCGTGGTGCCTCAGTGCGGCTTTTCTGCGGCGGCATCCAGCCTCTATTCCGGCGGTCTGATCACCACGGGAACCCTGCTGGCAGTTCTCCTTTCCACTTCGGATGAGATGCTGCCGATTTTTATCTCTGAGGCTGTGCGGATCCCCACGATCCTGAAGATCCTGGGGACCAAAGTTCTTCTTGCCGCAGTCACAGGTTTTCTTCTGGATCTGATTCTCCGCCGTTTCCGGAAGCAGGAGGTTCATAAGGACATCCACGATCTCTGTGAACATGAGCACTGCCACTGTGAGGATGGAATCTGGAAATCAGCCCTGCGCCATACCCTGCAGATTACACTGTTTCTGTTTTTGATTACCCTTGCCCTGGGACTCTGCATTCAGTTTCTGGGGGAGGATACTATTTCCGGATTTTTGACCGGACAGCCGGTGCCGGGCGTCTTTCTGGCGGCTCTGGTGGGCCTGATCCCCAACTGCGCTTCCTCGGTGATCATCACACAGCTTTATCTGTCCGGCCTGCTGGGCGCCGGCCAGATGATGGGGGGACTCCTGGTGAGCTGCGGCGTTGGCCTGCTGGTGCTGTTCCGCACCAACCAGAAACTGAAAGAAAACCTGAAAATTACGGCCGCCCTTTACGTGACCGGCGTACTATGGGGGCTTCTCATTGAAGGCATGGGAGTTACATTCTGATGAGCATCGGGACGAACAAGAGCCCGGAAGCCTGTCCCGCCGCGAAAAAGTGCGGCGGCTGCGCTTACCAGGGAATTTCTTATGAAGAACAGCTGAAAATTAAGACAGATAAAGTAAGACGGCTTCTCCGGGATCTCTGTCCCGTGAGGGCCGTTGTCGGTATGGAGAATCCCTATCATTACCGCAACAAGATCCACGCAGCTTTCGGCCGGCTGCGGGACGGCCGGATTATCTCCGGCATCTACCAGGAGGGCACCCACAAAATTGTGCCGGTGGATGACTGTCTCATCGAGGACGAGACGGCGGACGCCATTATCCGGGATATCCGGGGACTGCTCCCCTCCTTTAAAATCCAGATCTACAATGAGGACAGCGGCCGCGGCCTCCTGCGCCATGTGCTGATCCGCCGCGGCTTTGCCACCGGTCAGGTACTGGTGGCGCTGGTACTGGCCTCGCCCATTCTCCCTTCCAAAAACAATTTTGTCAGGGCTCTGCGTAAGCTTCATCCGGAGATTGCCACAATCGTTCTGAATATAAACGATAAAAAAACCAGTATGGTTCTGGGAGAGCGGAATATTACCCTCTATGGAAAAGGGTATATAGAGGATATTCTCTGCGGCAAAACCTTCCGGATTTCGCCGAATTCTTTCTATCAGGTGAATCCGGTACAGACGGAGCGCCTGTACCGGAAGGCCGTGGAGCTGGCGGGACTGACAGGAAAGGAGCGGGTGATGGACGCCTACTGCGGCATCGGCACCATCGGCATGGCCGCTGCGGATCAGGCAGGAGAGGTTATCGGCGTGGAGCTGAACCGGGCCGCTGTCCGGGACGCCATCAGCAGCGCAAAGGCCAACGGCGTGAAGAATATCCGCTTCATGGCCGGGGATGCCGGGGAGTTCCTGGAGGATATGGCTGCCCGGGGAGAGAGGGCCGATGTGGTCTTCATGGATCCGCCCCGGGCCGGCAGCACGGAGAAATTCATGGACTCCGTGGCGAAAATGGGAGCAGGGCGGGTGGTGTACGTGTCCTGTAATCCGGAGACCCTGGCCAGGGATCTGAAATATCTGAAGAGAAAAGGATACGTGGCAGAAGAGGCCTGGGTGGTGGATATGTTCCCGTGGACGGAGAGCATAGAGACTGTGTGCCTCTTGAAGTCAAATAAATAATAAACGGAACTTAAATCAGCAGCAGCTGATGCGTAATGCATTGGCAGCTGCTTTTTAGCCGGGAAAAGGCTGATTTTTCAGCGGAAAGACAGACGTTGGAGAGAAAAAGATGGAAAAAATAGAGGCGCTTGAACTCTCTGCTTTAAAGTTATTGCAGCAAAATCTTTCAGAAGCAAAGACAATAATTCATAACGAATATCCATTCCGTAAAATTACTGCACAGGGAAGAAATTATTCGGATAGAGAAAAGATGGAGCAATTTATAAGGGATGGATTCATTGACAGGTACAGCGGAAAAAAATTGGTAAATCCGGGTATATTGAAGGTTCTGTCCCATTATATGCCTGAGACATTTCCATATCATTCGCATTGGAAGATGGAGGAATGTCATAATGCTTATTGGGAATTTGTACCCACAGTGGATCATATTTATCCGGTGGCGCTTGGCGGAGCGGATTCAATGGAAAATTGGGCGACGACATCTATGCTTCATAACTCGATTAAAAGCAGCTGGACTCTGGAACAGCTGGAATGGAAACTTTATGACGCCGGAGATTATTCACAGTATGATGGATTGACGGAATTGTTTATAAAGCTGGTTCGTGCCGATGAAGAGTTGTTAAAGGATACATATATTAAGCGGTGGTATAAATTATCGGTAGATTGTGATAAGGTATAGCAGAAATTATATTTATGACTGGTTAAGATGAATCGAAAAATATATGCAGCCCCATGCCACGGAGGAACTGGAGACTGTGGCGGAGGCAGGCAGAACGGCGCCTTCCAGCTTCGCCTGGATGTATTGCGGCAATTTTCTTTGGAGTGCTTCATCAGAAGCAGATGCAGCAGGGCGGATTGCGTACAATACATAGTGTAGTCAGAGCATGCTACATTGTTTCTTCTGTGCAGAGGGATGCCAGCGCCGGAAGGTCTGTGATTATCAATTTGCCGCGGGCAGTGGACAAAATTCCCCTGCTGCGCAAATCAGCCAGTTCCCGCGTGATTTGCACACGGCTCATACCGAGAATGTCCGCAATCTCTTCCTGCGTCATTTCAATGGTCAATCCGGAGTCAGACGGTTGATTCATGGTCAGCAGATATAGCAGGTTGCAGAGCTTTACTTGTGATGAATTGAACTCCTGATGGATCGTTTCAAATAGAAAAAGGTTTACATACTTTGAATACCAGTTAATGACGCTTTCGGCAAGATCCCTGTTCGCCTGAAACATTGCGCGGAACTGCGGGATGGTAAACTCCAGCACCTTGACTTCAGAAAGTGCAATAGTGGTCAGGGATAGTTCAATACGGAAATTCGTTGTGTGATAACCGGGAAAAATTGTTCCCGGCCCATGAAAACTGATAATCTTTCGGCGTCCGCTTTCATGATCGGAAAAATGAACAGATGCACCGGTAATATAGTATTGGATGCGGTCATAGGGCTGTCCGGGCTTCCAGAGATAGTCTCCCGTTCGGAAAGTCCGACAGGTATGGGGCCGGGAGAGAAAATATTCATAAAAGGCGCGGAAGTCATCCGCAAAGTAATATCGTGGTTTAAGCATGATAGCTGCCTCACTCTCGGAAAAGTTCAAGATATTATATCACGAGCTGAAGAACTTTTCTATGTGAGACTGTTAAAAACAGGAGAATAGGATGCATATTGTAATGATTACCGGAAGGCATATAAATCGGAAAAGGAGGAAATAAGATGCAGCATAAAGTGAAAGTTACCGTTCTGGATAAAAAGTTATATCCGGAATTGCAGCAGGAGTATTGCGCCGTTCCGGACAGCGGAAAATGTCCGTGTTACTATGTTGGAGATGAATTTATTTTCTGCAGGAATGACGAGCAGGATGATTTCTGGCATTGCGGCGAGGGGACGCTTGTGAAGTCTGGCCAGCCGGACGAGGGCTGCCTGCAGTCGCCGGGTACTGCGCATTGCGGAACAAAGGGTGTTCCCTTCTGCGCAGAAGCATGGGATGCCATTAGCCGCTATATCTATACGGCTCTGCAGGGCGGGAGCATTATGCACGGCGGGACGAAAGACGACAGGGTCATGATTGCCTGCTGCAACGATGGCACAAGACCGGTTATTTTTAAGATTGAGAGAATTGATTGTGAGTAAGCTGCTTCTATAAACGAGAGCAATCTTCGCCAACGCCGGGTTTCATCACGGCATCTTCCCGACTGGAATCAACGGTGCGGATTTCAGGTGATATATTTCTTATTGACAAAACAATAGTAACATGTTACCTTTAAGAAAAGGTAACATGTTACTATTGTTTTGGAGAAGAAAATGAATATCAGAGAAGTTATTAACAGCGATAAAATGAATTTTACCGAAATCGAATCATCCTATTTTCTGCTTGGATTGCTGAGCGCATTTGAGAATCGGTTTCAGACCGTGGCAGACAGCACGATGAAGGAAATCAGCTGGAAACAGTTTTTTGCGGTCATATGTATCAACATGTGCAAAGAAGATCCTACGGTAAGAGAGCTTGCTGAGATTATGGGGAGCTCACACCAGAATGTAAAGCAGATTTTGCTGAAGTTGGAAAAGAAAGGTTTTGTTTCCATTCTGGCAGATGAAAAGGATAAGAGAAAGCAGCGCATCCGGCTTACCGATTACTGCAGGCGGTTTTGCTCAGAAAATGAAGATAAGACGGCTGCCGTTATGAAGAAGATGTTTATGGATATTTCCGGGGAACAGATTCAGGTGACAATTCAGACAATTATTCAGATGGGAGATAATCTTAAAGAGATCAAAGAATATGAGTAAGGGTGGCTAAAAATATGCCCGATGGCCGATGGGGGAAAAACGGTTATGATCCTATGGACGCGTTCTGCCGGTCAGAAATGTGATTGGACAAAGAGTATTTGAAGCCTTTACTGGCTTATCTGGAGGAGGGGTGATGATTAGAGTGAAGAAATACGGAACAGCGGTTCTGATATGGATGCTCCTGATTCCCATTGCGATTCTGAACGGGGGATTGCGGGAATATGTGCTTGTTCATCTTGGCGTAATAGCGCAGCCGTTAAGCGGTATAATTTTGAGCGCCTGCATATTTGCAGCGGCATTTTTCCTGCTTCCCAAAATCAGAAGCTGCAGCAAATTCGACTATTTCCTGATTGGAATCCTTTGGTTTATTTTAACAAATATATTTGATCTGGTTATGTATATAAAAGATGGGGGCGGTTTCAGCGACCTGCTGCAGTCTTACGATATTTCGACAGGAAACACCTGGATGATCGTTGTTTTAACTGCGCTGCTGTCCCCGTTAATCGTCATGAAAATACGAAGCCGCAGCCGTGCGGAAGGATGAATCAAATTTTGAGGGATCAGACAACCATGTCTATCTGACGAAAAACAATATTTCTCGCTTTGTGTCGTGTTCAAAATCAGAAAACCATACTATGGTGGAAGGGAAAGGGGGTATGCTGGAGTGGATCAAAGAAAAATCGGAGAATTTTTGAAAGGTCTCCACAAAGAAAAGAATCTGACGCAGGAACAATTAGCAGAACAGCTGAATGTTTCCAGCCGCAGTGTATCCAGATGGGAAACGGGAAGGAACATGCCATATATAGGATTGCTGGCAGAGCTTGCGAAACTATATGATGTCAGTATTCCTGAAATCATCGATGGGAAAAGGAGAAGCGAGAAAATGAATGAGGAAGTAAAGGAAACAGCATTAAAATTATCTGATTATGCAGAGGCAGTCAATCAGAAAATTAAGAGAAGATTATTCTGGTTGACGATAGCGGCATTGCTCGGAATGATTGTATTTGTAATAATTGAGGCATTAGGCTTAGATACCCCGGGCAGCATATTTGAACGAATCGCAAGCGCAGGTCTTGGTTTTGTTTTCGGCATGTTGATCGTTATTGCCCTGTATTTATCCGGTATTCTTGGAAAGATAAAAGCAGGACGAATGATTTTCAGAAATAATCGAAGAATGTCTTGAGAGTCGTGCAGCAGCGGCTCTTTTCTGCAGCTGGCCAGGGCAGCTTCTCCAACTATGCTATATTTTGGTGCGCAGCCGGGTGTTGAATTATTTTATGAAAAAAATGGGTGTGAAAAAAGTTTACAGTCGTATATGATAGAAAAAGATAACAGCGGATTGTCATCACCAGGCGCTGATAATTCCTGAGCCGCAGCCACGGTTTGCTGCAGCCGCAGGAAAAGCAACAGGAGGAAAATAATCTATGAAAGATATGATAGGATACTGCGGTCTGGACTGCGAAAAATGCGATGCATATCTTGCGACCGTCCATGACGATCAGGCGCTGCGGGAGAAGACTGCGAAATTATGGGCAGAGCAAAATAATGCGCCTATTCTGCCGGAACATATTAACTGTGAGGGATGCCACGTGAATGGAGTGAAAACGGTATTTTGCGAGCATATGTGTGAAATTTGGAAATGTGCACGGAAAAAAGGCGTATCTACCTGCGGCCACTGTCCTGAAATAGAAACATGCCTGACTGTTGGAGCAATTTTCAAAAATTGTCCAGATGCCATGGAAAATTTGAAAGCATAAATGCGCAGCGGAGATGATAAAGGAAAGGGTTTCGGCAATAAGCCGGAATAGTGGTGGAATAGATGAAGGAAGAATGCCTGATCTGCAGGGCACCCCTGGAATATCTGCAGGAAGATATCGAAATGGAGTGTGAATTATGCCATAAAAAAGAAAAAAGTAAAACCAGATGTATCAATGGACACTATGTATGCAATGAATGCCATATGCAGGGGATCGACAGCCTTCTTGGGATATGCATGGGTGAGACATCGAAAAACCCGGTGATTATTCTTAATCAGATGATGTCCCGGCCCTCCTGCCACATGCATGGCCCTGAACACCATACCATGGTGGGAATGGCACTTCTGGCAGCCTACAGAAATTCGGGCGGGAACATCGACCTGAAAAAGGCTCTGGCGGAGATGAGCAACAGAGGAAGGTCGGTGCCGGGAGGTGCCTGCGGATTCTGGGGAGCCTGCGGCGCCGGGATCAGCACGGGAATGTTTCTCTCCATTGTCACCGGTTCCACACCCCTGGGAAAGGATAATTTCGGTCTGGCCCATAAGATGTCCTTTCTGCAAAAAGAAGATGAAGATTGCTTTTATCTGTGTCCATAATTCCTGCCGGAGCCAGATGGCTGAAGCGCTGGGGAAGAAGTATTTATCCGATTTTTGTGACTGCTATTCTGCCGGAACGGAAATCAGGCCGCGGATTAATCCGGATGCGGTGCGGCTGATGAAGCAGGAATATGGGATTGATATGGAAAAGGAGCAGTACTCAAAACTGATCCGGGATATACCGGAGGCGGATCTCTATGTGTCTATGGGCTGCAACGTGGCCTGCCCCAGTATTCCCGGCAAGCCGGTGGTTAACTGGGGCCTGGAGGATCCAACGGGAAAGAATGATGCCGTTTTTCTGGATGTCATCCGGCAGATAGAGAAAAATATCCGGCATTTAAGAGAATGAAACAATTAAGGAAATAAGATTGAGGTTCAGCAAAAAATTGGACAGGAATTTCCGGCGGGAGGGTGAGAACAATGTGTCAGAACAAAAAACGGAGCAACGATGCATGGCTCCACGCAAAACCAGTAATACAGCGACATTTGCGTGGAGAAATCTTTTATAGTTGCTGACAGGATAAGGCTGGCTTTGCTGCTTGAGCTTGTTAGTCAAGGAGGAAGCCTGCATATGAAATACGTAAATGCAAAACAGATTCTTCCGGATAAGCTGTTCAGGGAGCTGCAGGGTTATTTCCAGGGAGGATACATTTATATTCCCATTGAACAGAATCGGCAGAAAAGCTGGGGAGAGGTATCCGGCTACCGGAGGGAATTACAGAAACGGAATGCGCAGATTACAGAGAACTTCAAAGCTGGTGTTTCTGTGGAAAAACTGGCGGAAAAATATTGCTTGTCCGTACATGCAATCCGGAAAATCATATACCAGAAATAAGTGTCGGGAGCTGCAGTTGATGCAGCTCCTTTTTATACAGATTGTTTCTGGAATATCCGGTAGATAGAAAAAGGAGATGTACCATGATTTCGTAAATGATCCGCGGGAATTTGAAAAGAATAATGTTCTGTATTACTATCCGATTAACCGGGATAAACTTATAATCGGGAAGTTTTGCTCCATTGCCTGCGGAGCAAAATTTCTATTTACCGGTGCCAACCATGCGATGAAATCTCTGTCTACCTATCCGTTCCCGATCTTTTTTGAAGAATGGGGTCTGAACATTCACAATGTGGCAGATGCATGGGACAACAAAGGTGATATTGTCATTGGCCATGATGTCTGGATAGGATATGAGGCCGTTATCCTTGCAGGCGTTACAATCGGAGACGGGGCGATCATCGGTTCCCGTGCAGTTGTGACAAAAGATGTAGAGCCCTATACGATCGTGGGCGGCGTACCGGCCAAACCCATACGAAAACGTTTTTCGGAGAGGACGGTTGAAGCTTTGAAAAAAATAAAATGGTGGGACTGGACGCCGGAAAAAATCAGGCAGTGCATTCCGGAAATTCAGGCGGGCCGGATGGAAAAACTGACGGCCAAATAGAAAAAGGCTTCAGCTTTCGGGAAATTCAGGGAATCAGGCGAAAGAGACAGGATTTTCCAGGGCGGCTAAAAGAAAAAAGGAATTTCAATAGACAGAGATTCAGTTCCGGTTGTATAATAAAAACATCGTCGGCCGAGGAAGAAAACAGTCCAGAGTGCCTGCCATATACACAACTGCAGAGGAAACCGATATGTTAGTTTATGACGGAACGAAAAAGGATTTTCTAAGAAGCGTGGAACAGGATACCATCGCTCTGGAAATTGAAAATAAAATTTATGAGAAAATGCGGCACCGCACGGCAAAGAATGAGTTTCGTTCCTGGGAAAATTCCATGGAATATATGTATAAGGTACTGAATGACAGGGAAATTCCCCAGGATGCATGGATTGCCATTGAATACAATATTCCGCAGACTTCTAAACGGGTAGATTTTCTGATTTCCGGCTATGATAAAAAACGGGATGCCAATGTTGTGCTGATCGAGTTAAAGCAGTGGGATGAGCTCCGGGCGGTTCCCGGGCGTGACGGGCTGGTGGAAACGTATACCGGGAACGGCCTGCGGCGCGCCTGTCTGAATGAAAGAGAAAAGGAGAATTCCCATGACAGAGGAAACCATTGAGCAGGTATTAAAATTCAGAGATGACCGGAACTGGAAGCAGTTTCACAACCCCAAGGATCTTGCCATCTCCATCAGCCTGGAGGCTGCGGAACTCCTGGAGGTATTCCAGTGGAGCGGCGGTGATCTGACCTGTGCAGGAAAAATGGACAGGATCCGTGAGGAGCTGGCCGATGTGGTCAATTACTGTATTCTCATGGCCGATGCCTGCGGACTGGATCTGGATGAGATTGTGCGGGAGAAGGTTACGCGCAACGCGCGGAAATATCCGGTGGAAAAAGCCTTCGGGCGGAAAGAAAAATATACAGAACTGAAAGATTTATAAAAATAAAAAATAGAACAGGACAGAATAATTGCGAGGATAAGATATGGCAACTTTATTTGATACAAGAACAAAAGAGCGCCGGGAGACCTTCCGGGATTTTTTTGGCGTGGAGGAAGATGAGGAATTTACCGAAGAATCCCTGGAGCGGCTTCTTCAGTTTGAGGATCTGATGCTGAAATACCGCTCGGCCATCCGGGAGGTCACTACGAAACTGGAAGTGCTGAACGATGAGCTGAGTGTTTCCAGAGAACACAATCCTATTTCCAGCATCCATTCCCGGGTGAAACGCCCCTACAGCATCGCGGAAAAACTGCGCCGGAACCATCTGCCGGTTTCCGTAGAGTCCGTGCAGGCGAACCTGAACGATGTGGCGGGGATACGGGTGATCTGCTCTTTTATCAATGATATTTATGATATTGCAGATATGCTGCTGGCCCAGGATGATATCCGCCTGGTTACCAGAAAGGATTATATTAAAAATCCCAAGCCCGGCGGTTACCGGAGCCTGCATCTGATCGTGGAAGTTCCGGTGTTCTTTTCCACCGGCAAGGAGCCGGTCCGGGTGGAGGTGCAGATCCGGACGGTGGCCATGGATTTCTGGGCCAGCCTGGAGCACCAGATCCGGTACAAAAATGATTCTCCGGAGGTAAAGGCCATTGCGGAAGAGCTGCGGGTGTGCGCGGATACCATCGCGGCCACAGATGTAAAGATGCAGGAACTGAAGCTTCGGATTGAGGCAAAGACGAAAATACCCTGAGGGGAACAGGGCATGGAATATGAAAAGGACGAGAAAGCGCAGATATTGAAGAAGATCCTGTGAGATCTTTTTATACACAGAAGAGATCCAGAGATATCTGGTCAGGAGGGTGGAGAAATTTATTTCCCCACCCTCCTGACCAGAAACAGGCACACAGATGCCGAGGCAGCCAGGATTACCAGCAGCGCTCTCAGATTTGCCGCCGGAGATCCGCTTTCTGCCAGCAGACGGTATCCCCATGCGGCGGGAAAGATATTTCCCGCGGTCTGCAGCCCGCCCGGAAGGAGCTCCGGAGGGAACATGATCCCGGAGAGCATAATGGAGGGAAGAAAAACCAGGATGGAGAACATGGGGGTTTTCGCAGGATCTTTGACAGCCAGTCCGATGACGGCGGCGGCAGCCAGGGATACCAGGATGAACAGAGCAAGCCCGGCGAAATAGAAGGCCGGATGCTCCGGCAGGCTGGCGTCAAAGGCCAGGGGAGCGGCGGCGTAGAGAAGCAGGCTCATAAGAAACAGGTGGAGAAAAGCGGAGGTGCCGGAGAGTGCCAGGCCAAGCCAGTCCGGTACGCCGCCCGCCCTGTATACTTTTCGGATACTGCCGCCATAGATTTCTACCAGAGAAGGAGGCAGTCCGATAAAAGCGCCCATGGATACGCCGAAAACGGTCATGGAAGGAATCAGGGTCCTCCGGGCTTCCGGGTTGACCGAGGTAAAGATGCCGCCCATCAGCGCGAAGAAAAGAAGCGGCACCAGATAACAGGTAATCAGAAGAGTTTTGCTGCGGATGTCCAGTTTCCACTGCAGGGATACGCCGTAAAAAAATGCTTTCATGAATTTGTCTCCTCCTTTGCAATCTGCATAAAGTGCTGTTCCAGAGAACCGCGGTCCACATGGAGATCGGAAATTACGGTTCCGGTTTTGCGGCACCGTTCCAGAACCGCAGTCAGTGTTTCCAGAATATCGGAGGTTTCCAGCTGCTCCGTTCCGGCACTGGTGCGGATGGAAATGTTGTAGCGGCGGCCCAGCTTTTCACTCAGATCCGCAGCCGTTCCGGTAAAGGCCAGGATCCCGTCCTTTAAAATAGCCATGCGGTCACACAGGGCCTCCACCTCATTCATATCGTGGCTGGCCAGGAGAATGGTTTTTCCGCCGCGCTTCAGCCGGCGGATTAACTCATGGAGATTTGCGCGGCCTTCCACATCCAGGCCTGCGGTGGGCTCATCGAGGAACAGAATATCCGGATCCCCGGTCAGGGCCAGAGCCAGATGCAGACGCCGTTTCTGCCCGGTGGACAGATGGCGGTACTGCTTTTTCCCGAGAGCGGGGATGCCAAGCGCTTCCAGAATAGAAGGGGAGGGGCCGGTCCGGTTCCAGGCGGCGAACAGGCGGACCGCCTCCATGGGACGGATATGATCCGGAAGGGAGGAGGACTGGAGCTGGACACCGGTGCTGCCATGCCTGGTTATATGGCCGGCATCATAGCTCCGGAGGCCTTCGATACATTCCAGCGCCGTGGTCTTCCCGGCGCCGTTGGCGCCCAGGAGGGCGAAAATTTCTCCCGGGCGTACCTGAAAGTCAAGGCCTTTCAGCACCCGGCGGCTTCCATAGCTTTTTTTCAGTCCGCAGACTTCCAGTGCATGCTTCATTTTGTTTCCTCCTGAAATGGATTAATTCCCAGACGGGAAAAATAGGCTTCCAGAGCCGGTTCAATAAAGGCATTGGCCAGGTCCTGCTTTTCCTTCCATTTTTGATCTAAATTCTCCGCGGCGGCCAACTCCATAAGCTTGGAGAGCAGGGAAAAGTCTCCGCCGGTAAATTCCGTGATCATGTTCCAGTATTTTTCAGCAAAGCACAGAGCCTCTGGGCTTCCCGGATCGGTGCCTGCTTCCCTAAGACGGATGGCCTTCTCCTGCAGGTCCAGGAACTGCCGCATAAAGGCTTCTCCGCTTTCCCGGTTGAAACGGCTGCGGATATGATCCAGAATCTGGTCATCAAAGTGTTTGATCAGCCAGTAGAAATCATTTTTCATCTGCAGATTTACAATAATATCCGCGTATTTCTTAAAATTGACGGTCTGCATCTGGAGGACCTCCTCCCGCAGCGCGGTCAGCTCCCGCAGAGATTCCGACAGACGTTCAATCTGCTGCTGCAGAGCCAGCGCCTGGTCAGCCAGGACCTGCGCTACCTCACCGGGTGTATCCAGAGGAATCAGGCGGTTTTTGATGTCTCCGAGGGAAAAACCAAGATGCTTCAGGGAGAGAATCTGATGCAGCTTCAGAATATCCCGGTCCGTGTAGAGCCTGCGCCCGCCCTCACTGACCGCAGAGGGAGACAGGAGACCTTCCCGGTCATAGTACTGCAGGGTGCGGACGGTAATATGCATCTTTCTGGCTGCCTCTCCGGCAGTCATGTAACCTTCGGGAATTGCTTTTTGACGATTCGTAGTTTTCATTTTCAATTTTCTCCTCTCTGCAAAGAGTATAACTCATGACGCCGCGTCACAAGCAAGAGGTATTTAAAAAAATCTGCGGTTGACAAAAACAGCGCTGCTCCGTATAGTAAGACAGAAATTTTTTTGCGAAAAGATTAGTTATGTCTAACTAGAGAAAAAGGAATGGTGGATGAAACAGAAGGTACAAGAAATTTTGGAAGGAATCAGCCGGAAACCTGAGATTTTGCAGGCCTGCCCTGATCCGCCGCAACCGCCGGGGTACTGTTTATAACTACCTGCAGTGTGGGGAGAATCCACATGCCGGAAAGTACGGCGCGGCTTGTGTTCTGGCTGTGAACCCGGAGATACAGGGGATCATTGAGAGACAGTTCCGGAGCGGCGGTGATGGATAACAAAACGGAACCGCCGGTCCAGGGCCTGTCCGGTCAGACCGATCACCTTGCCCATGGTGAGGGCAGCCAGTATGGTGCCTATGCCGAGTCCGTCCAGACGCCCCAGAAAGAAAAAGGTCAGGCAGGCCGTAATCAGCAGGCAGGAGGCGTCAAAGCCAATTTTGATCCGCGAATAGAGGATTCCGGTAATAGAGGAAAGCTCCCGAGGGAAAAGATCTGTGGGGATAATCGGAAGGCCGCAGCGGTTGGACAGTGCAATTCCCAGGCAGATGATTCCATAGCTGACTGCAAAATACAGAATGCGCCAGGCCGGAGAGAGAGGAAGCAGAGAGATCCAGGATTCATAAAAATCCAGAAGTTTACTGAACAGAAATCCGACTGCGAAGCTGAACAGGTATGAAGGAATAAAACGGCGCCGCAGAACCATCAGACTGAAAACGAGCATACCCTGAAAAATGTAGGTCCATGTGCCGAGGGATAACCGGGGAAGCACCTGGGAGAAAGCGAAGGGAACGCTGGAAATAGCCGAGATACCGGCTCCGGAATACAGCATAAGAACAACGCCGAAGCTGTTCAGGGCCACAGCGGCAGCCAGAGCCAGCTCACCGCGGAATATATGGATATGTGCAGGTACAGATGAATCAGTCATGGGAAAAACCTCGTTTCTTTTAGTCTGCTTTTTATTACCATACGGCAGAAATAAAGAAAGAACAAATGAATCGTTTTGATAAAATAATAGTTTTTATCTATGGATTATGGTACAATGGCAGCAGGAGGGGGAAATCCTATGAATCTGGATTATCTGAGATATTTCGTAAAGCTGGCGGAGGTCAGACATTACACGAAAGCGGCCGAACAGCTCTGCATTTCCCAGCCAAGCTTAAGCCACGCGATCCGGCAGATGGAAGAGGAACTGGGCGTGCCGCTGTTTGAAAAGACAGGCAGGAATACAGCGCTGACACAGTTCGGAGAAAAATTTCTGGACTGTGCCAGGCGTACGCTCCTTACGCTGGATGGAGGGGTGGAGGCCCTGCGCAGGAGCGCCCGGGGAGAAGGTCTGATCCGTCTGGGATTTCTGCGGGTACTGGGCATCCATTATATTCCGCAGATGGCGGCAGAATTTTTATCTGCCAATCCGGATAAAAATATCCGTTTTTCCTTCCACAGCGGACGAACCAGCGAGCTTCTGGACGGACTGGAGAGCCAGAAGTTCGATCTGATTTTCTGTTCCCGGCCGTTTGGGAGGCCGCATCTGTCTGCATTTCCGGTGCGGCAGCAGGATCTGGTGCTGATCGTTCCCAGAGATCATCCTCTGGCGGACCGGCGCAGGATCGGCCTGGAAGAAACCGTTTCTTACCCGATGGTCTGCTTTTCGGAGGGATCCGGTCTCCGGAAGGTGATTGACGGGCTTTTTGAACAGATCGGTGCGGCGCCGCCCGTGGCCTGTGAGACAGAAGAAGACCAGGTTATAGCCGGACTGGTGGCCCGGGGATTCGGCATCGCGGTTGTCCCCTATATGGATCTGCTTCTGAAGCTGGATCTGTCTATTCTTGAGATACAGTCCCCGGCATACCGGTGGGATTTTTTTATGGTCAGGGACAGCCGGGCCTATCTGACGCCGGCGGCACAGAATTTTCAGCGGTTTATTTTGGACAGAACGCCCGGAGTATAACAGATGTGAATGAAAGTATAGAGAAAATATATATAGAAAGGAAGCCCGATGCAGACGGGAGGGAGGATACTATGCGAAAAGCAGTGTTTATGGATTATAATGGGACGATTATCCGGGAGGGCGGAAAGGAGATGGAAGAGATCCTGGCGAGAATCTGCCGGGGCAGCGACCTGCATACGCCTGAGGAGGCGGTAAATTACTGGTACCGGAATCTCGGGATAATGGAACAGAAATACTATGGAGAAAATTTTATCTCAGAGGAGGAGATCGTGACTGCCTTGCTCCGGCAGTGCAGGGAGGAGATTCATCTGCAGGACAATCCGGAGGAATTTAAGGAGCTGTTCCGGGGATACTGGGCCAATGCCCCGGTATTTGAAGACGCGGAAATATTTATAAAATCCTGTCCGCTTCCGGTCTATGTGCTCACCAATAACAGCGTGCTCTATGTGAAACGCTGCCTGGACCGCTGCCATCTGAAGCCTGCGGGCATCATTACCGCCGACATGGCCAGAGCCTATAAGCCTCACAGAGAGGTGTTTCTGAAGGCTCTGGAGATCAGCGGATGCCGCCCGGAGGAAGTGATCCATGTGGGGGATTCTCTGGAATCGGATGTGAAAGGTGCCAGATCCGCCGGCATCACGCCCGTTCTGGTGGACAGAAGAGGAAAGCATGAAGGGGCGGACTGCCTGTCCGTAAAGACATTAACGGAGCTCCTGGCACCTTCCGGGGAACTTATACTTCCAGTACGCTAGCCGCGTCCTCCAGATACTTCCGGATCGTCAGATGCTGCGGACAGCGCTCCTCGCACCTGCCGCATTGGATGCAGTCAGAGGGCCTGCCGTTTTTCTCAGTCAGCTGTTTAAAACGGCGGCGGACATTCCGCATCTGAGAGGGTCCGAACCGCTTCAGATCGTTGTAGAAGCCGAAATACTCCGGTATCGCGATATGCTGCGGACATCCCTCTGTGCAGTAGCGGCAGGCCGTGCAGGGAATGGCGATGGATGTCTGGATAATCTCCCTTACCTGAGCCAGAATGGCTGTCTCCTCCGGCGTAACAGGCTGGAAATCCTTCATATAGCTTAAATTATCCTCCATCTGCCCTTCCTCGCTCATGCCGGAGAGAACCACCATAACATTCTCCTGGCTGGCGGCAAAGCGGATGGCCCAGGAAGCGGCGGACTGCTCCGGATGAAAACGGCGCAGAAGCTTCTCTGCTTCCTCAGGGACGGAAGCCAGACATCCGCCTTTTACAGGTTCCATAACGATTACAGGCTTTCCGTGTCTGGCGGCTGTCTCGCAGCAGAGCCGGGACTGGACATGGGCATCCTCCCAGTCCAGATAATTCAGCTGCAGCTGTACATACTCCAGATAGGGATAGCGGCTCAGAATTTCCTCCAGCATGGCGGCGTCGCCGTGGAAGGAGAAGCCGATGTGTTTTACTTTTCCCTCCTCCTTCAGCTTCCGGACAAAGTCAAAGGCGTGCAGCGCTTCCGCTTTCGGATAAGAGTTTTTTTCCAGGCCGTGGAGCCAGTAGTAGTCTATATAATCCACGCCCAGGCGTTCCAGCTGTCCGGCAAAGAAACCGGGAAAATCCTCCTCCGAATCCACCATGAACATGGTCAGCTTATCTGTGATCGTATAGGCCTCCCGGGGATACCGCCTGGCCACGGCTTCCCGGAAAGCCGTTTCACTGTGGCCATCGTGGTAGCAGGCGGCCGTATCGAAGTATGTAAAACCTGCGGCCAGAAAAGCATCGGCCATCTTCTTCACAGTTTCAATATCAATACTGCTCTCATCTTCCGGGTTCAGCAGCGGCAGGCGCATGAGCCCAAATCCCAGTTTTTTCATATGCGTACACTCCCTTCAAAATAGATTCTTATTTTATTATAATCCCTGGAAATGAAAATGGAAAGCAGAAACTTATGCTGTTTATACGCGGACAGAGGGTTCTTTGGTTCTGCGGCTTCTCCGGTAATCCCCGGGGGTACAGTGGAAATATTTCCGAAACAGTTCGGAATAATAACTGGGGCTGCCAATCCCGATGCTGTTCCGGGCTCTGCCGGCGCCGTGTGGCGGTAGAGCAGCCCCCACAGGCGGAGCAGCTGCTGCTGGATTTCCAGAAAGTGATTTTTTTCCCTGCTTTCCCGGAAAATATCCCGCAGGCAGTCCAGCATGCCCTGCTGCCAGTCTGTTTCCGGTGACAGGAGGAGCCAGGGGAAATCTTCGTTTTTCAGGATCGGTGCAATGTAGGTCCTCTCAAAGTATTCATTTGCAGACAGCAACAGGGGGCTTACGATGATGCAGATAAATTCACAGTCAGAGCCGTCCGCGGAAAAGCCATGGTGAAACTGGCAGCTGTTTACCAGAATGCCGGAACCCTCCGTCAGATGGATCCGCCGTCCGTTGACGTTGTAGACCATGTGTCCGGACAGGATCAGAATAAACTCGGGGTCCTCGTGCCAGTGAGCAGTGCCGGAATAGTTGGGATACTGAGAGAGGTGATCTCTGCGGATATAAACAGGATAATCGCTGAAATTGTAATGGATTTTTTCCGGGGCGGCAGGGGCTGCGGTCCTGGGAGGTCTGTGCATGGCGGCAGGAATCCTTTCTTGTAATTGATATGGAGAATTGTTATATAAATATAAGATATTACGATAGAAAAAGCAAGAAGAATGGAATATAATAACAGAATCTACAGCAGAACCATGGAGGATATCATGATGAAAATGACAGAAAGAAGAGACGCCGGACTGGCGTATATTTCAGACGGAGATGTGCTGGAGGAGCAGGCCGTATGTCGGAAAATACTGCAGAAGCTGAACTTTATGGACCGCTCCGATTTTGACGGAATTGCGGAGGTTGTCAGGGAGCTCCTGGGCAAATCCGAGGGGGCCTGGATCAACCCGCCTTTTTACTGTGATTACGGCAAACACATAGAAGTGGGAAAGAATTTTTTCGCAAATTATAACTGCACAATCCTGGATGTGGCCAGAGTAAAAATCGGTGATAACTGTCAGATGGCGCCCAATGTGGCCATCTACACGGCAGGACATCCGGTATATCCAACCACCAGAAATTCCATGTACGAGTACGGAAAAGAGGTCACCATCGGCGATAATGTCTGGATCGGCGGCAATACGGTGATCTGTCCCGGCGTTCATGTGGGCAGTCATGTGGTGATCGGCGCCGGCAGTGTGGTGACCAGGGATATTCCGGACTGGAGCTTTGCCGCGGGAAATCCCTGCCGCGTGATCCGGAAGATCACAGAAGCGGATAAAAGAAAGCTGTTCCGCCAGGAAGAGATAGACGAAGAGGCCTGGGCGGATATTGAAGAAAAAATGAAAGGCCGGTGGCTGTAATTTCTGATCCGTCCAGCATTTCAGGGGCGGGCGTGACTCATGTGGGTCGCGCCCGCCCCTGTTTTGGCTCATCTGTTTCTTCTCTGTGATTTATACGGACAAATACTTTACATTGTTCTATACAGATTATCTGTTGTTCTTCCGTCAGAGAACGGAAAATTCGTATCAGTTCATTTTCATTTCGGGAAGGCCCGTTTCCTGTATGATTATCTAGGAGATAATCGATAGAAACATGAAAATACTGGGCCAGCAATTTCAAAGTAGAGAAATCAGGTTCCCGTGTATTCTGAACATAGCTCCCAATAGTAGAAGGGGCAATATTTAACTGCTTGGCCAATTCTTTTTGAGTCATATTTCGTTCTTCAATTAAAGTGCGCAGATGTTCACCAAAACTCATGTTTATACCTCCCTTCACATACTAAATGATATGCGGAGTAAAATCTGGTATATACGCTAATTGCGTTGACAAAACACGATACGAGTTTTATAATTTATATATTAACAAAAGGAGGAACCGGTATGGCTAGCCAAAGGACTTTTGCACTTGTAAATGGCATGACAGTTGAAAAAATAGGGGAGCATCTGGTGGACTGGTTTCAGATGAATAAGAATATGGTGGCGGAAGGCGGCAGAGCCCAGGGAGGTGGCTATTTTGTTCAGGCGAAGGATCAAGAAGATGGGTGGAAAAAGATTTCAGGATTGACGAAGGCTATCCATGTGCAATTGATAAAGGCTGACAACAATGTGATTGTCAGCTGTGATTTTGGAAAATGGTCCGATAAGGTCGGAGCGGGTGCGCTGGGATTTTTTGTTTTTGCCCCTCTTGCTGCAACGGCCGCCTATGGCGCAGTAAAACAGTCCCGATTGCCCGAGGAAATATTTGCAGAAATCGAAAAGTTCATCGTGTATGGTGGAAATTCTGTTGTTGTGTCTATGGGCGGAAGGTTGAAGGAGAATGAAATTGACTGTCCTGTATGTAAAGCTAAAAACCCAAAAGGACAGAAGTTCTGTAAAGAATGCGGAGCAAAACTGGGAAAGACGTGTCCCAACTGCGGTGCTGAGATTGACAATTCTGTGAAATTTTGTCCAGAATGTGGCGGCGCTGTCGAGGTGGTTCATACATGCGTTCGATGTGGGCGGCCGCTTTCAGAAGGAGAAAAATTTTGTCATTTTTGCGGAGCAAAACAGGAAAACTTGTGTCCGCAGTGTGGGGCTGTAGTCGAAAAGGGTATTGCTTTCTGTCCGGCCTGTGGAGCCAAAATGTCCGGGAAAAAACTGTGTAAAAACTGTAAAGCGGAAGTGCAGCCGGGTGAAAAGTTTTGTAAAGCGTGCGGAACCAAAGTAGATGAAGAATAAGGGCTATAGGATTAGCCCTGTAGAGGTGAAAATGAGTAAAATATGTATTAATTGTGGCGGAATTTTGGATGATGGATTGCATTTTTGTCCAGGATGCGGACGGAAAATAGAAATAATACGGGAAGACAGAAGGATGCAATGTAAAAACTGCGGATGTAAATTATCTCCTTTTTTTAATTTCTGCCCCAAATGTGGGACCCCATTTGGAAGTGCAGCGCTTGTACTGAGTCAGGGAAAGGCATTTAAGGATTATACAGATTTTAATCTGATTAGAGATGCAGCGGCCGAACTTATCGGAAAGAGTAATGGCCATTCAGTCAGCATAAAATCTTGTAGAATAATAGGAAAATCGTATACGGAGGACAACTGCGGGGCAGGCCAGTGGATTTATTATATGGTAGCAGAAATCTCTGATTCTGAAGCTGAAAACCGGAGGTATGGAATCCTGCTTTGGAATCCGAAAAGAATGGGAAAGAATATAAGTTATCATTATCTGTCATCGGCAATAGAATGCGGGGATATGAATACGGATGAAATAAAGGAGCTGTTATGGGATTTCGTAGAAAATAATTGCGGATGCATATGCTAAAAGACAGAGGTTATTTGAGGAGAACCAGATATGTTTTGCGGAAGCTGTGGAAGAAAGATAAAGGAGCAGGCGAAATTCTGCCCTTATTGCGGGCAGCCTGTTCGGACAGAAACAGAACAAAATGCAACCCCCTTTTATAAAAAAGATTTTGGAAGAGGCAAATTTGATTTTAAAGCAAGTTCGCGTTCTCTTTGGGAAGATTTGTTTCCAAGCGGAAATCCGTCCATGAACTGGTACCAGTTTCTGATATGGGGATATTTGTTTTTTGTGGCATTTTTCGAGTTTATCACAGGCATTCGATATTTAATAAGCGTTTTGCGTATGTTTATGAATCGTTTTTTCTATGGAGGCATAATAACCGTCTATTTTATTTACATACTCTATTCATTTGGCGTGGCCGTATCGGCAATTTATGTGCGGCAGCGGTTAATTCATTACAGGACGGATGCGCCAAAAGCCTTTTTAGTATGGTCAGGCGTATTTACGGTTGGAAATATTTTAATAATCGTTATTTCAGCGGCATTGAATGTATATGGGATGACAAAGACGCAGGCTGAAACGCTTCTCATGTGGATTGTCGGCGGATGCCTGATGGTTTTATTAAATTATCTATATTTCAAGAAACGAAAATTTATGTTTGTTCATTAAATTTGTCAGATGGCATTTGCGTGCGGTCCGGCTATTCAGAAAAAAATAAAGGATTTATTAAGGAAATCCGTGCAGAAAGAACAGCGTATACCTGAAGGGTATGCGCTGTTCTTTCTGGGAACGGGTACATTTTTCCTCCTTGAAAATGCTGCCTTCGGGCTGTATCATATAGGAAAATCAGGTTTTTCAAAAGATTTCACAGAGCCGTCATAATCAACTGCTATGATAAGAATAAATGTGAACAGTACGTGCAGGGAGGTGCGTTATGGATAAATTAAAGATTCTGGTGGTGGACGATGAAAGCCGTATGAGAAAGCTGGTGCGGGACTTTCTGGTAAAAAGCGGTTTTGATGTGGTGGAGGCCGGAGACGGAGAAGCAGCTCTGGACCTTTTTTATGAGGATAAGGAAATTGCCCTGATTATTCTGGATGTTATGATGCCGAAGATGGACGGCTGGGAGGTATGCCGGGAGATCCGTCAGCATTCAAAGGTGCCGATTATCATGCTGACAGCCAAGGGTGAAGAGCGGGATGAGCTTCTGGGCTTTGAGCTGGGAGTCGATGAATATATTTCCAAGCCCTTCAGCCCCAAGATTCTGGTGGCCCGGGTGGAGGCGATTCTGCGGAGAACCAGCCAGATGAATCCGGGAGGCACCCTGGAGGCTGGAGGAATTGTGATCGATAAAGCCGCCCACATGGCCACCATCGATGGCCAGGCCATGGAATTAAGCTACAAGGAGTTCGAATTGCTGGCTTATTTCCTGGAAAATCAGGGGATCGCCCTTTCCCGGGAGAAGATTCTGAACAATGTATGGAATTACGATTATTTTGGGGATGCCAGAACCATAGATACCCACGTGAAGAAACTGAGAAGCAAAATGGGTGAAAAGGGCAGATATATCAAGACCATCTGGGGCATGGGATACAAGTTTGAGGTGGACTGACCATGAAGCGCTCAATCAAAAGAAGAGTGGCCGTGACATTTATCAGTGTTATGGTCATAACACTGGTGGCAATCGGCGTGTTCCACTGGGCCTTTATGGAACGCTTCTACCTGTCCAAGAAGATGGATGTCCTGGCTGACAGCTGGGATAATGTGAACGCTCTGGAGGATCCCATCGGCGGACTGAGCCAGGAGTTTAACCAGTTCTGCAGTTCCAATAATCTGACCTATGCGGTGGTGAATCTGTCCTCCAATCCGCTGCAGATCACCACAAACTCCGCGGGAGACTACTCTCTGGCCAACCGCCTGGTGGGAAACATCATGGGGCAGGAGGACGGCAATACAGAGGTGCTGAAGGTGGGAGATAACGGCCAGTACAGGATCTCGAAAAGCCATGACCGCTTTGTGGAAACGAATTTTCTGGAAATGTGGGGGCGGCTGGATAACGGGGAATTTTTCATCGTCCGCTGTCCGCTGGAGAGTATAGAGGAATCCGCGGCCATCTCCAATCAGTTTTATATTTATATCGGCGTGCTGGTGATCCTTGTAAGCACGGTGATCATCTGGCTTCTGGCCAGAAGAATGGTCAAGCCGCTGCAGGAGCTGACAGCCCTGTCAGAGAGGATGGCAAATCTGGATTTTAATGCAAAATACACCAGCGGCGGAGAAGATGAGATAGGAGAGCTGGGACAGAATTTTAATATTATGTCCGGGAAACTGGAAAAATCCATCTCGGAGCTGAAAAGCGCCAATCTGCAGCTGCAGAAGGATATTGAAGAGAGGGTACAGATTGATGAAATGCGGACAGAATTTCTCTCAAACGTGTCCCATGAGCTGAAGACTCCGATTGCCCTGATCCAGGGCTATGCGGAAGGGCTGAAGGACAACATCAGCGATGATGCGGAGAGCCGGGAATTTTACTGCGATGTAATCATAGATGAGTCGGCGAAGATGAATAAAATGGTAAAGCAGCTGCTGACGCTGAATCAGCTGGAGTCCGGAAACGACCAGCTGGCCCTGGAACGCTTTGATCTGGCTGAGCTGATCCGGGGCGTACTGCAGGCTTCCCATATTCTGATCGGGCAGAAGGAGGCCAGGATCCTCTTTGAACAGAGAGAGCCTGTTCCGGTCTGGGGGGATGAATTTAAAATCGAGGAGGTGGTCACGAATTATCTCACTAATGCTCTGAATCATCTGGAGGGTGAAAAAGTTATAGAAATCAAGTGTGAGGAAGAAGACGGAATTGTGACCACCACAGTGTTCAATACGGGGAAGCCGATTCCTGAGGAAGATCTTGATAAAATCTGGGACAAATTCTATAAGGTGGATAAGGCCAGAACACGTGAATATGGCGGCAGCGGCATCGGCCTTTCCATTGTAAAGGCCATTATGGACAGTCATCAGCAGAAATGCTGGGCCCGAAACTATAAAAACGGCGTTGCTTTTGCGTTCACGCTGGAAAGCAGATAGGGCAAAAAACTTCACAAATTTCTGAAAATATGCTATGATAAGAAAAGATGTTCCGGCCCTCTCCGGAGGTTACAACAGGAATGGGAGTGATACAATGCCTGATGCTAACATAACGAAAAACGCCCTGGCCTCGTCCATGAAAAAGCTGATGAAAGAAAAGGCTTTTTCAAAAATCAGCGTGATTGATATCTGCGAAGGCTGTGGGATGAACCGCAAAAGTTTTTACTACCATTTTAAAGACAAATATGATCTGGTAAACTGGATTTTTTATATGGATTTTATCGGTTTGGTGAATACAAAACAGTATCAGAACGGCTGGGATCTTCTTGTTTCAGTGGGAGAATTATTCTACCGGGATCAGGAATTTTACCGGGCCGCTCTGAAGATAGAGGGGCAGAATTCTTTCAGTGAATATTTCCATGAATCGATGACTCCGATTGTTTCATTTTTCCTGCGGGACATCTGTGATGTGGATGAGGATGCAGATCAGGAAATATTTATTACTTTTTTCTGTGATGCATATCTGGCAGCGGTCGTTCACTGGCTGGAAGACGGATGCCAGATGCGGCCGGAGGAGTTCATCGGCAATCTGAAAAAAATGATCCTGGGAATAGCCAGGCAGATCCAAAAGGAGGAGGCGGAAGCCGGTTAAAGCGCAGCCATCTCTGCTGCAGGAGCAGAGGGGCTGCGCTTTTTTATGCAAACCTCTATATCCGGATGGTCATTCGGGTGCCTTTTTGGGGAGAGCCAGAGTGAACAGACGATCCAGGGAACTGGTTCGGTGATAATCCTGTATGTACCCGTCCTGGGTGTGGATGGTTCCGTCCTCCATAAGTTCAAAAAAGCAGGGCTCATTGGAAATGCTGCGGTCAATCTGATAAATATCTGAATAAAGATTCAGCAGAACAAAGGGATGCAGCTGCTGGATGCGGACGGAGCGGATATACTGATCGATCTCTTCGCGGTATTCGCTGCTGCAGTCGTCTCTGGGAACCATCAGGACAAAAGATGACTCGTAGGATCCGAAATTCTGGCAGCGGTTTCTGCGTATCCAGCTGTCACCGTCAGCGTCCCCGTAGTATGCATAAATGCCGTACAGAGACTTCTGCCGGCGCATGCTGCGGGTATTGATATCGGTGTACGTTCCTTCCGCCGCGAACATGGACATGATATTGGTGCAGCGCTTCAGCAGCGCGAGATGTTCTGCGGAGAGCTTTTCATCCGGAAGGAAAAAGATAAAGGAGCAGCGGGAATATTTGCGGAAAATCTCCGTCAGCGCGGAAAGATCCGGAAATTCTCCCCTGCAGCGGAGAATATATGTATATATGCCCAGCTCTGTTCCCTGGCGGAGAAGAAGCCGCAGCTCCGAGGCATCAATGCTGTTGGGCAGCCGGGGATTCATGCGGAGAACCAGGGCCCAGGGAATCTGGTAATCCCGGTGCCTTTCGTTGGTCCGGATCAGATTGGCGCCGTAGGTCAGGCTGGTATAGCCGATATTGATTCCAAAATCTTTCAGCGCTTTGCGCTCTGTGTTGCGGAGCAGATGTTCAATTGCTGTATAATAGGGGCTGTCATCATTCCGCAGAAGCTCCTGAAACAGGGTGTACAGATCCTGAACGAAGCGGCCCCTGGAAAAGCGCTTGCCCATATCGGCCAGTTTCCGGATACTGCGTTTGGGATCTTCTTCTATTTCGCGAAGTCCCCGGTCCAGTGTTGCGTCAATAATTGCTCTTGTAATTTCATTTGGTTTCAAGGTGTTACCTCCCCTGTACGCATATGTTGCAGACAAATCTATTATAACAAAAATACGTCGGAGAAACTGTTAAAAAAGTATGAAGAATCCGGGCGGATTCTAGGCAAAGAGAAATTGTATGTGTTATAATAAATAAAACCAGCAGACGGGCTGGTTTGGCATCTGGCGGTTAGTAATGACAAAGTTTTGCCTGAAGGGGCGGAAAGATACTGAATAATACTATATTTGCGGCGGAAAAGGAGCAGATCGTATGAAATTTGATATGCATTGTCATACGAAAGAAGGATCGACAGACGGCAGAGTAATGATTGAAGAGTATATCCGGCGTCTGCGGGGAATGGGATTTGGAGGCATGATGGTGACAGATCACAATTCCTATGACGGGTACAGAGAATGGAAGAATTCTCTGAAGGGAAAAGAATACACAGATTTTGTGGTACTGAAGGGGATTGAATACGATACCCTGGACTGCGGCCATATGCTGGTGGTCATGCCGGTGGGAGTTAAGCTGCGGATTCTGGAGATGCGGGGACTTCCCATTGCGCTGTTGGTGAAGATTGTGCACAGGTACGGAGGAATCCTGGGGCCGGCCCATCCCTATGGGGAGAAGTATCTGAGCGTGTTCACAACGAGAGAGCGGAAGCGCAAGTATTCCAGGCAGGGAAATAAGAAGCTGATTGAGCAGTTTGATTTCATAGAAATATACAATGCCTGTGAAAGAGATGAGATAAATATTAAAGCGGCAAAGCTGGCGAAGAAATACGGGCGGCCCGGCTTTGGGGGCAGTGACGCCCATAAGCTGGAGTGTATCGGAAAAGGCTGGGCGGATCTCCCGGATACCATAAAAAACGAAAATGATCTTATTGCGTTCGTGAAGAGCAGTCCGGAAATCCGCTGCGGGGGCAGCTTCTACAATAAAACGGTCCGGGATAAACTGGGAAAATGGAATGTAATCCGTATAGACTCGTTTTTCCTTTACAATAAAATGGGGGCTTTCGGCAAATTTCTGAAAAGACGGAAGGAATTGAAGAAGCTGTATCCGGAGTACAAGGATACCATGAAGGGGGAAGAGGAGCCGGAGGTTTCCCTGGATATGAGAAATATGCAGAATTTATAATTTGTTCTTTACTTTTTGGGGTGTGTATGATACAATAACTCCCTGTGGGAATAACCCCCAATCCTTGTTTCCTGGGAAGTATCAGGAAGCCAAAAGACCAGAAGGAGGAAAGCAGCATGAACAAGTATGAATTAGCATTAGTTGTGAGTGCCAAACTGGAAGACGAGGAGAGAGCAGCTGTAGTGGAGAAGGCCAAGGGATATATCACCCGCTACAACGGAGTAATCTCTGAGGTGGAAGAGTGGGGCAAGAAGAGACTTGCCTACGAGATCCAGCACCAGAAAGAGGGATTCTACTACTTTATTCAGTTTGAGGCAGATGCAGCTTGTCCGGCGGAAGTGGAGAGACACGTACGCATTATGGACAATGTGCTGAGATACCTGGTTGTCCGCAAGGATGCCGAGTAAACCGAAGGTTGAATAAGAAAATTGTAGAAGGAGGATCAAGAGATGGCATTCGAGAACAATAATGAAAGAGAAGAAGCTCCGGTAAGGAAGAGAACTCCCCGCAGAAGAAGAAAAGTATGTGTATTCTGCGGAAAAGATAACGTAATTGATTACAAAGATGTGAACAAGCTGAAGAGATACGTGTCCGAGAGAGGAAAAATCCTTCCCAGAAGAGTGACCGGGAACTGCGCAAAGCATCAGAGAGCTGTGACCGCCGCTGTAAAGCGCGCAAGACATATGGCTATCATGCCCTACGTACAGGATTAATCTGAAACGGAAAAATGGGATTCCCCAGTGGGGAGTCCCTTTTTTGTGAGGCGTGCCCGGAAAGAAAAAAGAATGACTTTTTTGAGATTTTCGCATATACTGGGTGATAAGGAGGGAACTGAATATGAGCGGTGAGGTTTTTGCGGGGATTTTGATTCCTCTCTTGGGCACTGCAGCCGGCGCGGGCTGCGTGTTTTTCATGCGCAAAAGTTTAAGCGGGAGTCTTGAGAAGGCGCTTCTTGGGTTTGCGTCCGGAGTTATGGTTGCGGCCTCGGTCTGGTCTCTGCTGATACCTGCCATGGATATGGCGGAAAATATGGGAAAATTCGCGTGGGTTCCCGCGGCGGCGGGCTTTTTGCTGGGCATTGTTTTTTTAATGATCATGGATAAAGCTGTGCCCCATCTGCATCTGAATGCGGAGCAGCCGGAGGGACCAAGGAGCAGTCTCAGCAAAACCATGATGATGGTCATGGCGGTGGTACTCCATAATATCCCGGAGGGCATGGCCGTGGGCGTGGTCTTTGCCGGGGTGCTTACCGGAGAAAATGACATGACCCTGGCGGCAGCCATGGTGCTGGCGCTGGGAATCGCTATCCAGAACTTTCCGGAGGGAGCGATTATTTCCCTGCCTCTGCGGGGCGCCGGCCTGTCCAGGAGAAAGTCATTTCTGTACGGGCTGCTTTCCGGGGTGGTGGAGCCGCTGGCTGCGCTGGTGACGATCCTTCTGACAGGAGTGATCACGCCGGCGCTGCCCTACCTGCTTGCCTTTGCGGCGGGTGCCATGCTCTTTGTTGTTGTGGAAGAACTGATTCCGGAGAGTTCCGCCGGAGAACACTCCAATCTCGGGACCGTGGGCTTTGCTGCAGGTTTCGTGATCATGATGATTCTGGATGTGGCTCTGGGATAAGAGCGCATCTGCAAAATATTGAAAGACAGAGGTGACAGAAGAATGGATTATGAACAGGATTATATTATGCGGATGGTCAGGGATATGGCCAGAATGATCGGAAAAATGCTTCTGGGCAGGGAAAATCCGGAATATGTGCTTCCGGAAAAGGAAGACGCGTACGGGGAAAGTGACCGCATGTATCTTCATCTGACTGCTCTGGCAGATGCGGGAGAGATCAACCAGGCGGAAAATGAACTCTCAGATTATCTGGAAGGCGGGAGTGGGAGCAGCGGTGAGCTGCGCACCGCACTGGGATTTTATATGCACATCAATGAATTTTCCAATGATTTTCTGGATGAGCATGATTATTCCAGAGAGGAAATTTACCAGGGCGTGGAAGATCTGTCAGCCCGGTTTGGGGTTTCCGGGCTGAACATACATCTTCCAAACTGAAAGAGCGCGTTATTTGCAGGAGGGACAGGAGGCCGGCGCATCGAAGGAGGGGTTAAAAGCATAGAAATTTTTGGAATCCAGCTCATCCTGAACACTGCGGATGGCCTCTCCGAAGCGCTGGAAATGCACGATTTCTCTGGCTCGCAGGAAGCGGATGGGATCAGCGACCTCCGGATCCTTGACCAGCCGCAGAATATTGTCATAAGTGCTTCGCGCCTTCTGCTCTGCCGCAAGATCTTCAAACAGATCTGTCAGTGAATCGCCCTTGGATTGAAATTCACAGGCGTTGAAGGGAATGCCGCCGGCGGCCTGGGGCCAGATGCCGGCAGTGTGATCTACATAGTAGTTGGCAAAGCCGGACTTTTCAATTTCCTCCATGGTCATATTGCAGGTGAGCTGATGGACAATGGTGGCCACCATCTCAAGATGGGCCAGCTCCTCGGTGCCGATATCATTGAGGATGCCCATGGTGATGCGGTTGGGAGCGGCAAAGCGCTGAGACAGGTAGCGCATGGATGCACCCATTTCGCCGTCCGGTCCGCCGTACTGGCTGATGATAATCTGAGCCAGCTTCGGATTTGGTTTCGTGATATGAACGGGGTACTGCAGCCTTTTTTCATAGTTCCACATTCAGCGGCATCCTCCTTTCAGCGGCAGCTCCCAGGGCCAGGGCTGCTGGACCCATTCCCAGGAGCGTGAACAGGTATCGTTGGCGGTGTCGATGGTGAGAGGGCCGTACAGCTTTGCGTATTCTTCCAGTGCTTCGTTCCGCAGCGCTGATTTTTCTTCAAAGTAAGCGCGTGCCTCCTCATTGTCCGGGTGCGTGTCAAGAAAAAGGATCATTTCGTCAACAGCGAAGCTGACCTGATTGATCCGGTTCAGCAGCTGCTCCCGGGTCATCCGTCCATTTACCGGCATATGGCACCTCCTTTTCCGCAGAAGGGTTTGCAGAGCTCCGGAAAGATTGTGCCCATCTGCAGGGCCTTGCAGAGGTCGAAGGGGTGTGACCACTTCTGGACGGGTACATAGCCCATGGCGATGGGAAGATGATCATCCAGATGGCTGTATACATCAGTGGAATCCGCAGGACAGCCTGAACGGCGGCATATATTCTGGGAACCGGCGCAGAGAGGTCTGTGGCAGGTATTCCGGTTCATACGGCAATTATCCATAATTAGAGAAATCCTTTCTGAATCTTTTTGCTTCTTTATTAGTTTATGACGGAAGAAGCAAAATGCCAGCGGAAGAAGGAAAATTCGTTGGAATTTTCGGCAAAAAAAGCTCCGGAATTCCCCAGGGGAATCCGGAGCCTAAAGGCCGGAAAGCTTATGTGTTTTTCAGAATGACAGTCTCTACCACATCGGAAATATGCTCACAGGCGTCCACACAATCTTCCAGATATTTGAAGACGTCCCGCCAGACAATGATTTCCACCGGATCCTTGGAGGTGGAATGGAGTGTGCGCATGGAATCCATATACAGGCGATCGCCCTCATCTTCCAGACGGTTGATTTCGATGAGTGTCTGCCGGAGCTCCTTGGACTTTTTGAAATTGGAGAACTCCTCCATGGACAGTTTTACCATCTCACAGCAGCGGATCACCAGCTTGGCAAAACGGACCGCCTCCTGGCGGATGGATGAGACGTTGCACATGTACAGACGAAGTACAACATCCTCGATTTTGTCGGTGATATCGTCCAGATACTGGCTGATGGACATGATATCTTCCCGCTCAATGGGGGTGATAAAGGCGCGCATCAGTTCTTCCATCAGATCGTGCTTCTTGACATCGGCCGTATGCTCCACCTCATGAATTTCATCAATCCACTCGCTGAGATGTTCCGGCTCAAAATTTTCCACGATTCTCTCAAGAATTTTTGCGGCCTGCACTGCGCAGTCGGCGCAGGCAACGAAATTATCGAAATAAATCATATCGCTTTTTTTGGACATTTTAGATACCTCTTCTTCAAAATAAATGTTATGCTGCTCCGCCGAACAAAGCCATGAACAGCTTTGCCATCAGAAAACCGATGATGCCGCAGCCCGGGAAGGTAAGAATCCAGGTCATAACCATATCCTGAACAACCTTCAGGTTGATGGAAGACAGGCGTTTGACTGCGCCGACCCCCATAATGGCGGTTGTCTTGGTGTGGGTGGTGCTGACAGGAATACCAAAAAGGGAGGAAACCAGAAGGCACAGGGAGGCCGCGATATCAGCGGAAAAGCCCTGATACTTCTCAAGCTTTACCATATCCATTCCCACGGACTTGATGATCTTCTTGCCTCCGACGCTCGTTCCCAGCCCCATGACTACAGAACAGAGTATCATCATCCAGATCGGAAGGACCGCTCCGTCAGTAGTATCCTGCCCATTCATGAGAAAGACACCCAGAAGCAGGACGCCCATAAATTTCTGTCCGTCCTGTGCGCCGTGCATGAAAGCCGTCATGGAAGCACTGGCAATCTGTCCGTACCTGAAAAAGGTGTTGGACTTGCGGCGGTCAAAACCACGGCAGATAATTGTTGTCAGTTTACAGACAGCAAAGCCCAGCGCAAACCCCAGAAGCGCGGAGAGCAGCAGCCCGTAAATGACTTTGATCCATTCGCTGCCGTTTATGCCGGAAAGGTTTCCCTGCAGCGCAATTGCAGCGCCGGAAAGACCGGCGATCAGAGCATGGCTTTCACTGGTCGGTATGCCGAAATACCAGGCAGCTACCGCCCAGACAACAATCGCGACCAGCGCCGCGCACAGTGCTACGAGAGCATTTCGATTGTCGCTGTTGAAGTTTACCATGTCTTTGATGGTCATGGCGACCGATGAGTTGATCAGTGTCATCACAAGCACGCCGAGAAAGTTGAAGGCTGCGGCCATTAAAATGGCGGGCTTTGCCTCCATACAGCGGGTGGTGACACAGGTTGCGATTGCGTTGGGAGCGTCTGTCCAGCCGTTGACAAATATGACGGCCAGTGTCAGAATGACAGAGACCATCAGAATGGGGTTTGATGTCACCTGCTCCCAAAAGACTAGAAAAGATGTGTCCATGTTCATTTCCCCTATTCATGAGTGGTAATATTGCAGACTTATTATATCATGGTTTGTTAAGAAATGGAAAAGAAAAACGAAAATTTAAGTAAAAAAATGTCGCGTTCTATTTGATCTGTGAAAGAACGGAAAGAGATCTGACTGTCAATGAAGAGGTTTTTAATAAAAAAATAAAAAACAGACGGTTGACGGTGGATAATTTCTATATAATAATGAATAGGATCAAACAGGGAAAAGAGAAGTGAAAAAAGGAGGGCCAGCACTCCTGCAGGAGTACTGGCATATGAAAAAGAAAATTATATATGAAAAAGTCAGTAAGCTTTTATTTGCTATAATCTTACAGAAGAAGTATGAGAAAAGTGTGATTGGGCTTTGAAAGATTTGTGAAAAGTTTGTTGACAAAATATGAACAAACGAAAGATGGTGAACTGTGAAGTATTTTTTGAAATCGGCAAGGGAGATCCTGAAAAAGAATTTTATCAGCCTGTTTCTGTTTGAACTGACATTCCGGGTGCTTACGGCGGTTTTTCTCCTGCGGGCGGGGAACCGGATTATTGACCTCCTTCTGGAGTATCAGGGTTTCAGCTATCTGACCATGGATAATTATGAACAGTTTATAACACATCCGCTGACGATTCTGACTGCGGCCGGTATTCTGCTCCTGGTTTTCCTGGGCGTTTTGTTTGAGACATGCGGGATTCTGGCCTGCTTTGAGAGAAGCTGGAGAAAGGAAAAGATCACGCTGCCGGGGATAGTCCGTTCCGCCCTGAAGGGAGGTCTCCGCTTTATACGGAAATATCCCCTGCGGTGGATTCTGTATATGGCCGGCTGCACGCCATTTCTTACCCTCCATCTTGTTATATGGGAGATGACCAGAGCCAAGCTGGCGGCGGTGACACTGCAGAAGCTGGCGGCGGCGGTTCCCGTATGGGCGCTGGCGGTGATCCTGACGGTAATCTTTACAGCATCCATGTTTTTTTCTTTTACGATGCCCCAGAGACTTCTTCGGCTGGAGGAGGGGAAAACGGTGCGGGAGGATACCAGGTCGGCACTCCGGGGATGTTTTGGCCGCAGAATCGGCTGCGCCCTGCTGGTTCAGGTGCTGGCCTTTGCGCTGGTGCTGGTCCTGTTTCTGGCTGCAGTTGCAGTCATGACAGCGGCAGTAAAATTTGGACGAAGTCCCGGCAGTGCGGTCAGCGCCGTCCTGGTATACGGCAGATGGATTCGTCTGACAGCGGGGATGGCGGCAGGCGCAGTGGGTATGACGGCCGCGCTTCTGTATCTGTATACGTTTTTTGCCCGGTCGGACAAAACGGAAAAGTCAGCCGCGCCGCAGGAGAAACGTGGACGGCTCATGCAGTTTTTTGCAAAGCCCAGGATGGTCAGCCTGCTGACCGCCCTGATTATACTGGCCGAAAGTCTGTTTGTCCTGCTGCTTATGCGGGAGAGCATCCTGGACAAAACTGCGGGCCGGGGAAGTACGGAAGTGACTGCGCACAGAGGAGGAGCCAGAGTTGCGCCGGAAAATACCATCAGTGCTCTGGAAGCGGCCGTGGATGCGCTGGCCGATTATGCGGAAATTGATGTGCAGGAAACAAAGGACGGAGAGATTGTCCTGCTGCACGATACAAATCTGCAGCGGGTCACAGGGCTGAACGCCAATATCTGGGATCTGACCTACGAAGAGGTCAGCCAGCTGGATGCCGGAATCAAGTTTCATAAAAAGTTCAGAGGGGAGAAAATACCAACCCTGGCGGAGGCGCTGGAATGCTGCCAGGGCAGAATCCGGCTGAACATTGAGCTGAAGTATAACGGTCACAATGCGCAGATTGTTCCCAAAGTCCTGAAAATTATAGAAGAGTACGGGTTTGAGGAGAATTGTGTGGTCACTTCCATGAATTATAAGTATCTGGAGCAGATTAAAGAGCTGAATCCCGGCATAGTAACGGGCTACACACTTTCTATGGTATACGGCAATCTGTCACAGATGACGGCGGCGGACTTCTTCAGCGTAAAGCACACGTATCTGAACAGCATTTTCGTCCGGAGAGCCCATGCCCTGGGAAAGGAAGTCTGTGCCTGGACGCTGAATTACCAGGGGGATATTCAGCAGATGATTGACTGCGGCGTAGATAACATTATCACGGATGATCCGGAGCTGGTCCGGAAGGTAATTCTGGGAGAAGTGGAGGCCAATCCCTCTTACTGGGATCTGCTGAACTATGCGCTGCGGTAGAGCCGGAGCATCCGGGGTTGCCCTGGCAGGGCCGTCTGTGCTATAATCAGAAAAACGGGGAGTGAGTTTATGCGGGAAATGACTGCGGAAAGAGCAGTTCGCAGCCGCAGAAAAAGGGGATATTACGATTATAATCTGCTGGCTGTTGTAATTATTTTAATCTGTTTCGGGCTTATGATGCTGTACAGTGCCAGTGCCTATGAGGCTTCCAATACTTTTGGCGATGACATGTACTATTTTGGGCGCCAGGCGGTGATCAGCGCAGGAGCGGTTGCCATGGCGCTGATCGTATCAAGGATCGATTACCACGTGTTTATGAAGTGGTCGCCGCTTCTGTATGTGCTGGCGTTGGTTCTGATGGCGATGGTCAAGTTTACCCCCCTGGGTGTCTCCGCAGGAGGCGCCAGACGCTGGCTGAATCTGGGCATGCAGTTCCAGCCGTCAGAGATCGCCAAGATCGCCGTGATCCTTTTTATTCCTTATGTGATCCTGAAGATGGGCAAACAGGCGAAGCGGGCCAAGGCGACGGTTGTGCTTCTGGTACTGGGCCTGCTGCAGGCGGGTGAAGCGTATCTGTTTACAGAGAATCTGAGTACGGCCATTATTATTATGGCCATCAGCTGCGTGATTATCTTCCTGTCGCATCCCAGGACAAGGCCCTTTCTGCTGATCCTTCTGATAGCGGCGGCGGTTATTGCGGCAGTTTTGTTTTTCCTTTATCAGAACGTGGAGAGCAGCACGGACTTCCGGTTAAACCGGGTGCTGACCTGGCTGCATCCGGAGGATCATCAGGATTCCGGAGGCTATCAGGTACTGCAGGCTCTGTATGCCATTGGTTCGGGAGGATTTTTCGGTAAAGGTCTGGGAAACAGTACCCAGAAGCTGACCAGGATCCCGGAAGCGCAGAACGACATGATCTTTTCCATTGTCTGCGAGGAGCTGGGGCTGTTCGGCGCGATTATTCTTCTTCTGCTGTTCGGATACCTTCTGTACCGGCTGTTCTTTATTGCACAGAATGCGCCGGATCTGTACGGAACGCTGATCGTCAGCGGTATTTTCGCGCATATTGCCCTGCAGGTAATTCTGAATATCTGTGTGGTTTTAAATGTAATTCCCACCACAGGCGTTACGCTTCCCTTTGTCAGCTACGGGGGGACATCGATTTTGTTCCTGATGGCAGAAATAGGGGTGGCGCTGGGGGTGGCCAGGCGGATCCGGCTGGAATAGCCGCCGAGTGAATTCGCAGTACGGGCTGCGCCCTGCCTGCTCATTCACCCGGTCCCGTCCAATGTCTGCACGCCGCGGCATGCCGGCATGCCGCGGCATCCAGCCGCTGTCCGGTCCGGAAAGTTTTTTATAAAAGCTGGCTGCTTCGGGGATTCCCCCTGCCGCAGCCGCCGAGTGAATTCGCAGTACGGGCTGCGCCCTGCCTGCTCATTCACCCGGTCCCGTCCAATGTCTGCACGCCGCGGCATGCCGGCATGCCGCGGCATCCAGCCGCTGTCCGGGACTTTTATAAAAAATGTGTTGACAAATGGGGTATTAACCATTACACTTTGATTGTCAAATTAATTTGGAACAAATTGGAGGAAAGAGATTCATGTTGGAGAAAATGCGTCAGATCCTCGCTGAGCAGTTTAACTGCGAAGAGGATTCTATCACGGAAGAGACAAATTTTAAAGATGATCTGGGAGCCGATTCACTGGACCTGTTTGAGTTGGTGATGGCGCTGGAGGAGGAGTACTCCATTGAGATTCCGGCGGATGATCTGACAAATCTGACAACTGTAGGCGATGTAATTGAGTATTTGAAGGACAAAGGTGTGGAGGCATAAATCCACACCTTTATCTCTTTACCGGCAAAGGCTGCGGGACGGCGCCGATGCAGGGGGAACGGAAGGAGGTATTCGGATGAGTGTTGCATATTTGAAACAGATACTTACGGGCAGCAGGGATATTGTGTGCCTGCTGGGCCGGGCGCCCGCGATTGCGGGAGGCTGCGATTTTTACCGGGAGGATTATGCCTATGAGATTGAGACAAAGTACGGGCGTTCTCCGGGAGAGATTTTTTCGAGCTCTTTTTTTATCAATCGTCCGAAGGCCTTTTATGAATGTTACCGGGAAGAAGTCCTGAAAAGGCGGGGCGGCCCGGATGCCTGTAATTACGCCCTGAAAAGGATGGAGGAGGACGGCCGCCTGCTGGGGATCATCACAAGAGGCTTTTTTAACCATTCAAGGATGGTGGGATGCAAAAATGTGATCCAGCTGTACGGAAATATTGATGCGAATACCTGTCCCCACTGCGGGAAAGTTTACGATGCCGACTACATCCTGGAGCATACGCCGCTTCCCTGCTGCGAGAACTGCGGTTCCCTGATCCATCCCGGCATTGCTCTTCAGGGGGAAATACTGGACAATCTGCAGATCACCAGGGCGGCAGACCTGATCGCGAGAGCAAGGGTTCTGCTGGTGCTGGGCACCAGCCTGCACTCAACCCTGGGTGAGCTGGTAAAGTATTTTAAGGGCTCTTTTCTTGCTGTAGTCAACAGCGTGGAAGAGTTCGCAGATCATAAGGCCGACTGCTTCTGCGCCGGCAATGTGGCGGAGATCATGGGAGAGGCGTATCCGGGGCATCATCCCATTGGCGGAGCCGAAACAATAGAAAAGGACAGGAGAATGTGACATGAGTACAACAGTTAGAACAAGATTTGCGCCCAGCCCCACAGGCAGAATGCATGTGGGAAATCTGCGGACGGCGCTGTATGCATATCTGATCGCGAAGCACGCGGGAGGACAGTTTATTCTGCGGATTGAAGATACGGACCAGGAACGATTTATGGAGGGCGCCCTGGATATTATCCGGCACACCCTGCGGGAGACAGGACTTTTCCACGATGAAGGTCCGGATAAGGACGGGGGTGTGGGCCCCTATGTGCAGAGTGAACGCTGCCGGCAGGGAATCTATATGAAATACGCGAAGCAGCTGATCGAGCAGGGAGACGCTTATTACTGTTTCTGCGACAAGGAGAGGCTGGAATCCCTTCGCACAAATGTGGCCGGAAAGGATATTGTGGTGTACGACAAGCACTGCCTGCATCTTTCGAAAGAGGAGATCGAGGCCAATCTGGCCGCCGGAAAGCCTTACGTAATCCGCATGAATATGCCCACAGAAGGGACTACAAGCTTCCACGATGAAATATACGGGAATATCACTGTAGACAATGCGGAGCTGGATGATATGATCCTGATTAAATCGGACGGCTATCCCACCTATAATTTTGCCAATGTGGTGGACGACCATCTTATGGGGATTACCCATGTGGTCAGAGGAAATGAATACCTGTCTTCCACACCCAAGTACAACCGGATTTATGAGGCCTTTGGCTGGGAGATTCCGGTTTATGTCCACTGTCCGCTGATCACCAACGAAGAACATCAGAAGCTCAGCAAGAGAAGCGGGCATTCTTCCTATGAAGATCTGATTGATCAGGGGTTCCTGACGGAAGCGGTGGTGAATTTTGTGGCGCTGCTGGGCTGGAGCCCTGCGGAGGACCGGGAGATCTACAGCCTGCAGGAGCTGGTGGAGGCATTTGATTACACCCGGATCAGCAAATCCCCGGCCGTCTTTGACATGACCAAGCTGAAATGGATGAACGGCGAATATATGAAGGCCATGGACGAGGAGGAATTCTATGAAAGAGCGCTTCCTTATATGCAGAAGGCCGTATCCAAAGATTACGACTTCCGCAGGCTGGCGGCCATGGTCAAGACAAGAATTGAAATTTTTCCGGATATCCCGGAACTGCTGGATTTCTTCGAGGCAGTGCCGGAGTATGACAGCTCCATGTACAGGCATAAAAAGATGAAAACAACGGAGGAAACATCGCTGGCTGTTCTGCAGGATACCCTTCCGATCCTGGAAGCCCAGGAGGATTACAGCAATGATGCGCTGTTTGCGGTGTTATCGGCCTATGGCGCTGAAAAAGGGTACAAAACGGGGTATATTATGTGGCCGCTGCGTACCGCGCTGTCCGGCAAGCAGACGACACCGGCGGGAGCAACGGAAATTATGGAGATCCTGGGAAGGGATGAGACTGTGCGGAGAATCCGCGCGGCCATTGAGAAGCTCAGCTGATGCAGTATAACGAAGCACAGAAAAGGGCGGTTGCCCACGGAGAGGGGCCCATGCTGGTACTGGCGGGCCCCGGATCCGGAAAAACAGCAGTGATCACAGGGCGAACGGCCCGGCTGGTTCGGGAGGGCGTTCCGGCCTCCCGGATTCTGGTTGTAACCTTTACAAGAGCAGCGGCCGCGGAAATGAAAAGCCGCTTTCTGAAACTGGCAGGTTCGTCAGCCGGCCAGGTCACTTTCGGCACCTTTCACGGTGTGTTCTACGGGATTCTCCGCAATGTTTACCATATTAACGGGAATAATATTTTAAGTGAGGAAGAAAAGAAAAGGCTTCTTCTGGAACTTTTGGACCAGTTCTGTCCGGATGAAGAGAGGGATCCGGAACTGCCTTCCGGAGTGGCCAGGGAGATCAGCACGGTCAAGTGCGGACGGATCGAGGTGGAACATTTTTACTCCTCGCTGTTGCCGGAGCAGGATTTTCGCAGGGTTTACCGGGAATACAGGAAATGGATGCGGGAAAAGCGAAAGCTGGATTTTGATGATATTATGGCGGAGTGCTACGGCCTGTTCCGGAGACATCCGGAAATTCTGGCCATGTGGCAGAGAAAATTCCAGTATATTCTGGTGGATGAATTTCAGGATATCAGTCCGATCCAGTACGATGTAGTGAAAATGCTGGCTGCTCCTGAAAATAATCTTTTCATTGTGGGAGATGATGATCAGTCCATCTACCGTTTTCGGGGTGCCAGCCCGGAGATTATGCTGAACTTTCCAAAGGATTATCCCGGGGCAGAGGTGGTTCAGTTAAATATCAATTACCGCTGTACCAGGGAAATACTGGAGACTGCAGGAAAACTGATCCAAAAAAACAGCAGGCGTTTTCCGAAAAGCCTGGAGGCGGCGGGAGAGAGAGGAGAACCGGTGAGACTTTTTGGCTTTGCGGACAGCAGAGAGGAGATGGAGGCCGCAGTCAGGGAGATCCGACGGGACATGGAGAAGGGAGAGCCGCCGGAGGAGGCTGCCCTTCTGTTCCGGACGAATCTGGGATGCCGGCAGGCCGTGGAGCAGCTGATGGCCTACCAGATTCCTTTTGTCATGCGTGACAGGATTCCCTGTATTTTTGATCACTGGATTGCAAAGCAGATCTGCGCCTATCTGCGGCTGGGAGCCGGAAGCCGCCGGAGAAGCGATTTCCTCCTGACGGCCAATAAACCCAACCGTTATCTGTCCCGGGAGGCGTTTGCAGATCCGGAGATTTCTTTTGAAGACCTGTACCGGTTCTATGAAGACAAGCACTGGATGACAGAGAGGATTGAAAAGCTGGAGGCTGATATTCTGGCCCTGGGCCATCTGGCGCCTTTCGGCGCCATCCAGTATATCCGGAAAATTATCGGATACGAAACGTATCTGCGGGAATATGCGGCCGAGCGGAGGATTCCTCCGGAGGAGCTGATCCGGGTACTGGAAGAACTCAGTGACAGCGCCCGGGGCTTCGACAGCGGGGAAGACTGGTTTCAGCATATGAATGAGTACCGGGAGCAGCTGGAGAGGCATTCCGGAAAAAACGCGGCAGAACAGAAGGGAGTCGCGCTTTCTACCCTTCACGGAGCCAAAGGAATGGAATATGACAGAGTATACATTCTGGATGTCTGCGAGGGCGTGATCCCCTGGCACAAGGCAGTTCTGCCGGAGGATCTGGAAGAGGAGCGGAGGATGTTTTATGTGGGAATGACAAGAGCCAGGAAGAAGCTCTGGCTGTCCTGGGCGGAGAGCCGTATGGGAAAAGCGGCGGAACCCTCCCGCTTTTTAAAAGAAATTTTCGGCTCCGGCCCATTATCCCGCTGACAGCCGTATGGTTTGCAGATCCGGAGGAAATACTCCAAAGAAAAGAACAGATTACCGAAAAGGAGGCAGCGCTGTGAAAATATTATTTTATGACACAAAAAGCTATGATCAGCAATTTTTTGAAATTGCGGGAGAAAAATATCCGGAAATCGAAATAGAGTATCTGAAAACCGACCTGGCGCCCCGGACGGCGCCGCTGGCCGCCGGGTACGACGCGGTCTGCGGATTTGTAAATTCAGATATCGGAGCGGGAACCATACGGGCGCTGAAGGACGCCGGGGTAAAGCTGATCCTGATGCGCTGTGCCGGTTTCAATAATGTGGATCTGGAATGGGCTGGAAAATGTGGGATTACGGTCATGCGCGTGCCGGGATATTCCCCCGAGGCAGTGGCCGAGCACGCCATGGCGCTGGCCCTGGCTGTAAACAGGAGACTCCACAAGGCATATGTAAAGGTCAGAGAAAATGATTTTTCCCTGAACGGGCTGCTGGGCTTCAATTTTTACGGGAAAACGGCGGGCATTATCGGAACCGGAAAGATTGGAGCCGCCATGGTGCGGATCTGCCGGGGATTCGGCATGCGTGTGCTGGCCTATGATGTTTGTCAGAATCCGGCGATTGCCGGCCTGGCGGAATATACGGAGCTTGCCGTGCTGCTTAGGGAGAGCGATCTGGTTTCCCTTCACTGTCCGCTTACGGACGACACCTATCATCTGATCTGCCGGGACACCATAGCGCAGATCAAGGAGGGGGCGATCCTGGTGAACACTTCCCGGGGAGCCCTGGTGAAGACGGAAGATCTGATTGAAGGAATCCGGGCGCGGAAATTTTTCGGAGTAGGCCTGGATGTATACGAGGAGGAGACGCCCAATGTGTTTGAGGACCGTTCGGATCAGATTCTGGAACATTCCGTAACCGCCCGCCTTCTGTCGTTCCCCAACGTGATCATTACTTCCCATCAAGGATTTTTCACAAAGGAAGCGCTGGAGGCCATTGCTCACACAACTCTGTTAAACAGCCTGGCCTGGGAGAGAGGAGAAAAGAGTCCCAATACAGTTGAAGGTTGATTCTGTTTCCCGTGCATGTTAGAATAAAACAGCATAAAGGAGCTGTAAGATATGGAATGTAAGCATGCACAGAGTCTGATTCCGCAGTACCTTACGGACCGGCTCTCCCCCGGGGAACTGGAAGCGTTTATCCGGCATGTGGAGGAATGTCCCGAATGTTATGATGAGCTGGAAACGTATTTTCTGCTGAACCGGGCACTGAAATTTCTGGACGAGGAAAATGGAACCTCCTATAATCTGAAAAGCCTTCTGGTGAAGGATCTTAAGGCAAAGAAGCACCGGCTGGCCAGACGGAAAAGGAGACAGAAGATTTGGGTTGCTTTCTGTGCCCTGAGCATACTGGCACTGCTGGCCGCCTGTCTGGATGCGGCAGGCGTGCTGAAATTTCCATATTTTCCGCTGTAGCCGGGGGCAGCGCTCCGGAGGGCGGAATCAGGGGAAAGGAGAAGCCATGAAGGAAAAATTAGTTCTGATTGACGGACACAGTATTTTAAACCGCGCTTTTTACGGGATGCCGGCTCTGACCAATTCAGAGGGAAAGCCTACGGGGGCTGTGTACGGTTTTTTAAATATTCTGTTTAAAATTCTGGAGGAGGAGAAGCCGCAGTATCTTGCTGTGGCTTTTGACCTTCCTGCGCCGACCTTCCGGCACAGAATGTATGAAGCGTACAAGGGAACCAGAAAGCCCATGCCGGAGGAGCTGCGGGAACAGGTGCCCCTCATCAAGGAGGTACTGGGTGCCATGCAGATCTGCATGGTGGAGCAGGAGGGCTATGAAGCGGATGATATTCTGGGAACTTTTGCGCGGAGCGGCGAGGACAGAGGTCTCCAGGTCACCATCGTTTCCGGGGACAGGGACCTGCTGCAGCTGGCCACGGATTCTGTGCTGGTGCGAATACCCAAGACCCGGGGCGGAAAAACGGTCATTGAGGATTACCATACGAAAGAGGTGGTGGAAAAATACCAGCTGACTCCGCCTCAGATCATAGATCTGAAGTCCCTGATGGGGGATGCTTCGGATAATATTCCGGGAATCCCCGGTGTGGGAGAGAAGACGGCCACAAAGCTGGTGGCGGCCTATGGAAGCCTGGAGGAGGCCCATGCGCATCTGGAGGAGATCAAGCCGAAGAAAGCCATGGAATCGCTGCGGGACCACTATGATCTGGCGCAGCTGTCCAAGAAGCTGGCCACTATCTGTACGGAGAGCCCCATACAGATAGACTGGGAGAAGGCGGCGCTTCCTGAAATGTACACGGAAGAGGCCTATGAGCTGTTCCGCAGACTGGATTTCAAGAATTTTCTGCCGAGATTCGAGGGACGGGCGGGGCAGGGCCTGCAGGAGCCGTCCTTTGAGCGGGCCGAGGATTTTCGGCGGGCTGAGGAGATATTCAGAAAGGCAGCCGGGGCTGCGGAGATAGGTTTTTCGGTGCTGGCGGACCGGGAAATTACCGGACTGGCTGTTTCTCTGTCGGAAAAAGAAAATTACTATATTCCGGCAGGAGGATTCTTAAGCGGGGCGTACCTGGCAGATGCTGCCCTGCGGATTATGGAAGGGGCGGACCGGATCTGTGTATTTGACCTGAAACCGATCCTGGAATTTGCGGATCCGGAGAAAAGAGGGCAGTTTTTTGATGCCAGAATCGGCGCGTATCTTCTGAATCCCCTAAAATCCGCCTATACTTATGATGATATCGCAAAAGAGTTTCTGGGAATGTCCATACCTTCTGCAGAGGATATTTTCGGAAGCGGAAAACTTCCGGCGGTTTCCGCCATGGAGCCGGAAGCCGCGGGCCGCTGGTGTGTTCTGACCGCCTGGGTTTCCCGGGCAGTCAGGGAGCCCATGGAAAACAGACTGCGGGAGCTTGGAATGGAAGAGCTTTTCAGGACTGTAGAGATGCCGCTGATTTTTACGCTGCATGATATGGAAACGGCGGGAATTTCCGTAAAGGGAGAAGCGCTGGCCGAGTACGGAAATAAACTGCAGGAGGGAATCCGCGCCCTGGAGACGAAAATCTATGAACAGGCCGGAGAAACCTTCAATATAAATTCTCCAAAGCAGCTGGGAGTCATCCTGTTTGAAAAAATGAAGCTGCCAGGGGGGAAGAAAACAAAAAGCGGGTACTCCACGGCGGCGGATGTTCTGGAGAAGCTGGCGGGGGATGCCCCCATTGTGGCAGATGTTCTCGAATACCGCCAGCTGGCCAAGCTGAAGTCTACCTATGCGGACGGTCTGGCAGCCTGTATCGCGGCGGACGGGCGGATTCATTCTAACTTTAATCAGACCATTACCGCCACCGGACGGATCAGCAGTACGGAGCCCAATCTCCAGAACATTCCCGTGCGGATGGAGCTGGGACGCCAGATCCGGAAGGTTTTTGTGCCAAAAGAAGGCTGCCTTTTTATAGATGCGGATTATTCTCAGATAGAACTGCGTGTGCTGGCACATCTGTCAGGGGATGAGAAGCTGATTGAAGCGTACCGGGAGGCTAAGGATATCCACAGAATTACTGCTTCGGAGGTGTTCCATGTGCCTTTCGATCAGGTGACGCCTCTGCAGAGACGGAACGCTAAGGCGGTGAATTTTGGAATTGTATATGGTATCAGTTCCTTTGGCTTAAGCCAGGACCTGAGCATCAGCCGGAAGGAAGCGGCGGAGTATATCGAAAAATACTTCCACACCTATCCAAAGATCAAGGAATTTCTGGACCGGACTGTGGAGCAGGCCAGGAAAGACGGTTATGTGACAACGCTGTTCGGGCGCCGCAGGCCGGTGCCGGAGCTTGCCTCCAGCAATTATATGCAGCGTTCTTTCGGGGAGCGGGTGGCCATGAATTCCCCGATCCAGGGAACAGCGGCGGATATTATAAAAATAGCCATGGTGCGGGTCAATGAAAGACTGTCCAGAGAGGGATTTGCATCGCGGCTTCTGCTGCAGGTGCACGATGAGCTCCTGGTGGAGGCGCCGGAGGCAGAAGTAGAAGCCGTGTCCCGGCTGCTGGAGGAGGAGATGAAGGGCGCGGCCAGTCTGTCTGTAGAGCTGGAAGTGGATATGCACACAGGAAAAAGCTGGTATGAGGCAAAATAGTCTTCGGAGGAAAACAAAAGATGAGAATGATTGGAATTACCGGCGGCGTGGGCTCCGGGAAAAGTGAAGTGCTTTCCTATCTGCAGGAGCATTACGGCGGACGTGCTATTGAGGCGGACAAGGCCGGCCATCTTCTGATGAAAAAGGGGGGCCGCTGCTACCGGCCCATTGTGGAGCTGTTCGGAAGAGAAGTTCTGGACGGGGAGGGAGAGCTGGACAGAAAAAAGCTGGGAGCCATTGTCTTCCGGCACGCGGATCTTCTGGAAAAGCTGAACCGCATTGTACACCCTGCAGTAAAAAACTATATTCTGGAGGAGACGGAGAAGGCCCGGGAAGCGGGAGAAAAATTCGTGTTTCTGGAAGCAGCGCTGCTGATTGAAGAAAAATATGATGAAATTTGCGATGAATTGTGGTATGTTTATGCAGAAGAGGGCGTCAGAAGGGAGCGGCTGAAGCGGAGCCGGCAGTATTCGGATGAGAAAATCCGGGATATGATGGCCAGCCAGCTTACGGAGGAAGAATTCCGGAGACACTGCTGCTTTGTGCTGGATAACAGCGGCAGCTTCCAGGCGACAGTTCAACAACTGGAACAGAGGATGAGAGAGTATGAAACTGTGTAGTATTGCCAGCGGCAGCAGCGGCAACTGCATTTATGTGGGAAGCGATACCACAAGCGTGCTGATCGACGCGGGAATCAGCGGAAAGAGGATAGAAGAGGGTCTGCATACGATCGGGCTCACAGGACAGGATATTGACGCGGTATTTATCACCCATGAGCATTCTGATCACATTAAGGGGCTGGGTGTTCTGGCGCGGAAGAGGGGGATTCCCATTTATGCCACCCGGGAAACGTATGAAGCAGTCCTGCGCGGGGCATCCGTGGGGAAGATCCCGGAGGGGCTTTTCCATGAAATCTGTCCGGACCGGAGCGTAGAGATGGGGGATCTGATCATAGAACCCTTCTCCATCTCCCATGACGCGGCCAATCCCGTGGGATACCGGGTCAACCACGGAAAACAGAGCATGGCGGTGGCCACAGATCTGGGCGTATACGGCACCTATACGGTAAACCATCTGAAAAATCTGGATGTGCTTCTTCTGGAGGCCAATCACGATATCCACATGCTGGAGGTGGGTACATATCCCTATTATCTGAAGCAGAGAATTCTGGGTGAGAGAGGGCACCTTTCCAATGAAATGGCAGGGCAGCTTCTCTGTGAGGTGCTGCACGACAATATGAAGCAGATTGTGCTGGGTCATCTGAGCCGGGAAAATAATTATCCGGCCCTGGCCTATGAAACGGTCTGCGCAGAGGTAACCATGGGAGACAACCCCTACAAATCAGGAGATTTTCATATCAGCGTGGCGAAAAGAGATTCAGTAGGGGAGCTTATAGAGATTTGAGCTGCGGGAAAAAGAGGAGGATTACCGTGAAAAAAACTATTATTACAGTCGTTGGACATGACCAGGTGGGAATCATCGCGAAGGTGTGCAACTATCTGGCAGAGAATCAGGTGAATATTGAGGATATTTCCCAGACTATTGTACAGGGGTATTTTAACATGATGATGGTGACGGATACCTCCCGCTCGGAAAAGGACGTCGGCGTCCTGGCGGAGGAGCTGAAGAATCTCGGCGAAGAGATCGGCGTGGTGATTCGCTGCCAGCACGAAGATATTTTTCATATGATGCACCGGATATAGGAAGGGGCGGAAGGATTATGATCAACATATTCGAAGTAAATGAGACAAACCAGATGATTGACCAGGAAAATCTGGACGTCCGGACCATTACTCTGGGAATCAGCCTGCTGGACTGCATTGACGGGAGCCTGGACAAGGTAAACCGGAAAATCTATGATAAGATTACCGCAGTGGCCCGCAATCTGGTGGAGACGGGAAGAGAGATAGAGAGAGAATACGGAATCCCCATTGTGAACAAGCGGATTTCTGTGACTCCTATTGCTCTGGTCGGTGGAGCCGCCTGCAGAACCCCGGAGGATTTTGCATCCATCGCGGAGACGCTGGACCGGGCTGCCCACGAGGTGGGAGTGAATTTTATCGGAGGCTATTCTGCGCTGGTTTCCAAGGGAATGACAAGGGCGGATGAGCTGCTGATCCGGTCGATTCCCCAGGCTATGTCCCGGACGGAGCGGGTGTGCAGTTCCGTCAACGTAGGCTCCACCAAGACGGGCATCAACATGGATGCGGTAAAGCTCATGGGAGAGATTGTAAAGCAGACGGCGGAAAGCACCCGGGATCAGAACTGCATGGGATGCGCCAAGCTGGTGGTGTTCTGCAACGCGCCGGATGACAATCCTTTTATGGCCGGGGCCTTCCACGGAGTGACAGAGGCGGATGCCATCATCAACGTGGGCGTTTCCGGACCGGGAGTGGTGAAGCATGCCCTGGAGAAAGTACGGGGAGAGAACTTTGAAGTGCTCTGTGAAACCATCAAAAAGACGGCCTTCAAGGTAACCCGCGTAGGCCAGCTGGTGGCGCAGGAGGCCTCCAGAAGGCTGGGCATTCCCTTCGGCATTTTGGATCTGTCTCTGGCGCCGACACCGGCGGTGGGAGATTCTGTGGCGGAGATCCTGGAAGAGATTGGGCTGGAGGCTGCAGGAGCGCCGGGCACGACGGCAGCGCTGGCGCTGCTGAACGATCAGGTGAAGAAGGGCGGCGTAATGGCCTCCTCCTATGTGGGGGGGCTAAGCGGAGCTTTTATTCCGGTCAGTGAGGATCAGGGAATGATCGATGCGGTGAATGCGGGCGCATTGTCGCTGGAGAAGCTGGAGGCCATGACCTGTGTCTGCTCGGTGGGGCTGGATATGATCGCCATTCCCGGCAGCACCAGCAGTTCCACCATATCTGGAATCATAGCGGATGAAATGGCCATCGGCATGATCAATCAGAAGACGACGGCAGTCCGGCTGATTCCGGCCATCGGAAAAGAAGTGGGGGATGTGATCGAATTCGGAGGCCTGCTGGGGCGTGCGCCCATTATGCCGGTGAATTCCTTCTCCTGCGAAGCCTTTGTCAGCCGCGGAGGACGGATCCCGGCGCCGGTTCACAGCTTTAAGAACTAAATACGGCAAAAAATCAGACAGCCGGTCAGAGGATGACCGGCTGTCTTGTGCATTCTTCCCGGAATGACTGGCCCATTTTCTGGGAGCGTACAGCCTCGTATAAATTGGACGCCCGGAGATCCAGAGCGTATGCCTCCCGGGGAAGGCGGGAGGGGCGGGCCTCCAGGCGAAGCCCCTCCGCCTGTTTGATCGAAGCGAGGAGCGGGGAGGAGCGGCGGCGGAAGCCCAGAACCCGGGCAAAGCCGTCATCCGTGATGGTCCGGCAGGCCAGGCTCCCGGAAAAAGCAGAGCCCGGAGACAGACTGGATGCGGAGGGGATGCCCAGAAGAAAATGCAGGAGATCCCGGTCAATGCTGCTCCGCGTCCGGCCGCGGGTTTTTATCAATTCCGCAAACTGTGAAAAAGAGAGAAAATGATTGCGCAGGGACAGGACCCTCCGGGCCGTCTCCCGGGGCATACAGGGCAGCAGATCCTCCTCCCGGCTGTCCAGCAGGAGACATTTCAGCAGCAGCGAAAAATCGTTCAGTTCCAGCCAGCCCTCCCGGGACAGCAGACAGGAAAAGGCGGAAAAAACTTCCGGAGGCATCTGCCGCTCCGCTTCTTCCGGGTTCCCTGTTTTTACGGCCAGCCGGAGAGCGGAGGCAGAAGCAAAAGAGCCGGATGCCTGCCTGTCATGGTAACCGCTTCCAACGCGCTTCAGGGTGCGGGGCAGAACAGAGCTCCGGAGACGTTTCAGGGCCGTGCAGTATTCGATGCCCAGGATATTGTTGGGAAGACAAAGCAGCTCCGGCGCGGCCAGCTTCTCCCCATCCGCAGAACAGGCTTCCAGAGCCTTCTGGCGGGCCAGAGGGTAGGAGTTTCCCTGCCGGAGAGACTGCCGGAGGGCATTCCGGAAATGGGGGGGCTCCTCGGCGAGAACAGCAGCGGCCTCCAGCAGCGGCGCCAGTTCACCGGCTTCACTTCCAAACCACAGCTCCTGCACCACCCCCAGCCGGTCCAGAATGCGCACAGCTTCCTGGGCAAAGCGGGCCGCGCTCCCGGAGGCCGCGGCGCAGGGAAGTTCCAGAACAAGATCTGCCCCGCCCAGCAGGGCCAGGCGGGCGCGGGCGTATTTATCCAGCAGGGCGGGCCGTCCCCTCTGTACGAAATCTCCGCTCATTACAATGATAATATAATCCGCGCCGCTTTGCTTCCTGACTTCCCGGATCTGATAGGCGTGTCCGTTGTGAAAGGGATTATATTCAGCAATAATTCCCACTGTTTTACAGTGCTGGAAAAGGTCTACAGGGGCCACAGGCTGCACCTCCAATTAAAAGAACTGAAAGTATTATAGCAAAAAGAGCGAAAAGGCACAATGTTCAGAAAAAAATACAGAATTAAGGTGTTAAAAAATTAACTTTTCTTGTGAAGTCGGCATAACCGTAATATAATTCAAATAGCGGGTATAAACAGAGAAGTTATACCCGAAATGTGTGTCTGTTCCTGAAAAAAAGCGGACGCCAAAATTGTGGAAAGGAGTCAATAGCATGCGTTTTATTGACAGAATTAAAGAAAGAGCTAAGAAAAACAAAAAGACCATTGTTCTTCCGGAGAGCGAAGACAGACGGACCTTTGTGGCTGCCGAGAAGATCCTGAAAGAGGGTATTGCGGACCTGATCATCATCGGCGATGAGGAAACCGTACATAAGGGAAGCCGCGGCCGTGACATTTCCGGAGCGACCATTATCGATCCCGCAAAGTTTGAGAAACTGGACGCTTATGTCGACAAGTTCACAGAGCTGCGTGCCAAGAAGGGCATGACCAAGGAAAAAGCCAGAGAAATTCTGCTGACCAACTATCCGTATTTCGGCGTTATGATGGTCAAGATGGGAGATGCCGACGGCCTTGTTTCCGGCGCCTGCCATTCTTCCGCGGACACCCTGCGTCCCTGTCTGCAGATTCTGAAGACGAAGCCCGGCACCCGTCTGGTATCTGCTTTCTTTGTGGTATCTGTTCCGGACTGTGAGCTTGGCTCTCATGGAACCTTTGTATTTGCCGATGCCGGACTGAACCAGAATCCCAATCCCGCAGAGCTGGCGGCTATTGCGGAGTCCTCCGCGGAATCCTTTGAACTGCTGGTGGAGGACAGGCCGAAGATTGCCATGCTTTCCCATTCCACAAAGGGAAGTGCCAGCCATCCGGATGTGGACAAGGTTGTGGAGGCCACAAGAATTGCTCAGGAGGAATGCCCGGATCTGTTCCTGGATGGTGAGCTTCAGCTGGATGCGGCTCTGATTCCCGAGATCGCCGCTTTCAAGGCGCCCGGAAGCAAAGTAGCCGGCAAGGCCAACGTGCTGGTCTTCCCGGATCTGGATGCCGGAAATATCGGCTACAAGCTGGTACAGAGACTGGCCAAGGCAGATGCCTACGGTCCTATTACCCAGGGCATCGCGGCGCCGGTCAACGACCTTTCCAGGGGCTGCTCTGCCGATGATATTGTAGGTGTTGTGGCTATCACGGCTGTTCAGTGCGCGGCACAGGACTGAATGCGGACGGAATAAATATTGGGAGGATAATGGAATGAAAGTATTAGTGATCAACTGTGGAAGTTCATCTCTGAAGTATCAGCTGATCGATTCGGACTCGGAAGAAGTTCTGGCCAAAGGCCTTTGTGAGAGAATTGGCATCGACGGCAGACTGGTTTACCAGAAGGAAGGGTGTGAGAAAGAGATCACCGAGGCGGCCATGCCTACGCATAAGGAGGCAATCCAGATGGTTCTCCATGCGCTTGTAAACGACAAGACAGGCGCTGTAAAGGATCTCTCGGAGATCGAGGCAATCGGACACCGCATTGTACACGGCGGGGAAAAATTTGAGAGTTCCGTTGTGATCAATGAGGAAATGATTGAGGCGGTAAAGGAGTGTACAGAGCTGGCGCCGCTGCATAATCCGGCTAATCTGATCGGCATCCAGGTATGCCAGGAGCTGATGCCGGGAGTGCCCATGGTGGCTGTGTTTGATACGGCTTTTCATCAGACTATGCCCCCCAAGGCTTATATGTATGGCCTGCCCTACGAGTATTATGAGAAATACAGAGTCAGAAGATACGGATTCCACGGAACCTCCCACAGCTTTGTATCCAAGGAGCTGGCGAAGTTCCTGGGACTTGATATTAACAACTCCAAGCTGATTGTATGCCATCTGGGCAACGGCTCTTCTGTCAGCGCGGTGCAGAACGGCAAGTGCGTGGACACCAGCATGGGACTGACTCCGCTGGAGGGCCTGGTTATGGGAACACGTTCCGGAAGCATTGATCCGGCTATCGTGGAGTTCATCGCCAAAAAGGAGAATCTGGATATTGACGGAGTCATGGATGTGCTGAATAAGAAGTCGGGCGTATACGGCCTGACGAAGGGATTGTCCAGCGATTTCCGCGATCTGGAGGAAGCGGCTGAGCAGGGCAATGAGCTGGCACAGCTGGCACTGGATATTTTCGCCTACGACGTGGCAAAATACATTGGCGCATATACTGCCGCCATGAATGGCGTGGACGCCATCGCCTTTACTGCGGGTATCGGTGAAAACGGGCCCATCACCAGAACAGCGGTTGCCGGATATCTGGGATACCTTGGCATCAAGCTGGATGAGGAAAAGAATCAGATGCGCGGATTTGACAACAAGATTTCTACAGAGGATTCCAAAGTTGCCGTCTGCGTGATTCCCACCAACGAGGAGCTGGCCATCTGCCGTGAGACGGTTGCTCTGGTCGGAAATAAATAAAGCAGGAAAAGAACAGGAAATCGAAAAAGCGGAGATGCCGAAATGGACATCTCCGTTTTTTGATGGAAGCAATGGGGCTCGAACCCATGGCCTCCCGCTAGTCAGGCGAGCGCTCATCCCAGCTGAGCTATGCTTCCATAATATGCATTATAGCACAGGCTGCAGCCAAAGGAAAGAAGGTTTTCCGTCATTTCTGTTCTCCGGCGGGAAAAAGTTCCCGGTAAAAGATAAACTGCTGCAGAACACCCTGAAAACCACTGTATTTTTCAAAGGGAAAGCCCTCCGGATAATGTTTTTCCAGGGCCTGACGGATGTGGGTGTCCACAGGAAAAGCCTCCAGCTGGTGGAGCCCGAAGAGGCAGATGCAGTCGGCCACCTTCGGCCCTACACCGTAGAGCTTCAGCAGCTCTGCGCGGGCTTCCCGAAAGCCGGCGCGGACCAGCATCTCAGGCGCAAGCATTCCGTCGCGGACGCTTTGGGCCGCGGCCAGCACATATTTGCTTCTGTAGCCCAGATTGCATTCCAGCAGGCTTTCTGTATCGGCAGCCGCCAGCGCCTCCGGAGTCGGAAAGGCGTAATAGCCGGTGCCGTCCGGGGCGCGCATCAGCTTCCCGTAGCGCAGGCAGAGACTGCGGATACACCGCTTAATCCGCCGGATATTATTCTGCTGGGAGATAAGAAAGGTAATGATCATCTCAAAGGAGTTCTGGCGGAGGATCCGGATTCCTTTTCCGGCTTCTGCCGCCCGGGTCAGATAGGCGTCCGCCGGATCGATCCGGCGGATCCACTGTGCGTAATCTGTATCCAGGTCAAAATAGGGCCGCCAGAAGCTTTCAAATTCCTGCGGACTGCAGAAGAACACACACGTGTTTCCCTCCTGCCTGGCCCGGAGATACCGGTCATGTGCCAGGATTTCATACGTGCCCCCGCCGGCAGTCTCCATGCGGAAGCACTGGCCGGATTCTGCAATCTGCGGAAGAGAAAAGGTTTCTGAGGAATAGGTGACGGTGTTTAAGGTGAAATCGTTCTTTTTCATCATGTACAATCTCCGAAAATGAAAAAACCGCCTTACCGGCGGTTAAAATTGAAATGGAGCATAGGGGATTCGAACCCCTGGCCTCCACAATGCCATTGTGGCGCGCTCCCAGCTGCGCTAATGCCCCGAACAAAAAGCAGTATACCACAGTTTTTCGGATTTGTGAATCCCCTTTTTTATTTTTATTGAAAGAAAGCTGCATTTGTACAGTCCCGGGGATATGTCCGTTGCATTTTGGGGGTCTCTGGTGTATACTATATTCTCTGGCAGGGATGTCTGAAGATACAGCATCCTGCCGGCATACAGAGATATGAGAGAAAGAGTGCCGTACATAAAAGATAAAGGAGGAAATGCCATGCTTACGCTTGAAAACGTCGGATGGACTGCCCCTGACGGGGAAGAAATTCTGAGAAATATAAGCCTGGAAATCCCCGAGGGGAAGATGACGGTCATCACGGGGCCGAACGGGGGAGGAAAGACATCCCTGGCCAAATTGATCGCCGGTCTTGTGACGCCCACAGAGGGAAAAATTCTGCTGGACGGAGAGGATATCACAGGATGGGATATGACCGAGAGAGCCCGCCATGGGATCAGCTACGCATTTCAGCAGCCGGTCCGTTTTAAGGGCCTTACCGTCAGGGATCTGCTGGAAATTTCCGCCGAGGAAGCTCTGAGCCAGGATATGGTCTGCAAATATCTGGGCGAGGTGGGACTCTGCGCGGGAGAATATATCGAACGTGTGGTGGACGACAGCCTTTCCGGAGGAGAAGGGAAGCGGATTGAGATTGCCACGGTTCTGGCCCGGAAGAATGTAAAGGTCAGAGTTTTCGATGAACCGGAAGCCGGCATCGACCTCTGGAGCTTTACCAATCTAATCGATGTGTTTCAGCGCCTGAAAAATAAGCCGGAGGAGGCACTTCTGGTTATTTCTCATCAGGAGCGGATACTGAATATCGCGGACCGCATTGTAGTGGTGGCGGAAGGCCATGTGCGGACAGCAGGAGATAAGGACACAGTCCTGCCAAGCCTTCTGGGCCAGGAAAAGGTGGCCCGCTGTCCCATGGAAGAGGAAAGGAGCTGTGCGGGATGAATAAGATTACAGAGGAAATGCTGCGGACGGTGTCCGAATGGCAGGGGGATTTCAAAGGCGCGTACAATATTCGTGAAAACGGAGGCTGCGCGGGCCGTCAGTCATCGGAGCATATCAAGATAGAAAACAAACCGGACGGGCCCGGCCTGGTGATCCGCATCAGCCCGGAGGCGCAGCAGGAAACTGTTTATATTCCCGCCTGCGTTACCAGAGGAAATGTAGATGACAAAGTGTACAATGATTTTTATGTGGGAGCGGGCGCCGATGTGACGATTGTGGCCGGCTGCGGTGTGCATACAGATAATGAGGGAGAAGCCAAGCACGATGGAATCCACCGTTTTTTCCTGGACAGAGGGGCTCACGTTCTTTACAAGGAGAAACATATAGGCACCGGAACCGGTACGGGCCTTAAGAAGATCAATCCGGTGACCGATATGGAACTGAAGGAAGATGCTGTCATGGAGATGGATACCATCCAGATTGGAGGCGTGGACAGCACAAAACGTTCTACCAGAGCAGTTCTGGGACCCCGTGCACGGCTGATCATTCATGAGAGGATCATGACGGAGGGAGAGGAGCAGGCATCCACAGATTTTGAGGTGGAGATGCAGGGTGAGGATTCAGGAGTGGATCTGATTTCCCGCTCTGTGGCAAGGGATCATTCTTATCAGGAATACCATTCTAAAATCCGCGGCAACTGCCGCTGCACCGGCCATTCTGAATGCGATGCTATTCTGATCGGGGACGGCAAGGTCAATGCGGCTCCGGAACTTTTTGCCGGTGATATTGATGCTTCTTTAATCCATGAGGCGGCTATCGGAAAAATTGCCGGAGAGCAGATTGTGAAGCTCCGCACGCTGGGTCTGACAGAGGAAGAGGCAGAGAAAAAGATAGTGGAAGGATTTCTCCGCTGATCCCGCAGAATAAAGAAAAAGCGTCTGAGCGGCATATGTATGCCGACAGGCGCTTTCCCTCTATCTGTTTTCAGAACTGGATCGTTCGGGGATCGCTGGTAAAGGAAGAGAAGGTGGCCGTTGCGTCCTTCAGATAAAAAACTTCGCAGTTTCCGTCATCGGGCGCGTACTTATCCTGAAGAGAGGGATAATCGGCCAGAACAGCGGCACGGGCTTCATTCCGGTCATCCCGGACTGCAGTGCCCGACAGGCGGAGCCAGGTTCCGGTGGCGGGAGAGAAGGTACAGATTTCAACTTTGGGGTTGTCCATCAGCTGGCTGTACACATCCTTCACGTGGCCGGTTTGAAAATACAGCCTGCCTTCAAATTTTGCAATGGTGCCGAAGGGGCGGACACGCGGCTGGTCTCCCTCAGCCGTGGCCAGATAGTACGTAGGGTTTTCTTTCAGAAATTTTAAAACTTCATCCATAAAAAATACAACTCCTTTCCGAAAAAAATTCTTTCTTCTATTTTATCGCTCCTCGTCTCTGGGCGCAAGAAAATAAAGACGTAAAAATTTCAGAAACTTTGACTTTTATATTAGATTGTATTATTCTATTGACTAACAGCCAGCCGCAGGGGCGGTATGGCGTAAGGAGGAATCCATGGAGAATTCTAGCCGTTTTTTTGCGAATACAGCCTGCCAGTATTATCCCTGCCACCAGGGGCTGGAGGATTTTAACTGCTTATTCTGTTATTGCCCTTTTTATCTGCGGGAAAAGTGTCCGGGCAGTCCGAGATTTCTGGATATCCGCGGAAAAATTGTTAAGGACTGTACGGACTGTACCTTCCCCCACCGTCCGGAAAATTACGATGCGGTTATTCAGTGGATTAAACGGGAAAATGAGAAGAGAGTTTTCAGTGAGGAAATAAGAAAAAAAGCCATAAAAGTTGTGCCGGATACGAAGGAAGTAGAGAGCGATGAATGAAAATGCAGAACAGATGCCGAAGCGGAAAGAAATAAATCTGGGAGAGGGAAATGTAGGAAAACTGATGTTCCGTCTGGCATTGCCGGCCATCACTGCTCAGATAATTAATCTTCTGTACAATCTGGTGGACCGGATGTACATCGGACATTTGAAGGGGATTGGCGCGGCGGCGCTGACGGGTGTGGGGGTTACGTTGCCCGTAATTCTGGCCATTTCCGCCTTTGCATATCTTTTCAGTGCCGGCGGCGCGGCCAGGGCCTCGATCATGATGGGAAAAAAGAAGAATGACGAAGCAGAGCGCATTCTGGGCAACTGCACCGCCGTGCTGATTTTAGCCGCCCTTGTTCTGACGGTATTCTTTCAGTTTTTCGGCCGCAGCATCCTGATGATTTTCGGTGCCAGCGAAAATACCATCGGATATGCCTGGGATTACATGCAGATTTATTCCCTGGGAACAATTTTTGTTCAGATTGCCCTGGGCCTTAACAACTTTATCAACGCACAGGGTTATGCGGCCATGGGCATGCTGAGCGTAATTATCGGGGCGGGAACCAACATCATTCTGGATCCGATTCTGATGTATGTTTTCGATATGGGGGTTCGGGGAGCGGCTCTGGCTACGATTATTTCCCAGGCACTTTCAGCGGTCTGGATCCTCGCCTTTCTCAGCTCGCGCCGCAGCTTTTTGAAGCTGAAGCTTAAAAATCTGAGAATCTCGGGGAAAATTCTGGGTCCCTGCATTGCTCTGGGGGCCGCACCCTTTGTCATGCAGTTTACGGAGAGTATTTTGAACATCTGCTTTAATGTATCTCTGAAGGCCTACGGCGGCGATATTGCCGTGGGTGTCATGGCTGTGCTGTCCAGTGTTATGCAGTTTGCGCTGCTGCCCATTATGGGGATGACCCAGGGCTCACAGCCTATTATCAGCTATAATTACGGGGCGGGCAAGCTGGAACGCGTGCGCCGTGCCTTCCGGGTCTTGCTGAAATGCAGTGTTATTTACGCGATTATTCTGTGGGCGCTGGCCATGCTGTTTCCGCAGATGTTTATGAGAATGTTTACCACAGATGCGGAATATATCGCCATGGGAACCTGGTCCATGCGGGTATATACGGCGGCAATCTGTGTGATGGGAGTGCAGTACGCCTGCCAGCAGACCTTTGTGGCGCTGGGGAATGCCAGAACTTCTCTCTGGCTGGCCCTTCTGCGGAAGGTTTTTCTGCTGATTCCGCTGATTTTTATTCTGCCGCGCATCTTTAAGGAGAATCAGGTCTTTGCCGTTTTCCTTGCGGAGCCGGTGGCCGATGTAGTGGCGGCATCCACAACGGCAGTTCTGTTCTGGAGATTTTTGAAGAAAATTATGAACTCGGGCGGAGAGATCCAGGGGGATGTGCATGGGCAGTAAGGTACTTTTTCTGGATATAGACGGTACTCTGGTGGACTTCCGGGGAAAAATGCCGGAGTCGGCGGGCAGAGCTCTGGAGCTGGCCAGGGAGAGAGGGCATAAGCTGGTGCTTTGTACCGGAAGAACCAGGACACAGCTGTTTTCCTGGCTGCTGGCGTATGGATTTGACGGCCTGATTACCGGAGCAGGAGCACAGGTAGAGGCTGACGGAAAGCTGATCAGCCGTCATCTGATGGAACAGAAGAAGCTGGAACGGGCAGTGGACTATTTTGAGAGGATCCGGGCCCCCTACTATCTGCAGGCGGTAAATGGCATTTACGCGCCCCGGTGGTGTCTGGAATGCCGGATGGAAGTGTTTCGGGGCAGAATTACAGAGAAAGAAAGAGAAAAGCAGTTTGGCACCGTCACCCGGGATGACAGGCCGGGTAAGAGAGTGGATGTGGAAAAGATTGCCTATTATCAGTCTGCGGAGGGTGTGGAGCAGGTGAGGGAGGGGCTGGGCAGCTATTTTGCAGTGGAAGCATCCAGCTATCAGCTCATCAATTCTTCGGACGGGGAGGTAACCATCCGCGGAATTAATAAAGCATATGGTATGCAGCGTTATCTGGAGTATGCCGGAATTGCCCAGGAGGATACCTGTGCCTTTGGAGACGGGCCGAATGACAGGGAAATGCTGGAGTTTGCCGGGATCGGAGTGGCCATGGGAAATGCCGGGGAGGAGCTGAAGGGCTGCGCGGATTTTGTGGCGGCTCCCATAGACCAGGATGGCCTGTACCGGGCCTTTGAGACACTGGGCGTGCTGTAAGGAGCAGGGGAATCTTATGACGGACAAAATACTGGTACTGGATTTTACCGGAACAGCAGGGAAAGAGCATGAGTCCGCAGTCAGATACGATTTTCGGAAGCTGGCGGGAACGGACGGATACTGTTCGGAGGAGGCATCCATTGTCCTGAAGAGGAAACTGGGCGAATTTGGCTATGAGGGCATTCATTTTCTGGACTCAGGTAATTATCATTATCTGACAAAATTTTTTCTGGATCAGATCCGGGAACCCTTTGATCTGGCGGTATTTGACAACCATACGGATATGCAGCCCTCCGCGCTGCTGCCTCTGTTATCCTGCGGCAACTGGCTGCTGGAGACGCTGAAAGAGAATTCACTGGTGCACAGAGTCTGCCTGATCGGTCCCCCGGGGGAAGCGCCTGCGGAGGTGGGAGAGGAGGAAAGAAAAAAACTGTGCTGGATTACCAGGGAAGAGTTTCGGAAGGGAGAGGCAGAGAAGATTCTGGCAAATGTCTGCACAGGGTACCCGGTTTACTTTTCCATAGACAAGGATGTTCTTGGACGGGAGGATGCCAGGACCAACTGGGATCAGGGAGAAATGAAGCTGGAAGAGCTGTGCGGTCTGCTTCGGTTCCTGGGAAGCAGGGGAAAAGTCCTGGGGGCGGATATCTGCGGAGCGGAGATTCCGATTACATTAGAAGGAAAATCCATTAACAGCCGGACAGATGAACGGCTGGTGGAATGTATATATAAGATAACCATAAGAGGAGGTAACAAAGATGGCATTCGAGAGAGAGACACTGGTAGAGGATGCAGTAAAGCTGGGATTTTCCCATGCGGGGCTGGCAAAGATTGAGACGCTGAAGCCCATGGAGGAGGTGCGGAACATGTGCGCGGTGGATAAGTGCCACGCTTATGACAGAACCTGGACCTGTCCTCCGGGATGCGGAACCGTCGAAGAGTGCGCGGAGCGTATGAAGAAGTATGACTGGGGAATTCTGGTACAGACCACGGCAGAGCTGGAAGACAGCTTTGACTTTGAAACGATGCAGCAGAGACAGGAGGATCACTCAAATTACTGTAAGGAATTTTTGAAGGAACTGCACGGGGTGTACGAGGATATTCTGCCGCTGTGCAGCGCCAGCTGCGATCTCTGCAAGGAGTGTACCTATCCGGATGCCCCCTGCCGTTTTCCGGATAAGGCGCTGTCGGCCATGGAAGGATACGGGCTTCTTGTGAGCCAGGTATGCCAGGACAACGATCTGAAGTATTACTACGGCCCCAATACGGTGACCTATACGGCCCTGTTCCTGATTAAGGAGCACGCGTAAAGGAGAAGCATAAGAAAGCGAGAGGCGGATGAGGGAAAAGACAAAAGAAGGGAAGGCCGGGCAGAAGCCCAGAAAGATCCGAAGAAAAGAACTGGCGGAAAATATCCGCCGCCATAAAGGACTGTTTCTCCTGTACACAGTTCTGCGGGCGCTGGTCATACTGGTTATGATCGCGCAGATTTTGAACCGGAATTATGAAAATGTATTTCTCTGTGTGCTGACGCTGCTTCTTTTTACACTGCCTTCGGCAGTGGAAATTCGTATGGAGATTGACATACCGGCGGGGATGCAGGCCATTATCCTGCTGTTCATTTTTGCCGCGGAGATTCTGGGAGAGATTAATAAATATTATCTGATTTTTCCGGAATGGGATACGATGCTTCATACTCTGAACGGATTCCTGGCGGCGGCCATCGGCTTTGCCCTGGTGGATCTGCTGAACCGGAGCGAGCGGTTCTCCTTTAAGCTGTCGCCGCTGTTTGTGGTTCTGGTAGCGTTCTGTTTTTCCATGACCATCGGAGTCTTCTGGGAATTTTTTGAATATTTCATGGATATAAGTTTTGGACTGGATATGCAGAAGGACACGGTGATTCACAGGATCAGTTCAGTGATGCTCAACTCCACCGGAGCTAACCGGCCGGAGGCCATCCGGAATATTACAAGTACCGCAGTCAACGGACAGGAGTTGGGGTTGGGAGGGTATCTGGACATCGGTCTGATCGATACCATGGGAGATTTATTTGTGAATTTTATCGGCGCAGTCACGTTTTCGGTTATCGGGTACGGCTATCTGAAGTATCAGGGCCGCAGAAACCGAATTGTCAGGGAGCTGATTCCCACCTGGAGAGGCGAGGAGGAGCTGACTGTACAGGAGAAAGAACCGGCAGGAGGCGAGGATGCAGATGGAAAATAGAAAAAAGGCCTTTCCGCTGTCTCTGGCCTCTCTCATCCTGGGGCTTCTGAACAGCGGGATCAATCTGCCCTGGGCTGCGGTGATTCTTTTGCGGGGCAGCGCGGATGCCCACGGCGGCATTGGACTTTTTCCGGATTCGGAGCTGATGAATTTCTTCGGCAGTTTATCCTTCTTTATGTCTGTCACCGCGGCAGCTCTGATTTTTTTGGTTTTATCCGTTGTTTTTCTGATCCGTATCCGGAAACGAAATCCGGGGAAGAAAGAAAAAGGCTTGGCGGCAGCGGGGCTTCTGCTGAATGTGCTGGGCCTGCTGGCCAATTGGGTATATTTCTCTGCCTGGGCCCAGTACGGAGGCGCCTGAACGCGGGAGAAAATTGTTTTACGGGCTTGTGCAAAGCAGGTGGCCATGATAAAATATTATATATGAATACTGCAGGGGAGCTTGTGCGCAGGCTGAGAGGAAGTCATCAACTTCGACCCTTATACCTGATTTGGATAATGCCAACGTAGGGAAAAGGCTTTTGTGACCAGAGCCGTTCTTGTTTGACGATTCAGACAGGAACGGCTTTTTCTATGAAAATTCAAGGAAAAGGAGAGTATCTATGAGCTATACGACACAGATGGACGCGGCAAAACAGGGAATCATTACCCCCCAGATGGAAGCGGTCGCCAAAAAGGAATACCGGACCCCGGAAGAGATCCGTGCCTGGGTAGCTGAGGGAAAAGTGGCGATCTGCGCCAACAAGAAGCATACCTGCCTGGATCCCAACGGCGTGGGTTCCATGCTGCGGACCAAGATCAACGTAAATCTGGGGGTATCCAGAGACTGCAAAGATTATGATATTGAGATGCAGAAGGTAATGGAGGCGGTTCATATGGGAGCCGAGGCCATCATGGATCTGTCCTCCCACGGGGACACCACCGAGTTCCGCCGGAAGCTGACCGCGGAGTGCCCGGCCATGATCGGTACTGTGCCGGTCTACGATTCTGTCATCCATTACCAGAGAGACCTGGCGGAGCTTTCTGCAAAGGATTTTATCGAGGTGATCCGTCTCCACGCGGAGGACGGAGTGGATTTTGTCACCCTGCACTGCGGGATCACCAGAAAGACCATCGAGCAGATCCGGAAACATAAGAGAAAAATGAACATTGTTTCCAGAGGAGGCTCCCTGGTGTTCGCCTGGATGAGCATGACGGGAAATGAAAACCCGTTTTACGAATATTTTGATGAGATCCTGGAAATCTGCCGGGAACACGATGTGACGATCTCTCTGGGAGACGCCTGCCGTCCGGGATGCCTGGCGGACGGAAGCGATGTGTGCCAGATCGAAGAGCTGGTGCGTCTGGGCGAACTGACCAAGAGAGCCTGGGAAAAGGATGTGCAGGTGATGGTGGAGGGACCGGGCCATATGCCCATGGATCAGATTGCCGCCAATATGAAGCTGCAGCAGACCATCTGCATGGGGGCGCCTTTCTATGTGCTGGGCCCCATTGTCACGGATATTGCCCCCGGTTACGACCACATCACCTCTGCCATCGGAGGCGCCATCGCGGCGGCTTCCGGAGCGGCCTTCCTCTGTTATGTGACGCCGGCCGAGCATCTGGCCCTTCCCAATGTGGAAGATGTGAAGCAGGGGATCATGGCCAGCAAGATCGCGGCCCATGCGGCAGATATTGCCAAGGGGGTTCCCCATGCCAGAGATATAGATGATAAAATGGCGGATGCCAGGAGAAGGCTGGACTGGGAAGGACAGTGGGAGTGCGCTCTGGATCCGGAGACGGCCAGGGCTATCCGTGCGGACCGCAGCCCGGAGCATGACGATACCTGCTCCATGTGCGGAAAATTCTGCGCTGTGCGCAGCATGAACAAGGCGCTGGCGGGAGAGTACATCGATATCCTGTAAGACCGGAGGCATGCACAGAAAGGAACGATATGAGAGAATATCTTGAGCGGGTGAGGGAAACCTCCCCGCTGATCCATAATATAACGAATTACGTAACGGTAAATGACTGCGCCAATATTCTGCTGGCCTGCGGGGGTTCCCCCATTATGGCGGATGACAGCAGGGAAGTGGAGGACATTACATCCATCTGTGCCGGACTGAATATCAACATAGGAACCCTGAACCAGCACACCATTCCGGCCATGCTCCTGGCGGGGAAAAGAGCCAATCTCTGCGGCCATCCCGTCCTGCTGGATCCGGTGGGAGCAGGGGCCTCCGCGCTGCGGACAGATACGGCCCGAAGACTTATGGAGGGAATCACCTTTTCCGCGGTCAGAGGAAATATATCAGAAATCAAAGCGCTGGCGGGAGAGGAAAGCGCGGCCAGAGGCGTGGACGCGGATGCCGTGGACGCTGTGACAGAGGAGAATCTGGAGCAGGCGGAAGCTCTGGTCCGGGCGTTTGCCGGCAGGAATCATACAGTTGCGGCAGTGTCCGGCGCCATTGATCTGGTGTCTGACGGAGAAAGAACGTATGTGATCCGGGGCGGACATCCCATCATGTCCCGGATCACCGGCAGCGGCTGCATGCTTTCGGCCATGACGGCGGCCTATATAGCGTCGAATCCGGAACATATACTGGAGGCGGCAGCGGCCGCTTTCTGCGCCATGGGGCTCTGCGGAGAAATCGCCTGGAGGCGTATGAAGCCGGAGGATGGAAACAGCAGCTTTCGCAATTATCTGATTGATGCGGTCTATAATCTGGACGGGGAAACCCTGGAGAAAGGAGCCAATTATGAAGTGTGGTGAAAAATGCCTGCGCCTTTATGCCGTGACGGACCGGAGGTGGCTTGGGGATTCCACCCTGGAGCAGCAGGTGGAGGAGGCTCTGAAGGGAGGCGCTACCTTCGTTCAGCTGCGGGAAAAACAGCTGGATAAAAAGAGTTTTTACAGGGAAGCAGTTTCGCTCAAAAAGCTTTGCCGGAAATACGGCGTTCCCTTTGTGATCGATGACGATGTGGAGCTGGCCCTGGAATCCGGCGCGGACGGCGTGCATATCGGTCAGAGCGATATGGCACTGCTGGATGCCAGAGAAAAGCTGGGTCCGGAGAAAATGATCGGTGTGTCCGCCAGAACCGTGGAGGAAGCCCTGGAGGCGGAACGAAACGGGGCGGACTATCTGGGGGTGGGGGCTGTGTTTTCCACATCCACAAAGCCTGACGCGGTGGATGTGAGTCTTGAAACCCTGCGGAAAATCTGCGAAAGCGTGTCCATCCCCGTGGTGGCCATCGGCGGAATTGGGACGGAAAATCTGCCGAAGCTGGCCGGAACGGGAATTGCCGGGGTGGCTGTGGTATCGGCTCTTTTTGCTGCAGAGAATATTCGGAAGTCCGCGGAAAAGCTGCGGAGGCTGTCCGAGGAGGCTGCGGCCGGAAACGCGGGGGAAGGCGTATGAAGAAGATACTGACAATTGCCGGATCTGACTCCAGCGGCGGGGCGGGCATTCAGGCGGATATCAAGACGATTACGGTTCACGGCATGTATGCCATGAGCGTGATTACGGCGCTGACGGCCCAAAATACTACAGGAGTAACCGGGATTCTGGAAGTTCCGGCGGAATTTGTGGCAAAGCAGATCGACGCGGTATTTCAGGATATTCGTCCCGATGCGGTAAAAATCGGGATGCTGTCCGGCAGAGAAGTGATGGAGACGGTGGCGGAGCGCCTGGCCTTTTACAGGGCGGAACACATTGTCCTGGATCCGGTGATGGTGGCCACCAGCGGCAGTTCCCTTCTGCGGGATGGAACAGAGACGTTGCTGGAAACTCTGATGCCCCTGGCGGAACTTGTTACCCCCAATATTCCTGAGGGGCAGGCATTAAGCGGAATCCGGATCGAAAATTCCGGGGATATGGCCAGAGCAGCAGAATGGCTGGGAAAAAAGACGGGCAGCGCAGTGCTGCTGAAAGGCGGTCATCTGCAGGAAAAGGCCGATGATTTTCTGTGGAAGGGAGAAGGCGGACGCTGGTTTGTAGGAGAAAGGATAGAAAATTCCAATACCCACGGCACCGGCTGTACTCTCTCCTCAGCGCTGGCCTGCAGTCTGGCTGCCGGCAGAAGCCTGGAGGAGAGTGTGGAGCGGGCGAAGGCCTATGTGGCCGGAGCCATCGCCGCGGGGCTGGATCTGGGAGCGGGAAACGGCCCGCTTAATCATCTTTATGAACTGGATGGATGCGGATACCATTGACGGCCACTTCTCCGTCCAGACGGATCACCAGGCATTCCTGCCCGTCAATGGTGCGGGTTTCCACAAGATCTGTGCGGTCAGGGCTTACCTGAACGGTAATATCAGGGGTTTTGACCTCAAAGCGCCGGGCATTTGCCACGTTGGCGGCCATGAGACTGCCGTGCTCTCCGGCCTCCCGGTCGAATTCCTCCCCGAAATGCTCCAGCTGTTCCCGGCTGGCGCCGCAGCCGGCGAGAAGACGTTCCACATCGGCCTTGCCCAGGGCTGCCGGTTCCGGATCTTCTTTTTTTTCTTCCAGAATCTGATTCAGGTTTTCGTGGATCGTCCGTGCTACCTCAAAACCGCAGTCCGCTCCGAAGGTTTCCTCCACCATGGTGCTGAAAGCTTCCTTCTGGCCTTTGGCGGGAATAGGAAGAGGGCAGCCCAGCATTTCTCCGGAAATCTCCGGGTGCAGATCCTCCGGATTGCGGGAATAGTACAGCATGCTGTGCAGATCCGTATTCCGGTCATTAAAGGCCGGGAACAGAAAGCCCAGATCCGGTTTCTGGACCATCCAGTCCTGGATCCTGTCAATAAAGGCATTGCTGTCCGCATCATAGCAGAGCCCCGGCTTGGAGAGGGATACGGGACAGATGCTGCACAGAATAAACTGATACATGTAATCCGAAGCATCGTCCATTTCCAGACCGTCGGACGTGCGGGAGGGGATATCGTAGACACCGTAGATCAGAAGAATCAGATAATTTTCCGGAAACAGGTATGTATCAATCATTTTGTCATAGAAGGAATCCAGCAGGCTCTCGTCTTTCAGAGCACTGTCCCGGAGAGCGAGCAGAAGCTTCTGCCGCCCCTCGCCCAGCTCCTCCTCCAGGGGAAATTCCAGATTCAGGAGATTTTTACCGATGGCGCCGGAGAGGGTTCTCTTAAAAATTTCAATGTATTTAAACATCTCTTCCTCGGGCAGGGAGAGGAAGGCCTCCTTCATTTCCAGCTTTTTTTCTTTGTGTCCGTCCACATAACAGCCGCAGATCCGCTCGATGCGGCAGCGGTCTTTATTAAAAAGCTTTCGTATTTCAAGCACTTCTTTTTTGTTCATGTTTATACCTCCAATGGATGTATTTTAGCAGAGATGCGGAAGGTTGGCAAGAATCACAGCGCAACTCCGGAGGCCTGCAGGGCGGAAAACGGAAAGCATGAAAAAAACAGGAACAGAAAATATTGATTTTTTTAAAAAAATGCTTGCATTTTGCTGCGACATGCTGTATTATAAGCAAGTGCTCTGATTGAGCTATGGTAGATTGGTCAAGCGGTTAAGACGCCGCCCTCTCACGGCGGAAACAGGGGTTCGATTCCCCTATCTACTGCGCAGGTGTCTGTACATCAGGCAGCTTTCTATATACAGTTTATAACCGGAGTATGGTAGATTGGTCAAGCGGTTAAGACGCCGCCCTCTCACGGCGGAAACAGGGGTTCGATTCCCCTATCTACTGTTGCAGAAGAAGATGCGTATCTGGATATCCAGGTATGCATTTTTTCTGTACAGAAAAGAGGGGGGGATTTGACTTTTGCTTACCACGAGAGTAGAATGTTTGTGGTTACTTATAGACGCAGAAAAGAAATGGTGAGGAAGTAAGATGAGTAACAAAGAGATAAAAAAGAAAGCGAATGCCAAAACCCGTTTTATCGTTATGCTTGTCGCAGGCATTGCAGTCCTGCTGGCAGCGGCCTATCTGATTTTCTGTCAGGCGGTGCAGAGCAGCGGGATCTGGAGGGATGTATCCGTCAACGGCGTGCAGCTGAAGGGGCTGTCGATAGAAGAGGCCGAACAGGCCGTACAGCAGAAATTCGAGGAAGAGTATCAGGACGCCGCTGTCACAGTGACGCTGGATGGTCAGGAGTACAGGATTCCGGTCTATTCTCTGCTGACCATGGATGCCTCAAAGGCGATTGAGGACGCCTACGCTCCGGGACACGGACTGTGGATCGCCAGAGGCCTGGACTGGATCGCGGTACAGCTGGAGGGTTCCGGAAACGTGGAGGTGGCCCCCACAGTCAGCAACCAGGATCTTCTGGATCAGGCTATTTCTGATTCCGGAATACTGAACTACACGAGCTGCACAGAATCCACATGGGAACAGACGGACACGGAGCTGGTCATTCATAAGGGGACCACAGGAGTGGTGCCGGACCAGGAGGGGCTGAAAAAAGCGGTGCTGGATGCCGTAGAAAATAATAAGCTGGACGAGACTATTACCTGCCCCACTACGGAGCAGCAGCCCCAGACGCTGGATTTTCAGAGCATCGCGGACAGCGTGCAAAGAGATCCTGTGAATGCGTCTCTGGATGCCGCCAATAATTATGCGGTGACAGAAAGCGTGACGGGAATATCTCTGGATGCGTCCCAGGCCCAGGCCGCCTATGATGCAGCTGCGGAGGGCACGGATGTGGTGATCCCGCTTACGGTGACGGAACCGGAGATCACTACGGCAGATATGAACGCCAATCTGTTTAAAGATGTTCTGGGAACCTATCAGTCCACCGCTGTACCTTCCGGAGGAAAAATTCACAACATCAGTCTGGCAGTAAGTATGTGCGACGGTATCGTGCTTCTGCCGGGAGAGAAATTTTCCTACAATGGAGTTATCGGGGATACAACAGAGGAAAGAGGTTTCCAGCTGGCCAACGCCTATTCCAACGGCGAGGTGGTTCAGGAGCCGGGCGGCGGTGTCTGCCAGGTGTCTTCCACCATCTTCTCCGCGCTGCTGCAGACGGATCTGGAAGTCGTACAGCGTCAGAATCACTCTATGGTTGTTACTTATGTGCCCTTTGGCATGGACGCTACCGTTTCCTGGGACCAGCCGGACTTCAGATTCAAGAATAACCATACCTATCCGATCAAGCTGTCTTTGAGTTTTGAAAACAATGTGATTACGGTTCAGATTCTGGGAACGAAGGAGAGCGATCTTACCGTGCAGAGCCGGGTGGAGCAGACGGGTGAAATGACCTATGATACGTACAGGGATTATTATGACAGCAACGGAACGCTGGTAAACAGTGAGTACATCTGCCACAGCGTATACAAACCGGTATCGTAATTCCTGCGCGGCGCAAAAACAGAAAATCCGGCAGTATCCCTGCCATTGAAAAAGGGACTGTGAAAAAATGAGAAATCATTTCTTCGCAGTCCGCTTTTTCTGTATAAGTGTATGAGATTATTCAAATGCGCAAGAAGGACAGGGCAGAGGAAAGTGTGAAAACGAATGGTTAATACTGAATAACAGAAGGAAACTACTGGAAACCGTAAAGAGAAATTATAATAAAATCAAATGTTTAACAGTTCACGGATTCGGACAGAAAAAGAGAGGGGAGACAGTAAGTGAAAAGCAGAACCAGAGGACATCAGATGGATATGCTGCGGGGACCGATCTGGAATCAGATTCCGCGGTTTGCATTTCCGGTTGCGGCCACAGCCATTCTGGAGCAGTTATTTAACGCCTCGGATATTGCGGTGGTCGGCAATTTTACCGGCGCGGAGCGGACGGTGTCGGTCGCGGCGGTGGGAGCCAACAGTTCCATCATAAGCCTGGTTGTCAATCTGTTTATCGGGATAGCGCTGGGGGCCAATGTGGCGATCGCCCATGCGGTCGGCAGGAATGACAGGGAAGAGGTGCAGAAAACGGTACATACATCGATAGTTGTGGCGCTTCTGGGAGGAATTCTGGTGACCCTGGCGGGAGAGCTGGCCGCCGCGCCGGTTCTGCGGCTGCTTCAGGTGCCGGAGGATGTATTTCCGCCGGCCCTGCTGTATTTAAGAATTTATCTGATCGGCATGCCGGTCATTCTGCTGTATAATTTTGAGGCGGCCATATTCCGCAGCGTGGGTGAGACGAGGACGCCGCTGCTGGCCCTGGCATTTTCCGGGGGCCTGAATGTGGTGCTGAATCTTTTCTTCGTCATTGTTCTGCATATGACCGTCAACGGCGTGGCGATTGCCACAGTCATCTCCAATGGCGTCAGCTCCGTCATCCTGTATCAGAAGCTCAGACACTCGCCGCGGGAGATCCGTGTATCGGCCGGAAAGCTGAAGATTGATGGGGCGAGTCTGAAGAGAATATTCAGAATCGGGCTTCCCGCAGGTATTCAAAGCGCTGTATTTTCCGTGGCGAATATCGTGATTCAGTCCTCCATAAACAGCCTGGGAACGGTGGTCATGGCGGCCTCCAGCGCGGCTTACAATATCGAAGTGATCACCTATGACATCCTGAATTCTTTCAGCCAGGCCTGTACCACCTTTGTGGGACAGAATTACGGAGCGGGACAGATAAAGCGGTGCAGAAAAACGCTGCTGCTCTGTATCCTTGAAGGGCTAATCACCCTTGTGGCGGTGATCGCCCTGCTCCTGTTCTTCGGGCGTACGCTTCTGTCCATCTTCAACAGTGACCCCGAGGTGGTGTCGGTGGGATATGTCCGGCTGCTGACAATCATGACGGCCCATGTATTCAGCCTGCTGTATGAGGTGATGTCCGGGTATCTGCGGGGATTCGGCATTTCTCTCGTGCCTGCCGTGCTGACAATTATCGGCGTATGCGGCATACGTATCCTGTGGATTCAGTTTGTATTTCCCCACAGCCGGACCTTCCAGACGATCATGAATGTCTATCCCATCAGTCTTTCGGCCACGGCGGTGATGATTTTTGCCGCGGTGATGTATTATATTTATAAGCACAGGAGAGAAGGGCGGCAGAAAACAGACGAATAGAATAATAGAAAGAGGGTTTGAAAAAACGTGCATGTTTTTTCAAACCCTCTTTCTGTTTGCAGGTCAGGATGGGTGATTAGATGGCCATCAGAAAATTCAGGGATCCCGGCGGATTCTCCGTCCCTTTTTCCAGAAGGGAGATAAGCCCGGCAATGGTATCCCGCACCTCTTCCCGGGAGGTTTCCACAATGGAATTATCCAGCTTGACGGTGAGAACAATGAGAACGATCTCCGCCAGAGCTTCCGGGCGGTCGAAATGGATCTCCCCCTGGCGGATGCCCTGCCGTATGATCTCCGCCAGCACAGGCTTCAGCTCCAGGACAATGTGACTGACATACCGCTGGTGAAGAAAGGCTTTTTCCGGCGCGTCCACCGCTGTATTTGTCTCGGACTTTAAGAATTCACTGGAAGAATTGCGGCAAGCCTGGAAGATCATGGCCATCCGCGTGAAGGGCGAGATAGAGGACTGGGAAGCCAGCTCTTTCGCGGTTTTCAGCGGTTCCTCATAGCTTCTTTCAATCAGCGCCTCAAAAATGGCATCCTTGGACGGAAAATAGTAGTAGATGCTTCCCTTTCCGATTTCCGCGGCCTGAGCGATCTCGCTGACGGAAATGGTCTGGAGACTCCTGGTGCGCAGGAGCATCTGGAGAGCGTCCAGAATCCGGTCATGTTTATTTTTATTTTGCATATATAACACCTCTTTATGCAGGCGGCTATCTGGAAATTTCAATTCAGTATATCACACCCATGCATGGCAGTACAACAGAAAAAATCACAGTATTCCCGAAAAAATCTGGATTTTTTTTGCACGGAATCACTATTGACCGTTGGTCGAAAAAATGGTACTGTAACTGTAAAGAAAGTTGACCAACGGTCGAAAAAAGTAAAAAGCAAGAGGATTCAAGGAGGAACGAGCAATGACATATGCAGAACTGTTTTCGGAAATAAAGGGGATGCTGGCGGACGCGGATGTCAGCCATGTAGAGGAGCATCTGGCCTACCAGTTCAATATTACCGGAGAGGGCGAAGGCATCTTTTACGCGGAGATTAAGGAGGGCAAGCTGTACGTGGAACCCTATGAATATTTTGACCGGGATGTAATCTTTACCTGCTCGGCGGATACTCTCCTGAAGATTATGGCAGGCAAAAAGGATCCTGTTCTGGCTTTTACCCTGGGACAGCTGAAGGTGGAGGGCAGTATTGAAAAAGCTTTGAAACTGAAAGAACTTGTAAAAGACAGGAAGTAATGCGGAAATGGGAAAAGTTCTGACAGGAGCAGTCATTCTGGCTGCTGCTGCGGCCGCCGCGGTCGCAGGAATTACTGCGTATTTTTATAAAAGAACCATGAAGCGTTCCCGGGCCAGGACGGAGCGAACCATGAAAATGTCCGGTACGGACTGGACACAGTATATGCCCATGATGAGGGAGAGGAGAGCCTGGATGGAAGCGCAGCCCCATGAGGATGTGTGGCTCCGGTCGAAGGATGGACTGAAGCTCCATGGCACCTATTTTCCCGGAGAGGAGGGGAAAAAAGCGGTTATCTGTTTTCACGGCTATACCAGCCGGGGGATGGACGACTATGTGGGGCTGTCCGCTTACTATCTGAAGCATGGATTCCGGATGCTGCTGGTGGATGAAAGAGCGCATGGGGACAGCGAGGGAGAATATATCGGCTTTGGCTGTCTGGACCGGTTTGACGGCATGCAGTGGGTGCGCTGGATGATTGGAAAAGCCGGCAGGGATGCGGAGATCCTGCTCCACGGAACTTCCATGGGGGCGTCGACAGTCCTGATGATGACGGGACTTTTGCTTCCCGGACAGGTGAAGGGTGTGGTTTCGGACTGTGCCTTCACATCGCCCAGGGAGGTATTCACCCATGTGCTCCACTCCATGTACCATATGCCGGCATTTCCGCTGATTCCCCTGGCCGACCGGATCAACCGGAAAAAGGCGGGGTACGGGCTGGATACCTGCAATGCCGCCAGAGAAGTGCGCAGGGCGAAGATTCCGGCGCTTCTGATCCATGGGGACCGGGATACCTTTGTCCCCTGCGGCATGTGCGATGTTATTTATGAAAACTACGCGGGCCCCAAAACGAAAAAGATCTTTCATGGGGCCGGCCACGCGGAAAGCTATTATAAGGATCCGGCTGCCTATGAGCAGGCGCTGGATACATTTACGGAGGGAATAATAAAATGATGAAGACAAGAAAAGGGCACCCGGTCTATCCGCTGACAGTCGCTCAGAAGTTTCATTTGTTTTACCAGGCATTCTGTCCCAAAAAGGAGGTCCTGAATATCGGTACCAGCCTGACCATCGATACGGAGATTGACTGGGAGGTGCTCCGAGCGTCCATCTACAAGGCCTACGAGCGGAGCGAGGGTATGAGGATCCGCTTTGCGAAGGACAAAGAGGGAAACTGCTACCAGTATATTGCGGATAAAGAGGAGCGGGAAATCGAATTTGTGGATTTCACCGGAAAGACAGAGGAAGAGGCCGCGGATACCATGCAGGAATGGACGAGGGTTCCCTTTAAATTTCAGGATTCTCCCATGAACCGGATCGTGATGATCCGCACGCCGGACGGCTACAACGGCGTATATTTTCTGGGGGATCATATGACGGTGGACGCTCAGTCCCTGATCTGCTTCCTGAAGGACATTATCGAGCTGTACTGTAATGCCAAATACGAGGGTGTTCCCTATCCGAAGGATATGGCCTCCTATCTGGAGCAGCTGAAAAAGGATCTGGCCTATGAGGCTGGAAGCCGGGCCCAGCAGAGGGACCGGGAGTATTTCCATAAGCTGATTGAAGAATCGGAGCCCATCTATAACGGCATTTACGGCCGGCAGGGACTGGAGTTCACAAGACAGAAGCTGCAGGATCCGACTCTCCGCGCGGCCTGGAATACCTCGGACTCCGTAGATTCCGCTCTGGACATTTTTCATCTGGAAGCAGAGCCTACCAGCCGTCTGATGGCTTTCTGCGAAAAATACCATGTGTCCATGGTGTGCCTGCTGCTGATGGGCATCCGCACCTATTTCCAGAAGATGAATGGCTTCGACGATGTAAGCATCAACACAGCCATCGCACGGCGCGCGACGCTCCTGGAGAAGAAGTCCGGAGGCACCCGGATCCATTCCTTCCCCTTCCGCACCATTATCCCGGAGTCAAAGACTTTCCTGGAAGGCATCTATGCGATCCGGGATAAGCAGAATGAAATGTTCCGCCACGCGAACTTTGACCCTGTGGAGTATTTTGCGTACCGCAGTAAGATTTATCCCCAGAAGGAGAAGGGGCTCACCTATGAGCCCATGTCCCTGACGTACCAGCCTCTGACCCTGAAGGAAAAAGGCCTGGATCAGCTGGGAGATATCCGCTACAAGACCCGCTGGTATCCCAACGGAGCCACCACCCAGGCCATGTATCTGACCGTTATGCACCGGCCCGATGACAACGGCATGGATTTTAACTTCGAGCACCAGGTAAAAGCCGTTTCCAAAAAGGATCTGGAATATTTCTATTATTATCTCTGCCGGATCCTGTTCAAGGGCATTGAAAATCCCGATCTGACCATCGGCGATATTATAAAACTGGTATAAACAGTGTTTAGAAATCACGCAGTCCTATCTGCGCACAGGAGGAGCAAAGATGTTTGATAAATTAGTGAAGATTATCTGTAATTATGTGGAAGTGGAGCCGGAGAATATTCATCCGGAATCCAGATTCGTGGAGGATCTGGGATTTACCTCCTTTGATTTTATGAGTATGCTGGGTGAGATTGAGGACGAATGGGACGTTGAGATCGATCAGGATAAGGCCGTAAATATCCGCACGGTGGGCGAGGCTGTGGATTATCTGCAGACCCTGGCTGACTGACAGAAAAGGGGGAAATTATGGTCTGCAGCACAATTCGAGATATTCTGACCGGCACGGAGGCCAGGTATGGAGACCAGGACGCCGTCCGGTATAAGGTGGAAAAAAATGAAACCGCATCGAAGACCTACTCGGAGCTGAAAAGGGACAGTGAAAGTTTCTCCTGTGCTCTTCGGGAGCTGGGGGAGCAGGGAAGCCATATTGCCATTATTGGCAGAACTTCTTATGAATGGCTGCTTTCCTATTTCGGAATTGTGGACGGAGGAAGTGTGGCTGTTCCGCTGGATGCGTCCCTTCCGGCTGCCGATCTCTGCGAGCTCCTGGACCGGGCGGATGTAACCGCTCTGGTCTTTGATGAGGTGCGCAGGGATGTGGCTGAGATGGCAGGGGAGAGATGTCCGAAGCTGAAGCACCGGATCTCCATGAAGGCTGACGGAGAGAAAGAGATTCTTTCTCTCCCGGAGCTGCTGGAACAATACGGGGGAGCCTTTGACTGCAGGCCGGAGCCGGATCAGCTTTGCACCATCCTCTTTACCTCCGGTACCACCGGAAAAAGCAAGGGCGTTATGCTGACTCACCGCAACCTGGCTGAAAATGCCACCTGCCTTGACATGAAGATCCCGGAGCGCACGGTAATTTTGTCGGTGCTGCCCATCCACCACGCCTACTGCCTCAGCATGGATATTCTGAAGGCCATGTCTCTGGGCAGCGTGATCTGCATCAATGATTCACTCATGCGGGTGGTAAAAAATATCAAACTTTTTAAGCCGGAGATGATCCTGATGGTTCCGCTGATGATCGAAACCATCGCCAAAAAGCTGCAGGAGTCTGCTCTGCTCCCGGCCGCCCTGGTAAAAAGCCAGGTGTTTGGAAAACAGTTTCACACCATCTGCAGCGGCGGCGCGTATCTGGATCCCTCCTACATTGATCTGTTTCAGAAGTACGGAATCACCATTCTGCAGGGATACGGCATGACGGAGTGTTCGCCGGTAATCAGTACTACGGTCAGCTGGAATATACGGAAGGATGCCGTGGGACAGCTGCTTCCCAACTGCGAGGCCAGGACCGTGGAGGGAGAGCTCTGGGTACGGGGCAGCAGCGTGATGCAGGGATATTACAAAATGCCGGAGGAGACAGAGGAGGCCCTGGAGGACGGCTGGCTTAAGACCGGGGATCTGGGGTATGTGGACGGGGAAGGCTTTGTCTACCTGACCGGCCGGAAAAAGAACCTGATCATTACCAAAAACGGGGAAAATGTTTCCCCGGAGGAGCTGGAAAACCGGCTGAGCCAGAATCGTCTCGTGAAAGAAATCCTGGTGAGAGAAGCAGAGGGAGTGATTGAGGCGGAGATCTATCCGGATCAGGACTACATAAAGAAAAAGAGGATCCGGGATGTGCGGGAAGCCCTGCAGAAGGCCATTGATGATTACAATGCGGAAGCGCCGCTGTACAAGCGGATCTACCGACTGAAGATAAGAGATACGGAATTTGAGAAAACAACATCCAAGAAAATAAAAAGATTCTGACCGGCAGAGCCCGCGCGCAAAACGCGGGCTATCAGCGAATGCCTATTTATAGCTCAATTTTTCTGATAACGCCAGATACTCGTCGGCATTCCGGCTCAGATCCTCCTTCTCCTGTTCTGTCAAAGACCGCCGGATACGGGCGGGACTGCCCATCACCAGCGAACCGTCCGGAATCCGCGTTCCCTTTGTCACAAGGCTTCCGGCGGCAACCAGGCAGTTCTTTCCGATCACTGCTTTATCCAGCACAATGGCTCCCATGCCGATCAGACTCCCGTCACCCACGGTACAGCTGTGCAGCACCGCATTGTGGCCCACCGTCACCCGGTCTCCGATCACTGCGGGCATCTCCCGGCTCACATGTACCGTACAGTTTTCCTGAATATTGGTTTCACACCCGATGGTCACAGGCGCTTCATCCCCCCGGATTACGCTGCAGTACCAGACGCTGCTGCGCCTGCCGATGGTTACATCTCCCACAATTACTGCTTCCGCAGCGATCTTCGCCTCCGGATCAATATTGGGATTTCCGTAAATCATATGCCCCCTCCTTCCTTGAATACGCCAAAGCTTTGTCCTCCTGTCCGGCAAAAGTCTGGCTGCAGCCGGATTTTTCTTATTTTATCACAGATTCCTCTCTGTGTAATCCCCGTATTTTCTATTCCGCCCTTTTCCGCCGAAGGAAATACGGGCAGCCGCTCCGTCCGCACTGTATGCTTGTTTTTGCGCGGCCGGAGCGGACTTTTTCATAGGAAATCTGTCGGTTCTGTGCTATACTGAAACAGGATTTTGTATTAAAAACTGCCGGGAGAGGAGGGCTCCATGAAGAAAGTTATTTTTCATATTGATGTGAACAGCGCCTACTTAAGCTGGTCTTCTCTGAAGGCCCTGGCGGAAGGGGAGAAAACGGACTACCGGACAGTTCCCTGCGTGGTGGGCGGAGATGAGAGTAAGCGCCACGGCGTAGTGCTGGCCAAGAGCCTTCCGGCCAAACAGTACGGGATCCGCACGGGGGAATCTCTCTTTGAGGCTCGCAGAAAATGTCCGGTGCTCACCATTCTGAAGCCGGATTTTACCACCTATGTAAAGATGAGCCGGGCCATGTTCCGGATTTTTGAAAAATATTCCCCGGACATTTATCAGTATTCCATTGATGAGGCCTTTCTGGACATGACAGGCATGGAGGAGCTTCTGGGGACTCCTGCAGAGGCGGCAGGGCGGCTGAAGGACGAAATCCGGGACAACCTGGGATTTACGGTGAATGTGGGGATTTCCTCTAATTACCTTCTGGCCAAGATGGCCTCGGACCTTGAAAAGCCGGATAAGATTCACACGCTGTTTCCCCATGAGATAAGGGAGAAAATGTGGCCGCTGCCGGTGGGAGAGCTGTTTTCCGTGGGCAGGAGCGCCGGGAAAAAGCTGGAAAAGCACGGGGTGAAGACCATCGGGGACCTGGCGGCCCTGGACCGGAGCCGTCTCGTATCGGAGATGGGCGTGCAGGGCGGCGTGATCTGGGATTATGCCAACGGAATCGAATCTTCCCCGCTGGTGCAGCGGGAAATTAAAGAAAAAAGCTACGGAAGCAGCATTACGACTTCGGAGGATGTGGAGACCTGCGAAGCAGCCTGCCAGATGCTTCTGGGGCTCTGCGAGACGGTGGGAACCAGGCTGCGGCTGGATTCCATGAAAGTCAGCACCATCTCCGTCCAGGTGACGGACTATAATTTTAAAAAGCGCTCTCATCAGAAAAGCCTGGGGCACAGCACGGATGTGACGGCGGAAATCTATGAGGCGGCCTGCGTTCTGATGCGGGAATTGTGGAACGGCACGCCGGTGCGGCTGATCGGGGTGTCCGGCGGAAAAGCGGCCGTGGAGGAGTACGAACAGCTTTCACTTTTCACAGACGAAAAAACGGAAAAGCAGAAGAAGCTGGACCGGGCCATGGACAGCCTGAAATCCAGGTTTGGGGACGATGCGGTGGTCCGGGCCAGCCTGCTGAAAAATTTCGGGCGTTCCGGAGGTATGGCCAGAGCGAAGATGAAACAGAAACTGGAGAACGACAGAGACGGGAGGCAGAAATGAATTACAGGATGACTCTGGCCTACGATGGAAGCCGGTATGACGGATGGCAGAAACAGGGTAATACAGAGAAAACGATTCAGGGAAAGCTGGAGGCGGTGCTGTCCAGGCTGGCGGGCTGTCCCGTGGAGGTAAACGGGGCGGGGAGAACGGACGCGGGCGTCCACGCCCTGGGCCAGACAGCCAGCTTCCGCATGAAAACGGAATGTTCCTGCCGGGAAATACAGGAATATGCAAACCGCTATCTGCCGGAGGACATTGCGGTGCTGTCCCTGGAGGAGGCGCCGGAACGGTTTCATGCCCGGCTGCATGCCGCAGGCAAGCGCTACCGGTATCAGCTGGCCTTTGGCAGCAGAAAGCCTGTTTTTGACCGGAAATACCTCTTCCGGCTGGAGGAAGCGCCGGATTTTGGGGCCATGCGGCAGGCGGCCCGGGAGCTGGAGGGAACCCATGATTTCCGTTCCTTCTGCTCTCTTCGGAAAATGAAAAAGTCTTCGGTGCGGACGATCTTCCGCATCGGTATCCTGGAAGATTTTGAGAGGGAGAGGGCGGAACTGATTTTTGAGGGAAATGGATTTCTCTATCATATGGTGCGGATCCTGACCGGGACCCTGCTGGAGGTGGGGGCCGGCCGGCGGAGTCCGGAAGAGATGCGGCGCATCCTGGAGGCGGAAGACAGAGGAGCGGCCGGATTTACGGCGCCGCCCCAGGGCCTGTTTTTAGAAAAAGTGTGGTACAGCGAGGAGGAACAATGAAAGACTGCAGAGGAATGATTTTTGACCTGGACGGAACGCTTCTGGACTCCATGGGTGTGTGGAGTCAGATAGATGTGGATTTTCTTGCCAAGAGAGGCATTGACCTGCCGGAGGACTATCAGCGGATGGTGACGCCCATGGGCGCCAGGCAGGCGGCGGATTATACCATTGAAAGGTTTCATCTGCCGGATACGCCGGAAATGCTCATGGAAGAATGGCTGAACATGGCCCATGAGGAATACAGCCGGAACATACCCCTGAAGCCCTATGCCTATGAATATGTGGAAAAGCTGTACCGGGAGGGAAAGAAGATGGCCATTGCCACTTCCTCGGACCGGTATCTGGTGATGCCGGCGCTTGAGCGTACCGGCCTGCTTCCCATGATGAGCGCCGTGGTCACCGCCGCGGAGGTCAGGCGGGGAAAGGGATATCCCGATATTTATGAGAAAGCGGCGGGGGAGCTTGGAATGGCGGCCGCGGAGTGCGCCGTATATGAGGATATAATCGAGGGAATCCGCGGGGCAAAGGCCGGCGGATTCCTGGCGGTGGGTGTCTACGAGAAACAAAATGCGGAGAATTACGACCTGATCCGCCGGGAAGCGGATGTGTATATTCACTCCTTCAGGGAGCTTCTGTAGAAGAGACCGGTACCAGAAAAAAGGACAGGGCCAGCCGGAGAAGAATAAGGTTTTCATTGCCGGACCAGGAGGGCTGTGATATAGTAAAAACAGTCCCAGTAAATACTGATGATCAGACAGAGCTGCTGTGTAGACGGCAGCTCTTTTTTCTGAGGGGAGGCGTGAAAATGATTCTGAAAAAATGCAGCGCGGCGGCGGCTCTGCTGGGGATTCTCTGTCTGGCCGGCCATATGGGAACCATGTGTTTTTCACTTTTTACCGGCTGGTATGTGCTGGATCTGTGCAAGGGGCTGGCCCATCTGACCCTGTCATGATCGTAAAGATTAAAAGGCAGGACAGGCCGGATTCGGCGCCGTTCTGGCAGAGTTTTGTATATGACGGCAGCCGGGAGGTGACGGTGGCGGCTGTTCTGGATTATCTGAATTACAATGACGATCTGACGGATACAGAAGGCCATGGAGCCAGACGGATCCGCTGGGAGTGCAGCTGCCTGCAGAAGGTATGCGGAGCCTGTGCCATGGTGATTAACCGGAAGCCGGGGCTGGCCTGTGCCGTATTCCTGCGGGATCTGCCGGAGGAGGAGCTTACCCTGGAGCCTCTGAGCAAATTTCCGGTGATTGCGGATCTGCAGGTGGACCGGTCTGTGATCTACCGGAATCTGCAGCGGGCGCAGATGTATCTGCGGCAGTACCGGGGAGGCAGCGAAAAGGAGTATCCCCATCAATATCAGGCGGCAAAATGCCTGAAGTGCGGTCTGTGTCTGGAGGTGTGCCCCAACTACACCGGGGGAGAGGATTTCTTCGGGGCACTCTTTGCCAATGAGGCGTATCTTCTGAGCAGCCAGTCAGAGGAACCCCGGGAGTTGCGGAGAGAATACGGCCGGCATTTTGCCGCAGGATGTTCCCGGTCGCTGGCCTGTGAGAGTATCTGTCCGGCAGGAATACCGACGCTGGCCTCCATCGCCAAGATGAACCGGGGAAAATTTGGAAAATAACAGGGGTCCGGAGGAAGCGCTTGACAGAACTTCCGGCGCCTGTTACAATAACACCGCTAAAACACGTGTGGATTTTTCAAGCAATGCTTTTTTTCGCCGCACAATCATCGATTCCGATGATTGTGCGGTTTTTGCGTAATACGCCCGGAAAAGCAGCTGCCGTGCCTGTACGGGCAGATATCCGACGGAAGGAGAAGATAAGATGAATGAAACATTTATGAAGGAAAAACCTGTTTTGCCGCTGCTGGCCTCCATGGCCGTCCCCATGGTCATCTCCATGCTGGTCAATTCTCTCTACAACATTGTGGACAGCTTTTATGTGGCCCAGATCAGCGAGGATGCCATGTCCGCCCTGTCCCTGGTGTACCCGGTTCAGAATCTGATCAATGCCCTGGCCATCGGCTTCGGCATCGGCATCAATGCGGCCATCGCTTTCTATCTGGGAGCGGGGAATCACCGGAAGGCGGATATGGCAGCCTCCCAGGGCATGGTGCTCTCCATTTTGCACGGGGCAGTGATTATGATCGCCAGCATTGCCGTCATGCCGGCCTTTCTGAAAATGTTCACCTCCCGCCGGGCCATTGTGGATCTGGGCGTACAGTATTCCAATATTGCCTTTTCCTTTTCCATAGTGATCATGGTCAGTCTCACCTTTGAAAAAATTTTTCAGGCTGTTGGCAGGATGACGGTGACCATGGCGGCGCTTCTTGTGGGCTGCGGGGCCAATATCATTCTGGATCCGGCGATGATCTTCGGTATGGGGCCGTTTCCGGAGATGGGAATCCGCGGAGCTGCCCTGGCCACCGGTATCGGGCAGGTGCTTACCGTGGTCATCTACCTGATCGTCTGCGCAGTTCGCCCCCTTCCGGTGCGTATCCGCAGAACATACCTGAAACCGGACCGCCGGATGGCGGGCAGGCTGTATGCCGTCGGCATTCCGGCGGCTCTGAATCTTGCCCTGCCGTCTCTGCTGATTTCTGCCCTCAACGGAATTCTGGCCGCTTATTCTGAGATTTATGTGCTGATTCTGGGAGTCTATTATAAGCTGCAGACCTTTCTGTATCTGCCGGCCAGCGGCGTTGTACAGGGCATGCGGCCCATCATCGGCTATAATTTCGGCGCGGGGGAGAAAAAAAGGGTCCGGAAGATTTTTCGCATGGCTCTTTGTATGAATCTGGTGATCATGACTGCGGGTACCGTGATCTGTTTAGCCGTTCCGGGTGCACTCATCGGACTGTTTTCCGGCAATCCTGAAACCATCCGGGAAGGAGCACTGGCCCTGCGGATTATCTGCGGGGGATTTATTGTTTCGGCCGTGTCCGTGACGGCCTCCGGCGCTCTGGAGGGCCTGGGAAAAGGCACCCCCTCTCTGGTGATCTCTGTCTGCCGGTACGTGGCCGTGATTATTCCGGCGGCGTTTCTTCTGAGCAGGCTTTTCGGGGCCGAAGGAGTCTGGAACGCTTTCTGGGTGACGGAGCTTGTGTCGGCAGCGGCCGCGTATGTGGTATATAAAAGAACGCTGAAGCAGAGCGGAGTAAACTGAAGGTGCCCCTTTGCAATTCCGGAGCCTATCTGCTATAATGGACACGATTTGTGCCGCGGCTTCCGCCCTGGGCGGTTGCCGCGGCGTTTCTTCTGAGCAAGTTTTGTAGAATGAAAGGTTTGATAGGAATGGCAAATAAGAATACCTACGATGCCGGCAGCATCACGGTGCTGGAGGGTCTGGAGGCGGTCCGCATGCGGCCCGGCATGTATATTGGAAGTACCGGACGGAAGGGACTGAACCATCTGATCTATGAGATTGTGGACAATGCGGTGGATGAGCACCTGGCGGGATTCTGCTCTCATATCCGGGTGGTGCTGGAGGCAAACGGCTCCTGCACGGTGGAGGACAACGGGCGGGGAATCCCGGTTGGCATGCATGAGAAGGGGGTGCCGGCGGAACGGCTGGTCTTTACCACCCTCCATGCAGGAGGAAAGTTCGATCACAATGCTTACAAGACCAGCGGCGGTCTCCACGGCGTGGGTTCCTCTGTGGTAAATGCTCTGTCCACCTATCTGGACATTAAAATCAGCCGGGATGGATATGTGCACCATGACCGGTATGAGAGGGGCGTGCCGGTGACGGAGCTGGAGAACGGCCTTCTGCCGAAGCTTGGAAAGACGAAGGAGACGGGAACTCTGGTGAATTTTCTTCCGGATCCGGAAATTTTTGAGAAAACTCGCTTTGCTTCCACGGAACTGAAGAGCCGGCTGCACGAGACGGCCTACCTGAATCCGGAGCTGACCATCGACTATGAGGACCGGCGGGACGGAAAACTGGAAACGGAAACCTTCCATGAGCCGGAGGGCATTGTGGGATTCGTAAAGGATCTGAACAAGAAGAAAGAGGCCATCCATGAACCCGTATATTTCCGGGGAGAATCCGAGGGCATTACGGTGGAAGCCGCCTTTCAGTATGTGCGGGAATTCCAGGAAAATGTACTGGGCTTCTGCAACAATATTTACAACGCGGAGGGCGGCACCCATCTGACAGGATTTAAGAGCCAGTTTACCCAGGTCATGAACAACTATGCCAGAGAGCTGGGGATCCTGAAGGATAAGGATGATAACTTTACCGGGGCTGATATCCGCAACGGCATGACGGCGGTGGTGTCCATCAAGCATCCGGATCCCCGGTTTGAGGGACAGACCAAGACGAAGCTGGACAATCCCGATGCGGCCAGGGCCGCCGGAAAGGTGACGGGGGAGGAGATCGTCCTCTATTTCGACCGTCATCTGGAGGTGCTGAAAAACGTCCTCTCCTGCGCGGAGCGCTCGGCCAAAATCCGGAAAACCGAGGAAAAGGCCAAGACCAACATGCTGACGAAGCAGAAATATTCCTTTGACGCCAACGGCAAGCTGGCCAACTGCGAGAAGCGGGATCCCTCCGCCTGTGAAATCTTTATCGTGGAGGGAGATTCCGCCGGCGGCTCCGCCAAGACGGCCAGGGACCGGAGCTTCCAGGCCATTCTTCCCATCCGGGGCAAGATCCTCAATGTGGAGAAAGCGACCATCGACAAGGTGCTGGCCAACGCGGAGATCAAGGCCATGATCAACGCCTTCGGCTGCGGCTTTTCGGAAGGGTACGGAAATGATTTTGATATCAGCAAACTCCGCTATGACAAGATTATCATCATGGCCGATGCGGATGTGGACGGCGCCCATATTTCCACTCTGCTGCTGACGCTGTTTTACCGGTTCCTGCCGGATCTGATCTACGAGGGCCATGTCTATATCGCCATGCCGCCTCTGTACAAGGCAATACCGGCAAAGGGAGAAGAAGAATACCTGTACGACGACAAGGCGCTGGAAAAGTACAGAAAGCGGCATCACGGGGAGAAGTTTACCCTTCAGAGATACAAGGGCCTGGGAGAGATGGACGCGGAGCAGCTCTGGGAAACCACGCTGAATCCGGAGACCCGGAAGCTGAAGCTGGTGGAGATCGAGGACGCCCGCATGGCTTCCGAGGTGACGGAGGTGCTCATGGGAACGGAGGTTCCGCCGAGAAAAGCATTTATCTACGAGCACGCCGCGGACGCGGAGCTGGATATTTAAGGGAGGACGCCAATGGAAGAAATTATCAGAACCGAATACTCGGAGCTTATGCAGAAGTCTTATATTGACTATGCCATGAGCGTGATTATCGCCCGGGCACTCCCGGATGTCCGGGACGGCCTGAAGCCGGTACAGAGAAGAACTCTGTACGACATGCTGGAGCTGGGCATCTATTATGACCGCCCCTACAGGAAATGCGCCAGAATCGTGGGAGATACCATGGGTAAATACCATCCCCACGGGGATAGCTCTATCTACGAGGCCCTGGTGGTTATGGCCCAGGATTTCAAGAAGGGCCAGCCCCTGGTAGACGGGCATGGAAATTTCGGGTCTATTGAGGGAGACGGCGCGGCCGCCATGCGTTATACGGAGGCCAGGCTTCAGAAGATCACCCAGGAGGTCTATCTGAAGGATATGGACAAGAATGTGGTGGAGTTTGTCCCGAACTTTGATGAGACAGAAAAAGAGCCGGAGGTCCTGCCGGTGCGGATTCCCAATCTTCTGGTCAACGGGGCTGACGGCATTGCCGTGGGCATGGCCACCAGCATTCCGCCCCACAATCTCCGGGAGGTTGCCGACGGCGTAATCGCCTACATGAAAAATCCTGATATTACTACGGAAGAGCTGATGCAGTATATCCAGGGGCCTGATTTTCCCACCGGGGGCATTGTGGTCAACAAGGATGAACTGCCCGCCATCTATGAGAGCGGCTCCGGAAAGATCCGTCTCCGGGGAAAAGTGGAGCTGGAAAAGGGAAAAGGCGGCCGCCAGTATCTGGTGATCACAGAAATTCCCTATACCATGATCGGAGCCAATATCGGCAAGTTTTTAAACGATGTGGCAGAGCTGGTGGAAAGCAAAAAAGCCCCGGACATCGTGGATATTTCCAATCAGTCCTCCAAGGAGGGTATCCGCATCGTGCTGGAGCTGAAAAAGGGCGCCGACGCGGAGAAGCTTAAGAATCTGCTCTATAAAAAAACACGGCTGGAGGATACTTTCGGCGTCAATATGCTGGCGGTGGCAAACGGCCGTCCGGAAACACTGAGCCTGAAAAAAATCATCGAGAGCCATGTGGATTTTCAGTTTGACCTGAATACGCGGAAGTACCAGAACCTGCTGGCCAGGGAGCTGGAGCGGAAGGAGGTACAGGAAGGCCTGATCCGGGCCTGCGACTGTATTGATCTGATTATCGAAATCCTCCGGGGCAGCAGGAGCCAGAAGCAGGTGAAGGACTGCCTGACCATGGGGATTACCGAAGGTATCCGGTTTAAGACGAAGACCAGCGAGCGGGCGGCGAAAAAGCTGTGCTTTACCCAGCGGCAGGCGTCCGCCATACTGGAGATGCGTCTCTACCGCCTGATCGGTCTGGAGATTGAGGCCCTGCAGAAGGAATATGAGGATACTCTGAAGAAAATCCAGCGCTATGAGGATATCCTGAACCATTACGATTCCATGGCGCAGGTGATAATGGAAGATCTGACCGGAATCCGGGAGGAATTCGGAGGGGAACGGAGAACCCGGATCGAGAACGCGGAGGAGATCGTGCTGGAAGAGGTAAAGGTGCCGGAGATTGAGGTGGTATTTCTCATGGACCGCTTCGGCTACGCCAGAACGGTGGACGTGTCTGTCTATGAACGGAACCAGGAGGCGGCGGACAGTGAGAACCGGTACGTATTCCGCTGCATGAACACGGACCGGATCTGTGTATTCACAGACACCGGGAAAATGCATTCCGTTAAAGTGCAGGATATACCTTATGGAAAATTTCGGGATAAGGGAACGCCGGTAGATAATCTCTGCAACTACAGCAGCAGCCAGGAGCAGATCGTTTTCGTGGGAGCCATGGCGGAACTGAAAAACTGCAGACTGGTATTCGTCAGCAGAAAGGCCATGGTGAAAGTGGTAGACGGCAGCGAGTTTGACGCGGCCAAGCGGACCATCGCGGCCACGAAGCTGGCGGATGAGACGGACCGCCTGGTGCTGGCCGGTATCGCGGACCAGAACGAGTACCTGGTGCTCCGCAGCGCCGGCGGATATTTTCTGAAGTTTTTGCTGGAGGAAGTGCCGGAGAAGAAAAAAACAGCTCTCGGTGTCCGGGGCATGAAGCTTGCAGAGGGAGATTACCTGGAGGCCGCGTATCTGCTGGCCAGCCGCATGGAATTTTCCATTTCCTATAAGGACCGGGAACTGGTGCTGAACAGGCTGAAGCTGGGAAAAAGGGATGGAAAGGGAACAAAAGTAAGGGGGTAGCGTGATGAAAAAAACGTGGTGGAAAGAAAGTGTTGTGTATCAGATTTATCCCAGAAGCTTTATGGACAGCAACGGGGACGGAATCGGAGATCTGAACGGGATTACGGAAAAGATGGATTATCTGAAGGAACTGGGCATAGACGTGATCTGGCTCTCCCCGGTCTACCAGTCGCCGAATGCGGACAACGGATACGATATCAGCGACTATCAGGCAATCATGGAGGAGTTCGGCACCATGGAGGACTTTGACCGGATGCTGGCGGCCGCCCACCAGCGGGGCATCCGCCTGGTGATGGATCTGGTGGTGAACCATACCTCGGATGAGCACGCCTGGTTTGTGGAGAGCCGGAAGTCCAGGGATAATCCTTACAGGGATTTTTATATATGGAGAGAGGGAAAGGACGGAAAAGAACCCAACAACTGGGGTTCCTGCTTCAGCGGTTCTGCCTGGAAGTATGATCCGTCCACAGAAATGTATTACCTGCATCTCTTTGCGGAAAAGCAGCCGGATCTCAACTGGGACAATCCCGCGGTCCGGGACGCGGTGTTTGAAATGATGGACTGGTGGTGCCGGAAGGGCATCGATGGTTTCCGCATGGATGTGATCAGTATGATCTCAAAGGATCCGGCCCTTCCGGACGGAAAGCCAAACGCCTCCGGTTTCGGAGATTACGGTCCCTACGCCGTAAACGGCCCTCATGTCCATGAGTATCTGCAGGAGATGAACCGGAGAGTTCTGTCCCGCTACGATCTCATGACGGTGGGGGAGTGCTCCGGCGTCACCGTTGAGGAAGCGAAGAAATACGCCAATCAGGACGGCAGTGAGCTGAACATGGTCTTTCAGTTCGAGCACATGAACCTGGACGGAGGGGAGAGCTTCAAGTGGAATGACAGGAAGATAGATCTGGCAGAGCTTAAGAAGGTGCTCTCCAGGTGGCAGACAGAGCTGGCCGGAAAGGCCTGGAACAGCCTGTTCTGGTGCAACCACGATCAGCCGAGGATCGTATCCAGGCTGGGAGATACAAGCACCAGGGAATACTGGGAAGCCTCGGCCAAGATGCTGGCCACCTGCCTGCATATGATGCAGGGAACTCCTTATGTCTACCAGGGGGAGGAGCTGGGAATGACCAACGTCCCCTTTGGGAATCTCAGTGATTTCCGGGATATTGAGAGCATCAACGCCTATCACGAGCTGACGGAGAGCGGACAGATCGTTCCGGAGGAGATGATGCGCTATCTGCGGTACAAGAGCCGGGACAACGCCAGGACCCCCATGCAGTGGGATGACAGTGAAAATGCCGGATTTACGACAGGGACGCCCTGGATTATGGTAAATCCCAATTACCGGGAGATCAACGCCCGGGAACAGATGGGAAGGGAGGATTCCATTTTCCATTATTATCAGAAGCTGATCCGTTTAAGAAAAGAACGGGAGATTATTCCCTACGGCGCGTACGCTCTCCTGCTCCCTGAGGATCCGGATCTTTTCGTTTACACAAGAAGCCTGGGAGACCAGAAGCTTCTGGTTATCTGCAATTTCCGGAAAGAAGAGAAGAACTTTGTCCTTCCAGAGCCTTTTGACCCGGAGCAGGCGGAAGTTCTCATCGGAAACTATGGAGAAAGAAGGCCGGAGCGGCAGATGATGCTGCAGGCGTATGAGGCTTTGGTTCTGCTGCAGTAAGGGGCGGAGTTTTTTTCGGCGTATATATTTTTCTTGCTATTCGGAAAAGAAGCGGGCATAATAGAATAAAACGGAAGAAAAATGGAGGGGTCGGAATATGTTTTGTAAAAACTGCGGAAGTGAAGTACCGGACGGAGCGTCCTTCTGCCCGAAGTGCGGCACGGCGGTGAGGGAAACTTCGGTGGGCGGGCCGTTTTATCAAAATCCGTATCCTGGAGGGGAAGCCCTGCCCATGAACTGGTATAAGTTTGTGATCTATGTGCAGTTGTTTTTATCTGCAGCGGTTAATATCATAGGCGGTATCGTGTGGATCGCAGGCGGACAGTATGGGGGGATGGCAACCTATGTATATCTGTTCTACGGCGGGGGACTGAAGGTTCTGGACGTCATGTTCGGTCTGGCCTCCATCGCTCTGGGCGCCGCGGCCATTCTGGTCCGGCAGAAGCTGGCCCGTTTTGAGACTGGCGCGCCGGGAAAATATCTGAAGCTGCTGATTGCCAGCATTGCGGTGGGGCTTATCTATGGAATCTTCGGTTCGATCATTCTCCGCCAGAGCGCCTTCAGCGCCAGCAGCATTGTCTCGATCATCCTGAATGTGATCCTGGTCTTTCTGAACAACATTTACTTTAAGAGAAGAGAGCATCTGTTCTGCAGATGAATGAGGAAGATAAAGAAAGCCGGAAGCTGCTCCTGCAGGGCAGTTCCCGGCTTCCTTTACATGGGAGGTGCCAGAATGAAAGTATGGGTACTGATGGAAAATACGTCCTTGTCTCCGGATTTTTGCTCCGAGCACGGGCTGAGTCTGTGGATAGAATCCGGGAACTGCCGGCTGCTCTTCGACACCGGGCAGTCAGAAAAATTTGCCCGCAACGCGGGACAGCTGGGGGTGGACCTGGCGGAGGCGGATCTGGCGGTTCTCTCCCACGGCCACTACGATCACGGCGGGGGTCTGAAAAAATTTCTGGAAGAGAATGAAAAGGCGCCAGTCTATCTGAGCTGCCATGCATTTGAGAAGCATTTTTCCGGACGGGAGAGAGATATCGGGCTGGATCCGGCCCTGCAGGCCTGCGGGCGGCTGGTGTATGTCCGGGAGAAAAAGGAGCTTGGCGGAGGAATGGTTCTGTATCCCTCCGGGGGATTCCGGCCGGTATATCCCGTAGATGCCAGCGGCCTTACCACCTTCCGGGACGGCCGGTGGATGAAGGAAGATTTCCGGCATGAGCTGTATCTGCTGATTCGGGAAGGGGGCAGGAGGATCCTCTTCAGCGGCTGTTCCCACGCCGGGATTCTGAACATTATGGAATGGCTGCGGCCGGACATTCTGGTGGGCGGCTTTCATCTGAAGCATCTGGATCCGGACGGAGCAGGAAAGGCCGTCCTGGAACAGATGGCAGAGAAGCTGAAGACGTACGATACTGTCTATTATACCTGCCACTGTACCGGAACGGCCCAGTACGCATATCTGAAAGAAAAAATGGGAGACCGGCTCCATTACCTGGCGGCGGGAGAACACCTTACTCTGTGAGAACGAGAGAGGGGACGGCCTTTTCGTTGTACTGGCTGGAAATGATGCCGCCGTCGGAAAGCCGGGAATAGACGCCGGCAAGCCGTCCGTTGTAGACGAACAGGCCGGACATGTTGGTGTAGTCTTTGAATTCCGCGGGCTCCTCAATGAAACAGATATTCCCTGTGCGGAAGGGCGGGCAGTATTCCTGATAGATATAATTCTGATTCATGGAATCATCAATGTGTGCGGCCCACTCCTGTTCCGTACAGTCGCAGCCTGCCCAGACGCCCCGGGAAGCATAGGAATCCAGAGGCTTGATCAGCCAGCGGTCTTTTTCCCGGAGAAGCCGGCTCCGGTCCGCAGATCCTTCGGCCAGCAGATTTGTGTAAGGTACGTGGGCCCTTACGAAGTCCCGTTCCCGGGGATCCAGCAGGGCCAGGGTGGGCTCCTCGTGAAGCATTTTGAACAGCCACTTGTTGTGGATGATCTGCGTCCGGAAAGCACCGATCAGGCATACATCCTGATTTTTGACCGCCTGCAGGAAGGGCTGCACCCGGGAGGCGTGGGCCATGACATCGGTGGTCACAGCCCTGCGATAAACAGCATCGATGGGACGGCCCAGAGGGGAGAGCAGACGGTGGTTTTCATAGGAAAGCTCAGTGATTTCAGCAATCTCACAGGAAATTCCCGCCCGCTCAAATCTTCTCTGAAATTCTTCAAATTCCGTAATGGAAGCGTTTTCCAGAAAATCAACGATGGCCACGTGGGGATGGTCCACGCGCTTTTCGTAGGTGCTGTAGATGGAAAGAAACGTCTGTACCCAGGAGTCGTACAGTTCAAAGGATGTGAAATGGTGGCGCCCAAGCATGCGCTGGTGGGCCGGATTCAGTTCCAGGGCCTGGTTCAGCACGAAATCCTCATTCATGGCGCTGGTTCCGTCTGTGTTGATCTCACAGAATTTGAAAGAGCCGTTCTGCTCATTATAGAAAATATCAAAGCGGGCGATGGGCAGAAGGCTGTCATAGAGGCAGGGAGTCAGGATCAGCTCCGCAAGCTCCGGGGAAAAGGGAAACAGTTTCCGGTATTCGGGATTCCGCAGATATTCCCGGATCACCTTCTGGAAGATTCGGAAGGTGGTGTCCACGATGTCCCGGAAATGACGGATGACTGCCGGGGTAAAGACTTTGGGGATCTGCAGGGTGCGGACGCAGCGGCCGTGGTAGGCCACGGAGGAATGGAGAAGATAGTCCCTGGTCCTCCAGGCAGCCGCTCTGTTTTCTTCAAAATTTTCTTCAATAATTGTCTGATATTCTCTGCGTATAGATTCCATAATACTCCTTTTTTAATGTGGTATGTCTGAACAGGTTCCGGCGGAAGGGCAGGAGATAGATTCGCTCGCTGTCCTCCAGATGCCCGCCGGCCAGTTCCAGTAGCTCTTCCAGAAAAGAGGCGGCCTTCTGCCCGTACAGAAGTCCGTCCAGACCCTGCCTTTCCAGGGAGGCTTCCGCCAGGGCAATCTCCTCTTCGGAAACGGGATATCGGGAAAGCAGCTGCTCCAGGACGTCCGGGTCGAAGAACAGCCCTTTGATGAGCGCCAGATAAGCCATTACGTATTCAAAGGGCATGCTGTCCGCACCCCGGATTTCCACGTAATGTTTGAGCCGAACATCCAGGAAGGTCATGGAGAGGATGTGCTCTATGTCTTCCGGAGCCAGCGTGCGGCCGTCGTACAGTTCGGCAGCAGTCCGGCTGCCGGTATAGACGGCACCGCCGGGCGACGGCATAAAGATCAGGGGCAGATTCCACAGATATTCGGCATAGGCGTGAAATCCGAATTCCGGGCTGAAGATTCCCGGGATCCTTCCGCACCGGGCCGGATCCACACGCTCCCAGATATAGGTTCTGGCCAGATTGCCCTCATAGGGACTACCCTCAAAGACAGGGGTATTGTCTGTCAGAAGCTTGAGGGCGGGCATCAGAAGGTATGCGCCCCGGTATTTGCGGCGGAAATCGTCCTCACAGCAGTAATCGATGGAAACCTGGGTGGCCGCGGTGCCCCGCATCATATTCCTTCCGCAGGTGCCGGAAGTCTGAAAATACGTATCCATATATGCATACCGTTTTTTGGGAATCAGGGGCAGATCCTGCGCCCGGCTTCGGGGCTGGTAGCCAAGGGTGACCAGACGGTAATGGTACCGGGCCAGAAGAGGACGGATCTGCCGGAGAAAGCTCTCATAGATGCGCTGAATGGTCCGGAGACTTTCCTTGGGAACGATGCTCACTTCCAGCTGGCCGGCCGGTTCCAGGCTGATGGCATAATCATTGTTGTAAAGGCCCAGCAGGCAGCCCTCCTCCCGGTATTCCCGGGGATACTGAGAGGAGAGTTCCTCCAGAAGAAAGGCGATGCCGTGATCTTCATAATAGGTAACCGCATCCAGCGTGTCTTCCCGCACAATAAAGTGCTCAATCTCCAGGCCCAGCTTCTGCACGCAGTTTAATTTGCAGCCGTCCCGGAAATATTGCTCCAGGATCTCCAGGTTATTCTGTTTCGTCATGTTCATAAATTCTTGCTCCTGTCCCGTTTGCGGAGTCTCTTCCGGAGACGGAAAAGAAGGATCCGCAAAAAAAATATAATTTGTAGTTGAAATTTTTCAAAAATCAGGTATAATAGACGTTGTGCCGGAATAGCTCAGTCGGTAGAGCACTTCACTCGTAATGAAGGGGTCGTCAGTTCGAGTCTGATTTCCGGCTCTGTGGAGTCCGTGGCCAAGGGTGGCTGCGGACTTTTTTGTTCCTGTCTGTCCGGAGCGGGCACGGCCTTCTCCTGCAGGAGCAGACGAACTTACACAGATACGTCCTGCCTATTGTAACCAGTTTTGCTGAAAAAGGCAAGTTTCATTCAGGAAAAGAGGGAACAGATTATGAAAACGCTTGTAATTGCCGAGAAGCCCTCCGTAGGCCGTGATATCGGCCGGGTGCTTTCCTGCCGCCCGGTGGGAAACGGATTCATGGAGGGACAGAAGTATATCGTAACCTGGGCGCTGGGTCATCTGGTTACCCTGAAGGATCCCGAGGATTACGATAAAAAATATAAAGAATGGAAGCTGGAGGTGCTTCCCATCATGCCGGAGAAGCTGCAGATAAAAGTCATTCCCCAGACGGGCAGACAGTACCGTCAGGTGGAAAGTCTTCTGAACCGCCAGGATGTGGGGGAAGTGGTGATCGCTACGGACGCGGGCAGAGAGGGAGAACTGGTGGCCCGGTGGATTCTGCAGAAAGCGGGATGCAGAAAGCCGCTGAAGCGTCTGTGGATTTCTTCGGTGACTGACAAAGCCATCCGGGATGGTTTTGCGCATCTGAAAGATGCCAGGGAGTACGAGCATCTCTACGAAGCGGCCGTCTCCCGGGCGGAGGCGGACTGGCTGGTGGGCATCAATGCCACTCGGGCGCTGACCTGCAAGTATAATGCGCAGCTCTCCTGCGGAAGAGTGCAGACGCCAACGCTGGCCATGATTGCGGGGAGAGAGGAAGAAATCCGGAGCTTTCAGCCGAAGCCCTATTATGGCGTTTCCCTGACGGCGGAGGGAATCCAGTTTACCTGGCAGGAGGAGAAGAGCGGAAGCTTCCGCACTTTTTCCGGAGAAAGAGCTGAAGAGGTAAAGAAAAAGGCCGGACAGGGCCCTCTGCGAATCACCCGGGCGGACAAAAAGGAACGGCGGCAGCCGGCGCCGCCCCTTTATGATCTGACGGAGCTTCAGCGGGATGCCAGCAGAAAGTACGGTTTTTCCGCAAAGAAAACGCTGGATCTCATGCAGCGTCTCTATGAATACCACAAGGTTCTTACCTATCCGCGGACGGATTCCCGCTATCTGAGTTCGGATCTTGTGCCTACCCTGAAGGAGCGGCTGGCTGCGATCCAGACAGGCCCCTACAGAACTCTGGCAGCCAGGGCGGGAAAACAGAATTTTTCGGGAAAACTTTCCTTTGTGAATAATGCGAAAGTATCTGACCATCACGCCATTATTCCCACAGAACAGTACGTACAGCTGGCAGCCATGAGCCCGGAGGAGAGAAAAATATATGATCTGGTTGTCCGCCGTTTTCTGGCAGTTCTGCTGCCGTCCTGCGTCTATGAGGAGAGCTGCCTTACAGCAGAGTCGGGAGGAGAACGGTTTCTGGCCCGGGGGAAAACCCTGCTGGAAGAGGGATGGCGGGCGGCCTATGAGGAACAGCCGGAGGAAGCAGAAGAGGATGAGGAGCTTGGGGAGCAGAAGCTCCCTTCTCTGCAGGAGGGAAGCAGGCTGAAGGTGCAGAGCTGCCGGATCCGGGAGGGGAAGACAAAGCCCCCCGCGCGGTTTACGGAAGCCACGCTTCTGTCCGCCATGGAGAACCCGGTCCGGTATCTGGAGGAGAAAAACGGAAAGCTGGCCAGAACCCTGGGAGAAACGGGAGGACTGGGAACTGTGGCCACCCGTGCGGATATTATTGAGAAACTGTTTCACACCTTTTTGCTGGAGAAGAAGGGAAACGAGATCCTCATCACTTCCAAGGCCAGACAGCTGCTGAAACTGGTGCCGGAAGATCTGAAGAAGCCGGAGCTTACGGCCCGGTGGGAACTGCAGCTCTCAGACATGGCAGGGGGAAAGCTGCAGCGCGGAGTATTTATGAAAAATATCCGGGAATACGCCTCGGAGCTGATCCGGCAGATCCGTCAGGATGACGGGGTATTCCGGCATGAAAATCTGACAAATAAGCGGTGCCCCCGCTGCGGCAAACGGATGCTGGCGGTAAATGGAAAGAATGCGAAGCTTCTCGTCTGCCAGGACCGGGAATGCGGTTACCGGGAGACTGTTTCCAGAACCACCAATGCCCGCTGCCCCGTCTGCCATAAACGGATGGAACTGGCCGGGAAGGGGGAGGCGGCCACATTCATCTGCTCCTGCGGCCACAAAGAAAGGCTCAGCAGGTTTGAAGAACGGAGAAAAAAGGAGGGGGCAGGCGTCAGCAAACGTGATGTGGCCCGCTACCTGTCCAGACAGAAGGAAGCGGAGCAGCCGGTGAACAACAGCTTTGCCGAAGCGCTGAAAAATATCAAGCTGTCTTGACAGAACTCCTGAAAAAAAGTAATATCAGATGAGAAAAATGGAAAGGATGGGATAATATGACGGCTGAATGGAACAGCGATATGGAACACAGATTTGAGGAACTGGTAGAGCGCAGCCGGAGATCCGGCCGTATCGACCCATCGCTTTATACGGAATACGATGTGAAGCGAGGACTCAGGGATTCCACCGGAAAGGGCGTGCTGACAGGGCTGACGGAGATCTCGGATGTAATCGGATTCGGCGTCCGCAGCGACGGACAGAAGGTGCCGGCGGACGGTGCGCTCTACTACCAGGGCTACAATGTGGCGGAGCTGATCAAGGGCTTTGAGAACCGCAGATTCGGCTTTGAGGAGATTACCTACCTGCTGCTGTTCGGAGAACTTCCCAACAAAGTACAGCTCCGGGAATTCATCGATATCCTCAGCTACTGCCGGGAGCTTCCGGAGGAATTTACCAGAGACGTCATTATGAAGGCGCCCAGCGCCAATATGATGAATTCGTTGCAGAAGTGCGTGCTGACTCTGTACTCCTACGATGAGCGGCCGGAAGATACCAGCATCACGAATATTTTGTGGCAGGAGCTGAGCCTGATCGCCAAGATGCCCCTGCTGGCCGTATACAGCTACCATACATACCGCCATTACCATCTGAAGGAGAATCTCTTTATCCGGAACCCGAAGCCGGAGCTGTCTCTGGCGGAAAATCTGCTGCAGATGCTTCACCCGGATGGAAATTATACGGAGCTGGAGGCCAAGGTGCTGGACGTGGCCCTGGTTCTGCACGCGGAGCACGGCGGCGGAAATAACTCAACCTTTACCACCCATGTGGTTTCTTCCTCCGGAACGGATACCTATTCAGCGGTGGCCGCTTCTCTGGGATCCCTGAAGGGACCCAAGCACGGCGGCGCCAATCTGAAGGTGCAGGAGATGTTTGAGGATATCAAGGCCCACGTGTCTGACTGGGAAAATGAGGAAGAGCTTCGTTCCTATCTGACAAAAATTCTGGACGGAGAGGCCTTCGACCGGGCGGGCCTGATCTACGGCATGGGCCATGCGGTCTATTCTCTGTCGGATCCCAGAGCGGTGATTCTGAAGGACTATGCGAGACGGCTCTCCGTGGAAAAGCATCTGGAAAAAGAGTTCGGTCTGTATGAGGCGGTGGAGCGCATCGGCGGGGAGTGTATTGCCAGGAAAAGAAGGCTGCTGAAGCCGGTCTGCGCCAACGTGGATTTCTTCAGCGGATTTGTTTACACGATGCTGGGCCTGCCCAGGGAACTGTACACGCCGCTGTTTGCCATTGCCCGTATATCCGGCTGGTCGGCCCACCGGATTGAGGAACTGGTCAATGACGGAAAGATCATCCGCCCCGCATATAAATACGTGGGCCATCACAGACAGTACACAGAATTCGACGAACGGTAAAAAATGGGAGCCTGTCAAGAGAAAACACTTGACAGGCTCCCACGGTTATTGTATAGTAGGCTAGGTGATGCCGATGGAGAAGTTTGTACAGCAGACTTTGTTATACGATTTTTACGGGGAGCTGCTGACGCAACATCAGCGCCAGGTGTATGAGGAGGCGGTATTTGAGGATCTGTCTCCCAGCGAAATCGCTGCAAACCACGGGATCAGCCGTCAGGGCGTACATGATCTGATCAAGCGCTGCGGCAGGATTCTGGAGGAATATGAAGAAAAACTGCATCTGGTGGAAAAGTTTTTAAATATCCGCGACAGTATGAGAAAGATTCAGACACTGACGGATCCGCAGAACTGCGCGGAGGCGGAGAGCAGGATGCGGCAGATCCGGGAAATCTCTTCAAACATTCTGGAGGAATTGTAATTCATGGCGTTTGAAAGCTTAACAGAAAAACTGCAGAACGTATTTAAGAAGCTGCGCAGCAAGGGAAGGCTGACAGAGGCAGATGTGAAGGCCGCGCTGAAGGAGGTCAAGATGGCTCTCCTGGAGGCGGATGTCAGCTTTAAGGTGGTGAAGCAGTTTATCAATTCCGTACAGGAGCAGGCGGTGGGCCAGGATGTCATGAGCGGTCTGAATCCCGGGCAGATGGTGATTAAGATTGTCAACGATGAACTGGTGAAGCTGATGGGGTCTGAGACCACAGAGCTGAGCCTGAAGCCCGGAAATGAGATCACCGTGATTATGATGGCCGGCCTGCAGGGCGCCGGAAAGACCACCACCACGGCCAAGATCGCGGGAAAGCTGAAGGCGAAGGGAAGAAGGCCTCTTCTGGCGGCCTGCGATGTTTACCGGCCGGCGGCGATTAAACAGCTGGAAGTGAACGGAGAAAAGCAGGGCGTGGAAGTGTTCTCCATGGGAGAGAAACAGAACCCGGTCAATATCGCGAAAGCGGCTGTGGAACACGCCAGAGGCCATAATATGAATGTAGTGCTGCTGGATACAGCGGGCCGGCTGCATATTGATGAGGATATGATGCAGGAGCTGTCCGCGATCAAGGAAGCTGTCCAGGTAGATCAGACCCTGCTGGTGGTGGATGCCATGACCGGACAGGATGCGGTGAATGTGGCGGAGCTCTTCAACAGCAAAGTAGGGATCGACGGCGTTGTGCTGACAAAGCTGGACGGCGATACGAGAGGCGGAGCGGCCCTGTCCATCCGGGCCACCTGTGGAAAGCCGATTCTCTATGTGGGTATGGGCGAGAAGCTGTCGGATCTGGAGCAGTTTTATCCGGACCGGATGGCATCCCGGATTCTCGGCATGGGGGATGTCATGAGCCTTATCGAGAAGGCGCAGGCAAACCTGGACGAATCCAAGGCCAGAGAGATGGAGAAAAAGCTGCGGAAAGCGCAGTTCGGCTTTGACGATTATCTGGAAAGTATGAACCAGATGAAAAAAATGGGAGGAATTTCCAGCGTGCTGGGAATGATCCCGGGCCTTGGCGCCAAGACAAAAGATCTGGAAGGCATGATCGATGAAAAGGACATGGCCAGAAAAGAAGCCATCATTTATTCCATGACACCTGCGGAGCGGGCAAACCCGGATCTTCTGAATCCGTCCAGAAAGGCGCGGATCGCAAAGGGAGCCGGCGTGGATATGGCTGAGGTGAACCGTTTTGTAAAGCAGTTTGAACAGACCCGGAAGATGATGAAGCAGATGCCGGGGATGATGAAAGGCAAACGGGGCAGATTAGGAGGTTTCAAATTCCCGTTTTAACCGGAAATTTGTTCTCAATAGAAATAATTTTACAGGGAGGTGAAAAGAATGGCAGTAAAGATTCGTTTAAGAAGAATGGGACAGAAGAAGGCACCCTATTATAGAATTGTTGTGGCGGATGCCAGATCTCCGAGAGATGGAAGATTCATCGAGGAAATCGGTACCTATGACCCGAATCAGGAACCCAGCGCTTACAGTGTAGATGAGGAGGCAGCTAAGAGATGGCTTGCAAACGGCGCGCAGCCTACGGAAGTAGTTGGCAAAATCTTCAAGCTGGCGGGCATCCAGAAGTAAGCGGCGCGGAGGTGTCCAGTAATGAAAGAATTAGTAGAAGTAATTGCAAAATCTCTGGTTGACAATCCGGATCAGGTGGTCGTCACCGAGACAGAGAAGGGTGATGAGCTGCTGATCGAGCTGAAAGTGGCCTCCTCTGACATGGGGAAGGTGATTGGAAGACAGGGGCGTATCGCCAAGGCAATCCGCTCCGTGGTGAAAGCAGCCTCTTCCAGATCGGATAAGAAGGTTGTAGTTGAGATTCTTTGATTTGCAAGAACGCGGCTGCCGCGGGGAAGAATCCGGACAAAATTGTATCCGGGATCTTTCCTGCGGCAGTTTTTATATCCAGGAGGAAGTGTATGGAAGAGTATTTAAAAGTGGGTGTGATTACTTCCACCCATGGACTCCGGGGCGAAGTGAAAGTTTTTCCCACCACGGACGACCCGGAACGTTTCCGGGATATCCGGACGGTATACCTCAGACAGAGCAAAGTACAGCAGGAGCTTCGGGTGAAGGGCGTAAAATTTTTCAAAAATATGGTGATCCTGAAATTCCAGGGAATCGATGACATCAGCGAAGTAGAGGCCTGGCGGGGTGCAGAACTTTACGTGGAAAGAAAGGACGCGGTGCCTCTGGGGGAAAACGAGTATTACATTGCGGACCTGCTTGGAATGGAGGTTCTGCTGGAGCGGGGAGAGCGCCTGGGAATCCTGAAGGATGTTCTGTCCACCGGGGCCAATGATGTGTATATTGTGGAATCGGAAAAATATGGGGAAGTGTTGATTCCTGCCATAAAACAGTGTATTATGGGAGTGGATGTGATTTCGGGAGTGATGACGGTACGTCTGCTTCCGGGACTTATTAACGAAAATGGGAGGGAGAAAGCATGAAGACATGCAGGAAATGCGGTGCTTCGATGGCGGATACGGCCAAGTTCTGCACGATCTGCGGCACTCCGGCGGAAGAAGAACAGGCGAAGACGCAGAAAGCAGAAGAGCGCACGCAGTCTGCCTATGCCCGGAGTTCAGAAACCCGGAACGCAGGGCAGCAGAATGATACATATGGCGGCATGAATTCCGGCAGCCAGGGTCAGACTTATCAGAACCAGAGCTACCAGAATTCCGGCAGCCAGGGATATCAGAATCAGGCTTATCAGAACCAGTCCTACCAGCAGAACTATGGAGGTCAGGGATATCAGAATAATCAAGGCTACGGGCAGGATTATTATTCCCCTTACGGAATGCGTCCCCGGACCAGCGGGATCGCGGTGGCTGCGCTGGTGTTCGGTCTGGTCGGGATCTTTCTCGGATATTTAGGGGCGGCTCTCGCAGTGCTCTCGGTGGTCAATGCCAGCTGGATGATCCTGGCTATCCTGCTGTACGCGCCCAGCGCCCTGGGAGTTATTCTTGGCATTGCCGGAATCGCCAAGACGGGCGACGGAGTTACGAAGGGAAGAGGTCTGGCCATCGCCGGCCTTGTGCTTGGCATTCTTTTCCTTGTGATCTGGGGAATTGCCGCGGCGATTGCCAGGGAGGCGGCAGGCTACGCCACGTACGGCCTTTACAGCCTGTTTAGCTGAGAAAGCTGAAGAAGGACAGGCATGAATTATTACGTTTTGACACTGTTTCCTGAGATGATCCGGCAGGCGGCGGGAACCAGCATCCTGGGCCGGGCGATCCGGGGCGGCCGTATCCAGGTCCACACGGTGAATATCCGCGATTACTCCGTTAATAAACACATGCGGGTCGATGATTATCCTTATGGAGGCGGAGCCGGCATGGTCATGGAGGCGGAGCCGGTGTGCCGGGCTATTGAGGCGGCGGAGCGGGAAACCGGCCAGGGAACAAGGGTTGTCTATCTGACGCCTCAGGGGAAGGTCCTGAACCAGACGGTTGTGGAGGAACTGGCCGGAGAGGAGAACCTGATTCTCCTGTGCGGCCATTATGAGGGGATTGATGAGCGGGTGCTGGAGGAAAAGGTCACGGACTATATTTCCATCGGCGATTACGTACTGACCGGCGGCGAGCTGGGAGCGCTGGTGCTCATCGATGCCGTATCACGCTTTGTGCCGGGAGTCTTAAGCAACGAGGAATCCGCTCAGTTTGAGTCTCTGCAGGATAATCTTCTGGAATATCCCCATTATACGCGTCCGGAAGAGTGGAGAAGGAAAAAAGTCCCGGAGGTGCTTTTATCCGGAGATCACAGAAGGATTGAAGAATGGCGCAGAGAAAAATCTCTGGAGCGCACCCGTGAGAGGCGGCCGGATCTTCTGGAGAGGAGTTTTCAGGTGACCGGCGGCTGGTTTGGAGGAGAGAACTGCGGAGTTCTGGTCCGCAGTCTTACAGACGCGGTTTCCCGGTACGGCTCCTGTCTGGATCTGAACCGAAAGAAAATACGCCGGCAGGGCAGAGTGTTTGGCGAGAGGGAGCTGCTGATTCTGGGCCTGGATCCGGAAGCGGAAACCCCGGAGGACGGAAGACCCTGGAGAAATCTGAGAGGCAGGGGGACGCCTCTGGTTCTTGTTTTTCCGAAAGCGGGACAGGAGCCGCCGGCGGCGGAAGAAATGGAAAAACAGGGCTTCCGGGTTCTGACGGTATTTAGCGGAAGTCTGCAGAAACTTTCCGAGGAGACACGTGAATATGCGATCCAGATCCGAAAAAACCTGGAAAATTTGTAAGAGACAGAGGGAGGATACAATATGAAGAAGTGTGCGTATTGCGGCGCGGATCTCGAAGACAGTGCGGGATACTGTACACGGTGCGGCCGTCCGGCAGAATCCTTCGGGAATTACGCCGGTTCCTATGAAAACGGAAATACTTCCCAGCCGTACGGCAGCCCTTATCAGGCGAATCAGGGATATTACGGAGGGCCGGTGCCGGCCCGCTACAATGGAATGGCCATCGCATCTCTGGTGCTGGGAATCGTAAGTATTTTCTTTAACGCACTCTATCTGGTTCCGTCTATCCTGGCCATCATTTTCGGCGTAATGGCGCGTTCCCAGATATCCAAAAATCCCAATCAGCAGGGAGCGGGAATGGCTGTGGCCGGGCTCGTCCTGGGAATCGTTTTTCTGGCCATTTATCTGATCGTGATCCTTATCGCGCTGGTGGCCGGAAGCTATGCCTGGAATTTCTATCTGAGCGCTCTCTAAATGAACTGTGAACAGGCAGGAGTGGCGAAAAAGCCTCCTGCAGGAAAAAATACTTGCAATTCGCGGATGCCCGTAGTATAATAGGCAAGGTTTCAATGTTTCAGACGGTCCGCTTTCACGTTTATCGGTGATATGAACGTCCAGAGTAATTATTAAAGGAGAGATAGCAATGAACGAAATCATCAGAAAAATCGAGGCAGAGCAGTTAAAGGCGGAGGTACCTCAGTTTCACGTGGGCGATACCGTTAAGGTATACGGAAAGATCAAAGAGGGAAACCGTGAGAGAATCCAGGTGTTCGAGGGAGTCGTCCTGAAGAGACAGGGCGGCGGAAGCCGGGAGACTTTTACTGTCCGCAAGACTTCCAACGGAATCGGTGTGGAGAAGACATGGCCCCTTCATTCTCCCAATGTAGAGAAGGTAGAGGTTGTGAGACGCGGTAAAGTAAGACGGGCGAAACTGAACTATCTGAGAAGCCGTGTAGGAAAAGCAGCGAAGGTAAAAGAGTTAGTAAAATAAGAAAAGACAGGACAGGGACTTATACGGAGGTATACAGTCCCTGTTTTACAACCGCCGTTTACCCGGACCGGGCTTTTGGCGGCAGGATTTTCTGCTGAGAGGTACATGAAACGATGAGGGCTCCTTCAAAATATACGAGAGATTATTATGTCCGTTCCAGAATCAGGAAGACGGTGTTCTGGATTGCCGCAGTGGCCGCAGCCATTGCACTGGCTTATGCGTATTCTTTTTATTTCGGACAGAATATTGTGGTGCAGGAAAGCTCCATGGATCCCACGCTGTCGGCCGGGGATACGCTTCTGATCGACAGGGCCGCCTATAAGCTGGGTTCTCCCAAACGGGGAGACATCATCGTGTTCCGGACCAGCGATGACCCGAAATCCAGCCTGCATATCAAGCGGGTGGTAGGACTGCCGGGGGAAACCGTTCAGATTCAGAACGGACAGATCCTGATTAACGGGGAGACCTATGTGGAAAAAAGAGATTTTCCGGCCATTACCAATCCCGGGATCGCCGAAGAGCCTGTGGAGCTTGGACGGGGGGAATATTTTGTCCTGGGAGACAACCGCAACAACAGTGAGGACAGCCGCTATGCGGACATAGGACCGATTGAGAAAAAGCGGATCGTAGGGAAGCTCTGGATGGTGACGGCTCCTTTTGAAAAAATGGGACTGCTTCACCACTAGAGGCAGGGAGGCAGAGCAATGGAGATACAATGGTATCCGGGGCATATGACCCGGGCCAGAAGACAGATGCAGGAGGATATCCGGCTGATTGATCTGATTATTGAGCTGGTGGATGCGAGGGCTCCGCTGTCCAGCCGGAATCCTGATATAGATGAGCTGGGCCGCCAGAAGGCCCGGCTGATTTTGCTTAATAAGGCAGATCTGGCAGATGAGAACTGGAACCGCAGGTGGGCAGATTATTTTAAAAACCAGGGATTTTATGTGCTGCAGGCGGACTCCAGGAAGAAAAATCACTTAAAGGCAGTACAGCCTCTGATCGCGGAGGCGTGCCGGGAGAAAATTGAGAGAGACCGGAGGCGAGGCATACAGAACCGCCCGGTGCGGGCCATGGTAGCCGGAATTCCCAACGTGGGGAAATCTACATTTATCAATTCCTATGCGGGCAGGGCCTGCGCGAAGACGGGAAACCGTCCGGGCGTTACGAAGGGCAAGCAGTGGATCCGTCTGAATAAGACGCTGGAGCTCCTGGATACGCCGGGGATCCTGTGGCCAAAATTTGAGGATCCGGAGGTGGGGCAGAATCTGGCCATAATCGGATCGGTGAAGGAGGAACTGCTTAATACGGAGGAGCTTGCGCTGATTCTGATCCGCCGGCTGCTGGAGAGGTATCCCGGTGTTTTGTCGTCCCGCTACGGCCTGGAAGGGGAGGAGAGGGATCTGCAGGTGCTGGAGGATATTGCGGTGAGCCGGAAATGCGTGGTGCGCGGCAATGAGCTGTCCTACGAAAAGGCGGCAGGCATCCTGCTGGATGATTTCCGCAGCGGCCGTCTGGGGCGGATTACCCTGGAATATCCGCAGGAGGAAATAAAAGGGTAGTGCAAATATGAAGAAGACGCTGAAGGAAATACGGGAAGAATTTGAGAAGGCTCCGGAGTCGGAATGGGAGGGCTTTCTGAGCCGATACCGGGAAGATGAAAGAAGCGGAGTTCAGAAGCTGCTGGCCGGGATCCGGAAAAAGCAGGAGTGGCTGGCCGCCGAGCGCCGGCGTGTGGAGCTTCTATGTGCTTACGAAAAGCAGTATGAGAAAGCGGAATATATCTGCGGAATTGACGAGGTGGGAAGAGGCCCTCTGGCGGGGCCGGTGATGGCCTGCGCGGTGATTCTGCCGAGGAAAGCAAGAATCCTGTATATCAATGATTCAAAGCAGCTTGGTGAAAAGAAACGGGAGGAACTGTATGAAGAGATCCTGGCGCAGGCGCTGGCTGTGGGCATTGGCTCGGCGGAGCCGAAGCGGATCGACGAGATCAATATTCTGAACGCCACGTATGAGGCCATGAGGGAGGCGGTGGACAGACTGGAGATAAGGCCCTCGCTTCTGCTGGTAGACGCGGTGCGGATCCCGGGGATTTCCATTCCGCAGGTTCCGATTGTCAAGGGGGACGCAAAAAGCCAGTCGATTGCGGCTGCCAGCATCGTGGCCAAGGTGACCAGGGATCGTCTTATGAAGGAATATGACAGGAGAATGCCGGAGTACGGTTTCGCCTCCAACAAAGGCTATGGGTCCTCTTCGCATATAGAAGCCTTGAAAAAGTACGGTCCAAGTCCGATACACAGAAGATCTTTTATTACACATTTTATCTGAGGAAGAGCGGGTTGAACACAAGGCAGAAGGGAATGGAATATGAGACGCTGGCAGCGGAATATCTCGCCGGGCGCGGGTACGCGATTCTGGAGAAAAATTTCCGGTGCCGGTGCGGTGAGATCGATCTGGTGGCCAGGCAGGGAATCTGCCTGGTTTTTGTGGAAGTAAAGTACAGGAGGGACGGCGGATGTGGGGAGGCTTCTCAGGCTGTTGACAGAAGAAAACAGCAGAGACTGTCACGGACGGCCATGTGCTACTGTCTGGAGAGGGGGATTCCTGAAGATATTCCCTGCCGGTTCGATGTGATTTCTGTGACGGGCAGGGAGCTGAGGCACTATGAAAACGCCTTTGATTTTATTCGCTGACGCGGCCGGTATAAGGAGGAAACAATGGAGATTCGATGGAAAACAGAGAGCGGCCCAAGACCGGTGATCCGCGAAAAAAATGGTGTAGTATGGCTGTCCTTTCCGCTGCTTGAGCAGACGGGCATGGTAGTACAGGGGTTTACCACGCGCCTGGGCGGGGTCAGCCGGGGGATCTTTTCTTCCATGAATCTGAGCTTCACCCGCGGGGATGAGGAGGAAGCGGTCAGAGAAAATTTCCGGAGGGCCGGCGCAGCCATGGGCTTTTCCGTTGAAAGCATTGTCACCTCCGATCAGACGCACACCAATCATGTGCGCCGCGTATCGGGAAAAGACTGCGGCAGCGGAATTCTGCGGCCCCGGAACTACAGCCAGATAGACGGCCTGCTCACCGATGAGCCCGGCGTGACTCTGGCTACCTTTTATGCCGACTGTGTTCCACTCTTTTTTGTGGATCCGGTTCACCATGCCATTGCGCTGTCGCATTCGGGCTGGCGCGGCACAGTACAGCGGATCGGGCGGGTGACTGTGGAAAAAATGAAGCAGGAATTCGGAAGCCGTCCGGAGGATCTTGTGACGGCCATCGGTCCCTCCATCTGCCAGGATTGCTATGAGGTGGGAGAAGATGTGGCAGAGGCTTTTTATGAGGAGTTTGGACGGGATGCGGACAGAACCCTTCTTTATGAGAAAGGAGGGGGGAAGTATCTGCTGAATCTCTGGGAAGCAAACCGGCGGGTGCTGACGGAAGCGGGAGTCCCGGGAGAAAAGATACAGATGCCCTGCATCTGCACCTGCTGTAATCCGGAGTTTCTGTTTTCTCACAGAGCTTCTCACGGAAAAAGAGGAAATCTGGGGGCTTTTCTGATGCTGAAAAGACCCTAAAAACAGAAAAGGACGGAGAGGATCCTGCGGATCTCCTCCGTCCTGTATACAAATCAACGATGTTCCTTCAAAAGTTTGTTGAGCTTCGCGGTGGTATCTCTGACTTTGTCCACGGACACATCGTGATTCAGGGTATCCATAATGCTGGCCAGATATTTGCCCATGGCAGCCGGTTCATACCAAGGGCGTCCCAGAAGCTCCGGCGTACGGTAGGTCAGATCTGTAGTGATAACCTTCGTAATATAGCCCTTCTCATAGTATTCATCGAATTTGGCCAGTCCGTCGGTAAAGAGACCGAAGGTGGTGCACACAAACACCTCGCCGGCTCCTCTGGCCTTGATCTGTTTTGCGACGTCCAGCATACTTTCTCCCGAAGAAATCATATCGTCAATGATGACCACGTTCTTGCCTTCCACGGAATCTCCCAGGAACTCGTGGGCAACGATGGGATTTTTTCCGTTGATAATCGTGGAGTAATCTCTCCGCTTGTAGAACATGCCCATGTCCACGCCAAGAATATTGGAAAAGTAGACGGCTCTTGACATGGCGCCCTCATCCGGACTGATGACCATCAGATGGTCGTTGTCGATGCGCAGATCCGGCACACATTTCAGAAGAGCCTTCAGGAACTGATAGGTAGGGAAAAAGTTGTCGAAGCCGTGCAGAGGAATGGCATTTGTCATCCGCGGATCATGGGCATCGAAAGTGATGATGTTGGAAACACCCATGCGGCTCAGCTCCTGTAGCGCAATGGCGCAGTCCAGAGATTCGCGGCCGGAGCGCTTGTGCTGGCGCCCCTCGTATAAAAACGGCATGATTACGTTAATGCGGTGGGCCTTGCCGATGGTGGCGGCTATGATGCGCTTCAGATTCTGATAATGATCGTCCGGAGACATGTGGTTTTCATGGCCGCAGACGGTGTAGGTCATGCTGTAGTTGCAGACATCCACCAGCATAAAAAGATCCATGCCCCGGACAGATTCGCGGAATACCCCTTTGGCTTCACCTGTGCCAAAGCGGGGACATTCACAGTCAATCAGAAAAGAATCTCCGGCGTAACCCAGGAGATTTGCTTTGTCGGGACTGCGCCGGAGCAGGTCTCTGCGGAACTGAACAAGGTATTTATCAATGGTGTGCGCCAGGGGCTCGCAGCCCGGCAGGGCGCAGATCTTCAAAGGTGCAACAGGAATCGAATGCTCCAGATAGTCCAGGTTTGCCATGGGAACCTCCCTCGTTTCATTTGTATTTTACATGCATTTAATACTTCCCGTTCAGTTATAACATGGATAAAATCCACTGTCAATGCTTGCTTTTTGATATTCAAATTGATATGATAGTAATGCTTAAGTGGAGGGTTCGATGAAAGAGAACAGACATATTGTCAGGGATGTGGTGCCCGGCAGCATCGCGGCAGAGCTGGAAATAGAAGCCGGCGATGAGCTTCTCTCCGTAAATGGAGAGCCGGTGGAGGATATCTTTGACTATCAGTTTCTGATTCAGGACGAGGAGATTGAAATCCTGATAAAAAAGCCGGACGGAGAAGAATGGCTGCTTGAAATTGAAAAGGATGCGGAGGAAGATCTGGGGCTTGTGTTTGAAAACAGCCTGATGGATGCCTACCGCTCCTGCAGCAATCACTGTATTTTCTGCTTTATTGACCAGATGCCTCCCGGAATGCGGGAGACACTTTATTTTAAGGATGATGACTCCAGGCTGTCCTTTCTGCAGGGCAACTACGTAACACTTACCAATATGAAGGAAGGGGATCTGGATCGGGTGATCCGGTACCGCCTGGAACCTATCAATATTTCCGTCCATACGGTGAATCCGGAGCTTCGCTGCAGAATGCTGAATAACCGGTTCGCGGGAGATATCTGCGAAAAAATCCGCAGACTGTATGAGGCGGAAATTGAGATGAACGGGCAGATCGTGCTCTGCAGAAACATCAATGACGGGCAGGAGCTGGACCGGACAATCCGGGAGCTGGCCGGATTTATGCCGTTTCTGAAAAGTCTTTCGGTGGTTCCGGTGGGGCTGACCCGCTACAGGGAGGGGCTGTATCCTCTGGAGCCCTTTGGCCGTGATGAGGCTCGGCAGGTTCTGCGGCAGATCCGCACCTGGCAGGAGAAGCTTTTCGGAGAGAAGGGCCGGCGCTTCGTCCATGCTTCCGATGAATGGTATCTTCTGGCAGGAGAGGATATTCCGGAGGAGGAGATGTACGAGGGCTACCCGCAGCTGGAAAACGGAGTCGGCATGCTGCGGCTTCTGAGCCGGGAAGTGGAGGATGAGCTGGCCGGACGGGCAGGGGATGACCGGGAGAGAAATATCTCCCTGGCCACGGGTATCCTGGCCGCGCCCTGGATGGAGGGACTGATCCGGAAAATACAGGAGAAATATCCCGGCGTGCATGCAGATATTTATCCGGTGAAGAACCGGTTTTTCGGAGAGAAGATTACGGTTTCAGGGCTGCTGACCGGCCAGGACCTGGAAGGGGAGCTGGCGGACAAGGCTCTGGGAGAGCGTCTGCTGATTCCCTGCAATATGCTCCGGGACGGCGAAAATGTGTTCCTGGACGATGAAACGGTGGAGAATCTGGAAGAGAATCTTCATGTGCCGGTTCAGGTGGTGGATCAGGCCGGCGCCGCTCTGGTGGCGGCTGTCCTTGAGGAAAACGCTGTTATGACACATAGAAGGAGACAAAGTTATGAGCAAACCGATTGTAGCCATTGTCGGCAGGCCTAACGTGGGAAAATCCACTCTGTTTAACGGGCTGGCGGGAGAGAACATCTCAATCGTGAAGGATACGCCGGGCGTGACCCGCGACAGGATCTACGCGGATGTACACTGGCTCAACTGGAATTTTACCCTGATCGATACCGGCGGAATTGAGCCGGAGAGCAGAGATGTGATCCTTTCCCAGATGCGTGAGCAGGCGGAGATCGCCATTGATACGGCGGATGTGATTCTTTTTCTGACGGATGTGCGGCAGGGGCTGGTGGACGCGGACGCCAAGGTGGCCGATATGCTGCGCCGTTCCGGGAAGCCGGTGGTGCTGGTGGTGAACAAGGTGGATAATTTTTCTTCCCAGATGATGGATGTATATGAATTCTATAATCTGGGGCTGGGTGAGCCCTATCCCATATCGGCGGCCGGAAAGCTGGGGCTGGGAGACATGCTGGACGTTCTTACCTCCTATTTTCCGAAGGCATCGGAGAACGGCGGAGAGGAAGAGATTCCGAAGGTTGCCATTGTGGGCAAGCCGAATGTGGGTAAATCTTCTATTATAAATAAGCTTCTGGGGCAGAACCGGGTAATTGTTTCCGACATTGCGGGTACCACCAGGGACGCCATTGATACCAATATCCGCTGGAACGGGCGGGATTACATTTTTATCGATACGGCAGGGCTCCGCAGAAAAAGCCGGATTAAGGAGGAACTGGAGCGGTACAGTATTATCCGCACGGTTTCGGCGGTGGAGCGCGCAGATGTTGTGATTATCGTTATCGATGCGGTGGAGGGCGTCACGGAACAGGACGCCAAGATTGCCGGGATCGCCCATGACAGAGGCAAGGGCATTATCGTCGCTGTGAACAAATGGGACGCCATTGAGAAGAATGACAAGACGGTGAAGGAGTTTTCGGATAGGATCCGGAGTGTTCTTTCCTTTATGCCCTACGCGGAGATCTTATTTGTTTCCGCGGTGACCGGGCAGCGTCTGCCCCGGCTCTTTGATACCATCGATGTGGTGCTGGAGAATCAGACGCTGCGCGTGGCCACAGGTGTCCTCAATGAGATTCTTATGGAGGCGGTGGCCCTGCAGCAGCCGCCGTCAGATAAGGGGAGAAGGCTGAAAATATATTACATGACGGAAGTATCCGTAAAGCCTCCCACCTTTGTGGTGTTCGTTAATGATAAGAAATTGATGCATTTTTCTTATCTCCGGTATCTGGAAAACAAGATCCGGGATGCCTTTGGGTTCCGCGGGACTGCGCTTAGATTTATTGTCAGGGAAAGAAAAGAAAAGGAAGCGTAAAAGGCAGCCGGGCAGCCGGCGCCTTTTGCGGAAGGAGGAAAACATGGAGCGACTGATCTGTCTGCTGATCGGATATCTGTTCGGTCTGATACAGACATCCTACATATATGGAAGGGCCTGCGGCATCGATATCCGCACAAAGGGGAGCGGCAACGCCGGTACGACCAATGCGCTGCGTACCCTGGGAAGAAAGGCCGGGCTGGTTACTGTGCTGGTGGATTCTCTGAAGTGTGTGGCGGCGGTCATTGTGGTGAGACTGATTTTTGGAAATTCTCACCATGAAATCATCCGCCTGCTCTGTATTTATACGTCTGCAGGGGTGATCCTGGGACATGATTTTCCCTTTTATCTGGGATTTCGCGGAGGCAAGGGAATCGCGGCCACAGCGGGCATGATCATAGCGTTTCTTGACTGGAGGCTGATTGTGGCCGGGATTATCTGCTTCTTTGGATGCTTTCTGGCAACTCATTACGTCTCACTGGGGTCTCTGGCGCTTTCTGCGGAGTTTCTGGTGGGAGTGATTATATTGGGACAGCTGGGGAGTTTTCCGGAAATGCCCTCCGGCGCTCTTCATGAGATGTATCTGGTGGTGGCGCTCCTGACAGCAATGGCTTACTGGCAGCACAGGGGAAATATTGCGCGCCTGGCCCATGGAAAAGAAAGAAAAACGTATCTCAGCAAAAAAAATAAAAAAGCCTAGGAGGTGGAACTGTGGCGAATATCAGTGTGATCGGTTCAGGAAGCTGGGGAACAGCCCTTGCCTGGCTCCTGCGAAACAATGGCCATCAGGTGACGCTCTGGTCTTTTTTGAAAGAAGAGACAGAGATGTTTCAGAGGCATCGGGAGAATATCGACAAACTTCCCGGCGTAGTGCTGGATAAAGAAGTTGTCTTTACCAGCAGCCTGGAAGAAAGTGTTCCCGGCAGAGACATGCTGGTGCTGGCTGTGCCGTCCCCGGCGGTCAGAAGTACTTCGCGCAGTTTGCGGCCGCTTATCCGGGAAGGCCAGCTTATCGTCGATGTGGCAAAGGGAATAGAAGAAAGTACGCTGATGACCATGACAGATATTATTGAAGAAGAGATTCCCGGGGCCGAGGTGGCGGTGCTTTCGGGCCCCAGCCACGCGGAGGAGGTGGGAAAGGGACTGCCCACAACGATTGTGGCCGGAGCGCACAGCCGCAGGACAGCCGAGCAGATTCAGGAATATTTTATGAGTCCGGTTTTCCGGGTATATACCAGCTCGGATATGCTGGGAATTGAGACGGGGGCCGCGCTGAAAAATGTCATTGCGCTGGCAGCCGGCATGGCTGACGGCCTGGGATACGGAGATAATACAAAGGCGGCGCTGATTACCCGTGGAATTGCTGAGATTGCCAGGCTTGGTACGGCCATGGGCGCTCACCTGGAGACATTCTATGGCCTGTCCGGGATTGGAGATCTGATCGTGACCTGTGCCAGTGTTCACAGCCGGAACCGGAAGGCGGGCTGGCTGATGGGACAGGGATGTACGATGAAACAGGCTATGGAACAGGTGCACATGGTAGTGGAGGGGGTTTACTCTGCCAGAGCGGGTTTGGAGCTGGCCCGGAAATACCAGGTGGAGGTGCCGATTATTCAGCGCGTAAATGAAATACTTTTTGAAAATAAGCCGGCGGCGGAAGCGGTGGGAGAGCTGATGCAGAGAGTCCGGAAAGATGAACTGAATAAATGGTAAAGAAAAAGGCTGCAGAAGGGATTGTTTTCCTTCTGCAGCCTTTTTGGCTGCTTTATTTGCTCCAGTCGATGCCGGCCAGATCTTCCGGAACGCTGGCGCTCCGGAACTGCTCATCCATGGTGTGGATGGTCTTCATCTCAGTGGAGGTCAGTTCAAAATCAAAAAGATCGATATTGTCCCGGATTCTTTCGGGGTGCGTGGATTTGGGAATAATGGCGATGTTCTGCTGGATCAGCCAGCGGAGTCCCACCTGCACGGCGGACTTTCCGTAGCGGGCGCCGATGGCCCTGAGCATTTCCCGGTCGGCGTAGGCACCTCTGGCCAGCGGAGAGTATGCCTGTACGGCGATTCCCCGTTCCTGGCAGTATTGAATGAGAGGAGCCCGGTTCCACAGAGGATGACACTCAATCTGATTTACGGCCGGTATAATGCCGGAAATCTGAAACAGCTGCTCCAAATGCGGAATTTCAAAATTGCTGACGCCGATGGAACGGGCCATGCCGGATTCGCGGAGCTTTTCCAGTTTTCCCCAGGTAATCGGGTAGCAGCCGGGAACAGGCCAGTGGATCAGATAAAGGTCCACATAGTCCAGCCCCAGGCGGTCGAGGCTGCGGGCGAAGGCGCCCTCGATGTCCCCGATCCGCTGGGCGGTATTCCATACTTTTGTAGTGATAAACAGTTCTTCCCGGGGAATGCCGCAGGATGCAACGGCTCTCCCGACGCTGTCTTCGTTTTTATATGCGGAAGCCGTGTCGATCAGACGGTATCCCGCCTCCACGGCAGCGGCCACAGCCTGCTGCATATCCGCGTCGCCTTCTGTCCTGTAAACACCAAGCCCTACCATGGGCATCTGGTGCCCGTCATTTAATAAAATAGATGGCACATCTGATGCCATAATGATCCCTCCTGATTCTCTTAAGCTGCCGGTTCTTCCGCAGAGTGGGCCACGGATATAAACGTACCGGATTTCATAGAATATCATACCATATTGTGTCTGCAAAATACAGAACTTTTGGTGAAAAGTGATTGATACAGATTTAACGAGATGAAAAAATAAATTTAACCGAAAAAATTATGTTGGTGGATTTTTACAAGGAACGATTCGGGTACCTAAAAAAGAACATGAATTATGCACAGAAGTTTTTAGCGGTCTATTGATTTCAAAAAGTAAATGGTTTATAATAACTGTAATTGACAAAAAGATGTCAGATTTTATTTTTGTGCGGCAAAAGCTGCCGCCAGGATAACTGAAAAGTGTGAAAAAGGAGTGAAGGTATGCATCTAATTAAAGATGAAAACGGAAACCCGGTTCCTCACGGCGCACATGAACACTGCCATGAGCACTCCCAGGGAGAAGGCTGCGGAGCCGGCTGCACATCCGAGGGAAAGTGCAGGAATGAGACAGTTGCTCTTTTGGATTATATGCTGCATCATAACGAACAGCATGCCGCTGAGCTGGATCAGATGGCGGAAAATCTTGAGAAGCTGGGGCTTAATGATGCGGCCCGCCAGATCCGGGACGGTGTATCGGATTTTCAGAAGGGAAATATGCGTCTGAGCCTGGCGCTGACACTGGTAAAAGAACAGCTGAAGGAGGGATGATCCCATGTGTCTGGCTACAGTATATAAGGAAAGTGACAATACAGTGATCTGCCGGAATGTTTCACGGATCGATGTGGACGGGGAATACGTTCTGATCCGGGATATTATGGGGGATGAGACCAGGGTTCAGGGGAAGATCCTGATGGTGGATCTGGCCAACAGTGTTGTGCGGCTGGTCTGTGATTGACAGAGGTGCCGTTGCTTAAATTTTCAGTAAGCCAAAAATTGATGATTTCGCAGCCGGGCGGTTTCGACAGCAGCCGGGCTGTCTGCAAGTTGATGCGCATCCTGTCTGATCTGTAAAAGAGCAGGGCAGGAGAGTTTAGAGAGAGGAGGTGTGTCCGATGGCGCAGGTGATTGCTGTTGCAGGAAAGGGAGGCGTAGGAAAGACAACGCTGACAGGTCTGCTGATCCAGTATCTCTGCCAGTCAGGGAAGGGACCGATTCTGGCGGTGGACGCGGATGCCAATTCCAACCTGAATGAAGTTCTGGGTGTGGAAGTGGAGGCTACTCTGGGAGAGATCCGGGAGGAGCTGGAAAATGCGGAAGGCCCGAAGAGCACAATCCCGACGGGAATGAGCAAGGCTGATTATGCGGAATTCCGTTTCGGCAGCGCTCTGACGGAGGAAAAGGATTTTGATCTGCTTGTCATGGGCCGGACCCAGGGCAAAGGATGCTACTGTTTTGTAAACGGTCTGCTCCAGGCCCAGGTTCAGAAGGTACAGGGCGAGTATTCCTATATTGTTGTGGATAATGAAGCGGGCATGGAGCACATCAGCCGGGGGGTTCTCCCGGGAATGAACATGGCGATCCTGGTCAGTGACTGTTCCCGCAGGGGTGTACAGGCTGCCGGAAGGATTGCGGAGCTGATTAAAGAGTGCGATATGCATCCTTCCCGCGTGGGCCTGATTGTGAACCGGGCTCCTGGCGGAGTGCTCAATGAAGGCACAAGGGAGGAAATTGAGAAGCAGGGGCTGGAACTGCTGGGCGTTGTGCCCCACGATGATATGGTTTACCAGTACGACTGCGATGGAAAGCCGACGGTGCAGCTTCCGGAGGATTCTCCGGTGAGAGCAGCGCTGAAGGAAATTGTAGAAAAATTAGGGTTATAGAGTAGTAGAGTAATGGGTGCTTTGGCAGTTTTTTATTTTTTTCCGGCACCGGAGAAAATAAAAATAAAATACATCTTTTGCGGGAGCGGATGCCCGCAGGAAAAGAGGTAATCAAATCTAAGGAGGATTATTGATGAGTGAATTCAAACTGACGACAGTAGAAGAGATGGAAGCAGCGACCAACCGTCT
>DVOO01000010.1 GCA_018713515.1 Candidatus Scatomonas pullistercoris
AGAGGATTGCGTTAATGTCATATTGAAATTTATATTTCTGTTTTAATTTCCGGCAGATCTTATGGATCTGCATCTGATAATAAATCGATTGAAGGAAAAGGTAGCCGCCCCGGTAAAAAACCTGCTTATCATAATCTAACTGCCTGTCTGCGCGGAAGGTAAGGCGTATTTGTTTTTCTTCTTGTTGCTGTTTATATTTTAAAGTTTCTAAGCGTGCTTCTTCCCTGGCCCAGGCCATGACATCATCCCGAGTCGGGCCGTGCTCTGGTAAAAGTTCTTTTAGAGTACCCAGTTTTCTGACGATAACAGAAGTACTGACTCCCTTGTCGTTAACATAACCTTTTGAAATATAAAAGGATTCGGCGTTTTTAGATTTTGAGGTTATAACTCGCATAGGAAAATCCCTCCTTTTATATATTTTACAATACATTGCAATAAAATGCAATATATAAAATTGAAAAAGTTGACGCAAAAAAAGCAGGTTTTATGCGGCCTGCAGGGTTTTTTTCTATTATTCAACTGTCAAACTCCCGCAAGTATAAACCAGTTTCCTGAGTTAGTGCTTGCATTCGCTGAAAAGGTGTGCTATAATCTATTAGCTGTCGGATTGCAGAAGCGGATCCGGCAGGCAGCGACGACAGATATTCCTACAGGATATGATAAACAATTATGGAAGAGGTGAAAACAGTGAAAGAGGGAATCCATCCGGAGTATTATGAAGCAACCGTTACATGCAACTGCGGCAATACGTTCAAGACCGGCTCCACCAAGGAAGACATCCACGTGGAGATCTGCTCCAAGTGCCATCCGTTCTATACCGGACAGCAGAAGGCTGCCGCGGCCCGCGGACGTATCGAGAAATTCAACAAGAAATACGGCATGTAATCGTCTGTCCCGTGATACGGGCAGAAAGCTTATGCAGGGAAAGAAAGGGTTGAGGTTGCAAAATCTCAACCCATTTTACTATAATAGTATTGAGAAGAAGGACAGTCAGCCGTGCGGCCGGGAACAGCTGCAGGGCTGTCTGCCGTGAGATACGGGGAAAGGAGCAGCGGATGAAATCATCCAACATTGGCGGCCAGGCGGTAATGGAAGGGATCATGATGCGTCATGAGGAGGAGTATTCCATCGCTGTGCGCACGCCCGACAATGAGATTAAGGTAAAAGTAGAGCCATACAAGAGCTTTATTGAGGGCAAAAAGCTCAGGAGGGTGCCCATTGTCAGAGGAGTGATCAGCTTTATCGATTCCCTGGTGGTCGGCATGAAGTGCCTGCTGTACTCCGCTTCCTTTATTGAGGAAGATGAGGAGGAAAAGGCGGAAAGAGCAAAAAAGGAACAGAAGATGACCGCAGAGGAGCTGGAGAGGCACCGGGAAAAGGAGAAAAAGCAGGAGTCTGCCATGATGTACGGCGTGGTGGCGCTTTCTGTGGTGCTGGCGGTGGCTGTATTTATGATGCTGCCATATTTTCTGACGGATCTTATGAGAAGAGTAACGGATACGGTCTGGATCCTTTCCATAACGGAGGCTCTCGTCCGCGTGGCGATTTTTCTGGCCTATCTGATTCTGATTTCGCGTATGAAGGATATACAGAGGACCTTTATGTACCACGGCGCGGAACATAAATGCATTAACTGTATTGAACACGGCATGGAGCTGAATGTGGAAAATGTGCTGAAAAGTTCCCGGCTTCACAAGCGCTGCGGCACAAGCTTTCTGTTTTTTGTCATTATCGTCAGCGCGATTCTGCTGATGTTTGTGCAGATGGACTCCCGGATCCTGCGGATTGTGGTGCGTCTTCTGCTGGTGCCGGTGATTGCCGGCGTGTCTTTTGAGATCATCCGGCTGGCCGGACGCTCGGAGAATCCTTTTGTAAATGCCCTGAGCAAACCGGGGCTGGCGCTGCAGAGGCTGACCACCCGGGAGCCGGACGCGGCACAGGCCGAGGTGGCGATTGCGGCAGTGGAGGCGGTCTTCGACTGGAGGGCATATTTAAGAGAAAATTTTGGATATACAGATACCGGGGTATCCGGCAATCCGGAGGCCACAGGCGCCTCCCGGCAGGTTGGATAGGCCGGGGCAGAGTCCGTGTTCTCTGCGGGAATGGCTGAAGTTCGGGACAGAATATCTGCAGGACAGAGAAGTTGCCGATGCCGGGACGGACGCGTGGCTTCTGCTGGAATACGTAACAAATATCAACCGGAGCTATTATTTCATGCACATGCAGGAAAAAATGAACCGGGAGGAAGCAAAGGAGTACCGGGAGCTTCTGAAACGCCGGGGAGAGCGCGAACCGGTTCAGTATATTACCGGAGAGGCCTGGTTTTACGGGCGTTCTTTTCTGGTGAATCCCAGCGTTCTGATCCCGCGTCAGGATACAGAAGTGCTGGTGGAGGAGGTGCTGAAGCGGGCCATGCCGGGCATGCGCGTGCTGGATCTCTGTACCGGGAGCGGCTGCATTCTGCTGACGATTCTGAAGGAAGCATCGGTGAGCGGTGTGGGCTCCGACATTTCCGGCGATGCGCTGCAGGTGGCGGAACGGAACGGGAAGCGCCTGAAGGTTCACGCGGGCTGGATTGAAAGCAATCTGTTTGAGAAGATAGGGGGAACCTTTGACCTGATCGTTTCCAATCCTCCCTATATTGCCTCGGCAGTAATCCCGGAGCTGGAGCCGGAGGTAAGGGAGCATGAGCCGCTGCTGGCGCTGGACGGACACGGGGATGGACTGTACTTTTACAGGAAAATCGTGGAGGAGGCCCCGGCCTACCTGAAGGCGGGCGGCTGGCTCTGCCTGGAGATCGGCTGGGATCAGGGGGAGATCCTGCGGCGGCTGCTCCAGGCGGCGGGATTTGTCTCCGTGGAGATTGTAAAGGACCTGTCCGGGCTGGACCGGGTGGCGCTTGGGCGACTGCCGGTATCCGGAGAGCATAAGGAGTGAAGAAAAGATGTTTGATAAGCTGGAAGATATTTTGATTCGTCTGGAGGAGATCCTGCGCCAGCTGGGCGAGCCTGGAACGGCGGAGGATGCCGCCGGATTTCAGCAGCTCATGAAGGAGCAGGCGGAGCTGCAGCCCATTGCGGATACCTATCTGGCCTACAAGAAAAATAAAGAAACCATCTCCGACAGTCTGGAGCTGCTGGAGGGCGAGAGCGATGAGGAGATGCGGGAAATGCTGAAGGAAGAACTTTCCGAGGCAAAGAAAAAGGACGAAGAGCTGGAGCGGGAATTGAAGATTCTGCTTCTTCCCAAGGATCCCAATGACAGCAAAAATGTTATTGTGGAAATCCGGGCCGGAGCCGGCGGCGATGAGGCGGCGCTGTTCGCCGCGGAGATTTACCGGATGTACGTGAAATACGCGGAGTCCCGCCACTGGCGGACCGAGATGCTCAGTGTGAATGAAAACGGCCTGGGCGGATTTAAGGAAGCTACATTTCTGCTGAGCGGAAACGGGGCTTACTCCCGTCTGAAATACGAAAGCGGCGTTCACCGGGTGCAGCGTGTGCCGGAAACCGAGAGCGGGGGCCGGATTCACACCTCCACTATCACAGTGGCCATCATGCCGGAGGCAGATGAAATCGATTTTCATCTGGATTTGAACGACTGCCGGTTTGATGTATTCCGGGCTTCCGGAAACGGCGGCCAGTGCGTCAATACCACGGATTCGGCAGTGCGTCTGACCCATATTCCCACAGGGATTGTCATATCCTGCCAGGATGAGAAATCACAGCTGAAAAATAAAGAAAAGGCCCTGAAGGTGCTGCGCTCCCGTCTGTATGAAATGGAACTGGAGAAACAGCACGATGAAGAAGCCAGACTTCGCAGGAGCCAGGTGGGAACGGGAGACCGCTCGGAGAAGATACGCACTTACAATTTTCCCCAGGGCCGCGTGACAGATCACCGGATTAAACTGACTCTGCACAAGATCGACAGCATCATGAACGGGGAGCTGGATGAGCTGATCGACAGCCTGACGGCGGCGGATCAGGCCGCCAAGCTGGCAAATCTGAAAGAGAGCGCGTGAGTATAGAAGGAGGAAGAGTATGGGTAAGTATTTTGGGACGGATGGATTCCGGGGAGAGGCCAACGTAAATCTGACGGTGGAACATGCCTATAAAGTGGGCCGCTATCTGGGATGGTATTTTGGAAAAGAGCACAAGGCGAAGATTGTCATCGGAAAGGATACCAGGCGCTCCAGTTATATGTTTGAATATTCTTTGGCGGCGGGCCTGACGGCCTCGGGAGCGGACGCATATCTGCTTCATGTGACAACCACGCCCAGCGTATCCTATGTAGTCCGCACAGAGGGGTTTGACTGCGGCATCATGATTTCTGCCAGCCACAATCCCTTCTATGACAATGGCATTAAGGTCATTAACAGCCGGGGCCAGAAGCTGGAAGCTGCTGTGGAGCAGGAGATTGAAGACTATATAGACGGCCGCAGTGCAGAGATTCCTTTCGCAAGGCGGGAGAAGATCGGCAGGACAGTGGATTTCGCGGCTGGCCGGAATCGTTACATCGGCCATCTGATCTCCATACCAAGCCGCGCCTACAACGATTACCGTGTGGGGCTGGACTGCTCCAACGGAAGCGCTTCCTCGATTGCCAAGAGCGTGTTCGACGCGCTGGGGGCCAGGACATCTGTGATTCACAGCGAGCCCAACGGCCTGAATATCAATGCGGACTGCGGCTCCACCCATATCGAGGCTCTTCAGAAGTTTGTGGCGGAGCAGGGGCTGGATGTGGGATTTGCCTACGATGGAGACGCGGACCGCTGCATCGCAGTGGATGAAAAAGGGCAGGTGGTAGACGGGGACAGAATCCTGTACGTCTGCGGAAAGTATCTGAAGGAGCAGGGAAAGCTGAATCGGAATACCATCGTGACCACGGTCATGTCCAATCTGGGGCTTTATAAGGCCTGTGACCGGGAGGGAATCCGCTATGAACAGACAGCTGTAGGGGATAAATATGTCAGTGAGAATATGATGGCTAACGGCTATTCCCTGGGAGGCGAGCAGTCGGGACACATTATTTTCAGCAAGCACGCCATGACGGGTGACGGAATTCTGACTTCCCTGATGCTTATGGAGGTTCTCATGGAGAAAAAACAGCCCTTAAGCGTGCTGGCCGGGGAAGTGGCCATCTATCCGCAGCTCCTGAAAAATGTGCGGGTGGCGGATAAGCAGGCGGCCAGGGAAAACCCCAGAGTCCAGGCAGCCGTGCAGGCGGCGGCGGAAGCGCTGGGGGAAAACGGCCGGATTCTGGTCCGGGAGAGCGGGACGGAGCCGGTGGTACGGATTATGGTGGAAGCCGAGGAAGACGCCATCTGTGAAAAATACGTAAATCAGGTGGCAGCTGTGATGGAGGAAGAGGATTTAATACAGTGAGAAGAACAGCGGCAGTACTGCTCTGTGTTCTCTGCCTTTCTCTGGGTGCCTGTACCCGTGAGGACTCCGGCGCCTATGACCGGGGGATGGCCGCGCTGCAGCAGGGAGATTATGATACGGCCATGGAAGAATTCCAGCATGCGGCCAGCGGGGACGGCCGGGAGGCGGAGGCGTACCGGGGAGAGGGAATTATTTATCTTCGACAGCAGGATTACGGCCACGCCATCACCCTGTTTGGGCTGAGCCTGGATTCTATGAAGCACAGCAATCCGCAGTTTCGGAGGGATGTGCTGTATTACCAGGCGGAGGCTTACATCGGAAACGGACAGGACAGGGATGCGGAGGCTATCTACACAGAGCTGATTGAAGAGGACGGCGATGCCCAGGCCTATTTTCTTCGGGGCAGCGGAAAGCTGAATTTCGGAGATACGGAGGGGGCGGCAGAAGATTTTGCAGGTGCCCTGAGGCAGGAAAACAGCTATGAGATGTATATGAAGATTTACCGTGCGTACGCGGCGGTAAACAGGGAGGCGGACGGAGCCGATTATCTGGAGCAGGCGCTCTCTCTGGAGCCGGCCGGGGGAGAGGATTATTATCTTCAGGCCCAGGTATATGATTATCTGGGGGATTACGCAAAGGCAGAGGAGGCTCTGACAAAGGCTGTGCAGGAGGGCTGTCAGGAGGCGCTCCCGATGCTGGGAAAACTGTATCTGGAGACGGGAGATCTATCCGGCGCCCGCCGGCTGTACCAGGATTTTCTGGAAAGCGGAGAGCGGCCGGCGGCAGCCTACAACGGGCTGGCGCTCTGTGATATCCAGCAGGAGGAGTATGAAAGTGCTCTGGACAATATCCGGCAGGGAATTGCCTGCCAGGATACGGAGGTTATGCGGGATCTTCTGTTTAATGAAATCGTTGTCTATGAAAAACAGCTGGATTTTCAGACCGCAAAGGAGAAAATGCAGGAGTATCTGAAACAATATCCAAAGGATGAAGAAGCGCTGCGGGAAAATGAATTTCTGCAGAGCAGGTAGAGGGAAGGCGGAACAGGAAAGAGAAGGAGTGGTTGCATGTATCAGATGGAGAGGGAAAAGGAGCGCATGATTCTGGTGGGCGTGTCCCTGGAGGGACAGGCAGAAGCGTATGCGTCCCTGAGAGAGCTGGAGGAGCTGGCAGAGACGGCAGGCGCGGAGGTTGTATCAAAAATTCTCCAGAACCGGGAAGGAATCCATCCGGCCACCTATGTGGGAAAAGGAAAACTGGAGGAGCTGCGCGGAATTCTGTACCATCTGGACGCGGATGGAATCATCTGCGATGATGAGCTGACACCGGCCCAGATGAAAAATCTGGAGGAAGAACTTTCCTGCAAGATCGTGGACCGGACACTCCTGATCCTGGATATTTTTGCGGCCCGGGCCAGAACCAGCGAAGGCAAGCTGCAGGTGGAGATGGCCCAGCTGAAATACCGTCAGGCGCGGCTGGTAGGTCTTCGCAGTTCCCTTTCCCGTCTGGGCGGCGGAATCGGCACACGGGGTCCGGGCGAGAAAAAGCTGGAGATGGACCGGCGGCTGATCTCCAGCAGGATCGCGGCTCTCAGGAGAGAACTGGAAGAGGTGCAGCAGCACAGAGATGTGCTGCGTGAAAGCCGGAAGAGAGGCAATTTCCGGACAGCGGCCATTGTAGGGTATACCAATGCCGGAAAATCTACGCTTTTGAACGTGCTGACGGGGTCCGAGGTACTGGAGGAAGATGCTCTGTTTGCTACGCTGGATCCCACCACCCGTCTGCTGGAGCTTCCCCGGGGAGGAGAAATCCTTCTGACAGATACGGTGGGATTTATACGGAAGCTGCCTCATCATCTGATCGAGGCCTTCAAAAGCACGCTGGAGGAAGCGGTTCTGGCAGATGTGATCGTTCATGTGGTGGATGCTTCCAATGAGCAGATGGAACAGCAGATGTATGTGGTCTATGAGACGCTGAGAGAACTGGGCGCGGAAGGCAAGCCGGTGGTGACTCTTTTTAACAAGCAGGACAAGCTGCAGGAAGAGCGTGTCTGCAAAGATCTGAAAGCAGACTACAGTCTGAGGATTTCCGCCAAGACAGGACAGGGACTGGAGAAGTTCCGGGAGACCCTGGAAGAAATTCTTCTGGCTGCACAGATCTATATAGAGCGGGTATATTCCTATACAGAGGCGGGGAAAATTGCTCTGATCCGACAGAAGGGACAGCTTATCTCGGAGGAATATCTGCCGGAAGGAATACAGGTGAAGGCCTATGTGCCCCGGGAAATATACGGGAATGTGTAACACTATATATAGAATATAACAAAAACACCATATACAATATATGGTGTTTTTGTTATTGACGCAGTACTGTATCTTTGCTATGATAGAGTCATCGGCCCACAGATGGGGCGGGAGCGGAAGCCCCTTCCAGGCGGACAGATTGCGGAAATCTATTATAGAGGAGATAGAATATGTTTCAGGTAGAAAAAAGAGACGGGGCAGTGGTGGATTTTCAGCTGTCGAAAATATCGGATGCCATTGGAAAGGCATTTGAGGCCACAGAAAAAAATTACAGCCAGGATATGCTGGAGATGCTGGCACTGCGGGTGACGGCAGATTTTCAGGGGAAAATCGAGAGTGGCCGGATCCAGGTGGAGAAAATTCAGGATTCTGTGGAAAATGTGCTGAGCCAGTGCGGGTATGGAGATGTGGCCAAGGCCTATATCCTGTACCGGAAGCAGAGAGAAAAGATGCGGAGAATGAAGTCTACGATCCTGGATTATAAAGAGATTGTCAACAGCTATGTGAAGGTGGAGGACTGGCGGGTTAAGGAGAATTCCACAGTCACTTACTCTGTAGGGGGACTGATTCTGAGCAATTCCGGCGCGGTGACTGCCAACTACTGGCTGTCTGAAATTTACGACAATGAGATTGCCGAGGCGCACCGGAACGCGGATATCCATATTCACGATCTGTCCATGCTGACCGGCTACTGTGCCGGCTGGTCCTTAAAACAGCTGATCCAGGAGGGACTGGGAGGAATAGACGGAAAGATTACCTCCTCTCCGGCCAAGCACTTAAGCGTTCTCTGCAACCAGATGGTGAACTTTCTGGGGATCATGCAGAACGAATGGGCGGGAGCCCAGGCGTTTTCCTCTTTTGACACGTATCTGGCCCCCTTTGTAAAGACCGATCATCTGACCTATCCGGAAGTAAAAAAATGCATTGAGTCCTTTATTTACGGCGTTAACACACCCAGCCGCTGGGGAACCCAGGCTCCCTTCTCCAATATTACCCTGGACTGGACGGTCCCGGAGGATCTGGCGGAGCTTCCGGCCATTGTGGGCGGAAAGGAGATGGATTTCCGCTACAAAGACTGCAAAAAAGAGATGGATATGATCAACAGGGCCTTTATTGAGACCATGATCGAGGGGGATGCCAACGGGAGAGGCTTCCAGTATCCCATCCCCACGTATTCCATTACCTCGGATTTTGACTGGTCCGATACGGAAAACAACCGCCTGCTCTTTGAGATGACCAGCAAATACGGAACCCCGTATTTTTCCAATTATATTAACAGCGACATGCAGCCCAGCGATGTACGTTCCATGTGCTGCCGTCTGCGCCTGGATCTCCGGGAGCTGCGGAAGAAGACAGGAGGTTTCTTCGGTTCCGGAGAGAGCACCGGTTCCGTGGGCGTTGTGACCATCAATATGCCCAGGATCGCCTATCTGTCCAAAAACGAAGAAGAATTTTACCACAGGCTGGATCATATGATGGATCTTGCGGCCCGCTCCCTGAAGGTGAAGAGGGAGGTGATCACCCGGCTGCTGGACGAAGGGCTGTACCCCTACACCAAACGGTACCTGGGCACCTTTGCAAATCATTTCTCCACCATCGGCCTTGTGGGCATGAATGAGGCAGGGCTCAACGCCCGCTGGATCGGCAGGGATATGACCGATCCGGCTACCCAGAAGTTTACGAAAGATGTGCTGAACCATATGCGGGAGCGCCTGGTGCAGTACCAGGAGGAATACGGAGACCTCTACAATCTGGAGGCGACTCCGGCGGAATCCACCAGTTACCGGCTGGCCAAGCACGACAGGGAGAGATGGCCGGATATCCGGACGGCAGGCGGAGAGGGGGAGACGCCATACTACACCAACAGCTCTCATCTGCCTGTGAACTTTACGGAGGATATTTTTGCAGCCCTGGATATCCAGGATGAGCTGCAGACTTTGTATACCTCCGGCACGGTGTTCCATGCCTTCCTGGGAGAGAAGCTTCCCGACTGGAAGGCGGCGGCGGCCCTGGTGCGCACCATCGCCGAGAATTATAAGCTTCCCTACTATACCCTGTCGCCTACCTACTCTGTCTGCCGGGATCACGGATATATTGCCGGGGAGCATTTTACCTGCCCCACCTGCGGAAAACCTGCCGAGGTCTACAGCCGGATCACAGGCTATTACCGTCCTGTGCAGAACTGGAATGACGGAAAAGCGCAGGAATATAAGGACAGAAGGGTTTACCGCATGGACATTTCCGGGTATAATGGGAACAGAGCTGCCGCTGTAAAACAGAAGGAAACCGCGGAGGAGAAGGGAACAGAAGGGAACAGAAGGCCGTCAGGAGACGGGACGGAGCCGGCAGTGCGCTATCTGTTTACCACGAGTACCTGCCCCAACTGCCGGATTGCGAAGGAGATGCTGGCCGATGAGCCCTATCAGGTGATTGACGCGGAGCAGAATCCGGAGCTGGCGGAGAAGTACGGGATCCTGCAGGCGCCTACCCTGGTGGTGCTGGATCACGGAAAAACCTTCAAGTACGTCAATGCTTCCAATATCCAGAGATACGTGGACAGCCTGGAGGGCTGAGAGGCCGCGGCGGACAGCAGCGCTTTACATCATATAGAAAAGAGGAAAAGATTATGGGACTGAAAGTGGATTCAATCTGTGTGCAGGGAGGCTGGCAGCCGGAGAACGGCGGCCCCAGAATGCTTCCCATCTATCAGAGTACAACGTATAAATATGACACCAGCGAGGAGATGGGAGCCCTGTTCGATCTGGAGAAGGAAGGATATTTCTACTCCAGACTTCAGAATCCCACCTGCGATATGGTGGCCGCAAAAATCTGCCAGCTGGAAGGCGGAGCCGCGGCCATGCTGACTTCTTCCGGACAGGCGGCTACCCTTCTGGCCATTACCAATATCTGTGAAGCCGGGGACCATGTGATCTGCGGAGCCAAGTGCTATGGAGGCACTTCCAATCTTCTGACTGTGACTCTGAAGCGCTTTGGTCTGGAGGTAACCCTGGTGGATCAGGATGCTCCGGCGGAGGAGCTGGAAAAAGCATTCCGCCCCAACACGAAGGCTGTGTTCGCGGAGACCATCTCCAACCCGGCCGGCGTGATCCTGGATATTGAGAAGTTCGTGAAGCTGGCGCACGATCACGGAGTACCCATGATCTGTGACAATACCTTTGCGACTCCCATCAACTGCAGGCCCTTTGCCTGGGGTGTGGACATCGTAACCCATTCCACCACCAAGTATATGGACGGCCATGCCATGGCTGTGGGCGGAGCCATCGTGGATTCCGGCAATTTCGACTGGATGGCCCATGCGGACAAGTTTCCGGGCCTGACCACGCCGGATGAGTCCTACCACGGCATTGTCTACGCGGAAAAATTTGGAAAGGGCGCCTATATCACCAAGGCAACGGCGCAGCTGATGAGAGATCTGGGCGCCTGCCAGTCTCCGCAGAACGCGTTTCTGACCAATATCGGCCTGGAAACTCTGCATCTGCGGATGCCGAAGCACTGCGAGAATGCAACAAAAGTGGCCGCTTTCCTGAGAAATCACCCGAAGGTGGCCTGGGTGGAGTATGCGGGCCTTCCCGGGGATAAATACTATGATTTGGCACAGAAGTATATGCCGAAGGGCACCTGCGGCGTGCTCTGCTTTGGACCGAAGGGCGGCCGGGACGGCGCGCTTCGCTTTACGAATGCGCTGAAAATGGTGGCCATTGAGACTCATGTGGCAGATGCGAAATCCTGCGTGCTGCATCCGGCCAGCCATACCCACCGTCAGCTGAACGATGAGCAGCTGGTGGAGGCAGGCGTTCTGCCGGATCTGATCCGGCTGTCCGTAGGCATCGAGGATGCGGAGGACATCATTGCGGATCTGGACCAGGCTCTGCAGGCGGTATAATCAGATCAGAGAGAAGCATGCGTCAGCGGATGGAAAACAGAATTCCTCCGCTGGCGTTTGGCATTTCAGAGAGAAAAGAGTAAAAAGGAGTGACGCGGCAATGGAGTATCAGGCTGTTTTTCAGGAGACGGGGGCGGAGGCGCTGCTGATTACAGACCCCTTTAATATGCGCTATTTGTCCGGATTCCGGGGCGGCGAGGGAATGCTGTTCCTGACGGAGGACAGGCAGGTGCTGATTACAGATTCCAGGTACACGGAGGCGGCAGGGAAAGAAACAGCGTTTCAGGTGATGGAGGAAAACCGGGAGCACCGGAGAACAGAGATACTGAGGGAACTGCTCCGGGAGACGAAGGCGGAGGCGGCAGGCTATGAGGATCAGTCCATGCGCTGCTCGGAATTTGCGGCTCTTCAGAGAGCACTTCCGGAAGTGAAGCAGTGGATTCCTCTGGCCGGCCGGGTGGACCGCCTGCGCCGGATCAAGACCCCGGAGGAGATCGGATACATGAGAAGGGCGGAGGAGATCGGGGACGAAGCCTTTGAGGCCCTGCTGCCTCTCCTGAAGCCGGGGATGACGGAGCTGGAGGCGGCGGCGGAGCTGGAATACCAGATGAAAAAGCGGGGAGCGGAAGGATTTTCTTTTGATACCATCATGGCTTCCGGTATCCATTCATCCATGCCCCACGCGATTCCCTCCGGGAAAAAACTGGAAGCAGGAGATTTTATCACCATGGATTTCGGATGTACGTACCAGGGTTACTGTTCGGATATGACCAGAACTGTGGTGATGGGAAAAGCCGATGAAAAGCAGAAGGAAATGTATGGAATTGTGCTGCGGGCCCAGAGGGCGGCTCTGGAGCTGATCCGGGCAGGGCTGCCGGGAAGCCGGGTGGACCGGGAAGCCAGGGAGATCATTGAAAAGGCCGGCTATGGAGACTGTTTTGGCCACGGCCTTGGCCATAGTGTGGGACTTTATATTCACGAGGAACCAAGACTTTCTCCTTCCGACGACACCATTCTGGAGCCGGGCATGATTGAGACAGTGGAGCCGGGAATCTACGTGCCGGGATTCGGCGGCGTCCGGATCGAGGATATGGTGGCGGTGACAGAAGACGGATGTGAGAATCTTACCCGGTCGCCCAAGGAATTGTTGGAACTGTAGGCAAAAGGGCTTGACTTTTTGCGGCAACCTGCGTATTATGGTTCCATACCGTGTTTGCACGGGAAACACAAAAGTTTGCCTAGGAGGAACAAAATACATGTATTCATTAGAGGAAGTAAGGGCGGTGGACCCTGAAATTGCTGATCTTATTATGGCTGAGCTGAACCGTCAGAACAGTCATATTGAGCTGATCGCATCCGAAAACTGGGTATCCAAAGCGGTGATGGCCGCCATGGGAAGTCCCCTTACCAATAAATACGCCGAGGGCTATCCGGGAAAACGTTTCTACGGCGGATGCCAGTGTGTGGACGAGGTGGAGACTCTGGCTATTGAGCGGGCCAAAAAGCTGTTCGGCTGCACCTATGCCAACGTACAGCCCCATTCCGGAGCCCAGGCCAACATGGCTGTGTTCTTTGCGTTGCTGAAGCCCGGCGATACCGTTATGGGCATGAACCTTTCTGAGGGCGGACATCTGTCCCACGGAAGCCCGGCCAACTTTTCAGGTGCTTACTTCCACATTGTTCCCTACGGCGTTAACGCGGACGGATTTGTAGATTACGATGAGGTGGAGCGGATTGCCAAAGAGTGCCGGCCGAAGCTGATTGTGGCCGGGGCCAGCGCCTACGGAAGAACTCTGGATTTCAAGAGATTCCGGGAGATCGCCGATATGGTGGGCGCGTATCTGATGGTGGATATTGCCCACATCGCGGGGCTTGTGGCCACCGGACAGCATCCAAGCCCCATCCCTTATGCGCATGTGACCACCACCACCACCCATAAGACTTTAAGAGGACCCAGAGGCGGGCTGATCCTTTCAAGCGCGGAATTTGCAGCGGAGCATAAGCTGAACAAAGCTGTATTCCCGGGCATCCAGGGAGGCCCTCTGATGCATGTCATCGCATCCAAGGCGGTTTGTCTGAAGGAGGCCTTAAGTCCCGAGTTCCAGGAGTACGGAAAACAGGTGGTAAAAAATGCCAAAACTCTGTGTCAGGGACTTATGGATCGGGGAATTCCCATCGTATCCGGGGGAACGGACAATCATCTGATGCTGGTCAATCTGGCAGCCATCGGCCGTACCGGAAAGGAAGTGGAGAACCTGCTTGACAGCGTGAATATTACTGCCAACAAGAATACCATCCCCAACGATCCCCAGTCTGCCTTTGTGACCAGCGGCCTGCGTCTTGGCACGCCGGCAGTTACCTCCAGAGGCATGAAAGAGGAGGACATGGAAGTGATCGCCGAAACCATCGCCATGATGCTGAAGGATCCGGAGGGATCCGCAGGACAGGCGAGGGCCAATGTAAAAGCACTGACGGATAAATATCCGCTGATGTAATACGAAAAGAAAAAAGTTCAGGAGTATGGATGCTTCTGAACTTTTTTCTTTTCTATTTGCGGCAGATAATATTTCCCGCCAGGAGCAGAACGGGAAAGATGATGCCAGCCAGAATCCCCATTTTCAGGTTGCCGCCCGCCGCGTCAGAAACCATTCCCACGACGGTAGGCCCTCCGGCGCAGCCGATGTCTCCCCCGAGAGCCAGCAGGGCGAACAGAGCGGTGCCGCCTTTGGGCAGAGCGGCGGAAGCTCTGCTGAAGGTTCCCGGCCACAGGATTCCCACGGACAGTCCGCAGAGCGCGCAGGCGGCGAGACTGAGCTGGGGGAGGGAAAAGAGGGAGATCCCCAGGTAAGAGGCAATGCACAGACAGCTGCTGGCGGTCATAAACCGTTCCAGGTGGATGCGGTGCCCGTATTTCCCGTAGAAGAGGCGTGCCGCGCCCATCAGAAGCGCAAAGGCCATGGGGCCGGCCAGATCTCCGGCGGTCTTGGAAATCCCCAGCCCCGTTTCGGCGAAGGTAGAAGCCCACTGGCTGACCGCCTGTTCGCTGGCTCCCGCGCAGATCATCATGAGCAGCAGGACCCAGAATACTTTAAGACGCAGAAGCTCTTTCAACTTCAGTCCGGTCTCACCCTCCGGAAGCAGAGAAGCAATGGGAACCTTTGCGAAGACGACGGCATTGCAGATGGGGATCAACGCCCAGATAAGAGCCAGGAGCTTCCAGTTTTCTATGCCGGCGATCTGAAAGAACAGCGTGGAGAGCAGGACGATCCCCGCCTGTCCCCAGCAATAAAAGGAGTGCAGCATGCTCATGGCCTTTTCTTTATTGGCGGAGGGACAGGCTTCCACAACGGGACTTACCAGAACTTCCAGAAGCCCTCCGCCGATGGCATAGACCATCACGGAAATCAGGATTCCGGCAAACGGTGAAGGGAATATCTCCGGCAGAACAGTGCGGGACAGACTACAGGCAGGCGAGGCTGCGGACCATGATGCAGTATATGCAGGATCATTACCGGGAAGCGCTGACCCTGGAACAGATCGCTGCCTCTGCCGCTGTCAGCAAAAGCAGCGCGCTGCACGCGTTCCAGTCCGGCATACATCTCTCTCCGGTGGCCTATCTGATTCAATACCGTCTGTCCAGAGCCGCCGAACAGCTCCGCATGACACAAAAAACCATATCCGCCATTGCGGAGGACACAGGCTTTTCCAGCGCCGGATATTTCTGCCGGAAATTCAGGCAGTATTATGGAAGGACTCCGGGAGAGTACAGGAACGGCAGACAGGCGGAAAGAAAGAAAAAGGCGGATGCTCCGCATCCGTAAAAAACGGTTGACATTTCCGGGGGATAATGCTATGTTAAGAATGGTCATGCGACTGACGGAAGTGGAAGAAACCACAGGGAGCATGACTCTGAGAGGAGGCCGACCGTCTGGGCAGAGTGCTTGGATGTGTGTGGCCTTAAATTTTTGGAAAAAGGAGAAGAGCTATGGAAATGTTATCTCTGGAGCAGGATCTGAAGAATAATTCCTATCCCGGAAGAGGAATCGTGATCGGGCGTTCCGCCGATGGAAAATCCGCCGTGGCAGCCTACTTTATTATGGGCAGAAGTGAGAACAGCCGGAACCGCGTATTTGTGGAGGACGGAGACGGAATCCGCACCCAGGCCTTTGATCCTTCCAAAATGAAGGATCCCAGTCTGATCATTTACGCCCCGGTGCGGGTGCTCGGCAACAAGACGATCGTCACCAACGGCGACCAGACGGATACCATTTATGAGGGAATGGACAAGCAGCTGACTTTTGAACAGTGCCTGCGGAGTCGGGAATTTGAGCCGGATGCCCCCAACTATACACCCAGAATTTCCGGAATTCTGCACGTGGAAGCCGGCACATACAGCTATGCCCTGTCGATTCTGAAGAGCAATAACGGCGATCCGGCGCAGTGCAACCGCTTTACCTTCGCCTATAATCAGTGCGTGCCCGGAGAAGGACATTTCATTCACACCTATATGCATGACGGCGAGCCCCTGCCCAGTTTTGAGGGAGAACCCAAGCTGGTGGCTATTCCGGATGATATGGATGCTTTCACGGATATGCTGTGGAACAGCCTGAACGAGGATAATAAGGTTTCCCTCTTTGTGCGGTATATCAACATTGCAGACGGAACCTTTAAGACCAGAATTGTGAATAAAAACAGATAAGGAGGATTTATCAAATGAATGAGCTGCAGTTAAAGTACGGATGCAATCCGAATCAGAAACCGTCCCGCATCTACATGACGGATGGAAGTGAGCTGCCCATTACGGTGCTTTCCGGACGCCCCGGATACATCAATTTCCTGGATGCCTTTAATGGCTGGCAGCTGGTAAGGGAGCTGAAGAAAGCCACCGGACTTCCGGCAGCTACCTCCTTTAAGCACGTATCCCCGGCGGGGGCTGCCGTGGGTCTGCCCATGGAGGATGTTCTGAAAAAGATCTACTGGGTGGATGATATGGGAGAGCTGTCCCCCCTGGCCTGTGCCTACGCGAGAGCCAGAGGTGCGGACCGGATGTCTTCCTTCGGTGATTTCATCGCTCTTTCAGATATCTGCGATAAAGACACGGCTTCTCTGATTAAGAGAGAGGTTTCGGACGGCGTTATCGCGCCCGGATATACAGACGAGGCCCTGGAGATTCTGAAGTCCAAGAAAAACGGAAATTACTGCGTGATCCAGATGGATGAGAATTACGTACCCGCTCCCCTGGAGCACAAGGAAGTATTCGGCGTCTGCTTCGAGCAGGGAAGACAGGAACTGCCCATCGATGACGCTCTGCTTTCCAATATTGTGACGAAAAATAAGGATCTGCCGGAGAGTGCCGCCAGGGATCTGAAGATTTCCCTGATTACTCTGAAATATACCCAGTCCAACTCCGTGTGCTTCGTGAAGGACGGACAGGCCATCGGTATCGGCGCTGGCCAGCAGTCCCGGGTACACTGCACCAGATTGGCGGGCCAGAAGGCAGACAACTGGTGGCTGCGCCAGAGCCCGCAGGTTCTGGGACTGCAGTTTGTGGACGGCATCCGCCGGGCAGACAGGGACAATGCCATAGATGTGTACATCGGCGAGGAATATATGGATGTGCTGGCCGAAGGCGCATGGCAGAAGATCTTCAAGGTAAAGCCGGCTGTATTTACCAGAGAGGAGAAGAGAGCCTGGCTGGATAAGATGGAGGGTGTGACCCTGGGCTCGGATGCGTTCTTCCCCTTCTCCGACAATATTGAGCGGGCGCATAAAAGCGGCGTAAAATATGTGGCGGAGCCCGGCGGTTCTGTAAGGGACGATGCAGTCATCGAGTGCTGTGACAAGTACGGAATGGTGATGGCCTTCACAGGCATCCGTCTGTTCCATCATTGATAAAACAGTCAGAAAACAGAAGAGATGCAGAAGGGGGCGGCTGCCGGCGGAGGGAGCCGTCCCCTTCTGCGCGGAGCAGAAAGGCAGTGAAAAAATGAGGCGGATGGAATTTAAAATGGAGCGCCACGGGCTTCTGGAAGTGGGGCAGGAAGTGCAGGTTACGGAAAGCGCGCTGCCCACCTCCTATTACTATACGATTGTGCCGGCAGTGGCCATGAGCAAAAACTACCAGGCCTATGAGCGCCTGAAATCTACGAAGGGTATTGTAAAAGAGATTAATCAGACCAGCAGGGGGTATTATACGATTGTCGAATTCGATGAAGAAGAACCATCCTGAGAAACAGATGCACACGCTGGCTCCTGTATATGACAGCCGGTCCAGGATTCTGATTCTGGGCAGCTTCCCCTCTGTAAAATCCAGGGAAACGGGATTCTATTACGGTCATCCCCGGAACCGTTTCTGGAAGGTGCTGGCGGGTCTGTTCGGGGAAACGGAACCGGAGACGGTCCCCGAGAAGAGGGCGCTGCTGCTGGGCAGAGGCGTGGCCCTCTATGATGTAATCGAATCCTGCACAATTACCGGCTCCAGTGACAGCAGCATCCGGGACGTGGTGCCGGCGGATCTGGATCCTATCCTTGAAGCGGCGGATATCCGGCAGATCTTTTGCAACGGAGGAACATCCTTCCGCCTGTACCGCAGATATCTGGAATCCCGCACCGGAAGAGAGGCGCTTGGCCTGCCATCCACCAGCCCGGCCAACGCCGCCTGCAGTCTGGAACAGCTTCTGCAGGCATGGAAAATCTGTCTGAATTTTGTCTAAAACGGATAACTTTCCCGGGGGAACGCACTTGCCAAGCAAGCGGAAACTCTGTATAATCAAAGGACAGAGCAGGAGGAAAGACCATGAAAAGCTATGAAGCAGTGTGGGAGATATTCAATCAATGTCCCAATAATCAGATGCGGGACGTCTTTTTTGAGGAGCTGGAGCTTGAGGATCCGGAACAGTACATCCGGGAGAAGTTTAAGGATAAAGACTTTACCTATGAGAAAACCGTTCAGCCGGATGGCACCCTTATCTTTGATATTGTGACCTCCGGGATCCGGCAGAGATACAGTTTTACAGAATGTTAGAGGAGAGGTTTGGATGCATACAGAGCATACATCAGCGGGCATGCACAGACATGTGATGGAAGACGGCTCCGTGATCGAGCATACCCATGAGCATACGCATGCGCATACCCACCAGAATACGAAAGCAGTCCTGAACCGCATTTCCCGGGCCATCGGCCATCTGGAATCCATCAAGCGGATGGTGGAGGATGGAAGGGACTGCAGTGAGGTGCTGGTGCAGCTGTCGGCGGTGAAGGCTGCGATTAACAATACGGGCAAGGTGATCCTCCATGATCATATTGAGCACTGTATTGTGGACGCAGTGGAGAGCGGCGATATGAAAGCCCTGGAGGAGCTGAACGCGGCCATTGACCAGTTTATTAAATAGTCTTTCGGAGAGAAGATGCCGCTTTTGTGGTATCTTCTTTTTCGGTGTTTTGATTAACGGCACAATCTCCACTCTGGTGCGGACGAATGGAAGGCTGCTGAGTTCCTGGACGAATATTATGGTAGCCGCGCCGCTCTGCTTCTTTATCGTTCTGCAGAGTGTATTTGCAAAGATTGAGGACAGCAGAAAATAAGCAGTTCAGAAAGCGACAGATTGCGCGGGGCCGCCGGCAGTTTTCTGCGTCCTGGTATTTTATCCTTGACAGGGCAGAGCCGGGTAGCTACAATTAATTTTATCCGCAGAAAAGGTGTAAATATCGTGAATCAAACACGAAGAAGATAAGGAGAAGACGAAGATGGGTAAAGAATGCAGTAACGAGAGCTGTTCCAAGGAGAGCTGTGAGGGCTGCCCCAGCAGGGAGAAGCCCGATTTTCATGTGGATCTGAACCGTTTTTCACATGTAGCGCACGTAATCGGAGTCGTCAGCGGCAAGGGCGGCGTGGGAAAATCCTTTGTGACAGCTTCCCTGGCCAACGCCATGGCGGCTATGGGATACCGGACAGGAATTCTGGACGCGGACATTACAGGCCCCTCTATTCCGCGCATGTACGGCCTGCACGGACCGACGGGAATGGATGAGCAGGGGATCCGGCCGCTGGAATCTGCCAACGGCATTTCCGTTATGTCGGTCAACCTGCTGCTCCCCGGGGAGGATGAGCCGGTTATCTGGAGAGGCCCGGTAATTGCCAATATGGTGAAGCAGTTCTGGACAGATGTGGTATGGGGAGAACTGGACTATCTCTTTGTGGATATGCCTCCGGGAACGGGAGATGTGCCTCTGACAGTTTTCCAGTCCCTTCCGGTGGACGGCATCCTGATTGTGACATCGCCCCAGGAGCTGGTTGAGATGATCGTAACCAAAGCCTACAAGATGGCGGTTATGATGAAGATCCCTGTGCTGGGCCTGATAGAGAATTACAGCTATATCCTCTGCCCGGACTGCGGGAAGAAAATTTCCGTATTCGGGGAAAGCCATGTGGAGGAGGTGGCCGGACAGATGGGGCTTCCGGTTCTGGGGAGACTGCCCATTGAGAGCCGGCTGGCGGGACTGGCCGATGAAGGCAGGTTTGCGGAGGTACTGAATGAGTACCTGGACGATGCGGCTGCCGAGCTGCGGAAATTCAGCGTGAAAGAATAAAATTTTAGTTAAAATGTCCATTGCCCGGGCGGAAAAGGGAGCAGTTTGCACAAACACCGGGAGAAATATTCGGGAAATTCGTCGAAATCCGCATTGACATTTTGAACCTAAAAGTGAGATACTACATGGCAAAGAAAAGTTCCTGTAAAAGACTGGAAAATTCTTTTGAAGCCCAAGGTCTCATTATAAGAAAGGATGATCAAAATGCCTGAAACAAAAGTTATGTTTCACGATGCAGAAGAAGTTGAAGAGTTTGTGAATGCCGCTTCCCGATGCGATTTTGATATTGACATTTTTTATAACCGCATCGTGATTGATGCAAAGTCCATCCTGGGCATCCTGAGCATGGGGCTGTGCAGAGCGCTGACAGTACAGTGCTACGGAGACAGTCCGGAGTTCAATCAGACTCTGCAGAAGTTTGCAGTTGCCTGAGAGGAGAGTCTGAAAGGAAGCAGCGGAAGCTGAAGCATAAACAAAACCGGAGAGCCGTCCGAGAGCAGAAGTGCTTTTGGGCGGCTTTCTGCCGTCGGCAGGAGGTGAGCTGATTTGGAGGAAAAAAAGAAGATAAGGATCTCTGTCCGCAGCCTGGTGGAATTTCTTCTCCGGAGAGGCGATCTGGATAACCGGAAGGGGGGCTTTGCGGAGCGGGAGGCCATGCAGATGGGCAGCCGGCTTCACAGAAAAATTCAGAAGCAGATGGGCGGAGCCTATCAGGCCGAGGTGCCGCTGCGCTTTGAAAAGGAATACGAGCATTTTGTTCTGGTGGTGGAGGGCCGGGCCGACGGTATCTTTACCGATCAGGAGGGCACGGCCATTGATGAGATCAAGGGAATTTTTCAGAATCTGGAACGGCTGGAGGAGCCGGTTCCGGTGCATCTGGCCCAGGCAAAGTGCTACGCCTATATATACGGCCTGGACAGAAAATTCGAGAGAATCGGGGTGCAGATGACCTACTGCCAGATGGACACAGAGGAGATCCGCCGTTTCCGGGTGACGTACGCCATGGAAGAGCTGGATCTCTGGTTTGCCGGCCTGCTGGACGAATACTGGAAATGGGCGGAAGAACAGTGGCAGTGGGAACAGAAACGGAACGCTTCCATGCAGGGCCTGGAATTCCCCTATCTCTACCGGCCTGGCCAGCGGGAGATGGTGGCGGCCGTCTACCGGAGCATTCTCCGCCGGAAACAGCTTTTTGTTCAGGCCCCCACTGGTGTGGGCAAGACAATGTCTACAGTATTTCCTGCTGTCCGGGCCTGCGGGGAGGGCCTGGCCAGCAGGATTTTCTATCTGACTGCCAAGACCATTACGCGGACGGTGGCGGAGGAAGCTTTTGCGGTTCTGGGGGATAGAGGACTGCGTTTCCGGTGTCTGACAATCACGGCCAAAGAAAAAATGTGCGTGCTGGAGGAACCGGACTGCAATCCGGCCGCCTGCCCCAGGGCCCGGGGACATTATGACCGGATTCATGAAGCAGTCTTTGAGATGCTGACGGGTCAGAAGGACTTCCGCAGGGAGGCCCTGCTGTCCCAGAGCGAAAAATGGCAGGTGTGCCCCTATGAACTGGAGTTGGAGCTGGCCGTCTGGATGGATGCGGTGATCTGTGACTACAATTACGTGTTTGCCCCGGATGTAAAGCTCCGGCGTTTTTTCGGGGAAGGAAGCCGGAGGGAAGACTTTATTTTTCTGATCGACGAGGCCCACAATCTTGTGGAACGGGGAAGAGATATGTACAGTGCCAAGGTCTGCAAGGAAGATTTTCTGGCCATGAAGAAGAAGGTCAGACCCTACAGCAGAAAGCTGGAGCGAGCCCTGGAACGCTGCAATCATCAGCTGCTCCTGTATAAAAGAGAGTGCGGGGATGTCGGGAGACTGGAATCGGCGGGAAGCTTTGCCATGCAGGCCGCGGGGCTTCTGGGAGAGCTGGAGGAGTTTCTACAGGAGCTGGAGGATGGCCCTTTCCGAAGAGAAGTGCTGGAATTCTATTTTGCCATCCGCTCCTTTACGGCCATCTATGAGCTGGTGGATGAGAATTATTTAATCTACGGGCGCCATGGGAAGGACGGAAGATTCTGGCTGAAGCTCTGCTGCGTGAATCCTGCGGCCAATCTGCAGGCCTGTCTGGATAAGGGCAGAAGCGCCGTGTTTTTTTCCGCCACGCTGCTGCCGGTGAACTATTATAAAAAGCTGCTGAGCGGAAGAGGGGAGGAAGATTACGCGGTGTATATCCCCTCGCCTTTCTGCGCGGAGAAAAGGCGGCTCTTTATCGGCCGCGATGTCAGCAGCCGGTACAGCCGCCGGGGTCCGGAGGAGTACCGGCGGATCGCGGCATATATTCACGCCTTTACCGGCGCCAGACAGGGTAACTATATGGTCTTCCTCCCCTCCTACCAGATGCTGGAAAATGTAGAAGAAATTTACCGGGAGCTGTCACGGGGGGAAGAGAGGGAATGTCTCTGTCAGACACCTTCCATGCGGGAGCAGGAGAGAGAAGCGTTTCTGGAGGCGTTTCGGGAAGGGAGAGAAAAGACCCTGGTGGGCTTCTGCGTTATGGGAGGGATTTTTGCAGAGGGAATTGATCTTTCCGGAGAGAAACTGATCGGAGCCCTGGTGGTGGGAACCGGACTGCCTATGGTCAGCGACGAGAGAGAGCTCCTGCGGAGATTTTATGATGAAAAGGGGGAAAACGGGTTTGACTATGCCTACCGTTTTCCGGGGATGAACAAGGTGCTGCAGTCCGCGGGGCGCGTGATCCGCACAACCGAGGACCGCGGCGTGATCGCGCTGCTGGATGACCGGTTCTGCACAGCAGAGTATGGGGCTCTGTTTCCCAGAGAATGGGCGGATGCAGAAGTCTGTACTCTGCAGGAAATTCCGGCGCTGCTGCAGGAATTCTGGGACCGCGGCTAAAGCGCTTCCGTTTCCGCGGTAAAAAAGCGGATGAAGGCCTTGGCAGCCTGGGGAACGGGCAGATGAGCGTTATGGGCGATGACAAGCTGCCTGGTGGGCAGTGTATCGGCAATCTGTACCTGAAAAAGATCTGAGGCCCGGGTAAGGCAGTAGTCCGGCACAAAGGCAATTCCCAGGCCGATGCTGGCCAGATCCACCAGCAGATCATTGCTGCCCAGCTCGATCTCCGGCACCAGATCCAGCTGATGCTGCTGGAAAAGCTGATGGAGGAATTCGCTGGTAGTGCTTTTGCGGTCCAGCATGAGAATCGGGTGCTGCAGCAGTTCCTTTAAAGTGATGGTCTTGTTCATCAGTTCCGGATAATGTTCACGGCTGGCGATGAACACATCCCGAAAGGTATGGATAGGGATGGAGGTCATCCGGTCCGTAAGCCGGGAATTCGGGTAGTTGGTGACGATAAAATCCACCTGCCCGGATTCCAGCAGATCCACACAGCGTGTGGAGGTCTGGTTGGTAACCTTAATGTGGACGCCGGCATGCTCCCTGTGAAAACGGTTCAGATAAGGAACCAGGAAGTAGCGGCAGATGGTATCGCTGGCCCCGATGCGGATCTGGCCGCCGCCCAGAGTGCTGGATTCCATGACCTGTGCCTCGCCCCGCTGGATCAGATTGACAGCCGGTTCCACGTAGCGCAGCAGAATCTCGCCTTCAGGGGTCAGCTGTACCTTTTTTGTGCTGCGGATAAAGAGGGTGATTCCCAACTTCTTTTCCAGAACCTTGACAGACTGGCTTACTGCTGACTGGGAGATAAACAGCTGTTTAGATGCCTCGGAAAAGCTCAGGGAAGAGGCAACATGGTAAAATACTTTATACAGTTCATAATTAATATCCATATTTTGTGCTCCTCGTGTGGTTCAGAAAAATTGTATCACACGATTTTTTTTTAGAAAAGAGGAAACTTTTTAGGTATACTGCAAAATAGGTTGACATAAGCTTGAAATGTGATAAAATAGTATAAAATTAAACTGTTTAAAATTAAAAAATACGTAAGGAGCGGAGCAATGGATTATTCTTTGATTACGCTGCTGCACGGAATGAAGTTTCGGAAGCTGCTGGAAACACTGTGCAGATCTCTGGAGGAGCAGTACGGGTTAAACAAGACAGAACTGCAGATCCTTTTCTATCTGCACACGGCAGGCGGCAAAAATACCTGCAAGGATATTATGGAGCTTAAGCTGTTTACGAGAGGCCATATCTCCCAGGCTCTGGGGCATTTGATGAAAAAAGGGTACGTGGTGATTGTGCCGGATGAAAAAGACCGGCGGTACACCCATAACTATCTGACGGATCAGGCCGGCACTCTGGCGGAAGAACTAAGGAAGATATTCAGACGGGCCCGGGATATCCTGATGCAGGGCCTCACGGAAGAGGAGAAAAGGATTCTTGTATCGGCGGCAAAAAAGATCAATAAAAATATCGACCAGGCCACAGGTGGGAAGGAGAGGGCAATTTGAAGAAGCTGACTATTTATTACGATGACACGAAACAGAGCTGCAGAAGGTTCGCGGATGAATTTTTAAAGTACGAAAATGTGGAATGCAGAAAGGCTTCCGAATATCAGGAGCAGAGGATCATTTTTGATGACAGGGTGAGAATCGGACTGATTTTTGAAAGCCAGGACGGGCAGATACCCGCACCGGTTCTTCATATTATCCGGCGCGTTGTGGCCGATAAGGAGGAAAAGCATCTGGTCTGTGTAACAGGCGGGCGCAGAGAGCTGCAGGCGCTGCACGCAGCCAGGGAGGAAATGCAGCAGAGGGCTTATCAGGTGTCGAATCTCTATACGAAATATATATTTGAGAAGCACAGGCTGGGTACAGCGGAGGCTGTGGCCAGAATGGCCGAAGATATGGAAGACGGCAGAGAAAATGTCCTGTTTAAAGAAAAATACCGGGGCTGCTCCGGCCGGGAATTCCGGAAGCATCTGCGCCAGGAAATAAAGCAGTACCGGAAGTATAAAAAGGCTCTGAAGAATGCCCGGCAGCAGACGGCGGACCGGGGAAAATCATAATCTTGCCGTTGACAACCCCGGGAATCGTGCTATAATACAGATACGTGAAAAAGCGAAGATGAGAAGAGTACGCGGCTGTGAAGTCTCAAGAGAGGGATGGAGGGTGTGAGCATCCCGGCGGAAGGCAGCGGAAGACCACCTCGGAGCGGCCCCAATCCGGCCCGGCGACACCGTTACCGTCAGAGAATGAGAGGTCCTGCAGAGGGCAGGGCAAGCAGGGTGGAACCGCGGACTCAGAAGAGAATCGTCCCTTATGGCAGAGATGCCATAAGGGTTTTTTTGTCACAGGGAGGGGAGCAGGCCCTGTCCTGCGGAAACAAGCCTGGAACTCAGAAGGGAGAAGAATTATGATTATTACACTGAAAGACGGCAGCACAAAGGAATACGGCGCCCCCATGACGGTGCTGGAAATCGCGAAGGATATCAGCGAGGGACTGGCCAGAGCGGCCGCTGCGGGAGAAATGAACGGGGAGGTGGTTGACCTTCGTCATGTGGTGGACAGCGACTGCTCTTTGAGCATTCTGACTGTTTCTGATCCGGAAGGTCTGGCGGCTTACCGTCATACAACCTCCCACATTCTGGCACAGGCGGTCAAGCGTCTGTACCCGCAGGCGAAGCTGGCCATCGGCCCTTCCATCGCGGATGGGTTTTATTACGACATTGATATCGAAGGCGGCTTTACTCCGGACGACCTGGAAAAGCTGGAGGCGGAGATGAAGAAGATTGTCAAGGAAAATCTGGCGATTACCCGCTTTACAAAACCCAGGGAAGAGGCGATTGCCCTGATGAAGGAACGTCAGGAGCCCTACAAGGTGGAATTGATTGAGGATCTGCCGGAGGGAGCGGAGATCAGCTTTTATCAGCAGGGAGAATTCATCGATCTCTGCGCGGGGCCGCATCTGATGAGCACCAAGCCGGTGAAGGCCTTTAAGCTTACGAGTCTGGCCGGTGCCTACTGGAGAGGCGATGAGCACAATAAGATGCTGACCCGCATCTACGGAACAGCTTTCGCGAAAAAAGCAGAGCTGGATGAATACCTGATCATGATGGAGGAGGCAAAGAAGAGAGACCACCGGAAGCTGGGAAAAGAACTGGGGCTGTTCATGATGCACGAGGCGGGCCCGGGCTTCCCCTTCTTCCTTCCAAAAGGAATGATCCTGAAAAATACGCTGCTGGATTACTGGCATGAACTCCATGAGAGAAACGGCTACCAGGAGATTTCCACGCCCATTATTTTGAACCGCAGTCTCTGGGAAACCTCCGGACACTGGGATCATTATAAGAATAACATGTACACTACGGTTATCGATGAGCAGGATTATGCCATCAAACCCATGAACTGCCCCGGCGGCGTGCTGGTTTACCAGTCGGAGCCGCGTTCCTACCGGGATCTGCCGCTGCGCCTGGGTGAGCTGGGAATTGTACACCGGCATGAGAAGTCCGGACAGCTTCACGGCCTGATGCGTGTCCGCTGCTTTACCCAGGATGATGCCCATATCTTTATGACTCCGGATCAGATCCGCGATGAGATTAAGGGTGTGGCCCGGCTGATTGATGAAGTGTACAGCCTTTTCGGCTTCAAATATCATGTGGAGCTTTCCACCCGCCCGGAGGATTCCATGGGAAGCGATGAAGATTGGGAGCTGGCCACGGATGCGCTTCGCGGGGCCCTGGATGATCTGGGCCTGCCCTATGCGGTTAATGAGGGCGACGGAGCATTTTATGGTCCCAAGATTGATTTCCATCTGCAGGATTCCATCGGGCGGACCTGGCAGTGCGGAACCATTCAGCTGGACTTCCAGCTGCCGCTTCGGTTCGGGCTTGAGTATACCGGGGCGGACGGGGAGAAGCACCGTCCGATCATGATCCACCGTGTGGCCTTTGGATCCATTGAGCGCTTTATCGGAATTCTGATCGAGCACTTTGCCGGAGCCTTTCCCACCTGGCTGGCGCCGGTGCAGGTAAAGGTGCTGCCTATTTCGGAGAAGTTCCTGGATTATGGAGAAAAGGTGCTCTCCGGGCTGAAGGCAGCCGGAATCCGGGCAGAGCTGGATGTACGGTCTGAGAAGATCGGCTACAAGATCCGCGAGGCCCAGAGCCTGAAAATTCCCTACATGCTGGTGGTGGGCGCCAGGGAAGAGGAGCAGGGCCTGGTGGCCGTCAGAAGCCGTTTCAGGGGCGATGAAGGCCAGAGCGCTCTGGAGGATTTCATTCAGGCGGTAAAGGAAGAAATCGCCTCAAAAGAAATTAAAAAGACAGAAGCAGAAACAAAATAAAAGAGCCGCGCATGTTTCCGGAAAAGCAGGGCATACTATCTCCGTAAAATTGAAAGGAGGTAGTATGTATGCCAGTTTTAAAATGTTCGGCGATGACCTGCGTCTATAACAAAGGAGAACTCTGCTCCAAGGGAGATATTCAGGTGGGAGGCACCGGGGCGACCCGTGCGGATGAGACCTGCTGTGAGAGCTTCATGGAGCGGAAGGATACTATGGCCAACAGCATGACCAGCGCGGACACAGGATGCGGGTGCACCAATGTGGGCGTGAGCTGTGAAGCCATGAGCTGCAAGTCCAACGATCACTGCAAATGCGTGGCGGGCGCCATCAACATTGACGGCCGCAATGCCTGCACCATGAGCGAGACCTGCTGCAGCAGCTTTCTGTGCAGATAGCCAAAGAGAACTATCCGGAAAGAAGAAAACAGCCGGGGCTCCAAGGGGGCTCCGGTTTTTACAGAAACTGTATCTACATAGCAAGGAGAAAAAATATGACAAAAGTACTGATCAAGCCGGGCATCTGTAAACTGAATACTACTGTGACCGCGGAGTCTGAAGACCAGATGGAGGTTACAGTCAAAGTCAGCTCCGGGTGCGAGAGTATACGCAAAATGATGGAGGAACTGGGAGATACCTTTGACGCCTATGAGGTGTGCCTGGTGAAGCCGGGACAGGGCCCCTTCTACGAGTATGCCGGGGAACACTTTCCCGTTCATGTGGCCTGTCCGGCCATCAACGGCATCATCAAATGCATTGAGGCCGAGTGCCGACTGGCGCTTCCGGAGGATGCCAGCATCACTTTTCTTGAAAAATAGATTGACAGCCGGAAGGTATCATGATAAGATAAGCAAGTGTGAAAAGAAAGAAGAGTATCCGCTCTCACCTTAGCGCAAACGGGCGACTAATGGTTTATATGCTCATAGGGGGAACCGGCATGTGGTTTCCTGATTATGATGTTTCAGGCGGATAGTCAGCTATCCGTCTTTTTTATGGAAAAGAGGATAGAAGTAGTCAACAGTGAGTTTGGATGGAGGTATACTACAATTAGCGATTTAATGATTAATGAGCAGATTCGTGACAGGGAAGTCCGACTGGTCAGTGAGAGTGGGGAACAATTAGGGATCATGTCTGCCAGAGACGCGTATCTGAAAGCGCAGGAGGCGGGGCTGGATCTGGTGAAGATTGCACCTATGGCCAAGCCGCCGGTCTGCAAGATCATTGATTACGGAAAATATCGTTATGAGATGGCGCGCAAGGAAAAGGAAGCGCGGAAAAAGCAGAAGACCATTGAGCTGAAGGAAGTGCGGCTGTCACCCAACATTGACACCAACGATTTAAACACTAAGGTAGGTGCTGCCAGAAAATTCATCTCCAAGGGCGACAAGGTAAAGGTTACCCTGCGCTTCCGTGGAAGAGAGATGGCACATATGAACAGCAGCAAACATATTCTGGACGAATTCGCTGAAAGTCTGTCGGATATCGCGGTGATTGAAAAGGCACCGAAGGTTGAGGGCAGAACGATGACTATCGTATTGGCAGCCAAAAAATAACTGAATTATAAGGAGGAAACAGACAATGCCGAAAATGAAAACAAGCAGAGCCGCAGCAAAGCGCTTTAAAGTAACGGGCAGCGGTAAATTAGTGAGAAACAAAGCTTATAAGAGCCATATCTTAACCAAAAAATCTCAGAAGAGAAAAAGAAATCTGCGGAAGCAGACAGTTGTGGATGCTACCAACGTAAAGAGCATGAAGAAGATTTTACCGTATTTATAAGAGATAAGGAGGAGCTTAAGAGATGGCAAGAATTAAGGGCGGATTAAACGCTAAGAAGAAACATAATAGAGTATTGAAACTGGCAAAGGGCTACAGAGGAGCCAGAAGCAAACAGTACAGAATTGCCAAGCAGTCTGTTATGCGGGCGCTGGCCACTGCCTACGCCGGAAGAAAGCAGAGAAAACGTCAGTTCCGTCAGCTGTGGATTGCCCGTATCAATGCAGCTGCAAGACTGAACGGCCTGTCTTACAGCAAGTTCATGTATGGACTGAAGCTGGCCGGTGTGGAGCTGAACCGCAAGGTGCTGGCGGATATGGCTGTCAATGACAAGGAAGGTTTTGCTTCCCTGGCAGAGCTGGCCAAGGGAAAGGTTGCCTGAACAGAAGAATAAAAGGGATGGTTAAGAAAGCCTGCCGTGGATCACAGAGCAGAAATGTGCGGATCCGCGGCAGGCTTTTTGTTGGGCATCTTGCAGACTTACGGGCGCCAGATTTTTTTCAGATTGTCCAGGCGGCTTCCCATTCCCAGAAGAAGCGCGTCAATGAGAGTCAGGGCTGTCATGGCCTCCACCACCACCACGGCTCTTGGGACGATTACGGGATCGTGGCGGCCATGGATCTCAATCTCTATGGATTCTCCCTGGCGGCTGACCGTCCGCTGCCGGGCGGCAATGGAAGCGGTGGGTTTTACAGCGGCACGCAGGAGAATATCGTTTCCGCTGCTGATGCCGCCCAGGATGCCTCCGGCGTGATTGGTGAGGGTGGTAATGCGTCCGTCTTCCCCAACCGTAAAGGCATCGTTGTTTTCCAGGCCAGTGGCGGATGCTGCCTGAAAGCCATCACCGATTTCCACGCCCTTTACAGCGCCGATGGACATAATGGCTTTGGCCAGATTGGCATCCAGTTTTTCGAAGACAGGATCACCCGCCCCGGCGGGCATGCCGTGCACCACGCATTCGATGATGCCGCCGGAAGAATTTTTTTGGGACATGCACTGCTCCAGCCAGGCGGAAGCCCTTTCGGCTGCCTCCGCGTCCGGCATTTTCAGGGGATTGCTCTCGATTTCTTCTTCGTCAAATTTTTCAATTGATACGGGGCCGATGGAGCGGGTGTAGGCGCAGAGGGTGATGCCAAGTTCTTTCAGAAGAAGAGAGGCGATGGCTCCCGCCGCCACACGTCCGATGGTCTCGCGGCCGGAAGAGCGGCCGCCGCCCCGGTAATCCCGGAAACCGTATTTGGCATCGAAACCGAAGTCGGCGTGGCCGGGTCGGTAATATCCGGCGATTTCACTGTAGTCCCTGGAACGCTGATCCGTGTTGGGTACCAGCAGGGAGATGGGTGTTCCCGTAGTCTTTCCTTCAAAAACGCCGGAGAGGATTTCAACCAGATCATTTTCGGCCCGCTGGGTACTGTAGCGGTTCCGGCCCGGCCGGCGGCGGTTCAGGTATTCCTGAATATCTGAGGCCTTTAATGAAAGGCCGGCAGGACAGCCGTCCACAACCACGCCCAGACCCTTTCCGTGGGATTCACCCCATGTAGTAATTCTGAAAATCGTTCCGTATGATGAACCTGCCATAGGTATTAACTCCTTTTCTAAGATTTCTGTTCTCCAGTGTAACACAAAAAAAGAGGCTTGGCCATACCGGGAAAGCAGGATTTCTGGCGGCCGTTAATTTTTTGTAAAGCGTTTGACAAACAAAAATGCTCCGCTTATAATAACTGTGTATCTTTATGCCCATTTTGGGATAAATTGCGGTAATGTGCGCAATTCTAAGTGCAGAAATGAAAGGATGTGCTGGTATGGAAAGTGTGCCTGGTCCAAGCATCTGGCAAGAACAGACCACAGAAACAGAAGAATAAGCGAAGGGGACACCGGGCATACGCTCCCTGCTGTCCTTTTGCGGACAGGAGAGGAGTCTGACAACATGGTTAGAATATTTAAAACGGTAGAAGGGAGACTGCAGCAGCTTGGGGAACCTCAGGATGGCTGCTGGATTGCACTGACCGATCCGACTGCCACGGAAATTTTTGACATCGCGCAGAAATACGGGATAGAAGTGGATGACCTGCGTGCGCCGCTGGATGAGGAAGAACGGTCCCGTATTGAGGCGGAGGACAACTATACGCTGATCCTGGTCAATATCCCTACCATAGAAGAAAGAAATAATAAGGACTGGTACGAGACTATTCCCATGGGCATTGTCGTGACAGACAAAGCACTGATCACGGTCTGTCTGGACGATACACCGATACTGGGAAGCTTTATGGACGGCCGTGTCCGGAATTTTTTTACGCATATGAAGACGCGTTTTATTCTGCAGATCTTGTATAAAAATGCCAATATGTATCTGCACTATCTGCGTATTATTGATAAAAAGAGTGAGCAGATCGAGAGTCAGCTGCATAAATCCCAGAGAAATAAGGAGCTGATCGAGCTGCTGGAGCTGGAGAAGTGCCTGGTTTACTTTACCACCTCCCTGCGTTCCAACGAAATGGTGCTGGAAAAACTGATGAAGATTGATTCCATCAAGCATTACCCGGAGGATGAGGATCTTCTGGAGGATGTCATCATCGAGAACAAACAGGCCATTGAGATGGCGGATATTTACAGCAACATTCTGCGGGATATGACAGAGGCATTTGCGTCGATCATCAATAATAATCTGAATATTGTCATGAAGTTCCTGGCTACGGTTACTCTGGTGATTTCCGTGCCGAACATTATATTTTCCGCCTACGGAATGAACGTCAGAAGTGAAGGGATGCCCTTTGCCAACAGTCCCTATGGTTTTCCCATTTTGTGCTGCATTGCGCTGGGGGTCTGTCTGGTGCTGGTGCTGGTCATGGCCAAGAAGAAGTTTTTCTGAGAAGGAATGGTTGAACGAGGAAAGGATTAAGAATGAAGTTTTTCAATAAGCTGGAACGCAAATTCGGAAAGTATGCCATACCCAATTTGACAAAATATATTATTATTACCTATGTGATCGGCTATGTGCTGTGGCTGATCAGTTCGTACTCGTCTGTCAATATCATCTACTGGATTACCCTGGATCCGCATCTGATCCTGCAGGGACAGGTATGGCGGATCGTCAGCTGGGTGCTGATGCCGCCAAGTGCTCTGAATATTTTTACAATCATCATGCTTTTATTCTACTATAATATTGGTACTGCGCTGGAACGGGTCTGGGGAGATTTCCGATATAACGCCTACATCTTTTTCGGCCTGATTATGACAGTGGTAGGAGCGTTTATCCTTTATGCCATCAGCGGCCCCATAACTATAGGGACGGTCAGCTTCTGGCCATACAGTAGCCTGTTTTCCACTTATTATGTAAGTCTCTCTATTTTCCTGGGCTTTGCCATGACATTTCCGGAGCAGCAGGTACTGTTCATGCTCTTTATTCCGATCAAGATAAAATGGCTTGCTCTTATCGATGTGGCTTACCTGCTGTATGAAATGATCAGCGGCGGCTGGGCTGTCCGCGTTCTGATTATCTGTTCCCTGGCCAGCACGATTATCTTTTTCCTTGCCACCCGCAACTATTCCAGGTTCAATTACCGGGAACAGAAGCGGAAAAGGGATTTTTACCGGGCTACAGGATACACAAGGGCCAGAGGAGACGGCGCGGGTGCATCCGGCAGACAGCCGATCCACAAGTGTGCTGTCTGCGGCCGGACGGAACTGGATGACCCCAATCTTGAGTTCCGGTTTTGCTCGCGGTGCAACGGCAATTACGAATACTGCCAGGACCATCTGTTTAATCACGTGCACATAAAATAAAAATGCTGTAACTTTCGCGCAGTTAACCAAAAGGAAAGGGGATTTTGTATGAAGAGAACGAAGATTGTCTGTACCATGGGACCGAACGCGGACAAGCCGGGGATGATGAAGAGCTGGATTGAAGCGGGAATGGACGTGGCCAGATTCAATTTTTCCCATGGAAGCCACGAAGAGCACAAGGCCAGAATGAAGGCGCTGAAGAAGCTCCGGAAAGAGATGAAAATCCCCATTGCAATTCTTCTGGATACAAAAGGACCTGAGATCCGTACCGGCGTGCTGGAAAATGGTCAGAAAATTACGCTGCAGGAGGGGCAGGAGCTGACTTTGACCACGGAGGAGATTGTGGGCAACAGCAGCAGAATTTCCATTACCTACAAAGATCTCCCTTCAGATGTGAAGGAGGGGGACCGTATCCTGGTGGATGACGGCCTGATTGAACTGAAAGTAAAGGAACTTGCAAAGACAGAAATTATCTGTGAGGTGGTCAACGGGGGAGAACTGGGAGAGAGAAAGGGCATCAATGTGCCCAATGTCTCAATAAATCTCCCGGCAATTACCGAGAAAGACAAGGAAGACCTGCTGTTTGGGATTGAACAGAAGGTGGATTATGTGGCGGCTTCCTTTATCAGAAAGGCTGAAGATGTGCTGGAGATCAAGGCGTTTCTCAGAGAGCACGGAGGAGAGCATATTGATGTAATTTCCAAGATTGAGAACGCGGAGGGCGTGGAGAATATTGACGCTATTATCCAGGCCTCGGACGGGATCATGGTTGCCCGGGGAGATCTGGGTGTGGAAATTCCGGCCTATCAGGTGCCCCATATCCAGAAAATGATCATTGAAAAATGCAATCACCTGTATTTGCCGGTGATCACAGCCACCCAGATGCTGGATTCCATGATCCGGAATCCGCGGCCCACCCGGGCGGAGGTAACGGATGTGGCCAATGCGATCTATGACGGTACGGACGCTGTCATGCTGTCCGGAGAGACGGCCATGGGAAAATATCCCGTGGAGGCTGTTAAAATGATGGCGGAGATTGCCCTGGAAACGGAAAAATATCTGAAGTTTGAGAGCTACCGGGATGTGGAATTCGCCAGAGGAAATGCCAGCGTATCCAGCGCCGTAGGCTTTGCGGCGGTGGATATGGTGGAGCACATTGGAGCCACCTGCATTGTCACTCCCACCATGTCGGGAAAGACGGCCAGACTGATCTCCAATCTGCGGCCCAGTGTGCCGATCTATGCCGTAACACCCTACGAGTGGGCGAAACGGAAGATGCAGCTGTATTGGGGCGTCCGTTCCGTGACCGGTTATGAGGAGGATTCTACGGAAAATATTATTTCTCACGCGCTGTATATGGTGGTTCGCGAGAAACTGGTGGAAAAGGGAGATATTTTGATATTTACCGCCGGCGATCCGGCTACGAATGAAGTCAGCAGTGAGGGAAACACTACGAATATCACGAATATGCTTCACATTTTGCAGGTGAAATGAGACAGAAGGAGAATACGAATGAAGAAACCATTTGTGACCAAGGAAAAGCTGGAGGAAATAATTCTGGAGGTTCCCACCCCTTTTCATCTCTACGACGAAAAAGGAATCCGCGAGAATGCCCGAAAGGTTCAGCAGGCGTTTGCCTGGAATCCGGGGTTTAAGGAATACTTTGCGGTAAAGGCCAATCCCAATCCGTATCTGATTAAGATCCTGAAGGAATACGGCTGCGGATGCGACTGTTCTTCCCTGACAGAGCTGATGCTCTCTGAGGCCATGGGCTTTGGGGGGGATGATATTATGTTTTCCTCCAATGTAACGCCGGCGGAGGAGTACAGGAAGGCCGCCGAGCTGAATGCGGTCATCAATCTGGATGATATTACCCATGTGGATTTTCTGGAGGAAACGCTGGGCTACATTCCGAAAAAGATCAGCTGCCGCTATAATCCGGGCGGTCTCTTTAAGATTACAACAGACATCATGGATAATCCTGGAGACGCCAAGTACGGCATGACTACGGAGCAGCTTTTTGAAGCTTTCCGAATGCTGAAGGCTAAAGGGGCGGAGGAATTCGGCATCCACGCGTTTCTGGCCAGCAATACGGTTACCAATGAATATTATCCGGCTCTGGCCCGGGTTCTGTTCGAGGTTGCAGTCAGACTGCAGAAGGAGACGGGCTGTCATATTACGTTTATTAATTTGTCCGGCGGTGTCGGGATCCCCTATAGACCGGAGCAGGAGGCGAATGATATCCTGGCCATCGGCGAGGGCGTCCGTAAAGTTTATGAGGAGGTTTTAGTTCCCGCAGGCATGGGTGATGTAAGTCTCTGTACAGAGATGGGGCGTTTTATGATGGGACCCTATGGCTGTCTGGTGACAACGGCGGTCCACGAGAAACATATTTACAAGGAGTACATTGGAGTGGATGCCTGTGCGGCGAATCTGATGCGCCCGGCCATGTACGGCGCATACCACCATATTACGGTCATGGGAAAAGAGGATGAGCCCTGTGATCATAAGTACGATGTGACCGGCTCTCTGTGTGAGAACAACGACAAATTTGCCATTGACCGGATGCTGCCGAAGATTGACAGGGGAGACATCCTTGTAATCCACGATACGGGTGCCCATGGATTTTCTATGGGATACAATTATAACGGCCGCCTCTGGTCGGCAGAAGTTCTTCTGAAGGAGGACGGCAGCTTTCAGAAAATACGCCGGGCGGAGGAGCCGAAGGATTACTTTGCCACCCTGGACTTTACGGAAGAATATCAGAGAATGTTCGGAAATCAAGAATAAAAAAGGAAAGTCTTGCTTAACAGGCGCGGATATGATAAAATATAATCTGCCTGTTGAGCAGGACACTGTTTTTGCGTCCTGCAGGAGGCCGGTGTGGCGGAATTGGCAGACGCACATGACTCAAAATCATGCGGAGCGATCCGTGCCGGTTCGAGTCCGGCCACCGGCAGTCTAAAACCTCGCTGTTGAGCGGGGTTTTATTTTTGCTTTTTTCAGATGTCAGAACGGATACCGAACGGAAAGAGCGTAGAGATTCCAGGCGGAAAAATCAGATTATTCGAGTGATTCTTACAGCCGCCGGTATAGATACTGATACATATCTTCTTCGGAAACCATTTGACCGTTTTTTAGATAAATGGTTTCTCCGTCTACCAGATTTTGATCAGAAGGTGTAATGGTAAGAATGATAATTGAAATTCCCCGTGTCTGCAGCTGTGACAGTATGCTGATTGTTGCTTCGCGCAGATGCAGATCTACCTCCGAGAAGGGGCGCTCACAGATGACCAGCTTTGGCGCGTACAGATACAGCTTGGAATAAGCGATTTTCTGGCGGATAGAAGGAGGAACCAGATATATTTTTTTTCCCGCATATTCCAGGCCTATGTGTTCCGAAATAAACTGGTCAATATTGTCTGAGATACCCGGTTTCAGCCAGATGTTTTTAGACTTATGAGACAATTCCAGCATTAAATTATCCCGAACAGTCATATTTGGAAACAGCATATTTTTATAAGGGGATTCCGGACACCAGTGAATCCCTTTTTTCAAGTTGTGCTCTAGAGAACGGAACCGTACCGGCTCATTATTAAATGTGATCTTTCCGGAAATTACGGAAGAGCGGCCCAGGATCAGATCCTTAAAACTGTCAAAACTTCTGTTGTCCAGACAGATAATCTTTAACAGCTCGCCTTTTTCAAGGGAAAAGGAAAGTTGTTTTAAGGTGCTGGTGGAAACTTTATGAAAAACGACAAAAGGATCATAATCCTCCAGGGGCAGTTCCTCTCCGTACGCCAGTGGGGTATGGGCCGGATGGGGATCAGACTGTTCTCGGTTTCCGGACAGCATATAATTATAGAATTGAGGATTTTCCAGCAGAGACGGATGAAAACTTGCTATGGAAGTGCCGTTTTTTATTACAAGTACTTCATCTGTCCACTGAAACATATTTGCGCCGATAAAATCCATAATAATAAAGGTACGGCCATCTTGTCTCATTTGACGGATCAGCCGGTGGATTTCTGCGAGCTCTGGGGCCAAAAGACTGTCGGACAGGTTTACCAGTACAATGATTTTCTTGTTTTCAGCATAAGCCTTCAGAAGTTCCACAACAATCCACTCAAAAGTCGTCAGGGAAGAAACACGTTGCGTGATATCCAGTTTTAGGCGAAAGTATTTCAGCAGATCTTTTACAATAGTAATATATCTGTTGGAATGGAGAAAATTGTCTTTGGTGAAAAAAATACAGATATTTTCCGCAATACTAAGAGAGGCGATCAGGTTACTCCGGTTATTAATTATGCAGAAATAACTGAGAAACAAAGGCTTCATCTTTTTGGGATGGAGAGATTTCCGCAGAAAACGCATCCGTCCGGAAGTGATTGCGCAGTTTCCGGAAAAAAAGGCAGTAAAAGCCTCATATTCAATAATATTATCACATATGATTCCCAAAATGCTTCTTTTATAAATATGCATGTTGATTTCGGTTAGAACGGGTCTGTTTTCGCAGGAAACAGATGCCTTTTCCAGAGCAAAGAGTTCTTCTTTCATGTGAGCTCCTATTCTTTGTAGATGATGGGCAAAGTGACTTCAACTTTTGTTCCGATTCCGATAATACTGCTTACATGAATGCCATATTGTTCTCCGAACAACAGCTTAATTCGGCGGCAGACATTTTTCAGCGCGATGCCGCCTTTTTTGTTTTCCACAATTGCTCCTGCCGAAACCCGGTTGAGTTCTCCGTTTAGTTTGGATAATATCTCTTCCTGCATCCCAACGCCGTTGTCGCTGATATCTATATGGACCTCCTGATCAATAATTTCTACACGGATACTTACCAGCCCGTTTTCGGATTTTCGTTCCAGCCCGTGGAAAACTGCATTCTCCACGATTGGCTGCAAAAATAATTTTGGACACTGGAGGTTCAGAATAGAAGCAGCTTCATCTACAATATTAACTGCTATAGAGAGCTTGTCGCCAAAACGGTATTGCTGAATGACAAAATAATTTTTTACATTATCCAGCTCTTCTCTGAGAGATACCAGATTTCTGGTTTCGGTAATCGTGTATCGGAAAAATGTCGAGAGAGCCTCCGTAATGTTGGCGATATTCTCCATGCCTGCAGCCAGGGCGTCTCCGCGTATGGATTCTAGAGTATTGTATAAAAAATGTGGATTAATTTGATTTTGCAGAGCGAGAAACTCAGCTTGCTTGGTAGAGAGCTGCAGGGTGTTCTGACGGTCAAGGAGGCTGTCGAGCCGTTTTACTGCTGTGTCGAGAAAAGGGAACAGCCCGCCGATGGTATTGATAAAGTTTTGATAAATCTCGCCGTTATTAAACTGAAGACAAAGGTTCCGATATTCTTTTGCCGGACGGATGATGCGTCTGGATAACCAGAAAAAGCAGAAAAGAATGACTGCGATTAAAAAAAACAGCAGCAAAAAGCTGGCAACCGGTGAAGTACTGGCAGCAGCATATGGAATTAATACGCAGAGAGTAAAGACTACAGAAAAAAATAAGACAATAATCAATAATAACATATCGGAATATAAAGTGGTTTTTTTCATTTTCCCTCTCCTGCAAGTACGGAAATTATCCGTACAGTTTTCGGTATTCAGACGGTGTTAAATGAGTCAGCTTACGGAACAGACGTGAAAAATATTTTAAATCAGAGTATCCCACGGCAGATGCGATTTCGGCAATACTCTTATTTGTATTAAGAAGCATAGTTTTTGCATTGGAAATCCGAACCTCTTTTAGATAGTCCATGAAATGCTGTCCCGTGGATTTTAAAAATACGGTGGAAAAATAAGCAGGGTTAAATCCAATTTCCCTGCTGACAATTTCCAATGTGATTGTTTCATTGTAGTGCTCCATGATATACTGTTTGGCCAGGCGTATTGGCTTGTTTTCCAGAGTTTTGCGTCCTTCTAAATACTGAATCAGAAGAGTTTTGCAGGTTTCGGAAAACCACTGATAAATTTCATCAAAGGTAAACAGATGGTCAAAAGCACTTAAAAGAAAATCCATGTTAAGCCCGTTAGAAAATTCTCCTGAATTATAGGATTTTATCCCGAACAGGAAAATTTCCGCCAGCTTTGAATAGCAGGAATACACCAGACTTCCATCGGAAAGATATGGAAGCAGATGACGTCGTATTTCCTCAAGTTTCTTAGTAAAACCGGGAATATCTATCAGTTCTATACAGGAGATCAGCTCCCTTTGATCCTGTGAAGTAATCAAAGAGGCTGCAAGATCCTGTGCATATCCGGAAGCGTGATGGATTAAAAGAAACTGATCGTAACGATTAAACCGGTCCAATAGAGCGGTTTGAGCCTCCTGATAACTGGAATCGAAATCAGAGAGGGGGAGTGATATGCTGCTGACGCCGACAGAGATCCGCATGTCTGGATAAATATTTTGGTATCCAAGGATGCTGATTTTCAGTTTCAGAAGCGCTGAAGTGATTTGTTCTTCAGCCTGCTGGCTTCGGTTGATCAGGCATATTACATTTTCTTTGTACTGCGTACAGATGAAATCCGCACAAAAAGGGGCCAAACGGTTTTTAAGCTCTTTTTCAAGTTTTGGCAGGAGAAATCCGCGTTCTTCACTGTTAACAGTTGTGTTTTCTACAGAGCCCGTGAAAATATGGAGTACCAGCAGTTCGGTAACTGCTTCCGTAAAGCTGCAGCCGTATTCTTTTTGCAGAGATATGGTATCCATGGTGGGTATCAGAGAGTTCTTGTTTATTAATAATTCGGTTAGAAGATTATTTTTGATTTTTTCCTGACTCTCATTCAATTGTGAAAGCAGGAAGCTTTCTTTTTGGGCGATCTGTTGGCGGCTTTGATATTTTTTTTGGATTTTCAGCAGTACAGCCTCCAGTTCTTTGCGCTTTAGCGGTTTCAGCAGATAATCTTCTACTCCAAGGGAAATAGCCTTTTGCGCATATGCAAATTCCCCGTATCCACTGATAATAATAAAAAATGGATGAATCCCGAGTTCCAGCGTGCGCTGGATCAGCTGAATGCCGTCAATACTTGGCATACGTATGTCGGTGATCACAATATCCGGTTTTTCTGCACAGATTAATTCCAGAGCCTTTTGCCCGTCGTTGGCTGTTCCGGCAATTTGCATATCAAATTGATCCCATGAAACAAGATAGCGGATTAGTTGGATTACCTTTACTTCATCATCGGATATGATCACTTTCAGCATAAAAAATTCTCCATTCCTAAGTAGTTCATTCGGTGTCTGCATTTTGATATCTGCCTGCTATTTTAGCATAAAGACTATAATGTTTCACTAGAAAGGTTATAAAGAAAGGGCAGAAATGTGAAAAATGACATCTAAATATTGTCCCCCCTAATCTAAATAATGAAAGTTGCCAAAAAAACAGGAAAATATAAAATGTAATATATACAAATTAAACAAGACTTTGTATTAGGAGGTACAAAAAATGAAAAAGAAAGTTGTAAGCATATTACTTTGCACTGCGATGGCAGCCGCTGTGATGGCAGGCTGCGGAAGCAGCGGGAACAACGCTTCTTCTGAGTCGGCATCGTCCGGAAATTCCAGCACATCTGCATCGTCGGAGGAGAATTCTGCCGCGGCAACGGACGGCGATCTTCCCATCCTTGGGGCAGGTATCTACTCAGCTACGGATAATTTTAATTCCTATATCGGACGGGCAATTACAAAGGCCAGTGAAGGCGTATTCCAGGTAAATGTAGATGACGGACAGATGGATCAGTCTACCCAGCTGAACCAGATCGATACTGCCATAGCAAAAGGCGCGTCTGCGATTGCCGTATCCGTAGTAGATATTACGGCAGCGCCGACTATTATCCAAAAATGTGAAGATGCAGGAAATCTGCCTCTGATTTTCTTTAATAAAGAGATTACGGATAAGTCTGTGGTTGAATCTTATGATAATCTGTACCAGGTTACTTCTACAGGAGGAGATTACGGCGCTGCTATTCAGGGACAGATGATCCTGGATTACTGGAGCGAACATCCGGAAGCAGACAAAAATGGCGATGGAAAGATCCAGATGATTAATATTATGGGCGATCCGGGACATACAGCCAGTCAGCCCCGTTCGGATTATGTGAAGTCCACCATTACAGACGGCGGTGTGGAAATTGAAGTGCTGGAAGAAGATACCGGCATGTGGGATACGGCCAAGGCGAAAGAAAAGATGGATGCCTGGATTTCCAAATACGGAGATGAAATTGAATTTATTGTCTGTGCCAATGACGCCATGGCGCTTGGAGCACTGCAGTCTATAGAAGCAGCTGGATTCAATACGCAAGGAACAGAAAGCGATCAGTATATTCCGATTATCGGTATTGATGCGCTGCCGGAGACTCTGGAGAATATCCGGAGCGGAGAAATTATGGGATCTGTACTTCAGGATGCACAGACCCAGGGACAGGCAATTGTGGCAATGGCGAAAAATTTGATAGAAGGCAAAGAACCGCTGGAAGGGACGGAATATGAATTTGATACGGACGGATCAAAGGCGGTGCGGATTCCGTACAAAGCAGTTACGGTAGAAAATGTGGATGAGGCTGCTGAGTCCTATGAATAATGGAAAAAGGGTATGCAGGGGGTAATCCTCTGCATACCTTGCCGTAAACAAGAAAACGAAAGGGGTTTACTATGGCTGACGAATATGTACTGGAAATGAGAGATATTACGAAAACATTTCCCGGAGTAAAAGCGCTTGATCATGTTACGTTAAAAGTCAGGCCTGCAACGGTTCATTCATTAATGGGAGAAAATGGCGCCGGAAAATCAACTTTGATGAACTGCCTTTTCGGAATATATGCCCTGGACGGAGGAGAGATCATTCTGGACGGAAGGAAAGTAGAATTTGCCAATTCGGCCGAGGCACTGCGTAATCATGTGTCTATGGTGCACCAGGAGCTAAACCAGGTATTGGATCGTAATGTTATGGAGAACATTTGGCTGGGGCGTTTCCCTATGAAAGGGTGTTTCGTAAATGAGCGCAAAATGTATGAGGACACAAAGAAGATCTTTAAAGAACTGAATATTGATATAGATCCGAGAATTAAAACGGGGACTCTGCAGGTGGCAGACCGCCAGATGCTGGAGATTGCCAAAGCTGTTTCTTATGATGCTAAGGTTATAGTGATGGATGAGCCGACATCTTCACTGACGGAAAATGAGGTGGAGCACCTTTTCAGGATTATTGCCATGCTGAAACAGAGAGGCGTCAGTATTATTTACATATCCCATAAAATGGAAGAAATACTGAAGATTTCGGATGATGTGACAATTATGAGAGACGGCAGATGGATCGCTACAGAACGAAAAGAAAATCTGGATACGGATAAGATTATTGCACTGATGGTTGGGCGGGAGCTGAAAGAAAGATATCCAAAGCGTGATACAGAACCAGGCGAGGTTATATTAAAGGTGGAAGATTTTTCTAGCGCAGTGCCCAATTTTAAAGGCATTAATTTTGAACTTCGGAAAGGCGAAATTCTGGGGATTGCAGGACTTGTAGGAGCTGGGCGAACAGAACTGCTGGAAACTCTGTTTGGTATTCGAATGAAGGGCTCTGGAAAAATTTTTTTAAATGGCAAAGAAATTGATAACAGTACTCCGGAGAAAGCCATGAAAAACGGCTTCGCCATGCTGACTGAAGAAAGAAGGCAGAATGGAATTTTTGCGGATCTGAGCGTCAGCTTTAACTGCATTATTGCAAATTTGGACATCTATAGAAAAAACGGTTTTTTAAACAGTAAACGGATTCATGAAAAAGTACAGAAGACGATAGAAGATATCCATGTAAAAACGCCGAATGAGAAAACCAGAATTGGGAATCTTTCGGGTGGAAATCAACAGAAAGTAATTTTGGGACGCTGGCTTTTAACGAATCCATCGATTTTGCTCTTGGACGAGCCTACCCGTGGAATTGATGTGGGAGCGAAATATGAAATCTATCAGCTGATGAACCAGCTGGTGGCAGCGGGGAAGAGCATTATCATGGTCAGCTCGGAAATGCCGGAGCTGCTGGGAGTCTGCAACCGGATCATGGTTATGAGCAATGGGCATCAGTCGGGGATTTTTGAGGCTCGGGAAGCTACGCAGATAAAAATTATGGAAGCATCTGCAAAATACGTCACGACAGGAGGGGCAAAAAAGTGAAAACAAACTCAGCAGGTATAGGAAAAACATTGAAGCACCTGTTTACAGAGAAAATTATTTATGTAGTGCTAATTGTACTGGTTATAGCAATTATCTGCATTGAACCAAGATTTTTGTCGCTTACAAATCTTCAGAATATTCTTGCTCAGTCATCGACACGCATCATTATTGCTCTTGGAGCGGGTATGGTTCTGATGGTCAGAGGCTGTGATCTGTCAACAGGACGTATGATCGGTTTGGCGGCGGTTATCTCCGCTTCGCTTCTGCAGACAGCGGATTACGCATACCGGATGTATCCGGGACTGGCAGAGCTTCCTCTGATCGTGCCGCTGCTTCTGGTGGTTGCGTTATGTGCGGTGCTTGGCCTTCTTTCCGGTGCTTGTGTGGCTGTTTTAAAAGTACCTCCGATTATTGCAACGCTGGCTATGCAGCTGGTTTTGTACGGAGCATGTTCTATTTATTTTGACAGAGAGCCGTATGGCGCGCAGCCCATCGGCGGAATTACCAGTGATCTTACAGATATCGGTATCGGGAGTTTGAAAATAGGGCCTGTGCGAATCCCCTATCTCACGATTATCGCTGTTGCGGCAATTGTAGTCATGTGGGTGCTCTGGAACAAAACAAAATTCGGAAAGCATATGTATGCGGTAGGAGGCAATCCGGATGCGGCACAGGTTTCTGGTGTTAATGTCAAGAAAATTTTGATGATTACATACTCTCTGGGGGCAGTTATGTATGCTGTGGCTGCTGTTTTGGAAGTTGGACGGATAGGTACTGCGTCCAACACAACGGGCAACGGATATGAAATGGATGCCATTGCTTCCTGTGTTGTGGGCGGTGTATCTATGTCCGGCGGCATTGGAAGCGTGGGCGGAATTGTCACCGGTGTATTTATCTTTACGGTCATCAATTATGGACTTTCTTTTATCGGCGTCAATATGTACTGGCAGTACATTGTAAAAGGACTGATCATCCTCCTGGCAGTTATTATCGACATGAGAAAATATGCCAAGAGAAAATAAGAAAAGCGGCAGAAAGGAGAAGATATGAGAGACGCAGTATTAAAGTCGAAACTTACAGAGGACTGCAGCAAAGAAACAATCCGGAGTTATGTAGAGGAGCTGCTTCCCCAGCTTACGCGTGAGGAAAAAATCCATATCATGTCGGGGCAGATCACGGAAGAGAAACTGATGGACGATCTTTTTGTGATTAATCACTACAACATTGCGCCCTATCCCACCGGTGCGGTGGAGCGGCTGGGTGTGCCCAATGTACGGTTCGTGGACGGCCCCAGAGGCGTCGTGTCCGGATCCGCCACCTGTTTTCCTGTGTCTATGGCCCGGGGGGCTACTTTTGACCGGGAGCTGGAGCGGGAGATCGGAAAAGCGATCGGCGCGGAAGTCCGGGCAGTGGGAGGCAATTACTATGGAGGCGTCTGCATTAATTTGCTGAGAAATCCCCGCTGGGGCCGGGCGCAGGAGACGTACGGGGAGGATCCGTATCTTCTGGGCGAGATGGGCGCGGCTCTGACAGAGGGCGTGCAGAGCCAGAATGTTATGGCCTGTGTGAAGCATTATGCCTTAAACAGTATTGAAAATGCCAGATTTAAGGCAGATGTGCAGGTGGATAAACGCACACTGCATGAAGTTTATCTGCCTCATTTCAAACGCTGCATTGAAGCGGGAGCCGCTTCTGTTATGTGTGCCTACAACAGTGTCATGGGACAGTTCTGTTCAGAAAACCGGTACCTGCTCCGCGATGTACTTCGGGATAAATGGGGATTTGAAGGCTTCACTCTTTCGGATTTCCTCTGGGCCGTTCATAATGGCCCCAGAGCAGTCAAGGCGGGCATGAATGTGGAAATGCCCTGCCTGGCGTTTTATGAGAAGGAACTGCCGGAGGCTCTGGAAAACGGGACCATCACAGAGGAAGATCTGGATGAGGCGGTGGGCTTTATTCTCCGCACGGTTTATTATTATGAAACGAGAAAGGATCCCCAGGAGTACGGGCCGGAGGTGATTGCCTGCGAGGAACATTTGCGGACAGCACGCAGGGCGGCGGAGGAATCCATGGTTCTTCTGAAAAATGAAGGAAATATTCTGCCCCTTGACAAGAAAGCCACGAAAAAGATCCTGGTGCTGGGCGAGCTGGGCGACACGCAGAATATCGGCGATCACGGCTCCAGTAAAGTGCATCCCTATTATGTCATCACACCGCTGCGCGGTCTGATGAAGAAAATGCCCACAGCGCAGATTCTGTATGAAAGCGGCAGTGATCTGGAGAATGCCAGGAAACTGGCCAAAGAAGCAGATGCGGTGCTGATCGTGGCCGGATATATTCACAGCGATGAAGGGGAATTTCTGGCTGACAGAACAGACCTTGGCGATAATAAAGGCGGCGACCGTATGACCATGCGGCTGAAGGAACGCGATCAGAGACTGATCGAGGCGGTTAAAGGGCTCTGCCCCAATACGGTGGTTTCCATGATCGGAAGCAGCGCGATCCTGATCGATGAGTGGGAAAAGGATATCCCGGCGATTCTGTTCTCTTTCTACAGCGGTATGGAAGGGGGGAATGTTCTGGCTGATATTCTTTTCGGCGATGTAAATCCCAGCGGAAAACTCCCCTATACGGTGGCATACCGTGAAGAGGATTATCCGTTTTTTGACCCGGACTGCACGGAGATTACCTATGCCTATGATCACGGGTATGTAAAAATGGACAGGGAAAATAAAAAAGTGCTGTATCCCTTTGGCTATGGACTGTCCTATACCAGTTTTTCCGTAGGGACTCCCGGAGTACAGGTGTTTGGGGATACGGCGAAAATTTCTGTGGATATTACGAACACAGGGGAGCGCAGCGGCGCGGAAATTCTTCAGCTCTACGTGGGCTGTCAGGGAAGCGCTGTGGAGCGGCCGGTAAAACTCTTAAAAGATTTTGCGCGGGTAATGCTGCAGCCGGGCGAAACGAAGCGTGTGGAACTGCAGGTGTCAAAGAAGGATATGGCGTACTACGATGTGGAAAAAGATGATTTTGTAACGGAAGACATACTCTACACGGCATACGTTGGGAACTGCAGCCGGGGAGAAGGCCTGCAGCAAGTTTCCTTCCGCTACCCGGAAGTGTAAAGAAAGGGAAAAGTATGAGGATTGGAACCGACTATTATCCGGAACACTGGGAAAAAGAACGGTGGAGTACGGATCTTTCACTGATGCATGAGGCCGGTATCCAGGTAGTGCGGATCGGAGAATTTGACTGGGCTCTTTATGAGCCCAGAGAAAACGAGTACCACTTTGCATGGATGGATGACATCCTGGATTTTATGGCGGCCCACGATATGAAGGTGGTTCTGGGAACGCCGTCAGCCACGCCCCCGAAATGGATGGCGGACAAATACGGGGAAGAGCTGTATCAGACGGATATTCACGGAAATCCGAAGATTTTCGGCACAAGAAAGCACTACTGTTTCAACAGCAGTATGTACCGGGAGAAAAACCGCATTCTGGTGGAAAAAATCGCGGAGCGCTACGGCAGCCATCCGGCTCTGGAAGGATGGCAGATTGATAATGAACTCGGCTGGGCCAATACCACCCGGTGTTATTGCTCAAAATGCCGGAAAAAATTTCAGGAATATTTAAAAGAAAAGTATCAGACCATTGACTGCCTGAACGAGACCTACGGCACTGTATTCTGGAGTCAGACGTACAACAGCTTTGAAGAAGTTATTATTCCCCAGGCCGGGGCCTGCTACGACAGCTGTCATGATACGCAGGGTCAGAATCCCAGCCTTCTTCTGGATTTTTACCGGTTTTCCAGCGATTCGGTCATCAGCTTTATGAACGAACAGGCGGAAATCATCCGGAGATACAGCAGTTTGCCTGTTACGACTAATATGCTGGACGCCGCGGTCAATTCGGGTACAGGCATTGATTATTTTAAGATGAGCAAAGAACTGGACTATGTGACCTGGGATAATTATATTGAATTCCAGTGGGGAATTGCTGAAGACGCTGCAGTGTCCAGAGATCACGCGCTGCTGCGCAGCTATAAGCATCAACCCTTCTGGGTGATGGAAGAGCAGGCCGGTCCCTGTGGCTGGAGCAAGCTGGGGCCGGCCCCGTCTCCCGGAAAACTGCGCCTGTGGACGTATCAGGCAGTGGCTGGCGGCGCGGACACGGTGGTATATTTCCGGTGGCGGTCCTGTCTGTTTGGAACAGAGGAATACTGGCACGGGATCCTGGGGCATGATGGAAAAGTGAACAGGAGATATGAGGAAATCAAGAAAACCGGCCTCGAAATGAAGCGGCTTAGCGGCATTTTTGGGAAATTGATGCCGCGCGTACAGGTGGCTATCGTAAAATCTTTTGACAGCGAGTGGAGTCATTCCATCCACCGCCATGTAGAGGGCTTTGAATATGACCGTCTGCTGCTGGATTATTACAGAAGCTTTTATGAGCTGGGCATTCCGGTGGATTTTGTAGCGCCGGAAGAAGATCTGTCCGCTTATAAGCTGGTTTTGGCCCCGGCCCTGCTGATGGTCAATGAGGAGCAAAAGCAGAACCTGACGCGGTATGCCCAGCAGGGGGGGAATCTTCTTTTTACCTTCCGGAGCGGAATTAAAACGATGGACAACACCATGCTTCCTGAGACGGTGCCGGGAATGTTTTCGGATCTGGCCGGAATAAAAGTCCCTGATTATGATCCGCAGTTTCAGAAAAAGACAACAGTATCCGGTGTGTTCGGACAGAGCACGGCCAGTCTCTGGTGCGATATCATCGAACCGGAGCAGGCAGATGTGCTGGGGGTTTATACGGGCGATTATTATGCCGGAAGCCCCTGCTTTACAAGAAACAGCTGCGGCATGGGAAGCGTATACTACATGGGATGTGATCTGGAACAGGCATCCATGAAAAATCTGGCCGCCTATTTCTGCACAGCTCTGGAGCTTTGCAGACCGGCCTACGTGCAGGACAAAGTGGAGCGGGTGAGCGTCACAGACGGCAGGAAAAATGCAGAATTTCTTTTGAATCACAACGGCTGCGCGGTGGTAGTTCCCGTAGAAAGGGAGTGTACAGATTTTCTGACAGGCAGAAAAATCCGGAAAGAAATCCGTCTGGATCCCTGGGATGTTGCGCTGCTTGGATAAAATTGCAAAAAATATTTGGCAGCGTATAGTTAAGCTGCGGTAAAAATCCCCATAAGCCTTGTAATTGTCTTTCTTCCGTGATATTCTGATACCATTCTATACTTTGACGCGGGCAAAGTGGTATTTAGAGAGGAAGAATGGAGAAGAAAAAATGAAATCGAAGAGACTGCTGAAAAAAATAATATTCATAGTGGCTCTGGCTGCGGCCGCCTTTCTGTATTATTATATTCAGCTGCCGGCAATCAACATTCATTCACAGGGCTTCTGGGGATTCTTGATTTTGCTGGCGGCTGTGCTGGTTGCGGTGCTTAGGGTGCTGCCGCTTTTCAGACGGGCCAGGGAATACGGGGAGACGTCGGATCTTAAGAATGACAAACCTTTTCGGATCGGAATTCTGGCCGTGGGCGCCCTGGTGGTGATTTTTATTGTTGGTTCTATCTTGTCTTCCACTGTTGTAAATGCAAAAAAATATCAGAAACTTTTGACGGTGGAAGATGGAGATTTTACTGCGGATATTCAGGAGATGGATATTCACTCAGTTCCCATGCTGGACAAAGACAGCGCGACAATTCTTGGAAACAGAAAAATGGGAAGCCTGGCCGATATGGTATCGCAGTTTGAGGTGGCGGAAGATTATACCCAGATCAATCTGAATGATGTGCCGGTGCGGGTATCTCCTTTGAAATACGCAGGCTTTATAAAATGGTTCACCAACCAGAGTGAGGGCATACCCGGATACATGCAGATTGATATGACTACCCAGAACACAGAACTGGTGCGGCTGGATCAGCCCATTAAATATTCCAAAGGGGAATATTTTAACAGAAATATTTACCGGCATCTGCGATTTAAATATCCTACCTACATTTTTGACAATATTAATTTTGAAATTGATGATGAAGGTACTCCGTGGTGGATCTGTCCAGTGAAAAAATATACCATCGGCCTGTTCGGCGGTCAGACCATCGGAAGAGTTGTCCTCTGCAATGCGCAGACGGGCGAGTGTCAGGACCTTGCCGTGGAAGAGGTGCCCCAGTGGGTGGATAAGGTGTATTCGGCAGAACTGCTGACCCGGTTTTACGATTACTACGGTACCCTGCAGCACGGTTGGCTGAATTCTGTGCTGGGGCAGAAGGACTGCCTGCGTACCACGGACGGGTACAATTATCTTGCGATCAATGATGATGTCTGGGTATATACCGGGGTGACATCCGTAACCAGTGATCAGAGTATTGTGGGTTTTGTTCTGATGAATCAGAGAACTGGCGAAACAAAGTATTACTCTGTAACCGGCGCAGTAGAAAGCAGTGCCATGAGAAGTGCCGAGGGACAAGTGCAGGATCTGGGATACACGGCTACATTTCCGCTGCTTTTAAATATCAATGAACAGCCCACGTATTTCCTGGCGCTGAAGGATGGCAGCGGGCTGGTCAAAAAATATGCTCTGGTAAACGTGCAGAAGTATCAGATTGTGGCTATCGGAGATACGCTGGAGCAGTGTCGGGAAAATTACCAGCAGATGATGGCTGACAATGATATGGCCGGGGCGGAGACGGAAACGATAGAAATCAGCGGAACCATTGCGAAAATCACGCCCATCGTGCAGGAAGGAGATACACATTATTATCTGGAGCTGGAAGGTGACCGGCGGTTGTTCGACGTGAACGTGGCGGAAAATCTGAAAATAATCCAGAAAGATGTGGGTGATAAGATTACTTTTGCCTGCACGGAGAACGAGGAAGTCTGCACTGTGACAGAAATTCACTCCTAGAATACCCATGAACTTGCTGGCCTGTGAAAAGTTTTGCGGGCAAATGGCTGGTTTCTATTGACTTTTGATGAGAAAAATGGTATGATAAAAATCCACCGGGAGGAACGGTGGATTTTTATGTTGAAAGACGTAAAAGAAATGTTAAAAAAGCTGTTGACAAGCGCAGGAAGCTGTGGTAATATAAACAAGCTGTCGCGTGAGACAGCAGCAAAGAAATGAAAAAAAGTTGTTGACAAGCAGAAAAGACTGTGATAAAATATCAGAGTTGCTTCTGAAGAGAGACAACACAGGAACTTGACAACTGAACAGTAAAACACATCCTCGAAAGTTCGAATGAGAAACATTTTTTGAACAAACCTAAAACAGTAAACTAAGGATGGATTAGCCA
>DVOO01000011.1 GCA_018713515.1 Candidatus Scatomonas pullistercoris
CCTGCAGTTTGTTCTGGAAAGTCTGATGACAGCCGCGGCTGCTTTTCTGATCAGCTGCGTACTGGCCGGCCCGGCCATTCGGGGCGCCGGGGCGATGGCGGAAGAACTGACGGCGCCCGGGGAAGGGGAGCAGGCGTATTCTGCCGAGGTTGTATCCTACAATCTGGAGATTGAAAAAGTCGCGGCAGATCGGATTACCCTGGATACACAGATGGACGGAGGGACACTTCTTATTACGGCGGTTTTGGTCTGCGGGATATCCGCCGGGAGCGCCATGGCTGCAAGCGTAAAGAACTTCCGGAAAAATCCCAAAGAAATGTTGGAAGTGATCTGAGCAGATAAGGTGCTCATACAAAAGAAGAGTAATAGAGAGGAAAACAGTAGAATCTATGTGGAGGATGTGTGATGATGGTTGTAATTGTGGCTGGCCGGCATGCCCGTGTGCAACAGATAAATCTCTTTTATATTCGTGCGTTGAGAAATTGTATTTCGATAACATATGAAATATTTGTTACAAGCTTTTTATTATAGCCTTATACTATCCATGTAATCTATACAAAGGGTAATAAGAAATATGGGGAATTTAAAGCGTGCATTGGTATATCTGCAACGAAAAAAAGGCAGAAGTATTTTGCTAATACTAATCCTTTTTATCCTTGCGAGTATTTTATTGACGGGTTTTTCCATGGTAAGAAGTGCAGAACAAGAGAATCAAGCTTTACAGCAAAGCTTGGGGAGCAGTTTTGTTCTGAAGGCAGATCTGAACAATTCGGGATACTATGAGCCCAGAGTAGGTGACGGATATTCTTATCAGATTTATGTGGGTCCGATGATTACAGAAGACATTATTAAAGAAATCAGCGGAATAGAGGGAGTTGTAGATTCTTTTACAGACAGTGCTTCTGTTATGTGGACCAATGTAGAATTAAAACCTGCGCAGTGGACGGCCTCAAAGCCATCAACGGTGATTAGCAGCGATTACATAAAAATACGGAAACAGGTTACGACTCTTTTTCATTGCGAAAAGGGAGAACACCATCCTTATTTTGAGAATGGGGCCTTTAAAATTATCGAAGGAAGAAATATTCAAGAGACGGACCGGCAGACAGCAGTAATTTCTGACGAAGTGGCCAGCCGCAATCATTTAGGGTTAAAAGACAAAATCCTCATAAAAAACCGTTCTTTGAAAAATGGGGAAGTTTGTTTGGAGGATCAGGCAATAGAACTGGAGATTGTAGGGATCTTCCATGTGAATTTTTATCAGGAAATAACGGATTTTACCAGTGAAGACGCGGTGGCGGAAAATTTTATTTTTACAGATATGGATACAGAAGTACAGATACGTAAGAATTCGGGACAGGCTTCTGAAAAGGAATACACAAAAGCGGTTTTTTATGTAGACAGTCCGGATATTCTTGATTCTGTTATGGAGAACGTGAAAGACAAAATCCATTTAAACGGATTATTAATGGAAAAGGATGACAGCGGCTATGCAGCAGCCGTAAAGCCGTACCAGCAGGTAGGAACTTTTACAAAGAGTATTTTAGTATCGGTAGTGATCGGCTGTTTTATTATCTTATCCTTACTCCAATCTCTTTGGATGAAAAGCAGGAAGAAAGAAGTCGGCATCCTGTTTGCCTTGGGGATTGGTAAACGAAGCGTATGGGTGCAGTTTCTAGTGGAAAATATCATGGCAGCAGGAATTGCCTTTGTACTGGCGTGTGTGTTTGCAGGGCCATTTTCCGGAAAAATAGGAGATTTGGCTGAAGATATGGTTTCGCCGGAGGCGGGTACACAGAGGTATGAAATCATAGAAAGCCAAACTGCAAATATAGAGATTCAACAGATAGCCTCTGAAAAAATCCAATTGGACACGAAACTGACGGCACCAGAAATTTCCGCTGTGGCTCTTCTGACAACGCTTGTTTCCGTTGCAGATATCACAATAGCGATTAGAAAATATACCAGAGAAAATCCGAAACAATTATTAAATTCTACATAAAGGGGCAGTATGAAGAAAATTGTTATGATTGACACAGAAATAGATCCTTCCGGTCTGCACTGTTCTAAATTTACGCACCTCGTCTCCCAAAGCCTGAAGAGGGAGAAGGGAAATCAATTCCGGCCTTCCCATGGTACGATCTGCGCGGAAATCCTGGATCAGTTTCTGGAAGACTACGAATTGATAAATATAGAAGCCCTGCCCAATGAAAATCTGGGAAAAAGAAAAGCCATGGGAAGCATCCAGGCTCTGCGGGAAGCGCTGGAGATATGTCTGGACCTGAAAGCGGATATTGTTTCCATCAGCGCGGCGACCACCCTTTTATCAGATTCTGCTGTGATCTGTGATCTGGCGTTCAAACTCAGCCAGACCAGCATCCTGGTAGCCGCTCTGGACAATCATGGATTTGTCAGTCTGCCGGCCAGCTATCCGTTTGTGATAGGGGTACAGGCGGACCGAGCGGGTTTCTTAAAACCGGGGGAGCTTGCCTGCCGCAGAGAGGATGAAGCCGGCGCCCCTCTCTATGCAGGCTGCGGACAAAACACACAGAGCGGATTTTCCTACAGCCCCTCCAACAGCTTTGCTGTGCCGGTTGCGGCCGCCTGGTGCGGCCGTATCCTGGAAAGAGGAGGGGACGTTTTCGGGGCCTGTGAAAGCCTGCCCCGGTATCCTTTTGAAAACCGTCCGGCGGATACTTCCCTGTGGGCCCATCCCCCGGGGACGATCCCCCGTGTAACGCTGGAAGGACCGGATTCCGTTTCCATCTGCCGAAGGGCCATGGACCGGCTGTATCAGGCATATCAGGTACAGGCCGCGGCCTTATCCTGGGAAAGGGAAAGCGGAGATATCCGTATCCGCGAAGGGAAGGACGGAGCCCTGAAAGAGGAAATCCAATGCATGGAGACCCGGTATAAAACAGATATCCTTTTCTTTTTGACTTGCGGGTCTTTTAGCAATACAATAAAAGAAAAGATAGAGCCGAATCTGGAGATCCGAACCGACGGAGAGGGTACCCGCATCTTTTATGAGACAAACTGTGTTTCCGTATCGGAGGAGAAGCTGGCAGATACAGGCTCCTGAGCTGAGAGAGGAGGGGATTGGATGAGCGCTGTCAAACGGGCATGGCTGTATCTGAGAAGAAAGATGGGCAGGACGGTGATCCTGCTGGCGGTCCTGGCCGTATTATCCGTGCTGGTGCTGCTGTGCATCTCTGTGGGAAACGCGGCGGATACGGCCCTGCAGAATCTCCGGAAGACCATGGGCGGCTACTTCCGCGTCAGTACGGATTACGAAAAAGGCGGAGAGCAGCAGGTGGATGAGGAAATGGTGAAAAAGATCCTGGAGGTGGAGGGCATCAAGGCCTGGAACGGCCTGGATACCACCTATCTTCTGGTGGAGGACGCGTATCTGAAACCAGGGCGGTTTACCGGGGAGGGAGATTACAGGGCGTCCCTGGCCCGCTTTTTCAGCTGTTCCGATACCAGCCTGCACGAATATTTCTTTCTCCATTCCTTCTCCCTGGCGGAGGGGCGGCACATCACCCCCGAGGATTCGGGGAAAGCCCTGATCTCCCGGGAACTGGCGGATTTAAACGGTCTTTCTGTGGGGGATACCTTTTCCGCCAGGCAGGATCTGACCAGCGCCCCGGAAGAAGTGCGGGAGAGCGCGTCCGCGTTTGAACTGGAGATCGTGGGCATTTATGAGATCGACGTGCCTCAGGTACAGAGCTCCGACAGTGCCGAGTGCGATATGGCGGAAAATTTTATCTTTACGGATACGGATTATATCCGCCGGGTAAAAGGGGAATTCCGGGAGAACCCGGTGGACTTCTATTCCAGCGGCGCCGCCTTCTTTGTGGAAAATCCCAAAGAACAGAACGCGGTGGTGGCGGAGGTCCTGCAGATCCCCGGGTATGACTGGGAGGGCTTTGAGCTGGTTCAGAATAACAAAAACTATGAGGACTCGGCCGGACCGCTGGAACGGATGGCCGGACTCATTACCGCCATGATCCTGGCGATCCTGCTGATCGGCGTGGTGCTGGTCACGCTGGTGCTGTTTCTGTGGATGAGGGACCGGGTACACGAGATCGGAATCCTTTTATCCCTGGGAATCCGCAAAAGGGGCATCCTGGGACAGCATCTGCTGGAAAACCTGCTGACGGCGGCGGCGGCTTTTCTGGCGGCCTGGTGCATCAGCGCCGCGGCCGCAGGACAGCTGGAACATTTTGTGGGCGATGCGGTTTCCGTAAATATCGCGGAAGAAGCGGAAAATGGAAAGGCAGGCCGCCGGGCACAGGAACTTTTGTACCCGGATCCGGTGGAGAGCCGCCAGGTGGACGCCCAGGAACTGGTGAAAGTGCGGATCGGTATGCGGGAGCTGGCGGAAGTGGCCGGCGCAGGCGTGCTTCTGATCCTGCTGTCGGCGGGCATCGCTTCCGGGCTGGTGCTGCGGATGAAGCCGAAAGAGATTTTTTCAAACGCAGGATAGAAGATTGTGTTTGAAATCACATGGCAGATGGGTAGAAGCTGATCAGGGTATTAGGGCGTTCCCTGACAAGAGCGTATTTTATGAACATAAAATGCGTATCTTGCAAAAAATATCCGGCATTTACAAAGCTGACAACAGCAGTATTCCTTTAAGAACCTGCTGAAGCGTCAGGAAACGGAGGCCGTTAAAGGAGCGTCTCGTCAAACTGTTTGAAAGCTCTCTGAATTCGGCCGCTATACCGTTTGGCAGTTCATTCGTGACTCAGCACATAGGGCTGCTTAACAACCGGTTTGAAACAAATCTGCGATCCTGCTGGCCATGGAAAGCGGCTGTCAGCACCGGTTTCCGGGCAAAATGCAAGAAAACCGTTGACAAATTGCAAAACTCTATTATATAATCTCAGCAATGGCGATGACGAAGAGAAGTAGCACAGGAGATCGCTTCCAGTGAGCGGAGGACAGTGGAAACTCCGCAGAATGAGTCTGTGTGAATAACACTTTATCAGCTGCAATCCGAACACTGAGCCGGAAAATCCCTCAGCCAGTAGGTGCGCCGTAGGCCGCGCGATAAGCGGCGGGGCTTTTCACGAAGCTGCAGAGAGACTGAAATCAGTAAATCAGGTGGTACCGCGGACACGAGCTGTTCGTCCTGAACAAACGTTCAAGGACGGATGGCTCTTTTTGCGCGTAAGCTACAAGCCGGGCGTCCTGGAAGTTTAAAGCTGGCGTGATGCTTGCATCAAAAGCCAGATTTAAACTTCCACGGACATGCGGCGACAGCCGCGAGGGAGCCGAGCGGAGCGAAGGCGAGCTGCCCGGCGGAAGTCAGAGAAGAGACAGCCGCGAGGGAGCCGAGTGGAGCGAAGGCGAACTGCCCGGCGGCGAGGAAGCCGGGCTATCCGGCGCGGATGTCCTGAGAAGAAGCAAACAGCAAGGAGGAGATTATGAACACATCAAACATCTACCGCAGCCGTACCCTCAATCAGGTGAGTGAGGCGGATGTGGGACAGAATCTGAAACTGGCCGGCTGGATTGAAAATATCCGGGATCACGGCGGCGTATCCTTTATTGACCTGCGTGACATGTACGGTATTATGCAGGTGGTTATGAGGGATACCAGTCTGCTGGACGGCCTGAATAAGGAGGACTGCATTTCTGTGGAGGGTGTCATCGAGCACCGGGATGAGGAAACCTACAATGATAAAATTCCCACGGGAACCATTGAACTGGAGGCTCATAAGGTAGATGTTCTGGGAAAAGTGAGACGCCAGCTTCCCTTTGAGATCATAACCTCCAGGGAGACGCGGGAGGATGTCCGTCTGAAGTACCGGTATCTGGATCTGAGAAACCGGAAAGTCCGCGACAACATGATCTTTCGTTCCCGGGTAATTTCCTTCCTGCGCCAGAAAATGACAGAGATGGGATTCCTGGAAATTCAGACGCCGATTCTCTGCGCTTCGTCTCCGGAGGGTGCCCGGGACTACATTGTTCCCTCAAGAAAATTCAAGGGAAAATTCTACGCGCTGCCCCAGGCCCCGCAGCAGTATAAGCAGCTGCTGATGGTTTCCGGCTTTGACAAATATTTTCAGATTGCCCCCTGCTTCCGGGATGAGGATGCAAGAGCCGACCGCTCTCCCGGAGAGTTCTATCAGCTGGATTTTGAGATGAGCTTTGCCACCCAGGAGGATGTATTCCGGGCCGGTGAGGAAGTGCTTACAGCGGCCTTTAAAAAATTTGCGCCGGAGGGTTACGAGGTGACGGAAGCTCCCTATCCGGTGATCAGCTATAAGCAGGCCATGCTGGAATTCGGAACAGATAAGCCGGATCTTAGAAATCCTCTGCGGATTGTGGATGTAACAGAATTCTTCCAGAACTGCACCTTCAAGCCCTTCCATAATAAGACTGTCCGGGCCATCAAGGTTCACGCGGATATGTCCAAGGGCTTCCACGAGAAGCTGCTGAAATTTGCCACATCCATCGGCATGGGGGGGCTGGGTTATCTGGAAGTAAAAGAGGATATGAGTTATAAGGGGCCCATTGACAAATTTATTCCCGCCGAGAAAAAGGGAGAGATTGCCGAGATCGCGGGACTGGAGCCCGGCGATACCATTTTCTTTATTGCGGATAACGAGGAGAGAGCATCGCTCTTTGCGGGACAGATCCGGACGGAGCTGGGGGAGAGACTGGATCTCTGCGAAAAGAATGCTTACCGGTTCTGTTTTGTCAACGACTTCCCCATGTATGAGTATGACAAAGAGGAGAAAAAGATTATTTTTACCCATAATCCCTTCTCCATGCCCCAGGGCGGTCTGGAAGCGCTGAATACCAAGGATCCCCTGGAGGTGCTGGCTTACCAGTATGATATTGTCTGCAACGGTGTGGAGCTTTCCTCCGGCGCGGTCAGAAACCACGATCTGGATATTATGGTGAAAGCCTTTGAAATTGCAGGCTATACGGAGGAGGATCTTCAGAAAAAGTTCGGCGCCCTGTATCAGGCCTTCCAGTTCGGAGCTCCGCCCCACGCAGGCATGGCGCCGGGCATTGACCGTATGATCATGCTGCTGCGCAATGAGGAAAATATCCGCGAAGTGATCCCCTTCCCCATGAATGGAAATGCCCAGGATCTCATGTGCGGAGCACCGGGAGAGGTGACAGAAACCCAGCTTCGAGAGGTTCATATTAAGGTAAGGCAGTAATCCCGAAGAACCCTTTGGGGGAGGTGGAGAGAATGGTGATGGTCATGATTCTGGTGGATTTCCTGGTGCCGGTTCTGATGCTGCTGTTTGGAATGGCCCTGTGGAAGGCTCCCCCTGACAGTGTGGATAAATGGTATGGCTACCGGACAAAACGGGCCCTTAAGAGCCAAGAGGCGTATGTATTTGCCCAGATCCGTATAGGAAAAATCTGGACGGCCGCTGCCGTGCCGCTGGCGGCGCTGACGCTCGGGCTTGTTCTGGCCTTCCGGGAGCACCAGGAATTCGAGACAATATCTCTGGCTGTTCTGGCCGGGCAGATAGTGGTAATGCTGCTTTGCATGATACCTGTGGAGATGGCGCTGAAGAAAAAATATGGATGAGGTACGGACATGGAACGCGATATAAATATGGAAGAGATATCCGACGGACGCCTGTATGGTCTCAATGATATGGTGAAGGCGGACTGCCGGGACTGCCGGGGGTGCTCCGTCTGCTGCCGGGACATGGGTACTTCTATTCTGCTTGACCCCCTGGATGTTCATCTTCTGTCAGAAGGGCTGGGACAGAACTTTGAAGCGCTGCTGAACAGCGGATATATGGAACTGCATGTGGTGGACGGCATGATCCTGCCCAATCTGAAAATGGACGAAAACCGGAACTGCTGTGCCTTTCTGAACGAGCAGGGGCGCTGCTCCGTTCACAGCTTTCGTCCCGGGATCTGCCGGATCTTTCCCCTGGGGAGATTTTATGAAAACAGAGATTTCCGTTATTTTCTCCAGGTCCATGAGTGCCCGGCCGGTCGGAGCAAAATTAAAGTGAAAAAGTGGATCGATACGCCGGAGCTGCAGAAAAATCAGCAGTTCATCCGGGAATGGCATTACTTTCTGAAAGATATCCAGGAGACCTTCGAAACGGAAGCGGGTCTGGCCAGGCAGAAGGCCGTGAATCTGTACGTACTCCGGGAATTTTATCAGACGCCCTTCCGCGAAGGAGAATTTTACCGGCAGTTTCAGGAGCGCCTGGAGAGGGCCCGGCCCGCCTGCGGACTGACCCTTTAATGGTCCGGCGGCGCCTGGGTCTGCCGGAACTCCGGCATAAATTCCCGGAAGCGCAGGGGAAGCATCTGTCTCTGCAGAGCGGGATTTTCCCGCTCCCGGATGGAGATACTCCGGCAGAAGGTGCGAAACAGATTCTCGAAGGTTTCGGCGTCTGAGCTGTACCGGGAAAGCTCCGTTTCCGAAAGGGAGAGACCGGAGATGAGACTGCAGTCTGCGCCGGGCTTATGAAAGCAGATCCGGCTGCGGCCGCTGTCACAGATCAGGAAAGCTTCCTCCGGCATCCGTTCCTGGAAGTGGGCCCCCAGAAAGAGCAGAAGATCGTTCTTCGGGCGGATCAGAGAGGCCAGAGCGCCGGAAGAAAGCTCCCGGAAGCGGAGAAAGCCTCTCAGGTGGTCGAATTCGGCAAAGCTGTTCTTGTACAGCTCCATCAGCCGGCGGATGTGAGGATTCCTCCGGTCCGTAAAATCGGAACGTCCGGTGAGAAGGCAGACAATACTCTGGTAAAGGGCTGTGCCCTTGTCCGGGAACTGGGAGGCGGCAGCATAGCAGAGGATCTCATATCCGCGGCTGCCCAGGCGCCGCCGGAGCGTCCGGGCCACCCGGGCGGCCTTTTCCGGATCCGTGGCTGTCCGGTGCTCCCGGCAGAAGAATTCCAGATTGTCCGGCTCCTGCACGGCCAGCTCCACGTTCTCATGGCCGCAGCGGGAATCCCAGGCATCGTAGACGGCGGTGAAGAGTCCGTCCAGGCTGTTTTCACAGAGAAAGCGCTGTTTTTCCTGCATAACTGCCTCCTTTCCGTCCGGAGGGGGCGGGCCCTTCCGGTCCTTCGGAATCGAAGAGGGAAAGCTGCCGGAACTCCGGCCCGTTTTCCCGAAAACCGGGGTGGGGAAGAAGATTCCGGAGAATATAGTCTTCGTCAAATTTTACGGGAACAAAGGTTTTTCCGCCGCAGGTGATAAAATACTGAGCTCTTTTTAAAACCACCCGGAGCTTTTTCAGATCCTCAAAGGTCAGCGGACCGAAACGGCGGGCGCCTGTGATCCTGCGGGCAGAGGCGGTGCCGATTCCCGGAACCCGGAGCAGAGTGTGATAATCCGCCCGGTTTACTTCCACCGGAAACAGATCCAGGTGACGGATGGCCCAGTCGCACTTGGGATCCAGGAGGGGATGAAAGTTCGGCCTGGACGGAGTGAGGAGCTCACCGGCCTGAAAGCCGTAGAACCGCAGCAGCCAGTCCGCCTGGTAAAGCCGGTGTTCTCTTTCCAGAGGGGGACCCTGGGGAAGCATGGGCAGAGAGGCATCCTGGTTCACGTTGACGAAGGCGGAGTAAAAGACCCGCTTCAGATCAAAATTGTGATACAGGGCCTGGGCAGTGCTCAGGAGTTCATAGTCCGTTTCGCCCAGGGCGCCCACGATCATCTGGGTGCTCTGGCCGGCAGGGACAAACTTCGGGGCATGGCGGTAAAGGGAAAGCTCTTCCCGGTTGGCATCCCGGCGGGTCTGAATCTGCCGCATGGGCTGCAGGATCGTGCGGCGGGTCTTATGGGGCGCCAGATTCCGCAGACCCTCCGCAGTGGCCAGTTCCAGATTGACGCTCATGCGGTCCGCGTAGTAGCCGGCCCGCTCGATGAGCTCCTGGCTGGCGCCCGGAATGGCCTTCAGATGGATATATCCGTGGAAATGGTATCGGGTGCGCAGCCGGTAAACGGTCTCCGCCAGAAGCTCCATGGTATAGTCCGGGGATCGGAGAATTCCGGAGCTCAGGAAAAGCCCCTCTATATAATTCCTGCGGTAAAATTCCACGGTCAGCGTGCATACCTCATCAGGGGTGAAGGAGGCCCGGGGCACATCGTTGGAGCTGCGGTTGATGCAGTAGCGGCAGTCAAACACGCACTCATTGGTGAAGAGAATCTTCAGCAGGGAGATACAGCGGCCATCGGCGGAGAAGCTGTGGCAGATGCCGGCGGGCACGCAGTTTCCCAGGCGTCCCCGGGCGCCCCGGCGGTCAGAACCGCTGGAGGTGCAGGCAACATCGTACTTGGCCGCGTCGGATAGAATTTTTAATTTTTCGGACAGGGACGCATGCTGTGAAAGAATCATGGATAGCCTCCAAAATAAAATCGAACATCTGTTCTGTTATTATAATCCGAACGTTTGTTTCTGTCAATGGAAAGGAGCTGGAAAATGAATTTTCAGGAAATGGATATTAAGACTCTGGAGGGAAATCCCTGGAAAATGATCGGGGATGACTGGATGCTGGTAGCTGCAAAAAAGGACGGGCAGGTCAACGCCATGACGGCTTCCTGGGGCGGCGTGGGAATTATGTGGGGCAAGACTGCCGCCACCATCTATCTCAGGCCCCAGCGGTATACAAAGGAATTTGTAGACGCAAATGATACGTTTACCCTGAGTTTTTTCGGCGGCAGGGAGAAGCAGGCCATGGGCTATCTGGGAAAAGTTTCCGGAAGAGATGAGCCGGACAAGATCAGCCGGACGGACCTGCATCTGACTGATCTCGGCGGCGCCCCGGCTTTCCGGGAGGCAGAGCTGGTGCTGGTCTGCCGGAAGCTGTATGCCCAGGAAATGAAGCCGGAGTGCTTCCTGGCCCGGGAAGAGATTGATAAGTGGTATCCGGACCGGGATTTCCATACCATGTACATTGCAGAGATTGTAAAGGCGTACCGAAATCAGTAGACGCCGGCGGAAAACAAGGAGAAGAGCATGTGGATTGCGGATAAGTGGAAGGATTATGAGGTGCTGGATACCTCCGGGGGCGAAAAGCTGGAGAGATGGGGCAGTTATACGCTGATCCGGCCGGATCCCCAGGTGATCTGGGATACGGAGCGCAGGCATCCGGGATGGAACAAGTGCAGCGGCCATTACCACCGGAGCAGCCGGGGAGGCGGACAGTGGGAATTTTTTGATCTGCCGGAACAATGGCAGATCCGCTACGGAAATCTGACCTTTCATCTGAAACCCTTCAGTTTTAAACACACAGGGCTGTTTCCGGAGCAGGCGGTAAACTGGGACTGGTTTTCGGATATCATCCGCAGAGCCGGCCGCCCGGTGAAGGTGCTGAATCTTTTCGCCTATACAGGCGGCGCCACGCTGGCGGCCGCGGCGGCGGGAGCATCGGTGACCCATGTGGACGCTTCAAAGGGGATGGTTACCTGGGCCAGAGAGAATGCCGCCGCCTCCGGCCTGCAGGAAAAACCCATCCGCTGGCTGGTGGATGACTGCATGAAATTTGTGGAGCGGGAGATCCGGCGGGGAAACCGGTATGACGGCATTATTATGGATCCGCCCTCCTACGGGCGCGGTCCCAGGGGAGAGATCTGGAAGATTGAGGATGCGGTCTATCCGCTGATCTGCCGGTGCGAAAAGCTGCTGGGCGATGACCCGCTGTTTTTCCTGGTGAATTCCTACACCACCGGGCTGGCCCCGGCGGTGCTGGCCTACATGATCTCGGTGGCGCTGAAAGGGAGAGGAGGCTGTACCGAGGCATCGGAGATCGGGCTTCCCGTATCTTCCACAGGGCTGATTCTGCCCTGCGGCGCATCGGGACGCTGGGAGAAAAAAAGGGATTCCCCTTGACAGGCGGAAGGCAAGCTACTAAAATACACGTGAAAATTATAGGGAACAGAAAAACAGGAGACTGCGCATGGGCGCACAAGGTTAACTTGAGGAGGACTATTATGAAAGACTACAGGGAACTGAGCAGAGAAGAGCTCCTGGCTCTTCACCGGGAGACAGAGGCAAAATACGAGGAGGTAAAGGGAAAAGGGCTGAAGCTGGACATTTCCAGAGGAAAACCTTCCACAGAGCAGCTGGATCTGGCTGAGGGCATGCTGACCGTGATCTCAAAAAATGAGGACTGCTACAGCGATGCCGGAGAAGACTGCCGCAATTATGGAAATCCCACGGGCCTGAAGGAGGCCAAGGAGCTGATGGGGGCTATTATGGGCGCTCCGGCGGACCAGGTGATTGTCTGCGGAAATGCCAGCCTGACGATCATGTTTAATACCGTATCCCGTTCCTTTACCCACGGCGTACTGGGCAGCACTCCCTGGGCAAAACTGGATAAGGTAAAATTTCTCTGCCCGGTTCCCGGGTATGACAGACATTTCAGCGTTACAGAGTATTTCGGCGTGGAGATGATCAATGTGCCCATGTCTCCGGAGGGACCGGATATGGATCTGGTGGAGAAGCTGGTGGCCGAAGATGACAGCATCAAGGGAATCTGGTGCGTGCCCAAGTACTCCAATCCTCAGGGCTACACGTATTCGGACGAGACGGTCAGGAGATTCGCGGCTCTGAAGCCGGCTGCAAAGGATTTCCGTATTTTCTGGGACAACGCCTATGGGATCCATCACCTGTATGAAGAAGAGGAGAAACAGGATAAGCTGCTGAATATCCTGGAGGAGTGCAGGAAGGCCGGCAATCCGGATATGGTTTATGTGTTTGCGTCCACCTCCAAGGTCAGCTACGCGGGAGCGGGAATCTCCGCAGTAGCCTCTTCCCCGGCCAATCTGGAGGAGTTCAAGAGATATATGGGCTTCCAGACCATCGGCTACAACAAGGTAAATCAGCTGCGCCACGTGCGTTATTTTAAGAATCTGGACGGAGTCATGGCTCATATGATGAAGCATGCAGCCGTTATGCGGCCGAAGTTCGAGACCGTGGAGCGCGTTCTGGAGCAGGAGATCGGCGGAACGGGCCTCGGAACCTGGACCAGTCCCCGGGGCGGCTACTTCATCTCCTTTGACGCTCTGCCGGGATGTGCGAAAGCCATTGTGGCAAAGTGCAAGGAGGCGGGCCTGGTGATTACGGGCGCCGGATCCAGCTACCCGTACCACAGAGATCCGCAGGATTCCAATATCCGGATCGCGCCCTCCTATCCTACTTCGGAGGAGCTGGCTCTGGCCATGGATGTTTTTGTGCTCAGCGTAAAGCTGGTGAGCATCGAGAAGCTGCTGGAAGAGAAATAAAAACGGTTACCGGAAAACAGGATGGAAAGTCCGGGGAAGAAGAGGAGCATCTGCCATGAAAATTGTTGTATTGGCTGGAGGAACCAGCACAGAGAGAGAGATTTCCATTATATCCGGAAGCGGCGTCTGCCGGGCGCTGCAGGAAAGAGGCCATCAGGCAGTCCTTCTGGACGTTTTCTTTGGATGCCGGGAGGAGGAAGCCGCAGGAGAATTCCCGGCTGATTTCGATGTGGACCGGGCGGAGGCGGCCATGAAGGCCAGGAGTGCGGAACTGGAAAAGGCGATTGAAAGCCGGAGGGAGTTTTTCGGCCCCCATGTGCTGGAGCTCTGCCAGAAAGCCGACCTCGTATTCCTGGCTCTCCACGGCGCCAACGGAGAGGACGGAAAGGTTCAGGCGGCCTTTGATCTCTTTGGTATCCGCTACACCGGCACCGACTATCTCAGCAGTGCTGTCGCCATGGATAAATACATAACAAAAATTTTCTTTGAAGCCGGTCAGGTACCTGCTCCCCGGGGCATTCACCTGGTAAAGGGGAAAGAGCCGGAGAGCATCTCTGCGTCAGGGCTGGAGTTTCCGGTGATCGTAAAACCCTGCTGCGGCGGTTCCAGCGTGGGGGTATCGGTGGTAGAAGGGCCGGAATCCTTCAGAAAGGCCCTGGAAGAAGCTTTCGCCTATGAAGATCAGGTGGTGGTGGAGGAGTTCATCCGGGGAAGGGAATTTTCAGTGGCGGTGATCGGGGGGAAAGCGTATCCGGTCATTGAGATTACGCCCAAAGAGGGATTTTACGATTATAAAAATAAGTATACGGCCGGCTGCACGGTGGAAACCTGTCCGGCCGACCTGCCGGAGGAAAAAACCCGCGAAATGCAGGACGCAGCGGTGCGGGCGGCCGGAGCCCTGGGAATCAGAGGATACTGCCGTCTGGACTTTATGATGCGGCCGGACGGCCGGATCTACTGCCTGGAGGCCAATACGCTTCCCGGCATGACGCCCACCAGCCTGATTCCCCAGGAAGCAGCAGCGCTGGGTATCAGCTATCCGGAACTCTGTGAGGAGCTGATCCGGATTTCTCTGGAAAAGTATCAGTGAGACAGGAGCAGGCGATGAAGAATTTAACCTTGAAGAATATAGCCGGGGCCTGCGGCGGACAGTATGTGGGCACGGAGGCGATGAAGAATTTCTGCATTACAGCGGTTACCACAGACAGCCGCAGCGTGGAGGAGGGCAGCCTTTTTGTGGCTATTCCCGGAGAGCGTGTGGACGGCCATTCTTACATAAAAAAAGCCGTCCAGGCAGGAGCTGCCGCCGTTCTTTCGGAGAGAGAGCTGCCGGAGACATCGTTTCCCTATATACGTGTGGAGAGTTCCCTGCAGGCGGTGAAGGATCTGGCGGAATTCTACCTGGCGGGCCTTTCTATACCGGTGGTGGGAATTGCGGGAAGTGTCGGCAAGACCAGCACAAAGGAGATGACGGCTTCGGTTCTGGGACAGAAATACAGAGTTCTCAAAACGGAGGGGAATTTTAATAATGAGCTGGGTCTGCCTCTTACAATCTTCCGGCTGCGGGAAGAAGATCAGATCGCGGTTCTGGAAATGGGCATCAGTGATTTTGGCGAGATGCACCGGCTGTCTAAAATTGCCAGGCCGGAAACCTGTATCCTGACCAATATCGGATGGTGCCATCTGGAAAATCTGAAGACCCGGGACGGGATCCTGAAGGCAAAATCAGAAATTTTTGATTTTATGCGGCCGGAAGGCCATATAATCCTTAACGGAGACGATGACAAACTGTCTGCCATCCATGAGGTGAGAGGCATCCGCCCCCGGACGTACGGGCTGAACAGCAGCAATGATGTCTGGGCGGATGAGCTGGAGCCTCTGGGGCTTCAGGGGACCTCCTGCAGGATCCACACGCCGGAAGGCAGTTTTCATGTGCGGATTCCGAAGCCGGGTGAACATATGGTATACAACGGGCTGGCGGCCGCATCGGCAGGGCTGTACTACGGTCTGACCCTGGAAGAAATACGGGCCGGCCTGGAGAGTTACGAAACCATCAGCGGACGGTTCCGGATTCTGGAGACGGGAAAATATACGCTGATTGATGACTGCTACAATGCGAATCCCGTCTCCATGAAAGCCTCCCTGCAGGCCCTGCAGGATGGAAAAAACCGCCGGGTGGCGGTTCTTGGAGATATGGGAGAGCTGGGAGAGCAGGAACGCGAGCTCCACAGACAGGTGGGCGCCTATGCCGGGACACTGTCTATTGACGCCATTTACTGCGCCGGCCCCTTAAGTGAGGAGCTGGCGGCCGGCGCAAGGGAGACAGCTCCGGAGCTGGAAGTGCGCTGGTATCCCAGCCGCGATCAGCTGATGGTTGAGCTTTCAAAGCTTCTCCGGGAGGGGGATACCATTCTGGTCAAAGCCTCTCACTATATGGGATTTGACAAAATCGTAAACATGCTGCAGGTATAGCTTCTAGATTCTGCGTATCAGGGACCAGATGCCCATCATCAGCTCGCCGGGGAGAAATTTTGCGGCAATCCGGTGAAGAAAGCAGACAGGTCCCGGCGTGGATACGGGCAGTCCCAGACGGCTGTCCAGAAGCGCGTGTTTTACAACAGATTTTCTGCGGGATGCCAGGGGAAAATGGCGCACGGCCCTTCCTCCTCCGGCATCCTTTGCTTTTGGAATAAATTCTGTGTCTTTAATCCAGTAAGGACAGACGGCGGTGACACGGATGCCCCGATCAAAAAGCTCCACCCGGAGTGCCCGGCTGAAGCGGTACAGAAAAGCCTTGGATGCCGCATATACATTCAGATAGGGGAAGGGCTGAAAGGCCGAGGTAGAGCAGATCTCCAGTATCCGGCCGCCCCGCTTCATCCACGGAAGGGCAAGAAGCGTAACCTCCACGGCCGCCCGGCAGTTGAGGTCGATCATCCGGCCGGCGTCCTCCAGAGAAATCTCCGAATACTTTCCGATCTTTCCAAAGCCGGCGGCGCAGATCAGTATCTGTATCTCCGGCTTTTCCCTTTCCAGGAGACTCTTAAGCTCCCGGATGCTGCCCTCTTCCGTCAGATCCAGGGGGAGCACGCGCACCGGAACGGAACAGCTTCTGCGAAGCTCCAGAAGCCTTTCCTGCCTCCGGGCTACGGCCCAGATCTCTTCCGGCTTATCCTTTGTCCTGCAAATCTGAAGGGCAAATTCCATGCCCAGCCCCGACGAGGCTCCGGTGATCAATGCTATCTTCATGGGATCAGTCTTCTTCCCTGCTCATGGCAGCTGCATGCTTTTTGATGGCTTCAAAGCTTTCCGAACTGATTACGTGTTCAATCCGGCAGGCGTCCTCGATGGCCGTTTTCTCGTCCACGCCCAGCTTGACCAGAAGTTTGGAAATCAGAGTGTGGCGTTCATATATCTTGGCCGCAATGGCCAGCCCCGAGGGGGTCAGATGGATGTGCCCGTCTTCGTCCACCAGAATCAGATCATTGTTGCGCAGATTTTTCATGGCTACGCTTACGCTGGGTTTGGAAAAGCCCAGTTCCGTGGCAATATCAATGGAGCGCACATTGGGTTTTTTCTGGCTCAGGATCAGGATTGTCTCCAGATAGTTTTCCGCGGATTCTTGAATTTTCATACACCAGGTTCCTCCTTACGCTGATGTTTAAATTGTAACACGATCCCGAAAAATGGGCAACGGCTGTGCCGGATATTTTTGGCAGCCCCCCGGGAGGGAAGTTTTCGGACCTCTTCCGGAACCCCGGTTACAGAAAATGAAGGATATACAGAAAATCAGTTGATTTTTTCCAATTCTTGTATTATAATCAATTTTGTAAAAAGAATTTACCCTTCAAAAAATTTTTTTTACAATTAATAACCCCTTATTAATTATTTATACTCCCCTCGAAAGGCTCCGGTAGCTCCCCTACCGGAGCTTTTCTCTTGGATTTATGCGGGTTTCCAGGCTTCACGCAAAAGAAAGAGGGCATCCCGCAAGTCATTTCTGACTTTTGGAATGCCCTCCTGCGGAAGCCGCTCAAAGCGGCTGCTATTATTTTTTAATGTAATTAGAAAGCCCCAGGATTTTGTAGTACCCGGCGATGGCGCCCTGATCGGGTACGCCGGCGCAGGCGGCGGCGTGAACGGCTGCCTTGCCGAATACGGGAACCATATCTTTGGTGGCTTCTACACCGGCCTTTGCTGCTTCTTCGGCGGCGGTGATTACCTCGTCCAGGGAAGCTCCGGGGTTTTCGGCGGCCGTCTTCGCGGCGGCCTGTGCGGCAGGCAGAACGGAATCATAGATCGTTCGCTGGCCCGGTTCGCATTTTCCGCGCTTCTGGATGCCTGCGGCAAAGCCGGTCAGGTAATCGGCCAGAGCAGCGCCGTTAAGTTCTGTGCGGCCCTTCAGCGCTTTTCCCCCTTCCATAACGCCGGTGGACATCAGGAAGCCCATGGTGGAGGGCACCAGGGAGGACATTTTCATCCCGGCCTTCATAAGCATTTTCCCGATATCTCCGCCCGCGCCTTCTGCCTCTGCGCGCATCAGATCAGGGAGAGCCGCGTAGCCCTTGCTCATGGTAAGGCCCAGATCTCCGTCCCCCAGCCTGGCATCCATTTCGCACAGTTCTTCTTTTTTCTCCAGGAACAGGTTTCCTACGCTCTCGAACAGCTCCGGTACCTGCTCAAATAAAATCTTGTCCATGTGAATTCCTCCTACACGTAATTATTTCTGGCAGATGAAAGGAGTGTTTACCGGGTAATCCAGATATCCCTTCATTTCGTCATTCAGCTTGCAGATCGTGATGGAAGCGCCGGCCATCTCCATGGAAGTAGCGTACTCGCCCACGATCGTCTTGTAGATCTTGATGCCCCTGGAGTTCAGGATCTCTGTAATGTCGTTGGAGAGAATGTACAGCTCCTCGACAGAGGAAGCCCCCAGGCCGTTGATCAGGAGAGCAACCTCCTCGCCCGAAGCTACCGGCATATCTTTCAGAAGCGTATTCAGGGATTCCTCCGCAATTTCTCTGGAAGTCTTTAAGGGTCCGTTCCAGATACCGGGCTCGCCGTGGATACCCATGCCCATGGCCATCTCATTCTCACCCAGTTCAAAATTGGGATGCCCTACTTCCGGGATAATGCAGGGGGTAAGCGCGAAGCCTACGGTGCGGGTATTGTCCTTGGCCAGCTGCGCGGCAGCCAGAACCTCGTCCAGCGTTCCGCCCTGGTCGGCCTTTGCACCGGCCGCCTTATACATAAAATAGATGCCGGCCACACCGCGGCGGGTATCCGGATTTTCATGGGAATTCACATCATCGGCGCCCACGATGCTCCTGCACTCAATGTCATCCATTTCGCACAGGTCGGTTGCCATATCGAAGGTCATGATATCGCCGGTATAATTGCCGTACAGGTACAGCACGCCTGCGCCCGCTTCCACTTCTTTGGAAATGTTGTAGATCTGTTCCGGGGAGGGGGACTGGAAAACGCCGCCGACACCGCAGCCATCGATCAGACCATCCCCTACATAGCCCAGAAACAGGGGGAGATGTCCTGTTCCGCCTCCCGTGATGATGGCTACTTTCCCGGGCTTTTTGCTGGCTCTGCAGTAGCAGCGCAGATCATCGTTGACATATTTTACCTGATCGCCGTGAGCGGCGTATATGCCTTTCAGCATCTCGTCTACATAGTTTTCAGGCGCGTTCATGATCTTTTTCATTCGATAAATCCTCCTTGTAAATGGAATGGTTCTCTGCAGCAGCCGTGGCTGTTGCATCAGTTTTGCAAAAATTATAAGTCCTTTCGGAAAAGATGTCAATTAATGCCACATAATTTCAGCGTTAAATGTGGTGTTTTTTTGTTTTTTCCTGCCGGGAAAAATAAAGTCAGGCTTTTTTGGCTGCTGCCCGGCAGGGGAAAAAAATGGACAGGATCAGGGCTGCAAGCCAGGCCAGCAGGACAAAATTGCTGGGGGCGGATCCAAGATACAGGATCACCGCAATGTAGCTGAAGCAGACAGCGGTCTCCAGTTCCAGCAGAAGGGTGGCGAGCTTCAGCGGCTGGCCTTTCAGGCGTATCATTCCCTGCTTCACAGATTTTGGAAGGCGCCACATTTCGAGGGGCACGACCCGGCAGGTAAAGCGGAACCCCAGGGAAATCAGCCAAGTAATCACGGGAAGCACCAGATACAGATAGCTGCTGGCAAAACCGGATTCCCTCAGGGCCGCAATGGTGTCAGTCGTGAAGGCCGAATAAAAAGCAAAGACAGTCAGAGCCGCCTGCAGAAGAAGTGATACTGCGGAGATTGCCCGCATGGAGGCGGTCATGGGAATTTCAATCAGTCTCCCATATGCCTGAGGGGAATGGAATAAATTTTTGGAAGTCTGACTTTTAGACTGATAATACGTTGTTTTTGCTTTTTTCTTCTTATTTCTATTACTCATGATGCATAACCCCTTTTTACACTTCCAGAAAATCTACAAACCGCTCCTCGTCCAGATCTGCTTCCGTTATGCCGAGAGTCCGTCCGGTCAGCTCTTCAACGGCCTGGACCAGATGCAGCGCATTGATGCCGTATTTTTTCATCAGATACATTTTGGAGGCGCCGTGGGGATAGCCGGGCAGTCCGATTTTGCGGAGCCGGCAGCCGATGCCGTTTTCTGCTATCATTTCAGCAGCCGCGCTGGAGAGACCTCCGATTTCGTACTGATTTTCAATGGTGATGACTCCGTATTTCGTTTTCTTCAGAGCCGCAAGAATGGTCGGATCGGTAAAGGGCTTCAGAGTGGATACGTGCATGTGCTGGATAGAAAGCCCTTTTTCCCGCAGAACCTGTGTGGCGCGCATGGCCTCCTCCGTGCAGATGCTGGAGGATAGAATCAGAATGTCCTCCCCTTCGCTTAAGACCCTGGCCCGGTTAAACTGCATGGGCTGGTCTGCCGGAAAGAGACGGGGCACCTCCTTGCGCAGCATGCGGATAAAGACAGGGCCGCTGCGTTCCCAGGCCAGATCCAGCACACCTTCGATTTCCGTGGCGTCTCCTATATCAAAAATGGTCATGTTGGGGACTGTGCGCAGAACACCCACATCATTGATGGACTGATGGGTCACGCCGCCCGGCGTGGTGATGCCCGGCACAAAGCCGACAAAGACCACCGGAAGGTTCGGGTAGGCAACGCTCATCTCCAGCTGGTCAAGAATCCGGCGGTACAGAAACACAGCGAAGGTGTGCAGGAAGGGGCGGTAGCCTTCCCGGGCCAGACCGGCTGCCCAGGAGCACATGTTCTGTTCGGCGATGCCCATGGTCAGATAACGGTCGGGATAGACGGCCCTGAACTTTTTTACTTCACAGGAAGAGCCCAGATCTGCGGAGAGGACCAGAACCTCCGGATGTTCCGCCGCGAAACGGATCATATTCTTTTCATGTGTATTTACTTCTATTTTCATTTTCCGTCCTCCTACATTTCATCATAGATTTTCTGGAATTCAGGTTTTTCGGCCTCGGAGATTCTTACAAAGTGCAGGAACGGCCATCTCTTCTGAAGCGGCGGGATTCCGGTATAGCCCTTTGTATGGCAAAGGACGGCCAGAGGCTTTCCGGGATGGGCGGTACGGCATGCTTCGATAATAGCATCGATATCGTGGCCGTCGCAGGCCGCGCAGACCGCGCCGAAGGCACGGAAGCGGTCGGCCAGGGGCTCCTCTGCCATCTGATCTTCAATGGCTCCCTCCACCTGCTGGCCGTTCACATCCACAACCATTATGAAGTTGTCCAGTTTATAATAGCCGGCAGCCTGTACGCACTCCCATGTCTGACCTTCCTGCAGCTCCCCGTCCCCCATAAGACAGTAAACGAGTCCGCTCTCGCCTTTCATTTTCCGGGCGTGGGCGGTTCCGGCTGCGATGGAGACGGTAAGGCCCAGCGATCCGGCTGTGTTTTCGAAACCGGGCGAATGTTCAGCACCGATCATTTCCATGTTCCAGCCGTCTACATTAAATTTTTCCAGAGCGGAGGGGGATAGACGGCCCACTGCAGCCAGGGCGCAGTAGATCACCGAGGCGTAATGGCAGCAGGATACAAAGAAGCGGTCTTTATCCGGCGCCTGCACGCCATGGTAGGCACTGCCTCTCTGATAGTCCATGTTGTCGGGTCCCGGTACACCCGGGAAGGGGATGGCGTCCCATTCGCCCACAGAGGGACCCAGATTCAGTATCTGCGTATAAAGGGCAGAGATAATTTCGGCGGAAGAGCAGGCCTGAGCCAGATAGCAGCCGCCGCTCTGAAGAGCGATCCCCAGAATTTGCTTGCGGATTTGGTTGGCAATTTGTCTGGTTTCGGATTTGGTGTATTTTTTATTTTCCATAAAATCCACTCCTTTCTGCAAAAAAATGCTCATTTAGTCACATTATACCAAACAGAAAGCCAAATGAACAGACTGGTTTGTCAGATTTTCTAATGATAAACTGTAATAAAATGATTCTGTAAAAGAGAGGTGGTTTTAATATGCTGAAAGGGATTCCCCCGGTCCTGTCACCGGAGCTTCTGAAGGTTCTGGCTGAAATGGGACATGGAGATACTATTGTGATCGGAGATGCCAATTTTGCCGCGGCATCCATGGCCAGGGACAGTATTCTGGTGCGCTGCGACGGCGTGCGGGCGACAGAGATCATGGATGCGATTCTGACGCTGATGCCGCTGGATACCTTTGTGGAGGATCCTGTGCTGATTATGGATAAAGAGGCCCGGGATGCAGATCTGGAGTGTCCGGTATGGGATGAGTTCAAGGAGATTGTGGCCAGGCATGATGAGCGGGGAGCGGAGGCCTGTGCCATGATTCCCAGAGGAAAATTTTACACAATGGCAAAAAATGCATACTGTGTTGTGGCGACCACGGAGACGGCGTTTTATGCCTGCAGCATTCTGCAGAAGGGGTGCCTGTAGAGAAAAACTGAAAATATCAAAAAAGACAAAAATTAGAAAAGTTTATGCAAAAAAAATAACAGCAGTCTGCAGAACACAGACTGCTGTTATTGTAAATGTGCATAAGAGATATATTTGAAAAAACAAAAAAAGCAAAAAAAACAAAAAAAATGTGTTGTTTTCTATTTACAAATTTGGTAAAAAATGATAATATGATCACATCGAAGTCGAGAACTTTGTGAGATTAGACAAAGGAGGATGAAAAATGAAAAAAAAGATTATTGCGACTTTACTGGCTGCAACAATGGCGCTGAGCCTTACAGCCTGCGGCAGCGGCGGTGATTCCAGTTCCTCGAGCAACGGCAGCTCTACAACGCAGAGCAGCAGCGGCGGCACGGACAGCACGAGTGTAAGTTCCGGCTCCGGAGAGGCAACCGGTAATGTGGAGTCTCCTGTGGCTGGAAAGAAAATTGCCTACATCATGCTGATGAGCCCGGCTACTATTTTCCAGATGTGGTCCGACTCCTTCACGGAGACGGCTGAGAAGCTGGGAATGACTGCCGACACCTTCTTCTGCGCAGACAATGCGGAACAGTGGCAGACCAGAATCGAGCAGTGCGCGGCGGCCGGTTACGATGGACTGATGGTTTCTCACGGCGGCCAGGAGTATGCCTGGGATTTCCTGAGCGGAATTCTGGAGCAGTATCCGGATCTGAAGATCGTTACTTTTGATACGCCCTTCAAGGATGCCAACGGTGAAACCGCCAAGATTGAAGGCGTTACCCAGTTCTTCCAGAGAGACGCGGGCTTCGCGGCTGATCTTCTGGAGTATCTGATGTCTCTTCCCGAAAATGCGGAGAAGGTAGCGGCCGGAGAGCCTCTCAATATTCTTCAGGTACAGCAGGGCGCCGGTTACAACAGCCCCTTTGACCGCCGTCAGGAAGGTTATCAGCCCTATGAAGATGAGGGCAAGATCGTGACGGTTGAGAGGATCGCTCCCACCGATGATCAGAATGCGACCCAGTCCATGCGCGATGTTATGACCGCTACGCTGGCCAAATATTCCGATGATGAAATTGATGGAATCTGGTGCTGCTACGATGCATATGCACAGGGTGTATACCAGGCACTGTCCGAGCAGGGACGCGACATCCCCATGGTATCTGTAGATATTTCCAATGAGGATATCCAGTTCATGCAGGAGGAAGGCTCTCAGTGGAAGGCCTGTGCAACCACCAACTGGACTTTGAACGGCGAGTTCGCATGCCGTATTCTGGCTCTGGAGCTGGCAAATCAGTATGAAGATATTGCGGCTGCGTCCTGCTACTATGAGGATATCGGCGCCTGGCTGGAGATTCCGTCCAGTATCATCACCCAGGAGCAGGTAACTTCTCAGGATGGCATCACCATTGAAAATGTGGGTGAGGTTGCAGACGAAAGCTACAGCGACACCTCCTGGATGCCCACCTGTGACTGGATGGTTGAGCTGCTTGGCCGCTGACGCGGATTCGGATTACTCCTACTATAGAAAAGCATTAGATGTTCATGGGACGCTGGAGTCTGCTCCGGTGTCCCATGATTTCAGATTGACTCAGAAACAAGCGAGAACGGAGTTGTGGAAATTATGGATAAAATTACACTTGGAACCAGAAAAGTTTCCATCGAGTTCCCCGGCGTGAAGGCACTCTCTGATGTTGATTTTGAGGTCAGCACTGGTATGATTCATGCCGTTATGGGTGCTAACGGCGCCGGTAAATCCACTCTGATGAAGGTTATTGCCGGATCGAATCCAGGCTATACCGGTGAGGTTCTGTACAACGGCCAGCCTGTGGAGGTAAGAACTCCCATGGCGGCTAAAAAACTGGGTATCCAGATTGTATATCAGGAAGTAGATACGGCTTTGATGCCGAATCTGACTGTGGCAGAAAATGTTATGTTCAATGATGTAGTCATGAACATGAAGGGCAAACTGTTTGTAAATTACAGCAAGCTGCGCAGAGAAGCCCAGGAGGCTTTAAAGCAGCTGAAAATTGACATCGATGTGCGCCAGATCTGCGGAAAGCTTTCCCTGGCGCAGAAACAGATGGTTCTGATCGCCCGTGCGATCCAGAACTCCTGTAATTTCCTGATTCTTGACGAACCGACAGCGCCCCTGTCTGATACGGAGACGGAGGAGTTGTTCCGGGTCGTAAGGCATTTAAGAGAAACACAGAATATCGCGATCATCTTTATTACCCACCGGATTCAGGAGGTGCTCCGCATCTGTGACAGCTACACGGTTATGCGGAATGGAGAGGTCGTAGATACTACCCCCATCACTAAGGAGACAACCTCTACGGAGATTGTTGAGAAGATGCTGGGACGTTCATTTGAAGAAAACTTCCCCAAGGAAGTCTGCGAGATCGGCGAGAAGGCTTTTGTGATCGAGAATCTTACGGAGCGTGAGGGCCGGGTGAAGGATATTAATATGTATGTCCGGAAAGGCGAGATCGTCGGGCTGGCCGGCCTGGTGGGCGGCGGCAAGACGGAGCTGTGTAAGACGATCTTCGGAGCTTACAAAAAGGCCTCCGGAAAAATCACGCTCAATGGCAAGGAGCTGAAGATCAGTACACCGGCAGACGCGGTAAAGAACCGAATTGCTCTGGTTCCGGAAGAACGGCGTAAGGAGGGCGTACTGGTGGCGGAAACGGTGACCTTCAATCTGGCGGCTGCCTGTCTGTCCCGTTTCTGTAATATGAGCTTTGTCAACACGAAAGCTACAGCGAAAAATGCCGAGAAATATGTGAAGGAGCTGGGCATTAAGACACCGTCCATCCGGCAGAAAGTAGCTTTCCTGTCCGGAGGCAACCAGCAGAAGGTTGTCGTGGGAAAATGGCTGGCGGCAGACTGTGATGTTTACATTTTTGACGAGCCCACCAAGGGCGTGGATGTGGGCGCAAAGCAGGAAATTTTCCGCCTGATTAATGATATTGCCAAGGCAGGCAACTGTGTAATCTACGCGACCTGTGAGAATTCAGAGCTTCTGTCTATCACGGACCGCATGTATGTTATGTTTGACGGCAAAATTATGGCGGAACTTGAGACGGCCAAGACGAATGAAGCAGAAATTATGCATTATTCGACAGGCTCCACGGATGCCTATGCCGCGGGCTGAGCAATGCAAGACTTTCCATAATACTGGAGGAATTAAAAATGCAGACAACAAGTAGAAGTAAAGCAAAAATATTAGTGGACTGGGCTGCCGTTGTAATCCTGATCGCCTCGATCATCATCTTTACGGCCATGAGAGGAACCGCATTTTTCTCGGTGGCCAACGCGATCAATATCTTAAGGGCCATGTCCACGGTTACCATTTTCGCCCTGGCGGCGACTGTATCCATGGCGCCGGACGGCTTTGATATGGCGGCCGGAACCCTGGGTTCTTTCTGTGCGTACGTGTTCGCATCACTGTTCCTGTGGTTTAATATGCCTCTGTGGCTGGCCATTGTGCTGACCATCGTGTTCGCCATGGTAATGTATCTTCTGAATATGTTCCTGATCCTTGTATGCAAGGTGCCGGATATGCTGGCTACCTGTGCCCTGCAGTTCGTTCACCAGGGCCTGGGCCTTGCCTTCACCGGCGGCGGCGCAATTTCCGCAGGTATGAGCACAGCCGGCTGGGCGGCAGCCTTAAAGGGCGGCGACAGTACACCTCTTCGCAGCGGCTGGACGGAAGCCTCCCAGAATATCGGAAAATCCCCCTATATTATCATCATCATGCTGATTTGTGTGGCGGTGTGCTTTATCCTTCTGGAGCGTACGAAATATGGCCGTTATCTGTATGCCATGGGCGGAAATAAAACGGCCGCAAAACTGTCCGGTATCAATGTTAAAAAGATGCGTTTTATGGCAGGTATGTTCGCGGCAGCCTTTATCGCCATCGGCGGTATCGTAGTCTGCTCCCGTAACTCGGCAGCACAGGTTAACGGTTCCGACAGTTATCTGATGACCTCCCTGGCCGCCGTATTTATCGGACGTTCCATCGGCGGACGTGAAAAGTACAATGCCATCGGTACAGCCATCGGCGCACTTTTGATTTCAACGCTGGAAAACGGCATGACCATGTGCGGTGTGCCCTATTACATACTGCCGGCAATGAAGGGAGCTGTGCTCTGTCTCGCTCTGATCGCGGCATATATCACAACAAAAGAGGATTGATTTTATCTGCAGTTCCGGATTGCGGAAAAAGTGCAGAAATCAGGCGGGGCGCTGTAGAAAATACGGCGCCCTGCTTGCTTATAGAGCGGAGAAAACAGATGAAAAAATGTGTTGCTATTTTTTGCAATTTGTTGACTTTTTTCCGCTTTTCCTTTACAATAGGGAATAAGAAAATATGATTTTCCGGACCCGGAAAATCAGCTGAGAACACGGAATGCAGTAAGAAAAGGAGATGGGAAAATGGCAAGTTTTGATACGTATTTTTTGATGAAGGAAGCGGATGTGATCGAGTATGCACAGTTCAAGGTTCCCCAGAAAGAGTGGGATGTATCCACCATGGAATGCAGGGAGATCGGTGACGGCAACCTGAATTATGTATTTAAGGTCAAGGACGCGAAGGGACACAGCGTTATTGTTAAGCAGGCCGGCGTGGAGCTGCGTATATCCAAGGAAATGAAAATCGATACAGACCGGAACCGGGTGGAATCCGAAATCCTGATGCTTTACGGAAAACTGGCGCCGGGTCTGGTGCCAGAGATCTACAACTATGATACTGTCATGTGCGCCTGCTGCATGGAAGATCTGTCGGATCATGAAGTTATGAGGACAGCCATGATGGAGCATAAAATTTTTCCGAAGTTTGCCGATGATATTTCCACCTATATGGCACGGGTGCTGATGGGAACCACGGATGTGGTGATGGATCATCAGGAGAAGAAGAAACTGCAGAAAAAATTTATCTCTCCGGATCTGTGCGATATCACAGAGCAGCTGGTCTACACAGAGCCCTACAATGATGAAAGAGGGCGCAACAATGTGTATGCGCCAAATGCGGAATTCGTAAAAGAGAAGCTGTATGAGGATGAGGAGCTGCATCTGGAAGTGGCCAAGCTGAAGATGGATTTTATGACCAGAGCCCAGTCCCTGATCCACGGAGATCTGCATACGGGTTCGATTTTTATTAACGAGAAGAGCACGATTGTTTTTGATCCGGAATTCTGCATGTACGGTCCCATGGGCTATGATATCGGCAATGTGGTGGCAAACATGATCTTTGCCTGGTGCAGCGGGGACGCGGCCGGAGCGGAGGAGTTCTGCCGCTGGGTCGAGTCTGTAATTGCGGATGTGGTCAACCTGACCATGGAAAAGATGGGAAAATATTATGACGAGCATGTGACAGACACCATGTGTAAGACGAAGGGATTCAAGGAATGGTATATGAAGACAATTCTGGAGGATACTTCTGCGGTTACCGGTCTGGAACTGATCCGGAGAATTGTCGGCATGGCTAATGTAAAGGATATTACCACCATCGCAGATGAGAAGGCCCGCACCCGCGCGGAGCGGATCTGCATTACGGCAGCCATTGACTATATTAAAAACCGCGCCCATAAGGCCTGCGGAAAGTGTTTCCTGAATACACTGAAGGACGCGGTGAAGGCTGTAGATCAGCAGTAATGAAGAAAGGCCGGTTCTGCCGGCATTTCCATAAAAAATACAGAAGGGAGAATATCCGGAATGGAAAATGCGTTAAATCTGGATACAGTCGTTCTCTCCGAGAACGGAGAGGCTGTGGTGATTCTGGATCAGACTCTGCTGCCGGGGAAGACAGAATATCTGACCCTGGACAAAGCGGAGGATATCTGGGAGGCAATTTATAAGCTGCGGGTAAGAGGAGCCCCGGCCATTGGGGTGGCCGGAGCGTACGGTTATTATGTGCTGGCCCGCCAGTTCGATACAGAAAATATGGAGGAGTTTGTAGCCAAATGCACTAAAATGATGGAATATCTGAACTCTTCCCGGCCCACGGCGGTGAACCTGAGCTGGGCCCTGAACCGGATGCACGCAGTGCTGTTAAATGAGAAAGATGGAAAAACTGTGGCTGAGATGAAGGAGCGCCTGAAAAAGGAGGCCAATGATATCCGCGAGGAGGATATCCAGATCAGCCGCAGCATCGGAGCCTACGGCTTTGAGCTTCTGGAGAAGCTGGGAAGAGGCGTGGGTATTATGACCCACTGCAATGCCGGGACGCTGGCTACCGCTAAATATGGCACGGCCCTGGCTCCGGTTTATATCGCCCTGGAGCACGGCTGGGATCCTAAGGAGGATCTGCACGTATACTGTGATGAGACGAGACCGCTTCTGCAGGGAGCCAGACTGTCCGCCTATGAAATGCAGGCGGCAGGTGTGGACACGTATGTGCAGTGTGACAACATGGCTTCTTATACCATGAAATCAGGCAGAATCGGTATCATTTTTGTGGGATGCGACCGGGTGGCTGCCAACGGAGATTTTGCCAACAAGATCGGCACCAGCGGCGTAGCCATTATCGCGAAACATTATGGAATCCCCTTCTATGTGTGCGCGCCCTCTTCCACCATTGACATGACCATGGAGACGGGGGAAGAAATCCACATTGAGCAGCGCAAGCCGGAAGAGGTAACGGAGATGTGGTATAAGGAGCGGATGGCTCCGGAAGGCGTGGGTGTTGTAAATCCGGCCTTCGACGTGACAGATCACAGTCTCGTGACGGGTATTATTACCGAGAAGGGAATCGCTTATGAACCCTTTAAAGAATCCTTTGAAAAGATGGGGATCAAACCCGTAACAAAATACGTGGACAAATAAAAAAACGAAGATCCGGGCGGCGCAGAGTGCCGGCGCCTGCCCGGATCTCTTTTAAAACATTTTGATCTGATGAGCAGTCAGATAGTCAGTCCATTCGGGAGGGAATTCCTGATCCATGATAATGCCGTCCACGGAGGTCACCGGCGCGATGCGGGAAAAGGAGACATTGTTCAGCTTGGAGTGATCCACCACCAGATATTTTTCACGCGCGTGCTCCAGGGCGGTCTGGTGAAGGCGGGCGCGCCCGTCGTTTGTATCCGTGATGCCATAGCGGATATGTACGCTCCGGCAGGAAATGAAGGCCTTGTCCACGAAATAGCGTTCCAGAGTTTTAATAGCGCCCTCGCCGACGAAATCTTTGTTTTTCGGGGAAAATTCACCGCCGATCACATGAAGCTTGATCGTATCAAAGGGAGACAGGATATTGGCGATTTCCAGGGAAGAGGTCAGCACGGTCAGCTTTCGGTGAGAAACTTTTCTGGCGATTGACCAGCAGGTGGTAGACCCGTCCAGATAGATATAGTCCCCGGACTGGATGATGGAATCACATTTCTGCGCAATACGCTCTTTTTCCGGGATCTTCAGCACCTGTCTGGTGCCTACATCTATGTCGTTCTGGACTCCGTCCAGAATATAGGCGCCGCCGTGGGTACGGATCAGCTCGCCGCCCTGTTCCATTTCCCGGAGGTCGCGGCGGATCGTTTCTTTCGTGACATTTAACTCTGCGGCAAGCTCCGTGATCCGGACACTTTTGTGTTCGTGAAGGCGCTCACGGATAGCGGCCTTTCGTGCGATAGCTAGCATGTAAAGAGACCCCCTTGCTTTTTCCTTATTACAAAATAACACAAATATAGGAAAAATGCAATTTTTCAGAAAAGTATAACCGGTTTTCGGAGGATAAACAAATGAAATTCAAAGGATATACAGAGGAGGGGCTGTATGCACAGCTGAGAGAAAACAGACGTTTTACGGTGATTTACCGTATATGCGGAGAAAAAAAAACGGCTCTGCAGGCGGCCAGAAATCTCTGCGTGGAGCAGACTGTGGAATTTCCCGCCGATGAGATTGAGTGCAGTGCCATTCAGAGGGAGATTATTGGAAGGCTGGAGGAATTTTCGCCCTGTGAGGGAGGATACCGGGCGGCGGTCAGTTACGCGGAAGCATGCGCTACGGAAGAATTTGCCCAGTTTTTTAATGTGGTATTCGGAAATTCCAGTCTGCTTCCAGGGATTACCGTGGAGGATATTCTCCTGTCCCCGGAGATGATGAAATGGTTTCCGGGACCGAAGTACGGGACAGAAGGAATCCGAAGAAAGCTGGGTGTAAGCGGCCGTCCCTTAACTTTTACAGCGCTGAAGCCCATGGGACTGCCGACGGAATCTCTGGCCTGGGAAGCTTATCAGTGTGCCCTGGGAGGAATAGATCTGATTAAAGATGACCACGGCCTGATGAATCAGCCTTTTTCCGATTACAAAAGCCGCGTGAAAGCTGTCTGCGAAGCCGTGCGAAGAGGAAATGAGGAGTCGGGGGGGCATGCGCTCTATTTCCCCAATCTTTCCGGAAGTACCTCCCGGATCATGGACCGGATCCGCTATGCGGAAGAGTGCGGAGCGGGGGGGATTATGCTGGCCCCGGGACTTGTGGGGTATGATACCATGCAGTATGCGGCTTCCCATACCGAACTGCCGGTTACCGCGCATCCGGCCATGGCAGGATGCTATCTGGATAAGGGGGCGGGAGGATTCGCATGCGGTCTGATTCTGGGCCTGCTGCCCCGGATCTGCGGGGCAGATCTGACAGTCTTCCCCAACTACGGCGGGCGTTTCTCGTTGACAGAGAAAGAATGTATGGATATAGTAAAAGAATGCAGAAGAGATTACGGCGGGATGCCGCCGGTTCTCCCCTGTCCCTCCGGAGGCATGACCTTCGGGCGGCTGGGTAACATGAAAGACGCTTACGGCACAGACGTTGCGTTCCTGATGGGGGGAGGGCTGTTTACCCACGGCCCTGATCTGGCAGAGAACTGCCGCGCTTTTATCAGAAAACTGGAGCAAGAGTAAAGTAACACAGAAAAGAGGTAAAAAGATGAGTTATCAGTTTGATAACAAATATCCCAGCGATTTTGAGGTCAAGCGCGATATCCTGGAGATTGGCAGAAGAATGTACGCCAAAAATTTTGTGGCTGCCAATGATGGAAATATCAGCGCCAAAGTCAGTGAAAATACCATCTGGTGTACGCCTACCGGCGTATCCAAGGGATATATGACCGATGAAATGCTGGTACTGATGGATCTGGACGGAAATGTCCTGAAAGGAGATCTGCAGCCGTCCAGCGAAGTGAAGATGCATCTGCGGGTTTACAGGGAAAATCCGGAGATCCAGGCGGTTGTGCATGCGCATCCGCCGGCAGCCACTTCCTACGCCATTGCGGGCATGCCGCTGAACCGGGCGATTCTGACCGAGGCAGTGATGGGGATCGGGGAGATCCCGCTGGCCCCCTACGCCATGCCGGGAACAGAGGAAGTTCCCGATTCTATCGCGCCTTTTGTGAACACCCACAACGGATGTCTGCTGGCCAATCACGGCGCCCTGACCTGGGGAAAAAATGCCATGGAAGCCTGGATGCGGATGGAGTCTGTGGAATATTACGCGCTGGTCAGCATGTATACAAACGGACTGATCGGGGAGGCGCACGAACTGACCTGTGACCAGGTGGACCGTCTGATTGAGCGCCGCACAAACAGCGGCATCTATACGGGCGGACGCCCCCTCTGCCACAACTGCGATTCCGACGGAAGGCCCGCATGCATGGAGAATCAATGCGGCGGGAAAAAAGAAAAGGCTTCCTGCAGCAGCTGCGGCCATACGGAGAAGGCGGACAGTCTGGAAGATCAGAAGGATGTGGAGACTGTCGTGCAGATTGTCAGACAGATTCTCGAGAAGGGGAATTTTGGAAAATAAAAAGAAAAACCGGAAGAGAAAGAGGGTGATGAAAACTTGAGCATGGAAAAGCCCGAGATCCAGAGAGCGGTTCTGACCGAGCTGGCCCGCCGGGGCTTAAGCAGATTTGTCCCGGCAGGGATCTCGGCCCGGCATGTCCATCTGGCGGAAGCAGACATAGAAGTTCTGTTTGGAAAAGGGTACCATCTGCACCCCATCCGGCCCCTGTCGCAGCCGGGACAGTTTGCGGCCCGGGAGCAGGTGACAGTCGTCGGTCCCCGGGGCCGGCTGGAGCACGTAAGGGTTCTGGGGCCTGCCCGGAGGGAAAGCCAGGTAGAAATTTCCTGTTCGGATACCTTTGTGCTGGGCGCAAAAAACTGCCCGGTGCGTCTGTCGGGAGACCTTAAGGGTTCTCCGGGCGTGAAGCTTCTGGGACCCGAGGGTCAGGTGGAGCTGAAGCAGGGACTCATTGTGGCAGCCCGGCATCTCCATATGAATGAGGAGCAGGCCGGAGCTTTCGGAATTCACGACGGACAGGTGGTTTCCGTAAAAATAACAGGCGCACGGCCCTGTATTCTGGATCAGGTCATCTGCCGTACAGGCCGCGGCCATGAACTGGAACTGCACCTGGACACAGACGAGGCAAACGCCTGCGCGCTGGGAAACGGGGACCTGGTAGAAGTGCTGGTTCCCGGCCGGAAGGAGGCAGCGTCCGAAGGCGCCGGAGAGCCGGAGCCGGCTCCGGTTCCACAGGTGCCGGAGGAGGAAATACTGGATCTTGTGACGGAACGGGATATCAACGATGCCTTCCGCGACAATAAACCCCGGGTCTACTGCGGGAAGAGAGCGCTGATTACCCCGGCAGCCACGGACCGGGCCAAAGCGGCCGGAATTCAGATTATCCGAATGAAAGGAGGAGATTGACTGTATGCAGATTGCAAGAGTAGTCGGAACCGTGGTGAGCACGAGTAAATCCGAGAAGCTGACAGGGCTTAAGATGCTGCTGGTAAAGCCCATTGACCTGGAAACCTTCCAGGAGAAGGGCAGTATTCTGGTGGCCTTTGACGCAGTCGGCGCAGGAGAGGGCGAGGTTGTGATGATCGTCTCCGGATCCTCCTCCAGACAGACGGAAGTGACGGAGAACCGTCCGTCAGACACGGCGATCATCGCCATCATCGATTATATTGATCTCTATAATAAACGTATATTCAGCAAAGAAAAAGAAGAAAGTAAGAAGGTGGATAGCTAATGCTTACGAAGGAGCAGATTGAGCAGATTGTCGCAATGACAGTCGCTCAGATGAACGGACAGCCGAAAGCGCCGGCCGGAAATGCCCCGGCAGCGGGAAACGGATGGATGTTCGACCGCGCGGAGGACTGCATCAAAGCTGCCGCCGCCGCGCAGAAACAGCTGGTTTCCATGACCATGGAGGCCAGAGAGTCTTTCATCCGGGCCATGCGAAAGGCCGCCGTTGACAATGCGGAATATCTGGCGCAGCTGGCTCACGATGAGACGGGATACGGCAGGGTTCCGGATAAAATTCAGAAAATTCTGCTGGTGGCAAACAAAACGCCCGGGACAGAGGATATTCAGCCCAGGGTGTTCACCGGCGACAAGGGACTGACTCTTGTGGAGCAGGCACCCTTCGGCGTGATCGGATCGATTACCCCCTCCACTAATCCGCCCGGAACGGTCATCAACAATTCCATCAGCATGATCGCCGGAGGAAATGCGGTGGTGTTCAATCCGCATCCGGCGGCAAAAAAATGCTGCCAGGAAACCATGCGGATTCTCAATGAGGCGATTGTGGCCGCGGGCGGGCCTGTGGGCCTGATCTGCTGTCCCACGGATCCCACCGTGGAGACCAGCAATGTAATTATGAACCATCCGGATATTAAGCTTCTCTCGGTAACCGGCGGAGAGGCAGTGGTAGGTATTGCCATGAAGACCGGAAAGAAATGTATTTCCGCAGGACCCGGCAATCCGCCGGTCATCGTGGACGAGACGGCGGATATTCCCAAAGCAGGGAAAGATATCGTGGACGGCGCGTCCTTTGACAACAACGTTCTGTGCGTGGCGGAGAAGGAATGCTTTGCGGTAAATACTGTTTTTGACCAGCTGATGACGGAAATGCAGAAAAACGGGGCATGGATGGTCCGCGGGGAAGATATCGACAGGATTGTGCGCACCGTGCTCATCCAGAAAGACGGCAAATATGTCATTAACCGGAAATTTGTCGGCCGCGATGCCACTTACATAATGGAGCAGTCCGGCGTTTCCTATACGGGAGATCCCCGCCTGGTAATCGCCGAGGTGCCAAAAGAGCACCCCTTTGTCACAGTGGAAATGCTGATGCCGGTCCTGGGCTGCGTCCGCTGCCAGAACGTGGATCAGGCCATTGACTGGGCTGTGTGGGCGGAGAGAGGGTGCTGGCATTCAGCGCTGATGCACTCAACGAACTATCTAAACATGACGAAAGCGGCGAAGGCTCTGAATACAACCATTTTCGTCAAAAACGGCCCCTCCACCGCCGGCGTGGGATTCAACGGAGAGGGCTACGCAACCCTGACCATCGCAACCCCCACCGGAGAGGGCCTGACTTCCGCCAGAAGCTTCACGAGAGCCCGCCGCTGCGTGCTGGAAGATGGCTTCCGCATCATCTGACGGCCTATGGGACTGATTGAACAGATTCGGGATGCCGGTGTCGTGGGTGCAGGCGGCGCCGGATTTCCAACCGACAAAAAACTGAACTGCAAGGCGGAAATATTTATTGTAAATGGAATTGAGTGCGAGCCGCTGCTGCGGACGGACCGTCATGTGATGGAACAGTACGCGCCGCAGATCGTGAAGACCGTGCGCGCCATCCGGGACAGCCTGGGGGCCAGGCGGGCGGTAATCGCCGTAAAGGAACATTATGAAAAGGCGGTGGAGGCTCTGCGGGCGGCTGTAAAGGGTACGAAGGTGGAGCTGTATCTGTCGGAATCCTTTTATCCGGCCGGGGATGAGCAGACGCTGGTTCACTGTGTGACCGGGCGAACAGTCCCAACGGGAGGAATTCCCCTGGATGTGGGCTGTGTGGTCAGCAATGTGAGTACGGTGCTGAACATCGCGCAGGCCATGGAGGGGCGACCGGTGACCGAAAAGATGGTTACCGTTTCCGGCAGCGTGGCGCATCCCGTCACCGTATCCTGCCCCATCGGAACACCGCTGTCGCTGCTGCTTCAGGCGGCAGGCGGAGCGTCGGGTGACTGTATCTATATTGTGGGTGGTCCGCTGATGGGAAGGATCACAGAAGATCTGACGGAGCCGGTGACAAAGACCACGGGCGGGCTGCTGGCCATTCCCAGAGGGCATGCGCTGCTGACCAAAAAGGTCAGGAGCAGCCGGGATGCCATGCTGGCCAGAGCAGTCTGCAGCCAGTGCTCCATGTGTACCCAGATGTGCCCGAGAAATGCCCTGGGACTGAACGTCCAGCCCCACAAGGCCATGCGGGCCCTGGCGGCCGGAAATGAAAGCCTGCTGGGTGATGTAAACGGCGTGTTCTCCTGCTGTGACTGCGGGATCTGTACCTATTTTGCCTGCAATTTCGGTCTGAAGCCGAATCAGGCAATGCAGCAGGCCAAAGCGGCGCTGCAGGCCCGGGGGATCCGCCCGGAGAAGGAAGTCAAATATGAGGCGGACCGGGGCATTGAGCAGAAGCGGGTTCCCACGGAAAGACTTCTGCTGCGGCTGGATCTGAAGAGGTATGACAGAGAGGCGCCCATGGGAGCATTTGTGGACTGCAGCGATGTGAAAATTCCGCTGAAAATGCATATCGGCGGACCTGACAAAGCGCTGGTGACGGCGGGACAGCAGGTGACAAAGGGGCAGCTGATCGCGGAGCCGGAGGGTATGGGTGCCAGGATCCATGCATCCATAGACGGAACGGTTGTGTCGGTGACAGAAGAATTCATAGAGATAAGGAAGTGAGACGATGGGCGCTATTGGCATGAATGAAGTAATGAGCATACCGGCAGGCATGGAGGCCTGCGACGCCATGCTGAAGGCGGCGGAGGTGGAGCTTGTCAGCGCGGGCTGTGTCTGCGCGGGAAAATACTATATCGTCGTGGCCGGAGATGTGGCCGCTGTGCGTTCTTCCGTGGAAGCCGGCAGGGAGACGGCGGAAAGCCAGCTGATTGACAGTATGGTGATCCCCAATGTAGATTCCCAGGTGGCGCCGGCCATCAGCGCGTGCACCCTGGTGGACCGTCTGCAGGCTCTGGGAATTATGGAGACGTATTCGCTGTGCGCAGCCGTACAGGCCGCGGACGCGGCGGCAAAAGCAGCGGAGGTGGATCTTCTGGAGGTACGGCTGGGCAGAGGCCTGGGAGGCAAATCCTTTATTCTTCTGACAGGGGAGGTGGCTGCTGTGGAAGCAGCGGTCCGGGCTGCGGAGGCCCTGGAGGAGACGAAAGGACTGATGGCCAGGAGCGTGGTCATTGCTTCACCCCATCCGGATATGCTCAAAGCAATCGGCTGATTGACAAATGCGGAAAGATGCCGCACAATAAAAGAGATATGGAATCTCTCTGAAAAACTGTATGGAAATAAACTATAAATAATAAAAATGTATGGAGGATATGACAATGAAAGAAGCATTAGGAATGATCGAAACCCGCGGACTGATTGGCTCTATCGAGGCAGCGGATGCTATGGTAAAGGCGGCCAATGTGCGTCTGATCGGCAAAGTGCAGATCGGTTCCGGACTGGTGACGGTTATGGTCCGCGGTGATGTGGGGGCCGTGAAGGCGGCAGTGGATGCAGGCGCGGCAGCGGCAAAACGGGTCGGAGAGCTGTACGGAGTACACGTAATCCCGCGTCCCCATGCGGATGTGGAGTTCATTCTGCCCACTCTGGACCGCGGCGAAGAGGAGTAACGCATGTATGCCGGCGTGGTGGCCGGGTCTGTGGTGGCGACAGTAAAGGATCCGGCGCTGGAGGGAGTGCCGCTGCTGGTCGTCCGCAAGATGGAAAACGGCAAAGAAGGAGAGCTTATCATTGCGGCAGACCAGACCCGCCAGGCGGGGATCGGCGATTATATTTACCTGATCGGGTCCAAGGAGGCGGCCAGAATTTTCCGCTGCGGCAATATACCGGTGGATGCAGCCATTGTGGGATTTATCGATACTTATAACGAAGAGCTTTAGGAAGGGGGAAGGAGATGCGTCTGGCAAAAGTCGTGGGAAATGTGGTTTCCACGGTCAAGGATGACGGATACAGAGGATATAAGCTGATGCTGGTAGAATACTTTGATCCGGCCACAGGCGATCCCCAGGGCCCCCGGATGATTGCCTTTGACTGCGCGGATGCCGGTGTGGGCGATATTGTTCTCGTCAACACGGACGGCGGAGCCGGCAATATGCTGTTCGATGATGAGTATGGTATTTTTGATCTGGTGATCTGCGGAGTGGTAGATCGTTATACAGTAGATGGAAGCACCCGGGTGATACATGGATAAGAAGGAGAGCTGTGGTACATGGGACAGGAGATAACGGGAGCTGTCGGGGGTCCGCGGGAGATTGCCGGCGGACTGGCCGGCATTTACGAGGACTTTACAGAGTCTGTGCAGTCGCTGGGAGGAAAGGGCCGGAAGCGTTCCGGAAAGTTTGCCTCCAGCGTTATGCAGTGGGTAGGAGGAAGCCGCGCAGTGTCGGACCGGGAACAGCTTTGCAACAAATTCCTGGCGGATGTGCAGGGGCAGCTGGAGCGGCTTACCCTGGCGCTGGAGACGGCGGATGAGGCGGAGCGGACGGAGGCCTGCGGGATTGCGGCCTGGATTCTTACCGAGCCCCGTCCTGCAAAATCGGATTCCACCACAGATCTGATGAAAAGAGCTGTGATCGGACAGGTCATTCCCTTTTTGGAGTATGTGGAAAAGGAACGGCTGGTTCAGATACGGGACCGCATGGGGCAGGCTTATACCAGGTGGCAGCTTCTGCCCGTAGAAAAGGATGTAAAAAAGGAGCTGGACCGGCTGATCGGCCGGTAGCGCGAAGCCAAAGAACAGCCGCCGCAGAAACAGATAGTTCTTTATCTGTTCTGCGGCGGCTGTTGCTGTGCGTAAAAAAGGAGGGCCGGTATTCTTTCGAATACCGGCGTATGAAAAAGATTATATATAAAGTTTGGTTGGCGGTGGACAGCACCTGCGGAAGTACCCTTCCTACGCTATTATCATAGCGGATGCCTGTGAAAGAAGTATGTGCAGTATTTGAAAAGATTGTAAACGAATTGTGAACCTATATAAAAAAGACGCGGGAAGACATATGTATCGGAGCTCTTGACAGAAAAAGAAAATTCTGATATGCTGAAGAAAGTAAATGGCATATGCCAAAAACTGAAGGGAGGAACTGCAGATGCCAAGACCCTGTAAACGGAGGCGCATCTGTTCACTTCCGATCTGCCGGGCATTCTATCCCGCAGGGCAGGAAGAAGAGGATGAGGCCGTCCGGATGACACTGGATGAATACGAAGCTGTCCGGCTCATTGACCTGGAAGGCCTGAATCAGGGAGAGTGTGCGGAGCGCATGCTGGTGGCGCGGACTACGGCCCAGGCCATCTATAACAGCGCCCGGAAAAAGCTGGCAGTATGCCTTGCCTATGGATTGCCCCTTCAGATCGGAGGAGGCGATTATGAGCTCTGTCGGGGTCAGGATGAGGAATGCCATTGCGGATTTTGCAGAAAGAAAATTTTGGAAAGGAAGAATGGAAAAATGAAAATCGCGGTAACTTATGAAAACGGAGAAATTTTTCAGCATTTTGGACACACAGAGCAGTTTAAGATATACGAGGTGGAGGACGGAAAAGTAGTGAATTCTGCCGTGCAGAGTACCAACGGACAGGGACATGGAGCGCTGGCCGGAGTATTAAAAGAGAGCGGAGTGGATACCCTGATCTGCGGCGGAATCGGAGGAGGCGCCAGAACGGCTCTCCAGGAGGCGGGCGTCCAGCTGTACGCCGGAGTCAGCGGAGATGCGGATCAGGCAGTGGCATCTCTTCTGGCCGGAACACTGGTGCAGAACGCGGAAGCAACCTGTGACCACCACGGACACGGACATCACGAAGAAGGAGGCTGCGGCAGCCATGAGGGCAGCTGCGGAAATCACGGCTGCCACTGAGAAGAATCAGGAAAGTTCCCGGAAGAATTCCTGGTATTCTCCGGCAAAGATACTGTTGCGCCGCCAGATGAAAGAAATATTGTGCGTAATGTCGAAGTCTTTCAGAGGGATACGGATCAGGCTTCCGCGGCGGAGTCCTTCTTCGGCCACTGCTTCATAGAGAAAGGTGATGCCGCAGTTTTCCTCCGTCAGGACGCGGATGGTATGCATGTTGGTGATTTCCAGCACTTTGGAGAAACGTCGGATGTCGTAGTTGTAGTGTTCCAGATACTGGGTAAGGATTTCACGGGTGCCGGATCCGGATTCCCGCAGCAGAAGTGTTTCGCTGAAAAGATCCTCAATGGACAGTTCTCCGGGCGGAAAAGAGTGGGAAGCGGAGGCAACCGGGATGAAGCGGAGACGCTTCCAGATCCGGAAATCGTAGGCGTCACTGGGGAAATGTCCTTCTACCACAGCCACATCCAGATCGCCGGAATCCAGAAGTTCCCGGAGCTTTCGTGTATTTTCCAGAACCAGCCGCAGGGATTTTTCAGGGTGTGCCTTAATAAAACGGCTTAAAGGAAGGGGGAGAAGGTATTCTCCCACGGTCATGGTGGCCCCAACAGCCAGAGGTTTGCTTCGGAGAGTGATTTCCCGGAGCTCCTTCTGCAGCAGAGCTTCGTCATCTCTTATGGTAATAAGAGCCCGCTGCAGATGCTCTCCCTGCTCCGTCAGGGAGAGCTTTTTTCCGTTCATGGAGAAGAGCCGGGCGCGGTAGTATTCTTCCAGATAATGGATGTGCTGTGATACGGCGGGCTGGGTGATGCCAAGCTCCGCTGCAGCCTTTGTGAAGTTCATATGGCGGCAGGCGCATAAAAAAGTTTCCGTGCGAAAATCCAGCATAGCAAAACTCCTTATCATAATTTTGTGATGCCAGGGTTCCAAGGCCTTTCGCCCACATGAGCTTGCTCATCAGTGGGTGAAAGGCCTTGGGACCCGCCCAGATATGAGCATAAAAGTGGGATGTATATCCCACGATATGCGAATATTGGGGGGATTGTGGGAGTGCGCAGCACGGAACAATCCGTAGGCATCCTGGTTGGGGACTTTTATCCCAAACATCATTTTATTTTATTATAACATAAAGTATCATAATTTTACATTATTATTATATGCGTGTACAATAGAGACAGTGAAAGGAAATCCCTGGATTTCCGGAAGCCTGCAGAATGGGTATGTGTTGAAAAATGGAGGGAAAAAACATGAGAGTGCTGATCATCGGAGGAGTTGCCGCAGGAACAAAAACGGCGGCCAAGCTGAAACGGGAGGACAGAAGCCTGGATATTACCATCCTTACAAAGGACCGGGATATTTCCTATGCGGGCTGCGGACTGCCCTACTATGTGGGAGGACTGATTGAGTCCAGGGAGCAGCTGATCGTCAATACGCCGGAGAAATACGCGGCCCTTACCGGTGTGCAGGTCCTGACCGGCCGCGAGGCAGCGGCGCTGTACGCGGATGAGAAGAAAGTGAAGGTTCAGAATCTGGACAGCGGGGAGATGGAGGAGATGGCCTATGATAAGCTGGTTATCGCCGTGGGAGCTTCCTCTATTGTCCCGGATATGGAGGGCATTCACCTGCAGGGAGTTTTTAAACTGAGGACGCCGGACGATGCGATTTTCATGAGAAATTATCTGAAGGATACAGAAGCGAAAAGGGCTGTAGTGGTGGGCGGAGGCTTTATCGGCCTGGAAACGGCTGAGAATCTGAAAGAGCAGGGCCTGGATGTGACGGTTCTGGATGCGGCACCCCAGATCGTGCCGGGCGTCCTGGATCCGGAGATGGCTTCCTATGCCAAGCGCCATCTGCAGAAGCAGGGGATCCGCGTGATCACCGGCGTGAAGGTGGAGGCTCTTCTGGGGGATTCCCGCGTGACCGCCGTCCGTTCCAGCGCCGGAACCTTCCCGGCAGATCTGGCAGTTATGTCTGTGGGCGTACGGCCCAATACCCGGTGGCTCTCTGACAGCGGGATTGAAATGGTCAGGGGGACGATCCTGACGGACGGGCAGATGAAGACGAGTCTGGAGGATGTATATGCTGTGGGAGACTGCGTTATGGTTACCAACCGTATGACCGGCAAACCCCAGTGGTCTCCCATGGGTTCCAGTGCGAACCTGGAGGGACGGATGCTGGCCCAGGTGCTGGCGGGAGAGCAGAAGACGTACCCCGGAGTGCTGGGAACCGGAGTTGTGAAGCTGCCGGGTCTGAACTGCGGCCGCACGGGACTTACGGAAGCGGCGGCCAGGGAGGCCGGATACGATGTGGAGACGGCGCTGGCTGTGACAGATGACAAGGCGCACTATTATCCGGGCGCTGCCAGCTTTGCCACAAAGCTGATTGCAGACCGGAAAACCCACAGGCTTCTGGGTATTCAGGTGTTCGGACCGGGGGCGGTGGACAAGATGGTGGATATTGCCGTGACAGGCATTTCCATGGGCGCTGTCCTGGAAGATTTTGATGCCATGGATTTCGCTTATGCCCCGCCGTTTTCCACAGCCATTCACCCCTTTGTGCAGGCAGTCTATATTCTGGAAAATAAACTGCAAGGGACGCTGGAAAGCATGACCCCGGCTGAGTACGCCGCCGGAGCTGCCGATGATTACCGGATTATCGATGTGGCGCCTGCGCCGCTGATTCCCGGTGCCACCCATGTACAGCTGGAGAAGGTGAATGGGCCGCTGGAAGGCATTGGAAAGGATGAAAAGCTGCTGCTCGTCTGCATAAAGGGAAAGAGAGGTTATTTTCTGCAGAACCGCCTGAAGGCATACGGATATACAAATACAAAAGTCCTGGAGGGAGCCACCTTTTTTAATGATGTGAAGGTCAAGGGAGTGAAGGCCACGGTCTCTCCTGAAGAAATAATGCGGGTCAAGGGGCTGGGCTTCCTGCGGGATAAGAACACGCCGGACTGCTTTAACGCCAGAGTGATTACCCGCAACGGAAAGGTGACGGCAGATGAGATGGCGGCCATCACGGAGGCCGCGCGGAAGTTTGGAAGCGGCGAGGTGACCATGACCACCCGCCTGACCATGGAGATTCAGAAGATTCCCTATGAAAATATTGAGCCGCTGCGGGAGTTCCTGAAAGATGCGGGACTGGAAACAGGGGGAACCGGATCCAAGGTGCGCCCGGTGGTATCCTGTAAGGGAACCACCTGCCAGTACGGGCTGATCGACACCTTTGAACTGTCGGAAGAGATCCACCAGCTGTTTTACAAGGGATACCGGGAAGTGAAGCTGCCCCACAAGTTCAAGATTGCCGTGGGAGGCTGCCCCAACAACTGTGTGAAGCCGGATCTGAACGATCTGGGTATCATCGGTCAGAAGGTGCCGGAGATCAATCTGGAAAAATGCCGCGGCTGCAAGAAGTGCCAGATTGTGGAAAACTGTCCGATTCATGTGCCCCAGGTGGCGGACGGAAAAATCTTTATTGATCCGGAAAAATGCAACCACTGCGGACGCTGTGTGGGGAAATGCCCCTTCCATGCGGTAGATTCCTACACCAGCGGATACAGAATCTATATAGGAGGCCGCTGGGGAAAGCACGTGGCCCAGGGACGGTATCTGGACAAGATTTTTACCGATAAGCAGGAAGTGCTGGCGGTGGTGGAAAAAGCCATTCTGCTGTTCCGTGAGCAGGGAAATACAGGGGAGAGATTTTCCGACACCATTGCCCGGCTGGGATTTGAAAATGTACAGGAGCAGCTGCTGTCCGATGACCTGCTGAAGAGAAAAGAAGAGAATATCAAGGCGGAGAAGCATCTGGTGGGAGGCGCCACCTGCTGAGACGCTGCGGAAAGAGGAGCAAAGCTCTTTAAGCAGCTCCATAAGAAAGTAAAAAGTATTTTGGCCGGGAGGCTTCGGGAAGTTTTCCAACATGACGTATGCTGTCTTTGAGGATGAGCATTATTACATCTGCCATGATGGAAGGGAGCTGCGCCATATCCGGACGGAAAGCAAAGAGCGGCTATACCCAGACGGAAGGGCACTTCAGAACAGGGGGCTTTTGCGCCCAAAAATACGAGGGATAAAAAGAAAGAGACAGTCCGACAGAGAATTCGGTTCCTAAAAAACCCGAATTCTCCGGGATTGTCTCTTTCCTGCGTGTCAGGGGTTAAAATTCGGTATTAACCGAATGGAAATGTGCAGGTCCGGTATCCGTAACCGGAAGGAGGACGTGTTTGGAAAGGAAAAGAACGATGGCTTCCGGAATCCGCCGGGCGGCGGTTTCTTTTCTGGGAGACCGGAGGAGTCAGCAGGACATGCTGGACTGCCGGGATCTTCCGGGAGGAGCCTTTGCCGCTTCCGTCTGTGACGGCATGGGCGGTTTAAACGGGGGAGATCTGGCTTCCTGGGAAGCCTGCCGGGGATTTATGGAGCTCTGCGGGAAGACCCTGTCGGAAGGAAACTGGCCGGATCCGGAAACAGCGGCCGGGATTCTGGACAGAAAAGTGGCGTCACTCACAGACAGGGACGGTCTGCCCCTGGACGGCGGCACTACGCTGACGGAAGTGTGCATTCAGGGCAACAGAGCCATGTGGGTGGCGGCGGGGGACAGCCGGATAGGTCTGTTCCGGGAAGGAAGGCTTGGCTGGCTGAACCGCCCCCACAGATACCGGCTGATGCTTAAGGAGGCTTTGCAGGCCGGGGCAGTATCCATGGAGGAATATCAGGCGGAGATCATCCGAGGCAGCGCTCTGGTCAGCTATCTGGGCCGGGGAGAACTGCCCTATATAGATGGGGAAGCCGGGTTTAGACTGCTGCCCGGGGATCGGATGATTCTCTGCAGCGATGGTTTCTGGGAGCTGCTCGGAAGGCAGGGGACAGAAGAACTCCTGGGGAAGCTGGATCCTGAACTGTCTAATCTGGCAGAGCTGGCAACTGAGTGTATGGAACGGCCGGGCAGAGGCAGGGACAACGCTTCCGCGGTTGTCATAGGATACGAGTTATTTCAGGAAAGAGAGAGAGTAAGATGAATCTGGTAAGATGCAATGCCGGTCATTTTTATGACCGTGACAAATTTCCTGCGGGCTGCCCCTACTGCCGGCAGGCAAAACCATCGGTTCCGCCGGACCCTGCTTCCGGGCCGGCGGCAAATCTTCAGGCCGTACAGCCAAAGCCGCCGGCAGCTCCCGGCCGGGCGGAAGTTCCCGCTCCGGCTCCGAAATCCGCTCCGGCTGCGGATGAAAATCTGACGGTAGGCTACTATGCCCGGAGCCTGGGAGTCGAGCCGGTGGTGGGCTGGCTGGTATGTATAAAAGGGGAATACCGTGGGCAGAGCTTCTGCCTGAAAGCGGGCCGGAATTTTATCGGACGGGCTGCCAGTATGGATGTAGTGCTGAGCCTGGATCACAGTGTTTCCCGGTTTCGGCATGCGGCGGTAATTTACGAGCCCAGGAGCAGGACTTTTCTGGTGGATGCCGGAGAGGCCCGGGAACTGTGTTACCTGAACGGAGAAGTGATCCTTTCCGGCCGGAAGATGGAAGCTTACGACATCCTGGATCTGGGGAATACCAGCCTGATGCTGGTACCCTGCTGCGGAGAGAGATTCTCCTGGGAGGAGGGGCTCAAAGCCTGAGCCTCTCCGGTCTTTACCGGAAGCATTTTCAGAATCCGAACGGCAAGTTTTCAGATATAATAGCGGAACTGACGGATCAGATATTCTACATCCCTGTCCCCGAGCCCATACTGCGAAATCATATCTGCCTGAATCTGCCGCAGCAGCTCCCTGGCTCTGGATGCCTCGCAGTCGTTGGCTGCCCGGATGGCTGCTAAATACTGGTTATAATCACTGGTTCGCATAATTCTGTTCCTCCTCTGTCTATTTTGTTCCATCATAATGGTCATTCATTTCCCGGGGAAGCCCGGGTTTTCGTTTATCTGGGCATGGCTTTGAGCTTGTCGATATCTCTCTGCAGCCATTCTCTCTGCTGGGAATCTTTTAGCAGATCCTTTGCACGGATCAGCATGGATGCCGCCCGGTCAGGTGCGTAGGGGACGGGAAGCTCCGGGTGGACGATTCCCCGGGTAAAGAACATTTCGTAAAAGGAGTACGCAGCTCTGACGATATCCTCTTCAAACAGATAACGCAGGGGTTCCCGGAAGAGCCCGTCCATGGCCTGCAGCATTTCGAAGGCTGGTCTCAGAAGTGCTTCTTCGCCCTGTTCGCAGGCCAGACGCAGCTGCGCCAGAGCAGCCAGTCCCAGTTCTGCCGTGCCGAAGCGGGAAGAGGGAAGCTTTTTCAGCCATTCCAGAGCACCGCGAAAATCGTCTCCGTCATAGGCCACGTAGGCGCAGATCACCCATACCTGATATTGATAGAGCAGAGCCGTTTCCCGCTCCCGGCCATTCAGCCCGCGTAAGTACGCGGTGTAGTTCAGCTCCGCCATGCGGGAATAAGCCAGAGCCAGAGAGGGGTTGTAGGACTCGTTTACGTAGTGGAGTGCCAGGACATGGGTGTGGATGGCCAGGATCCCTTCGTAGCCCGGGCAATGTTGATCCGCATAGCTCTCGGTGGCGGAGAACAGCGTTTCCAATTCTCTGCCGGCCTCCGGAGACGGTTCACGGAAATAGGCGCCTGCCAGCTCCATGACCTGCTGTCCGTGCTTTTCTGCCTGCTTATAAAGGTTATTGTAAGGTTTCATATCTCTCCTGCCTTTCTGCCTGCTTTTTGCGGCCCTTTGTTTTTTCTGATTACAGGATAGCGCAAAGCATCTGTAATTTTGTTTTAAATAAAAGAATCTTTGCAAATATTAACGGAAGTGTTGTGGAAAGCAGAAGTCTACCGGCAGAAAGTATTTGAGACTTGACATTTCCTTCGCCGCCCCATACAATAAGATTAATTACTACAATAGTAGGAGGAAGAGGATCGTGAAAAAGAAATTTCCAAGGCTTCCGGATTCAGAGCTGGAAGTGATGATGGCCCTGTGGAATGGCCATCCCGACATGACACGTCTGGAGGTGGAAACCTATCTTAACCGGAAGAAACACCTGGCGCTGACAACGGTGCTGTCCATGCTCACCAGGCTGGAAAAGAAGAAATTTGTTTCTGTAAAAAAGGACGGCAGGACGAATCTGTACAACCCTCTGGTTACCCGGGAAGCGTACCAGCAGCAGGAAAGCCGCAGCGTGCTGGAAAAACTGTATGGAAATTCCCTGAAAAGTTTTGTGGTGTCCCTGTATCAGAGCGAGGGAATCGGCAGGGAAGAGCTGGAAGAAATGGAGGCGTTTCTGCGGGAAGTGGAGAAGAAGGAGGAATAGGAAATGGCGGATAGGATGAAGAGCAGGAGATAGGCTATTGACAATAAACGAATGATCGTTTATTATAAAGGCGTGAGGTAAGCTATGAGAAGAAAAGACGATGAAAAAGAACAGCGGATCAAGGAGGCAGTAGCCAGCCTGATGCTGGAGGAGGGCTGGAGCGGGACTTCTATTTCCAAAATTGCCAGGAGGGCGGAGGTTTCCCCGGCCACGGTCTACACCTATTTTGACAGCAAGGAGGATATGCTGCAGTGTATCTACCGGGAATACTCGGAGCATATTTTTGACTACATGATGGAGCAGGTGCGGGCCGATATGGGCGGAGGCCAGGTGATCGATACGCTGATGAGAAGTTTTTACCGCTATATGACAGAGAACGAGGATATCTGCAGCTTTATTGAACAGTTCGGAAACTGCAGAGCTCTGGCCAGCAAGTGTTCCTGCCGGAGGGGCATCGGCAGCGTCAGCTGCCTTCTGGAGGAGATGAAGCGGGAGCGCGTGATCCGCGACTGCAGTGAGAAGAGTCTGGAGGCTGTCATTTTTTATCCGGTGAAGGCCATCGTTTTTGATCAGAATCTGGACAGCGCGGAGAAATCAGATCTCCTGGATGAGATTATCCGTCTGGTTCAGCAGGCGATTCTCTTGTAAAGGATTCCGGTTTTATGCCGGATATTTCCGTGGCGGGAAGCCGATGCCAGTGTCAGAAACTTCCCGCCGTTCTTAATACCCGATGATAAACGAACATTCATTTATAGAAAGGAAAGGGATTGCATATGGAAAAAATTTATGAAAATACGGTACTTCCGGTGCTGCCCGTTGCGGATGCCCTGCTCCTTCCGGGGGTGGAGGCCGTGATGCCGCTGCAGAAGGGAAGCGGGCCGCTGGCAGAGCGGATGGAGGGGACAAAAGAACCCATAATCGCCCTGCCTCTCCGGCAGAATTACCGGCAGGAGGAAGTACGGCAGGAGGATTTTCACAGTATGGGGCTTCTGTTCCAGGTACAGGAGCTGCAGAAAACGGAAAAGGGAACTTTTCTTCATGCAAAGTTTCTGGAGAGAGTGGCCGTCTCGGAGATGAGCTTCCGGGAGGGAATTTTCTGCGCCCGGTGGGAGGAGGCTCCCGAAACCGAGGATCTGGATGACAGAAGCCGGGAGGAGATTCTGGATTACTACAAGGAAATTGTCAGGCGGATCAGTGAGAAGTTTCAGAATGGAGAGCAGTATGTGAAGGTGCTGGATGGTTTTTCCGATATCAATACCATGATCGTCTATCTCAGCCGCTATCTGCACATGTCGGGAGAGCGGAAATATGAATATCTGAAAACGGATTCTGAGAAAGAGCGGAGTCTTCTGTTTATGGATGACCTGCTCAAGCAGAAGGAAGCTGTACAGCTGAGCATGGAGCTGAATGAGAAGATATCTGACCGGGCCAACCGGATCTACCGGAATCAGGTGCTGCGGGAACAGCTGAAGTCCATCCAGGAAGAGCTGCAGGAAAACGGCGAAGAGCCGGAAAGCGGCAGACGGGGCAAGAAGAAGGATTACCGGGAGAGGATCCGGGAGACAGAGATGCCGGAGGAGATCCGGGAGGCCCTTCTGGAAGAGACAGAGCGGCTGGAGGTTCTGGGACAGGGCAGCGCCGAGGAAAGCGTGATTCGAAATTATCTGGATTTTGCCCTGCAGCTTCCCTGGAAAAAAGAGAAGGAAGTCTCCGCGGATCTTAAGAAGGCCAGAGAGATTCTGGAATCCGATCATTACGGTCTGGATAAAGTAAAAGAGAGAATTCTCCAGTATCTGGCGGTGCTGCAGCTGAAGAAGGGGAGCAGAGGATCTATCCTGCTTCTGGTAGGACCGCCCGGAACGGGAAAAACAAGCCTTGGAAAGAGCATAGCCCGGGCTATGGGCCGAAAATATATCCGTCTGAGCCTGGGAGGTATCCGGGATGAAGCGGAGATCCGGGGACACCGGCGCACGTATGTGGGAGCTTTGCCGGGACGGATTCTGCAGAGTATTAAGTCAGCCGGCGTATCCAATCCGGTTATGGTACTGGATGAGGTGGATAAGCTGAATGCCGGGGGCTACAGCGGAGATCCGGCCAGCGCCCTGCTGGAGGTGCTGGATCCGGAACAGAACAGTACCTTTACCGACCATTATCTGGATCTTCCCTACGATCTGTCGGATGTGTTCTTCCTTGCTACCGCCAACAGCCTGGATACCATTCCGGGTCCTCTGCTGGACCGGATGGAAGTGATTCAGATTTCCGGCTATACGGAGACAGAGAAGTACCATATTGCCACAGAACATCTGCTTCCGGAGGTGCGGGAGGAACATGGCCTTTCGGAGGAACAGTTCCGGATCGAGGATGCGGCCCTGAAAAAGATTATTACGGATTATACCATGGAGGCCGGTGTCCGTGGCCTGAAAAAACAGCTGGCAGCCATTGCCAGGGCTCTGTCTGAAAAGATCGTTCTGGGGGGTGTGAAACATCCGGCAGCCGTCCGGGAGGAAGATCTGGAAGAACTGCTGGGGCGGAAGATATCCCGCCATGACCGGGCAGAGCAGGACAATCCGCCGGGAGTAGTAACCGGACTGGCCTGGACCCAGGCGGGCGGAGAAATTCTGTTTATTGAAGCAACGGATATGCCGGGAAGCGGTCAGGTAACCCTGACGGGACAGCTGGGCGATGTGATGCAGGAATCCGCCAGGATTTCCTTAAGTCTTCTGAAATCGCGCCTGCCTATGGATACCGTGAATCTGAAGGAGCGGGATATCCATATCCACGTGCCCTCCGGTTCTGTGCCCAAAGACGGGCCTTCCGCGGGAATTGCGCTGTTTACCGCCCTGGCTTCCCTGTTTACAGGAAGGAAAGTAGATCCGGCTCTGGCCATGACGGGAGAGATTACCCTGCGGGGAGCGGTGCTCCCTATCGGAGGACTGAAAGAAAAGCTGCTTGGAGCCCAGAGAGCGGGGATTACCCGGGTTCTGATCCCGGAAGAAAATGTGATAGATCTGAAGGAGATGCCGGAGGAAGTAAAGAAAACGATCCGGATCATTCCGGTCGGCACGGTGGAGGATGTGCTGCGGGAGACTATCGGTGTGGAACTGCCGAGAATCGACCATATGTTTTTCGGACACAAAACAAAAAATCAATATATAGCATCCTGATGGAAACAGGGGACGGAAACAGGAGGGTTTCCGTCCCCTGTTCCACTTGTGCGCGGAGAAAACGGCTCTGACAGGGTGTGACAAAAAGTGTGACGATTTTAGCGGAAAAATATGTCACAGGTTATGGGAGGTATGGCTGTAAAAAAAAGCGGCCGGGATGCTATAATAAAATGCATGAAAAAGACGGCGGCGGCCGTTTTTCAATGACGGGGGATAACTGTATGTCTAAATTTTCTGAATATCTGAGAGAGCTCCTGCACAGCCAGGGAGAGTCCATCGCGGGAATCGCGAAAAACGCCGGGCTGGAACGGACATCTATTCATAAAGCACTGAAGGATGAGAGGATTCTCTCGTATACGGCGCTGAAAAAGCTGATCCGGTATCTGCAGCTTACGCTTCCGGAGGTGCGGGAACTGACCTGTTATTATGAGATGCTGCTCCAGGGCGAGGACCTTTATAAAATACAGGAGGCGATCTGTGAAATTCTGACGGATCTGATCCAGCTGCATCTGACCGGAGGACTGTATGTTTCCGGGGAGATTCCGTCTGTCCGTCCTTCGGATTTTCCGGAACTGATCCTGGGAAGAGCCCAGGTGGAAAACGCCGTGAGGGAAATCTGGCAGTATGAGACGGCTCTTTCCGGCTGCCAGCTGGAGATCTTTCTTCCATCCGGCTGCGTCCTGACAGAGTTTTTGCTCCGCCTGTGGCGGAACGGGAGGGATTTTTCCGTTAAACAGCTGGTAAACTTTGTACCCAGCCGCTTTGGAGCGGCGGAGAACCTCAGGCTGGTGCAGAAGCTGCTTCCTCTGGCGTTCGTCTCGGAAAGCCGCTATTTTGCCTATTACTATTTCGAGAACGCGGCGGTGCAGGCCTCGGTCAGCCCCATGTCCTATTTTATCGTCACGCCGCATTTTCTCATCACTCTGGATGAAAAATTATCGGCGGCCCAGGTACAGACATCGCCGGAGCTGCTGCGGCTGTACAGAAAACGATTTTTTAAGGTGGCAGAGGAGTGCCAGCCGCTCTGTTCCTACGAGGGCGATCCCCTGCAGATTCTGGAGGCCTATATGGAGAATACGGATCAGGGGGCTTACTACACCATGATGCTTCAGCCATGTCTGGGACGGTACTATACCAGAGAGCGTATTGCCGGACAATTCCGGGAGGAGATTCCGGAGAGAGAAAAGCTGATTGAATGCAGCGACAGACGGTTTGGGATTCTGCGGGAACTGACGGGAGATTACTATACGATCTTTTCAGAAAAGGGTCTCCGCCAATTCGTATCGGACGGTGTGGAGATAGATCTGCCGTCGGAGCTGGTCAAACCTTTCCCACCGGAGCTGCGGCTGGAGCTTCTGCGGCAGTTCCGGGAAGATATCGCGCAGGATAAGATACACGGCTGCATGGTGGATCCGGAAGAAATTCCCATCCCGCCCTATCTGACCTTTACCTGTGATCCCAGGCACGGCGTACATTTCTATGCGGTTCAGGGATTTTCAGGAGGCGCTTTCGGATGCAATCTCCATATCCGGGATGGAGGTATCGGCCAGTCCTTCTGCAAATTCATCAAATCTCTTCCGGGCAGCCGTTATGTATATGAGAAAGAGAGAACCCTGCAGATCCTGGACGGACTTATCCGGGATCTGCAGGAGGGCAGCGGGGAAGGTCAGAAATAGTGCCGGTTGGTTTCCATGGCATCCATCTGCCAGCCCGTGCCGGAGATACCGGGACAGGCTAGCTTTATCGGGAGCGCACGGTTTCCCTGGCCCGGATAGTCCGGATAGAAGCGTGTGGTGAGCACCTGCTCGCCGCCGTTAACATAAATTTCCAGCAGGCTGGTATCAGCCAGGAGGCGCAGGCTCCGGCACTGTCTCAGCGCAAGCTGTCGGAATGTCCGGCCGTATCCCCAGGATGCATTCAGCTCCAGCCGCAGGATACCTTCTTCCCAGGAGAGACGCAGCCCGCTTCCCACCTGAATCTTCCAGGGACGGCAGTTCTGTTCCGGAAAGGTAAGAAGCAGATCGCCGCTTCCGTCTTCCAGAAGAAATTCCGTATTTTCCAGGAGGGGCCGCCCATTCCGGCGCAGCCTTTCCAGCTCAGGCACGGGAGACTGCAGGATCTGGCCGCCGTTTCCGGTCAGCCGGCGGGGAACCGTCAGGGCGTGCTGCCAGCCGTAAGCCTCCGTTGGATTGGAGGAAGGGGCGTCCGGCATGCCGGCCCAGGCAATCAGAAGCCTGCGCCCCCGCTCGTCCGAAAAAGTCTGGGGGCGTAGAAGTCGAAGCCCATATCCCATTCCGTAAAGCGGGAGAGGGTCTGCGCCTCATCCAGCCGGCCGGATACAGAAAAATAACCGGACTGGTAGATATTCTGAAAACGGAAAGCTTCGCAGGGAAGGCCCTGGGGGCAGACAGAAAGCCAGTCCTGCCCGTCCAGATGGAAATAATCGGGGCATTCCCACATATAGCCGAAAGGTTCCGGGGTGGTCAGGACTCTGACAAAATCCCAGTGTTCCAGGTCGCGGCTGCGGTAAAGCAGCGCGGAGCCCTTTTCGTCGGTCTGCCTGGCGCCCAGTACCATATAGTACGCTCCGTTTTCCTTCCAGACCCTGGGACCGCTGCCGTCGGCCGCCGCGGTCCCAGGACGGTACTGGAAGAAAATATGATAGATTCCGTGGAACTGGCAGAGTCCGTTCGGGTCATTGAGCCATCCCTGAGGCGGCATCAGGTGAAATTTCAGCCGCCAGGGATCCTGCTGATTCTTTACCATACCTTTAATACCTCCGTTCCCGGGCTGACGCTGCCGCTGGCCAGAAGTTCCACCTGCTGATAATCATCGCTGTTGGTGACGATCACCGGTGTGGTGATATCGTATCCGGCGGCCGTGATGGCAGGGATATCGAATTCCAGAAGCAGCTGACCCTTTTCCACCGTTTCTCCATCGGAAACATGGGAGGTATCATGGGCGCCGTTCAGGTACCGGGAAACAGTAGCCCGGGAAACACCGGCCATTTCGGCAATTTCATTAATCGTCATTGAGGAGCCTCCTGTTTGTGCAGATATTTACAGCTCGAAGTATATTCTGCGGAAATCCGGGAATGGTTTTCTGAGATGACCAGTAAAGCGCCGGCGCACAGAGGGAGCAGGGCAAACCAGATGCTGCGCAGAGAAAAAACCTGGAGCAGCAGATATTCCGCTGCTGCTCCGGCGTTGAAGAAGAACAGGGTGCCTCCGAAGATACGGGCTTTTTCCGCATGAGGACCTCTGGCCGCAGGATCTTTTTCCAGCCAGTATTTTGTCAGGGAAGAGAAGGTCTGCCTGATATTGTTTGTGGAAAAGATTGTGGAGCTGGCATAGGGGCCGACGCCCTTAAAGGAACACCACTGAAAGGCAGCGGCAAAGAATACCGGGTACAGAGCCATAACCGGGTCTATGTCTGTGGGGATGAAGGCGCAGGACAGGATAACAGCAGCGTTGATCCCCAGGGAAAGATAGCGGTTATCCAGTGTGGTTTTTTCTTCTATGGCCGTGGCCAGCACCACGGCGGAGATATAGAGCAGCAGCGCTCCGAGATGAATCAGCATTTCCGGCAGATTCCGTCCGCAAATGGCACTGACCAGTTCTATCACATTGGCGGTCTGGGAAGAGCCGAATACCATCTGGCGGCTGAACAGGGCATAGGCACCCAGGAAGCCGCCGCAGACGGCCATGGTGAATTGTATCAAAACAGTGGATCTCTGAAATTTTCCCATGGGATAAACTCCTTTCAGCCCACCATTATAGCATCTCTTCCGGAATTTGCAATGCAAAACTTTCAGATATCCCCGGCGGAACCGGAAAGAAATAAAATGTCCGCGGAGACTGTTCAGAACACGAAAAAGGCACCTGCCGCAAAACAGATGCCTTTCCTGTCCGTGCGTTAGAGGATTCGAACCCCCGGCCTTTTGATCCGTAGTCAAACGCTCTATCCAGCTGAGCTAAACGCACATGAAAAAAATACTTACGTATTCAACGCAATATATATTATCCCATTTTGAAAGATTTGTCAATGAAAAAATATGATTTTGCCCGTCTTTTTTTTTCGCATACTTTTGTGGTATAATAGGAACACTTGGAGATACGGAAGGAGATCAGAGATGAGACCGGAGATGCATTTTTTGGAGGAGCAGGGCGTCAGCGGCGCATTAATGAAAGAGATAGAAGCATTTGCGGAAAAGTATCGGGTGGATGAGGCTGTAAGGGACCGTCTGACGGAGCCGCCGATTCCCTTTTACGGACGGGAGGTTCTGGAGATGGCGGCGGCAGCTCTGCTGCAGGGAGAGAATCTGCTGCTTACGGGGTCAAAAGCCACGGGAAAGAATGTGCTGGCGGAAAACCTGGCTTATATGTTTGGAAGGCCTGTATACAATGTTTCCTTCCATGTGAATACCAGCAGCGCGGAGCTGATCGGGACGGATACGTTTCGGAATAATGAGGTGGAGCTGCGGAAGGGAAGTATCTATCAGTGCGCCCAGTACGGCGGGTTCGGGATTCTGGACGAGATCAACATGGCGAAGAACGATGCGGTTTCCGTGCTGCACGCCACGCTGGATTACCGGCGCAGCATTGATGTGCCGGGGTATGATAAGATTGATCTCCATCCGGCAGCCCGGTTTATCGGAACCATGAATTACGGATACGCGGGGACGAAGGAGCTGAATGAAGCGCTGGTATCCAGATTCCTGGTAATCGACATGCCGGCCCAGACGGAAGAGACCCTGCGGTATATTCTGGACAGGATGTTCCCGGACATGAAGCCCAGGGCCAGAGAACAGTGGATAGGGATATTTCTGGATCTGCAGATCAAGGCGGAGAATGCCGAGATCTCCACGAAAGCGCTGGATCTCCGGGGGCTGATCGCAGCAGCCCGCACGGTGCGGCAGGGGCTTTCTCCGGTGCTGGCCATGCAGATGGGAATCATAAATAAGTGCTTTGATATTTTTGAAAAGGAGATTGTCCGGGATGTGGTGTCTACCCGGATTCCGGATGACTGGACGAGAGAAGATGTATTCTGAAAGGGAAGAAGGAGAGGTTCTGGATGATTACCGCCTGGAGATGGAGAACCGGATCCGCAATCTGGTCTGGACGGTCAGCGGTGATTATACCCTGGAAGTAAAGCCGGACATAGAAGGGTTTCTAAGATCCCGAAGTATCGCCCTGTATGATGGAATCAAGCAGGGCGGTCTGGCCAGATATTTCGACCGGGATGCCCTGAGCATGTATCTTTTAAAGAAAATATACTGCGATGCCTATTCCGGACCGCTGATGACGGTGGCGCAGCTCTGCATCGAGGAGGCGGTGGGGCGAAAGCTGGACGCGGAGCGCGAGGGTATCCGGGGCCTCCGCAGAAAAGCGTATGAAGATATTCTGGAGCTGGATTTTAAGGAACTGGCGGCCACACCTCTGGGTCACTTCAAGGCTGCGCTGCTTCGGGAGGAGCTGGACGGCAGCTACCGGGGTACCGGCCAGATCGAGGGCTGGATGCGGGAAATCCACGGCCTCCGGGAGGCGGTGGAAACGGATGCGGTCATAAAAACCATTGACAGTCTGTACAATCAGATCGTGGAACCGGAATTCGAGAAGAAGAAAAAGACCCTGGAGGAGGTTCTGGCCGTAACGGTGGAAGAGCTGGCTGAGAATTCCTGGAGAGATTTTCTCAGTGAAGAGATGTACGAGGAAACCATGGAAACGTATCTGGAACAGATTTCCGAGACCATGACAAATCTGGATCTCAATGACAGCCGGAATCAGGAAGAACCGGAGCAGGAGCAGGAGGGTCCCCGGAAAAAGAAGATTCTGGTGGTGGATGAGGCGGCGCTGGAGAAAATGTACACATATGTGGAGAGAAATTTCGGCAGAAGCTACCTGAATCCATCGGAGCAGAAACTTATGAATTACCGGTTCTGCCGCGGCATCCACAGCGACTGCAGCCTTTACTGCACAGAGGGTATTCTGCAGAATCCGGTGCTGCGGAATTATCAGTATGAGTACGCCCGGAAGCAGAAGGATAAAAACATAATGGCTTACTACGATCAGAGCCGGGTGGTAAAGAGAAATATCCAGGTGCTTACCGACATGCTGCGCAGGGCGCTGCTGCTCCGCAGTGAGGAACAGGAGATTCTTTCGGACCGGGGCAGGATTATCCCTGCTGCGCTCTGGAAGGTGGGCCGCTCCACAGATGCCCGTCTCTTTAAAAAGGAAATAAAGAATGAGGCAATGGACTTTGTAGTGGATGTGCTGATCGATGCCAGCGGTTCCCAGAGAAGCCGCCAGAGTCAGGTGACCCTGCAGGCTTTCATTATCAGCGAGGCGCTGTCCAACCTGAATATTCCTTTTCGGGTTACCGGCTTCTGTACCTTCTGGGACTATACAATTCTGCAGAGATTCCGGGACTACGATGACAGCCGGAAAAAGAATGGGAGAATCTTTGAATTCATGACTTCTTCCAATAACCGGGACGGGCTGGCTGTGAAAGCCATAGGAGAAACACTGCTGCAGAGAGATGAGGAGAATAAAGTGCTGATCATTCTCAGCGACGGGAAGCCCTACGATGTCCTGGTCAACCGGCCGGGGGCCAGGAATCCTAAGCCCTACAGAGGCCGTCCTGCTATTCTGGATACAGGTTTTGAAGTCCGCCGTCTCCGTCAGAGCGGCGTTGCGGTTCTGGGTGTTTTTGTGGGGGAGGAGACAGAATTGTCCGCTGAACGGAAAATTTTTGGAAAAGATTTTGCCTATATTCGGAGCATTAAAAATTTTTCCAATGTGGTGGGACGTTATCTATTGAAACAGATTGAGGAATAAACTATACTACTAGATAATACGTAAGATGGGAGGTATGCAGTATGGGAAAAACTTTCAGACGGCTTCTGAGTGCGGCTGCAGGAACTGCTGCGGCCTGGGCGCTGGCTGTGAAGCCGCGGACCAGCGGCAAGCCGGATATGAGCGAGTTTCGGAAATATGATTTTGCGCACAGAGGCTATTTCAATATCAGAAAGAAAATTCCGGAGAATTCCATGAAGGCCTTTGCCGCAGCCGTGGAGCACGGCTATGGAATTGAACTGGATGTACGCTTGACACGGGACGGCATCCCGGTAGTGATCCATGATTCCAGACTGCTGCGGCTCTGCGGTGCGGACGGCTGCGTGGAGGATAAGACCCGTGAGGAGCTCCGGGAATACCGGCTGTCCAAAACAGAGGAGGGGATCCCGGATCTGGAGGAAGTTCTGGCGCTGGTGGACGGGCAGGTTCCCGTGTTGCTGGATATTAAGACGGAGCTGGAGAATTATGGTGTTCTCTGCAGCCGGATCAGTCAGGTACTGGACGGGTATGAAGGAGTTTTTGCCGTGCAGTCGGCCGATCCCATGACGGTCAGATGGTTCCGCGGCAACCGCCCCGAATATATCCGGGGCCAGGTGATGGAGTACGGTGAACGCTGCGGATGCGGCATTGCCTGTACGGTCGGCAGTTTTCTCCGCCACAATCTTCTGACGAATTTTTTAACTACACCGGATTTTGTCACCTGCAATGTGGAGGACAGAAAGAACCTGAGTCTCCGTCTGTGCCGGTTCCTGTACCGGGTGCAGACCATGGAGTGGGGGATTCATGATCTGGAGGGCTATGAGCTGGTAAAGACAGATGAGTCCCTGGTGATTTTTGAGGAAATAGAGCCGTAAGTGCGGAAGAAGATAGAAAATATAAGAAAGCCTTCGTGGAGTGAATTGGTTAATTTGCCAAATAAATCATTCCACGGAGGACTTTTTTATGCTATAATTATTAAAATGATTAAAAAATGGAGGTGTTGATTATGCTGACAGCAAAACAAAATATGTTGGAGGTAATCCGGGGAGGAAATCCTGACCGGATTGTAAACCAGTATGAGGCAGTTTATTTAATGTTCCACCCCGCTTCTTTTGCCAGCCCCATGCCCGCCAAGGGTGAGGAAAATGTGGTAAATGCCTGGGGCGTGACTTTTTCCTTCCCGGAGGGAACACCGGGAACGTTCCCGGTACATACGCCGGACAAGATCGTGGTAAAAGATATTGAGAACTGGAGAGATTATGTACACGGACCTTCCCTGAAGTTCTCCCAGGATCAGTGGGATCAGGTAAAGGCTCAGTACGATGCCGTGGACGGAGACAAGGCATTTAAAGCGGCTTTTGTGGCGCCTGGCCTGTTTGAGCAGACCCACCATCTCTGCGAGATTACAAGAGCGCTGATGTACTATATTACGAATGAGGATGAAATGCACGATCTGCTGAAGTATCTGACCGAGTGGGAGCTGGAGCTGGCCGAGGGGATCTGCTCCAACCTGCATCCGGACGCGCTGTTCCATCACGATGACTGGGGCAGTCTGGACAGCAGCTTCATGAGTCCGACCATGTTTGAAGAGTTCCTGGTGGGACCCTATAAGGAAATCTACGATTATTATCACAAACACGGCGTAGAGCTGGTGATCCATCACTCTGACAGCTATGGAGCGAATCTGGTTCCGGATATGATTGAGATGGGCATTGATGTGTGGCAGGGCTGCATGATGGAGACCAACGATCTTCCGAATCTGGTTAAGAAATACGGCGGAAAGATCAGTTTTATGGGCGGCATCGAGAACCGTGCCGTTGATTATGAGGGATGGACCGATGAGAACTGTGACGAGGTTGTGCGCCGCGTCTGTGAGGCCTGCGGAAACAAGTATTTTATCCCCTGCATCGCCCAGGGCGGCCCCGGTTCCGTATATCCGGGCGTTTACAATTCTCTGATAAAATCCATTGATAATCTGAACAAAGAGAAATACGGCATCGAGAATCCGGAAGAGGGCCGTCTGCCTCTCCAGATCCTGTTCTGAGATTTCTTCTTCGGGAGCCGCCTTCTGCGGCTCCCTTTTAAAAATCCGGAGTCCCTCTGTTTTTTCATGAGGCCTCCGGATTTTTCTGTACACTTGTATTACAGCAGCTTTTCGTTTTTTTCTATCATCGCTTCCATGAGCTTCTGTACGTAGGCACCTGCGTGCTTGCGGAGAGAGGGATCCAGCTGATCTATGTAGACGGGTTCCCCGTATTCCAGAATGACATGGACGGGCCGGACTTTTGGAAAATGGCCTTCCCAGATATTGATGGTATTACAGATGGCTGTGGGAATAATGGGACAGCCGCTCTTCCAAGCCATGCGGAAACTTCCCTCGTGGAAGGGGAGCAGGGGCAGGTCAGAGCTGTTCTTATTCCTGGTTCCCTCGGGAAAGATGAACACGGATTTCCCTTCCTTCAGCATGGCGGTTCCCTCCAGGATCATCTTCATTCCCTCCTTCAGATTATTACGGTCGAAAAAGAGGCAGTTGATATACTTTGCCCAGGTGGAAAAAAGAGGTATATTTCCCAGCTCTTTTTTTGCCACGTAGCCGCAGATGCGGGGACAGCGGACATAGGTAATCAGGATGTCATAGATACTTCTGTGATTGCCGGCGTAGAAGACGGCCGTATCTGTGGGGACCCGTTCGGCGCCTATCACGGTCACTTTTACGCCGGCGGCGGCCAGAAGCACCCGGAAGATCCAGCGGATCATGGCCCGGGCAGCCCGATCCCGAAGGCCGGGACGGTATTTGCCGATCAGCCATAAGATCAGCAGTACAGGAAGTGTCAGGATCAGATATATGGCCGCAATCAGCAGCGACAGAACGAATCGGATCATCAGTTATTCTCCTTTATTACGCCGCGGGGAGCCGCGCTCCCGCAGATTTTAAGTTTACCAACCCATTATACGGAAAATGTCATCAAGTTTCAACAAAAAATGTCAGGAAGAGAGTGTTTCCGTAGTTAATTTTATGTAAAGAGTTCTTATTTTATGGGCGCGCACATAAAATACTATAAACATAAAAGAGGAAACTATCTTATGGGAAAAGTCTGGATCTGCATCCTTGCCGCTCTCGCGCTTTCCGTGGCCGGATGCGGGATCACCCGCACAGAGGGAGGAGAGAGAGAAGCGGCGGAATATACTGTGCTGGGCGCGGATGCGGTGCCTCCGGAAGTAGAGAAGGTAATCACCCAGCAGCAGGGACGGGAGTTCCGGATGACCTACAAGAGCGGCGGATATTTGTATCTTCTGCGGGGATATGGGCCGCAGGAGAGCGGCGGTTTCAGCGTGCAGGTGGAAGAGGTGAGCGTTTCGGATACAGCTCTTTACTTCCGGACACGGCTTTTGGGACCCGCGGAAGAAGAACAGAAGAAGGGAGAAAGTTCGGAACCCTGGCTGGTGGTAAAAACAGAGGATCCGGGTGTCCCGGTGATTTTTGAGTGAGAAAGACCGGCCGTAAAGGGCGGAGCAGAGCGGAAGCAGCAGATTGCGATCATGTAAAACGGGAGGAACAGTCATGGAGTTGGTAAAAAATCATCTGCATCAGTTATACGTAAAATCGGAGGCCGTAAGCCAGGTGACTTTTGACGAGGATTATAATGTGCCGGATACGAAGCCGGATGTGGGCCGGATGATCCAGAAAAAAGGAGAGGTGGAGATTTCCGAAGTACAGGCCGGGGAAGGAAGGGCACGGATTTTCGGAAGTCTTCGCTTTTCAATGCTGTACGTATCGGATGGAGAGGAAAAAAGAGTCTACTGTCTGGAGGGTTCTCTGCCGGTGGATGAAAATCTGAATCTGGACGGGATTTCAGGAGGCGACAAAATCTGTCTGAAATGGGAGATTGAAGATATCAGCCTGCATCTTATTCATCCGAGGAAGCTGAATGTGAAGGCGCTTGTAACCTTCTCCGCATCCGTAGAAGAACTGCAGGATCTGGAACTGCCTCTGGAACTGAAGGATGGAGAGGAGGCAGCGGTCAGGAAAAAGGAAATCCGCCTGCTGGAGCTGGGAATACATAAAAAGGATACGCTCCGGGTCAGAAAGGAAATGGCAGTGGCCTCCAATAAGCCCAATATTCATGAAATTCTGTGGAAAGATATGGAATTCCGGGGGCTGGACATCCGCGCGGATGAGGAACGGGTTATTATAAAGGGAGAACTCTTCATTTTTGTTCTGTATGCCGGCGTGGATGAGGAAAACCCGCTCCAGTGGCTGGAGCAGGCCATTCCCTTCACCGGGGAGGCGGAATGTTCCGGATGCACCCCGGATATGATCCCCAATATTGAGGTGAGTATGGTGCAGAGCAGCATGGAAATCGCGCCGGATGCCGATGGAGAAGAAAGAATTCTGCAGATGGATGCGGTGCTAGAGCTGGATCTGAAACTGTACCGGGAAGAAACGGTCTCTCTTCTGCAGGATGTATATACGCCGAAAAAAAAGACTGTCCCCGTCACGAGTCCCCGGAAGCTGGAGAGCCTGCTGGTGCGCAACTGCTCCAAATGCCGGATTTCCGACAGGCTGAAGCTGCAGGAGAGTCAGAATAAAATTCTGCAGATCTGTCACAGTGAAGGCAAAATCAAGGTAGATGAGACCAGGACGGTGGAAAACGGGATCCTGGCCGAGGGCGTGCTGGAGCTCCGGATTCTGTATATTGTCAGTGATGACGAGATGCCCTTTTATGCCATGGAAGCGGCTGTTCCCTTTTCCCAGGTGGTGGAGGCGGAGGGCATCTCGGAAAACTGCCGGTATCACCTCCGAACCGATCTGGAACAGCTGTCCACTACCATGATTGACAGCAATGAGATTGAAGTGAAGGCAGTCATGAATCTGAACGCGGTGGTATTAAATGTCCGCAAAGAGGAGATCATAGAAGAGATCCGGGAGGAGGAGCTGGATCCGGAGGAACTGCAGAATATGCCCGGAATCGTCTGCTACCTGGTGCAGCCCGGGGATACGCTGTGGGATATCGCAAAACAGTTCTATACAACGCCCGAAGAAATACAGAAACTGAACCAGCTCAAATCAGAAGAGATAAAACCTCTGGATTCGCTGCTTTTAATAAAGAAAGTGGAGTGAGATCTTGACAAAGTAAATAACTGCGGATAGTATAAATGTATACAAAGAACAAATTAGTTGCGTTTAACTAAAACGCAGGTTTTACGGAAGCACAGAGGCGGAGCAGCAGGATGAAATTAAAGGCGATGGGGAAAATCAATCTGGCCCTGGATGTGGTCAGGAAAAGAGAAGACGGATACCATGAAGTGCGCATGATCATGCAGACCGTGCAGATCTATGATCTGCTGGAGATCTATGAGAGGCGGGAAGCTGGAATCCGCATGACCACAAATCTGCGGTACCTGCCGGTCAATGAGAACAATCTGGTCTACAGGGCGGCGCAGCTTCTGATGGATGAGTTTCATGTTGACGCGGGCCTGGAGATCCGCCTGCAGAAAACAATCCCTGTGGCGGCCGGAATGGCCGGGGGAAGCTCGGACGCCGCTGCTGCTCTGGTGGGGGTAAACCGCCTGTTCCGGCTGGGGCTGACACGCAAAGAGCTGATGGAGAGGGCGGTACGTCTGGGAGCCGATGTGCCCTACTGCGTTATGCGGGGGACTGCGCTCTCAGAGGGAATCGGTGAAATTCTGACGCCGCTTCCGCCCATGCCGGACTGCTATATTCTGGTGGGAAAACCGCCGGTGAGCGTTTCCACCCGGTTTGTTTACGGAAAACTGAACGCCGCCGGACTGGAGCGCCATCCGGATGTGGACGGAATGGTGGAAGCCCTGCAGAAGGAATCTCTTCCGGGAATAACTTCCCGCATGGAGAATGTGCTGGAAACGGTGACGGTGCCGGCGTATCCGGTGATCCGGGAGATTAAGCGGCACATGAAAGAAAACGGAGCGGAAAACGCGCTGATGAGCGGGAGCGGCCCCACTGTATTCGGAATTTTTACGGACAGGGAGACGGCACGCGCAGCATGTCGGAAACTGAAGACAAGCGGCCTGGCGCGCCAGGTGTTTCTGACCAGGCCTTTTGGAAACGGAGGTTACAGAAATGGCAAAAGATGACTTGGCCAGTATTATGAAGGAATATCCATATATGCCCCTGCGGGATGTGGTTTTCCACACACTGCGGCGGGCCATCATGCAGGGAGATCTGAAGCCCGGCGAGCGGCTGATGGAAATTAAGCTGGCCAACAGGCTGGGAGTGAGCCGCACGCCGATCCGGGAGGCCATCCGGATGCTGGAGCTGGAGGGCCTGGTGACCATGGTTCCCAGAAAGGGGGCCCAGGTGGCGGAGATTACGGAGAAGGATCTGAAGGATGTTCTGGAAGTGCGGATCGGGCTGGAGGAGCTGGCTGTGAAGTTTGTCTGTCAGCGGATCAACGATGAGCAGCTGGAGGAGCTGCGCCGGGCCGCCGGAAGTTTTGAGGACGCGGTGAGAAGCGAGGATCTCACGCGGCTGGCGGAGGCGGATGTGGATTTCCACGATCTCATCTACAAGGCCACGGGCAATGAGAGACTGGTGCAGCTTCTCAACAATATCCGGGAACAGATGTACCGCTACCGGGTGGAATATCTGAAGGATGAGGAGATCCGCAGCTCTCTGATTCAGGAGCATAATCAGCTGTGGCAGGCGCTGAAGGACAGGGACGAGAAAAAAGCAGCCAGGATCACCCAGGAGCATATCGAGCGGCAGCAGGAATACATCCTGGACAATATTATGGGTTCCGAGAAAAAAAGTGAATAAGAACGGAAAAAATGAACAAGCTAAAAGAGACGTCTCCGGATGTCTCTTTTTTGTATGTACTTATTTTTGGAGAAAGGCAGTGAGTGCGCATATATGAAAGTTTCGGAAAGACTTCAGGAAAATGAACAGTATCTCCGGGAAAGATGCAGAAACTGCGATGATATTATTTTCCGTTCCATGAAGCTGGGAAACGAAGGCCGGATCGGCTGTTTTCTGGTTTATATTGAGGTGGCGGCCGGAAATGAGCTGATGGAGACTTCACTGATCGGACGTTTTCTGGACCGGCTGTATGATATGCCGGACGGGGATATCCGGGAATTTGTAGCGGAGAACGGGGCGGGACTTTCGGGCACCGGCACCTTTATGACGCTGGAGGAGGCGGAGGCCTCCCTGCTGTCCGGAAATGCCGTGTTTTTTCTGGATGGCTATGACCGGGCCGTCAAGATAGCCAGTAAAGGCTATCCCGGTATGGGCGTTCTGAAGGCAGAATCAGAAAAAACCCTCAGAGGATCCAAGGAAGGATTTTCCGAATCTGTAAAAGTGAATACAGCCCTGATCCGCAAACGGGTCCGGAGCACCGGTCTGAAGGTGGAGGAAATTACGCTGGGAGTCCGTTCTGAGACGGTGGCGGCTCTGGTCTATATGGAAGAGCTGATTTATCCGGAGCTGCTCCGGGATATTAAGAGACGCCTGGAAGCCTGGGAGATTGACGGGGTGCTGGATACGGGAATGCTGGAGCAGCTGGCCGAGGAGCACTGGCTGTCCCCTTTTCCGCAGTTTGAGAGCACAGAGCGCCCGGACCGGGCCGCCATGGAAGCGCTCAACGGACGGATTATCCTGCTGTGCGACAATTCTCCCATGGCAGTCATGCTCCCCACCACCTTCAACAGCTTTCTGAAATCCACAGAAGACCGTTACAACCGGTTTGAAATGGTATGCTTTCAGAGACTGATCCGCTATGGGGCCGTGCTGGCTACGCTGTTGTTTTCGGGGCTGTATCTGGCGGTGATCAATTTTCATACCCAGACTCTGCCCACAAATCTGATCCTTTCCTTTGCCGAAGCAAGAAAAGGTGTTCCCTTTCCGAGCATGGTGGAAATCCTGCTGATGGAGCTGGCCTTTGAACTGATCCGGGAGGCGGGTGTGCGGATGCCGGGGCCTCTGGGCGGCACCATAGGCATCGTGGGAGGACTGATCATCGGGGACGCGGCTGTCAGCGCCAACCTGGTCAGTCCCATGACGGTAGTGGTGGTGGCCGTCAGCGCCCTAAGTTCCCTGGCTATTCCCAATGAAGAATTTTCAACGGCCTTCCGCCTGCTGAAGTATGGATTTATTCTGCTGGGCGGCCTCGCCGGATGCTTTGGCCTGGTGCTGGGGATTTTTCTGCTGGCCGGCCATCTGTCCGGACTTGAAAGTTTCCGGATTCCTTATCTGATGCCCTTTGTGGGGAAGGGGCTGGAGGGTTTCCACGATGAAAAAGACAATCTTCTCCGGGGGCCCTTTCATCTGCTGAAGAGCCGTCCTGTCTATGCCAGGAGAGATCAGAGAATCCGCATGAAGAAGAAGGAGGCGCATGATGTTCGCAGATAATGACCGGATTTCCCTGAGACAGATGAAACGCCAGATGGTCATCAGCTTTCTGGGGGTTCTTCTTCTGTTTCAGAGCGGAGATACCGCGGCCGGAGGGATCCATGCCATTCTGGGTCTGATCCTGGGAACGCTGCTTCTTCTGGTCTACCTGTTTCTTTTGGTACGGACTGCGGATGTATATGGAAATCTGGAAGAATATCTGGGTGCCGCGGGAAAATGGGCGGTGACGGCTGTCTACCTTTCCTTCCTGATTCTTGGCGGCAGCGTGCTTCTGGAAAAGACGGTCCGTGTAATTCAGAGCTGTCTTCTGGCATCCCTGCCCCAGCCGGTGATCGGCGGCATGTTTCTGGCGGCGGCCTTTCTGGGCATGGGACAGAATATCCAGAGAAGAGGGCGGCTGGCGGAATTGTGTTATCCCTGGATTCTGGGATTTTTCGCGGTTCTGCTCCTCCTGGCGGCACTGCATATCCGGAATCCCGGCCTGGAGAACATGGGTACGGTCCAGCTTGGCCGAATAAGCGGAGAAACGGTAAAGGTTCTGACAGCCGGAACGGCGCTCTGTCTTCTTCCCTTTTCACTGGTACGGGTGCGGCCCCAGAAGAAGAATTTTGCGGTCCTGCGCCGGGGTGTCTGGATTCTGCTGCTGTTTACGCTGGGGGCGGCGGGAATCCTGATCGGCGTATATGGATGGGAAGGTGTTCGAAAGCTGGAATACCCGATTCTGAATCTGATGACCGGAACCGGTATTCCGGGCGGATTTCTCGGACGGTTTGACATAATCTGGCTGGCCGTTCTCCTGTTTGCACTGCTGTTTTCCATGGGAAGCCTTCTGTTTTACGGAGGCCGTATCTGCGGCAGGGAGGCGGCGGCAAACTGCCGGGTACGGCTGATTCTGGCAGCCGCCATCTGGCTGGGAAGTTTCCTTAAATGGGACGAAGCGGCGCTTTCGGATTTTTATTTCCGGCTGCTCCGGGATATTTACCTTCCGGTACTTCTGGTGATTGCGCTGCTGACGGTCTGGGCGAAAAGGAGGTTTCAGAATGAGAACAGGGAGCGGGAGAAAAAAGAAGAGTAAAAAATATGTTCTGTGCCTTCTGGGAAGCCTGGTGCTGCTGGCCGGCTGCGGAGGAACAGAGCCGGAGAAGCGGGCATACCCGCTGGCGGTCTCTGTGGATCTGGAGGAGGGACAGTATGTGGTGGCGTATGCGATGGCAAATCTTCCGCTGATGACCGGCCAGAACAAGGATCAGGAAGAAGGCGGAGAGGAGCAGAATACGGGAAGCGTCTTCCGGGGCAATTCCTTTGGGGAGATCCGCCAGAAATATGAGGCCAGCCAGGAGTATATGCTGGATCTGGGTCACGTAAAGGCGCTGATTCTGGGGGAAACCCTGTTGGCGGATCCGGGCCGTCGGGAAGAGCTGATGGAGGAAATCGGAAAAAGTATGGTGCTGGGAAAAAACCTGTATCTGTTCCGTACGGCATCTACGGAGGAGGTGATGGAGCAGAACGGGAAGGAAAAGGATTCCATCGGGGAATTTCTGGCAGGTTTTTATGAGAACCGGACCGCAGAAGAGCGCAGGCCGGTGACCCTGGAAGATTTTTTCTATACCTGGGCCAACACGGAAGAAATCCGGGAACTTCCGGAGCTGCTCTGCGCGGAAGGCCAAATATATTTGACCGGGCTGTCTGAATAAAAGCAGTGATTTCCGGCAAAACTCTGAAAAAGCAGACAGAGGAGGCAGAGCATGCTTTGGAAAAAAAGAAAAAAACGGACGGGAGAGGCGGCAAGAAGAGCCGCAGCGGTTTTGGGGAAGGGCCAGTTCTGGCTGAAAAATATGGCCGTTATGGCGGCTGTGACCGTCTGCGGAGCCGCGGCTCTGCGGGCCCACAGATCCTGGATGGAAGAGAAGGCGGCCCAGCAGGAGCTGGCCGCATCGGTCATTCGTTTCCATGTGCTGGCCGACAGTGACCGGCAGAGAGATCAGCAGGTGAAACTGGAGGTGAGGGATGCCCTTCTGGAACGGATGGAAAAACTGCTGGAAGGCGCGGAGAGTCTGGAAACTGCCCGGAAGCGGCTGGGAGACAATCTGGAGACGCTTCGGGAGGAGGCGGAGACAGTGGTCCGGGAGGCCGGGAGCAGCGTGCCGGTGAACGTAGAGCTGACCCGGGAGGATTTCCCGGTGAGGACTTACAGCAGATACCGGTTCCCGGCCGGAGAGTACGAAACGCTGCAGGTAACCCTGGGGAGCGGGGAGGGACATAACTGGTGGTGCCTGATTTTCCCGTCTCTCTGTTTTCGGGATTCTCTGCATCCGGTTCTATCTGAGGATGGAGAGCGTAAACTGAAATATGTTCTCAGCGATGAGACGTATGACCGCATTTTGCAAAAAGAGAAGGTTTCCATAGGATTTCTCTGGTTTTAGGATCAAAAGTGTGGTAAGCTATTAGCATCTGCGAGGAGGCAAGTATGAGCTTAGATAGAAATGCACCCATTGGGGTGTTTGATTCAGGTGTGGGCGGGCTTACGGTGGTGAGAGAGATCATGCGGAACCTGCCGGGCGAGAGAATCGTATATTTTGGCGATACAGCGCGGGTGCCCTACGGAAGCAAGTCAAAAGCCACAGTGCTCCGCTATTCCCGCCAGATTGTGCGCTTTTTAAAGACACAGGAAGTAAAGGCAATTGTAGTGGCCTGCAATACGGCCAGCGCCCTGGCGCTGGATACCATAGAGACAGAGGTAGAGCTGCCGATTCTGGGCGTGGTGAAGCCCGGTGCCAGCGTGGCGGTGCATACCACCCGGAATAAGCGGGTGGGTGTGATTGCCACGGAAAGTACGATACATAGTCATCTGTACCGGACGCTGATCCAGGCAGAAGATCCGGAGATTACCGTGCTGGGGAAAGCCTGCCCGCTGTTCGTGCCGCTGGTGGAGGAGGGATGGACGAAGGATCCCATAACCCGGGAGGTGGCCCGCCGGTATCTGCGGGAGCTGCTGGAGAAGGATATCGACACGCTGATTATGGGATGTACCCATTATCCGCTGCTGCGGTCCCTGCTGCGGGATATTGTAGGGGAGCAGGTAACCCTGGTGAATCCGGCCTATGAGACAGCGCAGGTGCTGAAGCGGATGCTTTCGGACACGGGACTTGAGAATCCGGGAGGATCCGGAGAAAAATACCGCTTTTATACCAGCGACGCTGCGGAGAATTTCGATGCGTTTGCACGCTCGATTCTGCCGGGCCGGGTACCGGCGGCAGAGCAGATACCAATTGAAGAATACTGATGAGGACCGGTGAGATGGAAAAAAATGTGATTATAACCATCCGGGGGCTCCAGTTCGTGCAGAACGATGAAGAGGTGGAGCCGGTGGAGGTAGTGACACCCGGAGAATATTATAAGAAGAACGGACAGCATTATCTGCTGTTTGAAGAAAGCGTGGAAGGTTTCGGAGAAACCACCCACAACCTGATGAAATTCCGGAAGGACCATCTGGAGGTACGGAAGAAGGGCCTTGTGAATGTGCACATGGTGTTTGAAGAAAATAAGAAGACCCTTTCTTATTATCAGACGCCGTACGGGATTATGAATATGGGGATAGCGGCCACCAGGATCCAGATGGACGAGCAGAAGGACAACATCGATGTCAGAGTGGACTATGCTTTGAATCTGAACGAAAATTATGTGGCGGACTGCACCATTTATATGAATGTAAAATCCAGGGATTCCGGGAATTTCAGCCTGGAATCCTGAAAGATCCGGGCAGAAAGAGAGACGCCGGACCGGATTGCCCGGCCGGCGTCTCTCGATTTTTACAGCTCTCCGCGTCCCTTCCGCAGAAGGCGGTTGAAAGCGCTCTCTTTTTTCTTTTTCTTTTTCGGAGGAACCTCCAGGGGTCCCCGGATCCCCTTGGCGCCTACAATGTACAGTCCGCTGACCGTGGCCTTAATCTCCTTCTTGACGGGGAGGATTTCGAAGACCTTCGGATCGGCGATGAAGGTCATGATTTTCGGTCCGACCTTTGCCTTGACGATGGGGAGCTTTGATCTGCGCATAAGCTTGGGAGTCTGGTCAATAACCATCTGGGGCAGACCTGATTCCTTGACCCGGAGTTTCTTTTTATCAATGACCAGCATGGATAGGACCTGCTTGGACGCTTCTATCTGCTCTTCCTGCTCAGCCTGCCTTTTCTTGGCTTTCTTGCCAAGAACAACCAGCACAATGATTACCGCTACAATAACGGCAAGAATAATGAGCCAAATCCACCACATGTTACAACCTCCTATGTGTTTTCCTTCCATATTCTATCACCTCCTGCTGCAAAAGGCAAACAGAAAATCGTAAATTCCAGGATGACAGGATGCAGAAAGATGCGCGGAGGGGAAGCGGCGGGACAGTATTGCTTCCCGGCGGGCCGGCGTGGTATAATAATCGAATGTGAAACAGACGCATGCATAAACGCGAATGAGAATAGAGAGGAAACAGTATGTCGGAAAAGAAGCTTTCAGAGGCGGAGCGGAGAAGACGGCAGAAGGCCCGCAAAGAGAGAGAACGCAGGCGGCGGGAAATGCTCCGGCGCAGACGGAGAAAAGTCCTGCTGCTGCGCGCCGCGCTGGTGCTGGCCTGTGTGCTGGCGGCGGTTCTGATTGCCGTGGGAATTGCGGATGCCCGCCGGAAAGAGGGGGATTCCGCCCAGACCTCCGGACAAACCCAGGGACAGACACAAGGCGCTGCCTCGCAGGTGCGCCATTTGTCCTTTCCCACCCTGCTGGCTGATGCGGACCGGGCGCCGGAAGGGACGAATCCCCTGACTGTGGAGGAGTTCAACCGGATTTTGGAGGACCTGTATCAGCGCGGCTACATTCTGGTGGATATTCATGATCTGGCCGGGGAGAACGAGGAGGGGAATCTGGTGATGCAGAATCTGGAGCTGCCGGAGGGAAAGATCCCTTTTGTACTGTCCCAGAGGGATGTCAGCTATTCCTTTGACAAGGCGGACTCCGGCTACGCCTCCCGGCTGATCCTGGACAGTGAGGGAAAGCTTACGAACGAGTATGTGCAGGCGGACGGCACAACGGTGACAGGGGATTACGATGTGGTGACCTGTCTGGAAACCTTTATCGCCGCGCATCCGGACTTTTCCTGGAACGGGGCCCGGGGAATCCTGGGTCTGACCGGCTATAACGGTATCCTGGGCTACCGCACCAGTCCGGAGCTGGCCCTTGACGCGGCGGAGGGCAATACGTACGCGGACGCCTACGGAACCTTTGATACGGCCGAAGAAACGGAAGCCTGCAAAACAGTAGTTCAGGCCCTGAAGGATGCGGGCTGGAGTTTTGCCAGCTACGGCTATAATTATGTAAGCTATGGAAGCGAGCTGTCCATGGTGCAGGCGGATGCGGAGCAGTGGGAGGCCAATGTGGAATCCATTGTGGGTGAAACAGATATACTGATTTTTCCGTGGCAGACGGATCTGGGAAGCTGGAGCAGCTATGGTACGGAAAATGAAAAGTATACGTATCTCAGAGGACTGGGATTCCGCTATTTCTGTGTGGAAAATCAGAATCCGTATTTCGTGCAGGTGGGAGAAGACTATGTCCACCAGGGCATCCATGAGATAGACAGTTATCAGGAATATACAGAGCTGATGGATTGAAAATGCCCCTTTTCTTTTTGAAAAGATTGTGCTATGATATATAAGGTTCTAAATTTCAGCCTGTGCCGGTGAAACGGACGGGCGGGGAGAAGGAGACATGAACAGAAAGAGACTGGCAGCGTTCCTCTGTCTGGCAGCGGCGGTTCTTCTGACCGGCTGCAGCGGAAGCAGTCCTTCGGCGGCAGAGAACGGAAGTAATACTGTTTCCGAGTCCGGATCACAGAACGAAGATGTCTCTTCCGATCTTTCCACATCGGAGGATTCTGCAGATGAGGCACTGCTTTCGCTGCCTCTGGCAGAGGACGGATATGACCTGAATGATTGTATCGTGCTCGGCGAATACCGGGGTCTGAAGCTGGAGCGGGCTTCTGTGGAAGTAACGGATGAAGAGGTGGACAGTTATATTGCGAGTACCATGAGTCTGGAAGAAGTGACGGATCCGGAGGCCCAGGCCCTGGAAGGGGATACAGTCAATATTGCCTTTGAGGGAAGCATAGACGGAGAGACATTTGAGGGAGGAAGCAGCGACAGCTACGATGTGTCCCTCGGCTCCGGACGGATGATTGAAGGCTTTGAGGATGGTATTGTGGGCATGAAGGCCGGAGAGACCAGAGAACTGGATCTTGTGTTTCCGGAGGACTATCAGGAGGAGAGCCTGCAGGGGCAGCCTGTGGTTTTCTCTGTTACGCTGAATTCTATCCGCAGGGCTCCCGAGCTGACGGATGCCTGGGTAAAGGAGAATACGGGAGGGGAATTTGATACGGCGGATACGTATCGTGCCTCTGTCCGGGAGCAGCTCCTGCAGTACCAGGAGAGCAATGCGGAATATACTATGCAGCAGGATGCCTGGAATCAGATTCAGGAAACTTCAGAATTCCTGAAGCTTCCCAGAGCCTACGTGGAAGCTGCCGCAGAGCAGTACGACACGGATGCGGAGAATGCGGCTGCTGCCTACGGCATGGAGCTTTCCGATTACCTGGAGGCTCTGGATATGACGGAAGAGTCGTATCAGGAGCAGAGAGAATGGTACGGCAGATCAGCGGCCCAGAGCCGGCTGATGCTGGAGGCACTGGCCCGCGCGGAGGAGATTACCGAGGACAGCGAAGAATACCGTGCGGAGGTTGCCGGTCTGACAGAGACCTACGGTATGGATGAGGAAGCACTGGTATCCGCCTACGGAGAGGATGCGGTGCGTGAGTATGCTCTGATGCAGGCCGTGCTGGATCGGATTCTGGATCTGGCGGTAATTACAGAAGCATAAAGGAGACAGACAGACCTGCGGGGCCCGGGAAGGGGCCTGCAGGCTGCAGATAAAAGAATATGGGCTCATAGCTCAGCTGGGAGAGCGTTCGGTTCGCATCCGAGAGGTCGAGGGTTCGAGTCCCTTTGGGTCCACGGAAAAAGAGGGGTATCCATTTCACGGAAAGTTGTGGAATGGATACCTTTTTGTACAGGGCTGAAATTGACGCTTCCGCAGTTTTATGATAAGGTTGGAGTGATAAATTTGGGGAGAAAGGAATCGAGATGGACATTTTAAGCAGAGCGATACAGTTTGCGTCGGAGGCCTTTGATGGAATGTGCCGGAAAGGCGCGGGAGAGCCGGCGGTCCTCCACTCCATGGAGGCTGCGGTGATCGCCGGAACCCTGACGGAAGACCAGGAAGTACTTGCGGCCGCGGCGCTTCACGATACGGTAGAAGACGCGGAGGTGGAGCTGGCAGAGATCGAGAGGCAGTTTGGAGCGCGGGTGGCCGCGCTGGTTGAATCGGAGACCGAGAATAAGAGGAAAGAGATGCCACCGGAGAAATCCTGGAGGATCCGGAAGGAGGAGGCGCTTGAGAAGCTTAAGGCTTCTTCCGATCCGGGTGTCAAGATTTTGTATCTGGGAGACAAGCTGTCGAATCTGCGGTCTCTGTACAGAATGCAGGTCCGGCAGGGTGACGGGATGTGGGAAATCTTTCATGAAAAGAATCCGGAAGCTCATCACTGGTACTACCGGGCTGTTGCAGAGATTCTCACGGAGCTGAACGAATCTGCTGCCTGGAAAGAATACGATCAGCTGATCCGGATTGTTTTTAAGGAGAAAGGGTGAAAAGCATGGTACAGGTATCTTGTAAAGACAACGTTCTGCAGCTGGGGCTTGAGGGGCGGATTGATTCTTCCAATGCTCCGGCCGCCGAAAAGGAAATTATGGAGTTTGCCGGGAGTCATCCCCACACAGCCGTGGTGATTGACGCCGAAGGGCTGGAATATATTTCCAGCGCTGGGCTGCGGGTAATCCTCCGGATCCGAAAAAATGATCCGGAGCTTAAGATCATCAATGTCTCTTCCGAGGTATATGAAATTCTGGAGATGACAGGTTTTACGGAGATGATGCCTGTGGAGAAGGCATACCGCCGTCTGTCGGTGGAGGGCTGCGAGATTCTGGGGCAGGGCTCCAACGGTGTGGTTTACCGGTATGATCCGGATACCGTGGTAAAGGTATATCGGAATGCGGATGCGCTGCCGGAGATACGCAGGGAGAGAGAACTGGCCCGCAGGGCTCTGATTCTGGGCATTCCCACGGCCATCCCCTATGATGTGGTACGGGTGGGAGACGGATACGGCTCTGTCTTTGAGCTTCTGAACGCCAAGTCCTTTTCCAAACTGATCGCCGCGGAGCCGGACAAGCTGGATACATACGTGGAACAGTTCGTGGATCTGCTGAAAAAGATCCACAGTACCGAGGTTTCTCCGGAGGACATGACGGATATGAAAGCGGTGGCCCTGGACTGGGCTGAGTTCCTGGGGGAATATCTTCCCGCGGAGCAGGGAGAGAAGCTGACCGCACTGATCCGGGCAGTGCCGGAATGCCGCACAATGATCCACGGGGATTACCATACCAACAATGTGGAAGTGCAGGACGGAGAGGTGCTGCTGATTGACATGGACACCCTGTCCTTTGGCCATCCCATCTTTGAACTGGCCTCCATGTATCTGGGCTTCGTGGGCTTCGGCGAGATGAACCGGGAGTCTGCGGAGAAGTTTATGAAACTGTCCTATGAGACCATGTGCAGGATCTGGAAGAAGTCCCTGGCTCTGTACCTGGAGACGGAAGATCCCGGGAGAATCGCCGAGGTGGAGAAAAAGGCCATGGTAGTGGGATACGCCCGGCTGATGCGCCGTACGATCCGCCGCATGGGGCTGGGCAGCGAAGAAGGAAAAACAACTGTGGAAAAATGCCGCGGTCACCTGGAGAAGCTGCTGGCAGAAGTAGACAGTCTCGTATTTTGAAAAGAGGCAGAGCATGAAAAAACTGGCTGTATTTTTTCCCGGAATCGGTTACCACTGCGACAAGCCCCTTCTGTATTACAGCAAGAAGCTGGCCGCCGCCTGCGGATACGGGATCCGGGAAGTTCCCTACGGGGGATTTGAGAGCGGGATCAAGGGAAATCCGGAAAAGATGGAGGCAGCCTTCCGCCTGGCGCTGGCCCAGGCAGAAGAGCTCCTGGGGGATGTGGAATGGAAAGAGTTTGAGGAGCTCCTCTTTGTGTCAAAGAGTGTGGGGACAGTTGTGGCCGCTGCCTTTGAGGAAAAGTACGGGCTGAAGGCCAAAAATATATTTTTTACTCCGGTGGAGCAGACCTTTCTGTTTGTCAGGCAGCCGGGAATTGTTTTTCACGGAAATGCAGATCCCTGGGCTTCCACAGCGATGGTGCGGCGGGCCTGCGAAGAAATGCAGCTTCCCCTCTTTCTCACGGAGGGAGCCAATCATTCCCTGGAAACGGGAGATGTGCAGGCAGATCTCTGTATACTGCAGGGTGCTATGGAACGGTGCAGGCTGTATATGGAAGCTTAACAAAAGACCTCCCTCTGTCATAGGATAGATGGGAGGTAAATTTATGGGAAGAGATATTGCGCAGCTGCACCCGAGACTGCAGAATGCGGTCCGGCAGCTGCAGAAGCTTTGTGCCCGAGAGGGGCTGACGCTGGGAATCGGGGAGTGCTTCCGCTCGGTGGCGGAGCAGGATGCCCTGTACGCCCAGGGACGGACAGCGCCGGGCTCCATTGTTACCAATGCGCCCGGCCGAAGCTATTCCAGCCAGCATCAGTGGGGAATTGCCTTCGATTTTTTCAAAAATGTATCCGGGCATGCCTACGACGATGACGGGTTTTTCAGCCGTGTGGGCGCCCTGGGAAAGTCCCTGGGTCTGGGCTGGGGAGGCGACTGGAAGGATTTTCCGGACCGGCCCCATCTGTATCTGCCGGACTGGGGCAGCACGCCGGCACTGCTGAAGCAGAGGTATGGAACTTTTGAAAGATTCAGAGCCTCCTGGAATGCCGGGGAAGGGGATGAAAAGCCGGGGGCCTTTTCCGGCTCTCCGCTGATACGGGATGGGCAGATTCATTTGAATAATTATGTGAATGCCGGGCTGGAAACAGACGGTTTCCGGGGAAGCGCCACAAAAAAGGCGGGTGTGAAGGCTGTCCAGCAGGCCATGAATATGGATTACGGAGCCGGACTGGCCGTGGACGGGATCTGGGGATCCAGATCCGAGAACGCCCTGAAGGGTCATTATGTAGAACACGGAGAAAACCAGGAGCTGGTGAGGACCGTGCAGATACTTCTTCTGCTCCGGGATACAGATCCCGGAGGCGTGGACGGAAGCTTTGGAGACGGAATGCTGGCGGCGGTAAAAAAGTACCAGAGCGTGGCCGGGCTGATGGTGGACGGAGTGGCCGGATACAATACCATCAGGTCGCTGGCAGAAGTATAAAGGACGGAGGCGAAGAAAAAAGGAGGGCGCCGGATTTTTCCGGCGCCCTCCGGCGTCTGAAACAGACAGATTATTTTTTGCTGCAGATCTGATCTGCGGAGCAGAGAATCGTGTGAGGAATTCGGGTCCAGGTTACTTTCCTGCGCAGCGCGGCCACCGCCATGGGAATATAGGTAAAAATAAACACCGGGAAGGTGAACAGATAAAGAATCTGTTTCCATTTGGGGCAGTAGATCCGTTTCTGTTCGGCCAGCAGTGTGACTGTTCCAAAGAGGAACAGGGACGCGTAGATACTGATCAGGCAGCCTCCCAGAGAAGCGGCAGCCGTCTCTGCCATGATCAGATTCTCTGTCAGAAGACCGGTCAGGGCGAAGACCAGATTGGCGCTCAGGGAGGTCAGCGTGATCAGGGTAGCCGGAGCGATCACCATCAGCATGTCGTAGCACTGAAAGCTGCGGCGTTTGAAAATTCCGCTGACCAGACCTTTTCCGTAACGAGCAAACACCTGGTAGAAACCCTTGGTCCAGCGGAGCCGCTGATTCCAGGAGGCCCGGAAGGTGACCGGCTGTTCATCGTAGAGAATGGCATCTTTGCAGTAACCGATATTGTAACCGCGGATGATGTGGTCCGTGGAAAATTCGATATCCTCCGTCAGCAGATGGTACTTCCATCCGCCGTCCTCCCGGATGACCTTTGTGGATACAAGAAACCCGGTTCCGGAAATTGCGCAGCTGGTTCCGGCCTTCATGCGCGCGCCGTTTAAGAAGCGGGATTCTCGGATAAACCACAGGCCATAGCCGGCGGTCAGCCAGTTGGTGCCGTAATTTTTTGAATTGCGGTAGCTGGTGATAATTTCATAACCCTGGGAAAAGGTTTTGTTCATGGCTGTAAAATAATGAGAATCCAGGACGTTGTCAGCGTCGAATACAAGAAAACCGTCGTAGGAATCGATGCCCTGTTCCTCATCAATCCGTTTCAGCGCATAATCCAGGGCGTATCCCTTACCCACCTGAACATGATTAAATCTCCGGATTACTTTTGCGCCGTACTGTTCCGCGCACTCTGCCGTTCCGTCGGTGCAGTTGTCCGCGATTACATAGACGGAAATCAGTTCCTGGGGATAATCCTGTTTCCGGATGCTTTCCAGGAGACCGCCGATGACCGTCTCCTCATTTCTGGCCGGGATCAGCACCGCGTATTTGTGCATTTCCGCGTGGGCGGGTGCCTCTCTGTCTTTTTTAAACAGGCCGATAAATACGTACACTACCTGGTACAGGTAGCAGCCGCTGAACAGCAGCAGAAGGATAAAGTTAAAAATTTGAATAAATCCAACCATTGTACACTCCTTTACATACTCTTTTTTCATACAGCCTGCCAGGCAGGCCTTCTCCTCAGGCCGGCAGAGAAGGAACTCTGCTCTCTGCCTCTAACCGCGTCTTATTATACTACGAAATTGTGAAGAATTTCCGAAAATCATGAAGGTTTTAAGAAAAATTATGTTTTTTAAGAAAATAATAAGAATTAGGAGGGAATATAATGGGAATGGGAGACAATATATACAAAAATACGGCCTTAAATCGTAATAAAATTGTAATATTTAACGGAAGACAGAGAGGGCAGACTGGCAGTATGCACAGAATCGGTTACCCGAAATCCAGAACCGGAACCGGGCGGGAGAAATGTTGAAAAAGTCCGCAGCAGATGGTAGGATAATACCATTACGGGGAGTGAGGTGAAAATGTGGCTTACCGGATCGGAACCATTGCGCGCCTTCTCGGCATGTCTGCCGAGGGGATCCGCCTGTATGAGCGGTCGGGCATCCTGAGAGCGCAGAGAGAAAATGAAGAAAATGAATACAGATCCTATGACCATCTGGATATAACAGCCCTCATACGGGCCAGAGGATACCATTACTGCGGATTCAGCACCCGGGAGATTGAACGGCTGATCAATTCTTCCGATACAGGAGAGGTGACCCGTCTTTACGCGGAGAAAGAGAAGGAGCTGCGGAGGGAGATTGCGCGGAAGCAGAGGCAGATCGAATGCCTGGAGGAGTTCCGGCATCTGACGGAGGAGGCAGAGAAGCAGCTTTTCCGAATCCGCTGGGGAGAACGGCCCGCCCTGTACCGTTTTGAATTTATGAGAGATGGAGAACTTCTGCTGAGAGGCAGAGAGGAGACGGTATTCCGGACGTGGGTGCAGAATACGCCCATGGTTTTTCTGTCACAGATGAACAGTTGGGAAGAGCTTGTGCAGGGACGCGCCCAGGTGACAGCCGCCCTGGGGGTTCTGGCCGGGGATGCAGAACGGCTGCAGCTGGACACCGAGTATGCCGTCTATTATGAATCCTGTCCCTGTCTCTGTACTATCGTCAGAGAACAGGGAAATCAGCTGCAGCCGCCCAAGTGCCTGGCACATGTGATCCGGTATGTCAGAGAAAAGAAAATCCGGGTGACGGGAAATCCCATCGCACGGACGTTCCTGTCCCTGAACAAAAAAGAAGATTATACCAGATACCGGCAGGTCTGGATACCGGCAGAAGAAAAAAGTGCCGGAAGCGGAGGACTATGACAGCTCCCGCATGCCATGGTACAGCTGGTAATATTCCCCTTTCAGGGCCAGAAGCTCTTCGTGGGTGCCACGCTCTATGACAGCGCCCTGTTCCAGCACCAGGATCGCGTTGCACCGGCGGACAGTGGAAAGGCGGTGGGCGATGACGAAGACGGTTCTGCCCTCCATCAGCCGGTCCATGCCCTTCTCGATCAGAGCCTCGGTGCGCGTATCAATGCTGCTGGTGGCTTCATCCAGGATCAGCACCGGCGGGTCGGCCACAGCCGCTCTGGCAATGGCCAGCAGCTGACGCTGCCCCTGGGACAGATTGCTTCCGTCGCCGGTGACCATGGTGTCGTATCCCTGAGGGAGGCGGGTGATGAAGGAATCTGCGTTGGCCAGACGGGCCGCGGCGCGGATTTCCTCCATATTTGCGTCCAGTTTTCCAAAGCGGATATTATCCGCAATGGTTCCGGTAAAGAGGTGGGTGTCCTGGAGAACAATGGCCAGGGAGCGGCGGAGGGAATCTTTCTGAATGTCCCTTACATCTATGCCGTCGTAGGTGATGGAGCCGCTGTCCACCTCGTAAAAACGGTTGATCAGATTGGTGACGGTGGTTTTGCCGGCACCTGTGGAGCCCACGAAGGCGATTTTCTGCCCAGGCTTGGCGTACAGGCTGATGTGGCGGAGGATTGTTTTGTCCGGCGTATAGCCAAAAGTCACATCGTGGAATCGCACATCCCCCCGCAGCCGTGTGAGCGTATGGGTTTCCAGGTTTTCCCAGGCCCAGCAGCCGGTTCTTCTGCGGCTTTTTTTCAAAGTGCCGTCCGCTGCCTCTTCTGCGCCGGTCAGGACTGTATTTCCCAGATCTGTCTCAGGAGCTTCCTTCATCATGCGGAAGATCCTCTCCGCGCCGGCCATGGCTGCCAGAAGGAAATTAGACTGCTGGGTAAACTGGTTGATGGGCATGGCAGCCTGGCGGACAAATACCAGATAACTGGCCAGGCTCCCCACATCCGTCATTCCCCGGATGGCCATGATGGCGCCCAGGATTGCCACAACCGCATAATTGATATAGGAGATGCTTACCACCATGGGGATCATTGTGCCTGAATAGCCCACAGCCTTGGTCCCCGCCCGGCGGAGCATCTCATTTTTCTGCCGGAATGTCCGCATGTTGGCGCCCTCATGGTTGAAAGCTTTGACAACCTTCTGGCCGGCGATCATTTCTTCCATATATCCGTCCAGTTCCCCCAGATAGGACTGCTGCTGATTAAAATAAAATTTACTTTTTCTGCTGCTGTAGCGGATGTAGAGGAACATGGCGGCATAGCCGAAAATCACCAGAAAAGAAAGCTGCCAGTTCAGAATAAAGAGGAGAACCAGGGTTCCCACCACCTGGATGAAGCTCTGGATTACCAGGGCAAAACTGTTGTTCAGGGCATCGGAAACGGTATCCACATCGTTGGTGTAGCGGCTCATGATATCCCCGTGGGGATGGGAGTCAAAGTAGCGCAGGGGAAGGCGCTCCATAGTATGGAAAAGATCCTTTCGGATATCAAAGATAACCTTCTGGGCAGCACGCACCATGGTCTGGGTATAGCCCAGAGCTGAGAGAGCGCCGGTTCCGTAGATGGCGGCGGTGACGGCTACGCCAAAGAGCAGACCCTTCATATCGCCGGGAACGATGTAGCGGTTGATGATGGGCTTGAGCATATAAGTGCCCAGAAGATTGGCCAGAGCGCTGACGGAGGTCAGAATCCCCACCAGAATCAGAAGAATTTTATGGCGGCCCATGTAGGCCAGAAGCGTGCGCAGGGTTCCCTTCAGATTGTCAGGCCTTTTCCCGGTTATCTGCGGCATATCCGTCGCCTCCTTTCTGTACGGTATCCTCCCGTATTTCTCCGGCTGTATGAATCTGTGAATGATAGATTTCCTGATAGATCTTATCCGTCTTTAAAAGCGTATCGTGGCTGCCTGCGGCGTGTACTTTTCCGTCGTCCAGAATTATAATCTGATCCGCGTGCATTACGGAGGTGATCCGTTGGGCAATGATGATCTTTGTCATATCCGGAATGGCTTTCAGTTCCCTCCAGATATGCGCCTCTGTGGCTGTGTCCACAGCGCTGGTGGAATCATCGAAGATCAGGACTTTCGGATGCTTCAGCAGCGTCCGCGCAATGCAGAGCCGCTGCTTCTGACCGCCGGAGAGGTTCTGGGCGCCCTGATCCAGCACAGTGTCCAGACCGCCCGGCATCCGTTTCAGAAATTCGTCTGCGCCGGCCCTCCGGCAGGCCGCCCACATTTCTTCTTCGCTGGCCTGTTCGTTTCCCCACCGGAGATTTTCCCGGACAGTTCCGGAAAACAGAACGTTTTTCTGCAGTACAATGCCGATGGCGTCCCGGAGCACCGGCAGACGGTATTCCCGTACATCATGACCGCCTACCCGTACGCTGCCGGAGGTGACGTCGTAGAGGCGGGGGATCAGCTGGATCAGCGTGCTCTTGGAGGAACCGGTGCCGCCGATGATCCCCACGGTCTGGCCGGATTCAAATTTCAGGCTGACATCCGAGAGGGCAGGCCGCCTGGCGGCAGAACTGTATTTGAAGTCCACATTCCGGAATTCCACAGAACCGTCCGGCACCCGCCCGAGTCCCTCCGGGACATCGGTCAGGTCCGGAACTTCCGCGAATACTTCGCCGATCCGGGTGATGCTGGCCAGAGAACGGGTCAGCATGAGAAATACGTTGGAGATCATCATCAGAGAATTGATGATCTGCATCACATAGCTGAGGAAACCGGTCAGGGAACCCACCTCCAGTGTTCCGGCATGGATAAAGTTGCCCCCGAACCAGAGAATCAGGACGGTTGCCGTGTACATGACAAACTGAAAGGCGGGAAGATTCAGCACGGCAATGCGGAAGGTATTCCGGCTGTTTTCTGTCAGCGTCCGGTTGGCCTGCCCGAAATTGGCTTCCTCATAGTCGCCGCGCACGTAGGCCTTGACCGCCCGGATGGCGTTCAGATTTTCCTGCACTACAAGGTTGACCTTATCCACGGATGCCTGGAGTTTTCCGTACATGGGCGCAGTCTTCCGGACGATCAGAAACAGAATGCAGCCCAGAAGGGGAGTGCATACCAGAAAGACCAGGGCCAGGCGCACGTTCATGTAGAAGGCCAGAATCAGCCCCATTACCAGGAGGACAGGGCCGCGGACCAGAGGACGCAGGCCGTTGACCACCGTATTCTGCAGAACGGTAACATCGGTGGTCATGCGGGTGATCAGCGAGGACGTTTCAAAATGATCCAGATTGGCAAAGGAATAGTCCTGGAGCCGGGCATACTCTGCCTCCCGGATGCAGGTACCGAAGCCCAGGGCGGTCCGGGCCGCGTAGCGGGCAAAGAGCAGTCCGCAGAACAGGGACAGGAGGGCGCAGACGGCCATCTGTATTCCCTGCTGCAGAATGTAGCGGATGTCCCGGCCGGCAACGCCCACATCAATAATATCTGACATGACCAGCGGGATGAAAAGCTCGAAAATACTCTCCGCTGTGACAAAAAGCACGGCCAGAAAAAATTCTTTTCTGCAGGGCCGAAGATACGGGAGAAGCTGTTTAAAATTCTTCACGGAAAATCATCCCTTTCTTTTATTATGCTGCTTTCTGTATGATAAACCTTAAACACGGTGTAAAGTCAAGAAAAAGTATGCGGAAAGGACTTGTAAAATGCGCCGGTTTGATGTATTTTTAACATACCTGCCGGGAAATGGACATCCAGGGAAAGGCGGACTACGGAATGACGGGTCGAGCCGGTTCCCGCGGGCATGGATATCCGGATTCCCCCAGGAATTATGTATTGTATCCCGCAAAGCGCAGGGCTGCTTCCGGCGGCAGGCGGGAATAATAACAGGAGGAATTTATGAGAAACAAAAAAACACTGACGATGGTGCAGATCGCCATTCTGATTGCGGTACTGCTGGTTATGTCTTTTACCCCGCTGGGATATCTGCGGATCGGAGTTCTGGCTATTTCGCTGCTGACGATACCGGTGGTAATCGGGGCGATGCTGATCGGCCCGGAGGCGGGAGCGCTGCTGGGACTGATATTCGGACTCACAAGCTTTGCCCAGTGCTTCGGGGCGGACGCCTTTGGGACCACGCTGCTGAACCTGAACCCCTTCGGAGCCTTTTTCATGTGTGTACCCACCCGGATGCTGATGGGATATCTGGCCGGAGTCATATTTAAGGGAGTGCACAGGGTTGACCGGACCAGGACGGTATCCTACTTTGTGGGCGGCCTCGCGGGAGCGGTTCTGAATACCGTATTTTTTATGGGAGCTCTGCTGGTATTTTTCTGGAACACACCGTATATTCAGGAAATGAGCGGAGGAAAGGGAATCTGGGCGTTCCTGCTGGTCATGGTGGGCGTGAACGGCGTGGTGGAGGCGCTGGTCTGCTGCGCGGCCGGGGGCGCCATCAGCAAGGCGGTCAGCAAAGCGCTGAAAAGAGAATAGAGAGAGTCGGATGGCCCGTCCGGCTTTGGTAAGCAGGCGGCGGCATCTTTCGGGATCCGCCGCCTGCCGGACTGTATGGTAAAAAATACCAGGAAGATTTTGGCGAGATTTTACCTTGCCACGTTCTATATATTGTGCTAAGATTAGGAACATACGCAAAATCTGGAACTTTATGAGATGGGAGAGAAATATGGAACTACAAGAATGGCTTGGACAGGATAATCAGCTGGGCTGCGATATATGGAAAAAAAAATACCGGTACGGTGACGAAAGCTTTGAACACTGGCTTTCCCGGATCAGCGGCGGCAATGAGAAAATCGCGCAGCTGATCCGGGAGAAAAAGTTTCTGTTTGGAGGGCGGATTCTCTCCAACCGGGGGCTGGAGTACGAGGGGCGGAAAATCACGCTGTCGAACTGCTATGTCATTGAACCGCCCCGGGATGAGATCGAGAGTATTTTTGAGTGCGCCAAAAAGCTGGCGCGCACCTACAGCTACGGCGGCGGATGCGGCGTAGATATCTCGGGATTAAGTCCGCGGGGCGCCCGCATCAACAATGCGGCCAAAGAGACAACCGGGGCAGTATCCTTTATGGAGCTGTACTCTCTGGTTACGAATCTCATCGGACAGAACGGCCGGCGGGGAGCACTGATGATCTCCATCGACTGCGAACATCCGGATGTGGAAGAGTTTATTGATCTGAAGACGGATTTAAACAAAGTGACCAAAGCAAATCTGTCCGTCCGTCTCAGTGAAAAGTTCATGGAAGCTGTTAAGAACCAGGAAACCTTCCGGCTCCATTACACCCGGGAGGCTACCGGGGAGAAGATTGAGAAGGAGGTTGACGCCAAGGCGCTGTTTCATCACATCGCGGAGACCAACTGGGATTACGGGGAGCCGGGCGCCCTCTTCTGGGACCGAATTTCCAGCTGGAACCTGCTGGCCAATACAGAGGAATTCTCCTATGCGGGCGTGAATCCCTGCGCAGAGGAACCGCTTCCGGCGGGGGGGAGCTGCCTGCTCGGTAGCATCAATTTGTCGGAGTTCGTGAAGAATCCGTTTACCTCCGGCGCGGTCTTTGATATCGACAGCTTTAAAAGCTGTGTCAGAGAAAGCGTCCGGGCGCTGAATGAAGTGCTGGAGGAAGGGCTGCCCCTGCATCCGCTGGAGGAGCAGCGGGAAAGCGTGCAGCAGTGGAAGCAGATCGGTCTTGGCATTATGGGCCTGGCGGATATGCTGATGAAGATGGAGCTGACCTACGGGGAAGAGGAGGCCATTGAACTCTGCGATAAAATCGGCTTCGCCATGGCGGACACGGCCATCGCGGCTTCAGCGGGGCTGGCCAGGGAGAAGGGAGCGTATCCGGCCTGCAGGGCAGAGGAGGTCATGGAGACACCGTTCTTCCTGCAGAATACCACAGAGGCTACCCGGGAACTGGTGAAAAAATATGGCCTGAGAAATTCACAGCTGCTGACCATTGCGCCCACAGGCACGCTGTCCACCATGCTTGGAATTTCCGGAGGCATCGAGCCGGTTTATGCCAACTATTATGAAAGAAAGACGGAATCCCTGCACGGGTCGGATGTGTATTATAAGGTCTACACAAAGATTGTAGAAAATTATATGAAGGAGCACAAGCTGACGGATGACAGCATGCTTCCGGATTATTTTGTGACGGCCATGACGCTGGATTACCGGCAGAGAATCGATATGCAGGCCGTGTGGCAGATGCACATTGACGCCTCCATCAGCTCTACGGTGAATGTCCCCAATCAGTTTACAGTGGAGGAGACGGAAAATCTGTACCTGTACGCTTATGAAAAGGGTCTCAAAGGTGTTACCCTCTTCCGGGACGGCTGCCGGCGTGTGGGGGTGCTGAACGCGGAGAGCCAGGAGGAAAAGAAGCACTCTCCGGTGGCCGGCGAAGGACTGGCCCGCGGAGAGATTGTAGAGATCAACGATGATGTCATAGGAAAGAAAAGAAAGCTGGTGACAGGCTGCGGAAGCCTGCACTGTATCGCCCTTTTCGATCCGTACACGGGCGCGCTGCTGGAGACGTATCTCAGCAAGGGCTCCACCGGCGGCTGCAACAATTTTATGATCGGTCTCTCCCGCATGATCTCCATCAGTGCCAGAGGAGGGATCGACATTGATACAATTATCGATCAGCTGAACTCCACCGGCTCCTGTCCCTCCTATTCTGTGCGCCGGGCTACCAGAAAGGACACCAGCAAGGGCAGCTGCTGCCCCATGGCTGTGGGGAATGCCCTGATGGATATGTACCGGGAAGTGCAGGAGGAGCTTTTTGGAGGCGAGAAAAAGAAGCATGTTCCCCCCAAGGCGCCGAAGCCGAAGGCGGTGAAGAAAGTGGAGACTACCGTCTGCTGCCCGGAATGCGGGGAACCGCTGATCTTTGAGGGCGGCTGCAACATCTGCAAAAGCTGCGGGTGGAGCAAATGTTTATAAGTGTTTATACTGTGAGGTAAACAAATTATGGGAGATATCATACATTCCATCCAAGGAATGACAGAGGGTATCGGCCAGATCATGCTGGCCTTTACCCTGCTGTTTGCAGTTCTGCAGTGTTTCTTTGGCTATAAGCTGCTGCGGGCTTGGATCGCGCTGATCGGATTCCTGATTGGCTTTGTCCTGGGCTTCGTAATTACACGTTCCCTGATCGATGGAGAAGCGTATCTGCCGGCAGTGATCGGCATTGCGGCCGGCTTTATTCTGGCGTTCGTTGCCTTCCGGATTTATTTGATCGGCGTATTTCTGTACTGCGGGGCCATCGCCGCCGGAGCGGTCAACAGTCTTGCCTTTCCGTCAGGGGACGGCTGGCGGGTTCTGTCCATCGTGCTCTGTGTGCTGGCATTTATTCTGGTGGGGCTTCTGGCCATAAAGTTTGCGCGACCCTGTATTATAGCCGTCACCGCGGCTACAGGAGCCGTAAACGCCGCGGATGCCCTGCGTCAGATGTTTGAGGAACTGGCACGGAACCGTATGCTGGTGTGGGGAATCATTATTGCTCTGGCCGCGGCCGGAATGCTGGTGCAGTTTTACACCACCCGCGGGGCCGGAAGAAGACGGTAATCCTTTCTGCGGCTGCTCATGTTCCGGATTATTCTGTTTCCGGCCGGCGCCGGAAGTGTGATAAAATTTCCGGAAAAAACTGAAAAAAACCGAAAAGCCTGTGGACTTCTGCGGAAAATTTGCTATACTAAAAAGAGTGGCAGATGAATTCAGAAGGGCATCCCATCTGCCCTGAAGAGCGGCGGAGAAAAGGGAGGATTACCTGCATGGACAGTATAGATTATAAGATCCTGAAGATTCTGCAGAAAAATGCCCGGGAGACGGCATCTAATATCAGCAAGGAAATACATCTGTCAGTGTCCGCGGTCATTGAGAGGATACGGAAGCTGGAGGAGAGCAGGGTTATTCAGGAATATACGATTATTGTAGATGAGAAGCGCACGGGAAACGGCATGACGGCACTGATGGAGGTGAGTCTGGAACATCCCCGGTATTTTGATTCGTTCGCGGAGGCCATTCGCCGGATGGATACTATTGTATCCTGCTATTATCAGACAGGGGACTTTGATCTTCTTTTGAAGCTGGCCTGCCGGTCTTCCGATGAACTTGAAGAGATTCACCGGGAAATCATGAGCCTGGACGGTGTTTCCGATACCAGAACCCATGTGGTGCTGAAAACAGTAAAGAATATATATTCGGCCATCAGAAAGCCGGAGAAAGAAAAGTAGGTGAGGAAGCGGGTCTGCCGCTTCCTCACTTTACAGGGAAAGAAGGAAGAGGAATGAGCGATTATCTCAGATGCTATGCAGAAGTATCGCTTTCGGCCATCGGGCACAATATAGCGGAAGTAAAGAAGCGGTTAGAGCCCGGTGTCAGGCTGTTGGCGGTGATCAAGGCAGATGCCTACGGGCACGGAGCAGTGCGGGTGGGAAAGTATCTGGAGGAGCAGGTGGATTATTTTGCTGTGGCCACGGCTGAGGAGGCGGTGGAACTGCGGGAAAACAGGATCCGGCTTCCGATCCTGATTCTGGGATACGTGTCCCCGAAGCAGTACGAGGAGCTTCTGGATTATGATCTGACCTATACCATTTACAGTATGGATATGGCAGAGAAGCTTTCAGAGACTGCCCGGAGAGCCGGCTGCCGGGCAAAGATTCACGCGGCTCTGGATACGGGAATGACCCGGATCGGTTTCCACATTACCGGGGAAGAGGCGGACCGGATTGCGGCGGTAAGCCGGCTGCCGGGAATCGAACTGGAGGGCATGTATACCCATTTTTCCTGTGCGGATCAGAAAGATAAGACCTACTGCGGCATGCAGCTGGACAAATTTGCGCGTATGGTGGATATGCTGGAGGAAAGAGGTGTGCGGATTCCCATAAAACACATCTGCAACAGTGCAGGTATTATGGAGTTTGACGACTGCCGGTTTGATATGGTACGCTCCGGCATCGTTACATACGGTCTGTACCCCTCCGAAGAGGTGGATAAAAGCCGGCTGTCTCTGATTCCTGCCCTGTCCTGGAAGAGTCATGTGATCCATGTGCAGGAGGTGGAGCCGGGGCTGGGCGTCAGCTACGGAGCCACCTATGTAACAGAGAGAAAAGGCACCAGGATTGCCACGGTGTCGGCCGGCTATGCGGACGGCTATCCGAGAGCGCTCTCCAACCGGGGCCGGGTACTGATCCACGGAGAATATGCGCCTATTGTGGGCCGGGTATGTATGGATCAGCTGATGGTGGATGTAAGCCGCATCCCGGGAGTTGCGGTGGAAGATACAGTGACGCTGATTGGTCGGGACGGAGAGAAGCGGATTACCATGGAAGAGGTGGCTGACCCTGCCGCCAGATTCAATTATGAGATGGCCTGCGGAATCAGCCGGAGGGTGCGGCGTATTTACACAAATGAATAAGAAGAAAAGAATTGCAAAGACAGAAGTTCTCACTTATACTAAAAAGAAAGAAAAGACAGGAGGCTGCAAAGATGAGTATTGTATTTGATAAGAATCTGGAAACAGGAAATGAAACCATTGATACCCAGCACAAAGAGCTGATTGCCCGTGTCAACAAGCTTACAGAGGACTGCGCCGTGGGAAAAGAAAAGAATGTTGCCGTACAGACACTGGATTTTCTTCTGGACTACACGGAATTTCATTTCCGTGATGAGGAAAAACTGCAGGAGGAGAAGGGCTATCCACTTATGGCAGCCCACAAAGATCAGCACGGCAAGTTTGTGAAGGCAGTGGGAGAGCTCCGGGAGATGCTGGAGGAGGAAGAAGGTCCCACGGAAGCCTTCGTAGAAGCCGTGAAGAAGAATATTGTAGACTGGCTGGTAAATCATATCCTGGTGTGGGACAAGCAGCTGGCGCTTTATGTGAAAGAATACTGATTTTTGCTGTCAGGAGGGGGCTCGGAACGAAAGTTCCGGGCCGTTTTTGCACGGGCAGATATTTACAGGACTTATCGCGGCGGATATTGGTTGACAGAGCCGCTCCGGTTATGATAGTATAAGTCCGTCGATAATTTAGCATGGTAGAGTGACTACGTGATACTAGAATGAAAACGAGGAGGAGAATACAATGAAAAAGAGAGTAATCAGCTGTCTGCTGGCCGGCATGATGGCGGTTTCCATGGCTGCCTGCGGAAGCAGTGAGGAAAGCAGCACAGGCACCACATCCGGGGGAAGCGGGGAAAGTGTTTCCGGCAGCAGTGCCGGCAGTACTTCCGGCAGTACGACTTCTTCCTCTGCAGCCGCAGAGAGCGGCATTGAGGACGGTGTTCTGACGGTGGGCTTTGACGCGGAATATCCGCCCTACGGATATATGGGCGAGGACGGCGAGTACACGGGATTTGATCTGGAGCTGGCTCAGGCGGTCTGCGACCTGGAGGGATGGGAGCTGGAAAAGAAGCCGATCAGCTGGGACGCCAAGGACATGGAGCTGGATTCCGGTTCCATTGACTGCATCTGGAACGGATTTACCATGACGGGCCGCGAAAGCGAGTACACCTTCTCCGTGCCCTATGTGGATAACAGCCAGGTGATTGTGGTGGCGGAGAATTCCGGCATTGAGACCCTGGCGGACCTGGCCGGAAAGGTTGTGGGCGTGCAGGCGGCGTCCGCGGCCCTGGAGGTGCTGCAGGACGAGGAGGGCCAGAAAGCGCTGGCAGATACCTTTGCCTCCCTGAACGAGTTCGCGGATTACAACACTGCCTTTACGGAGCTGCAGGCGGGAGCACTGGACGCCCTGGCCATCGATATCGGAGTAGCCCAGTACCAGCTGGAATCCCGGGGCGAGGGATTCAAGATGCTGGATGAGACCCTGAATTCCGAGGAGTATGCCATCGCCTTTAAGCTGGGCAATGAGACTCTGCGGGATATGATCGATAAAGACCTGCAGGAGCTGACCAACGACGGTACCGTACAGGAGCTGGCCGAGAAGTACGGAATCGCGGATATGATCATCCTGGAAGCGGAATAAGCAAAAAAGAAAGCAGAAACCGGACGGACAGAGAGACGGTCACAGCAAACCCCGCGGGAGCGCTCCCGTGGGGTGCGCTTGTTTCAGGAAACCGCTCCGGATATGGGAGGAACACGTATGAGTTTTGAGGTGATACTGCGCCAGCTGGCGCAGGGTTTCGGACAGACCTGCCTGATTTTTATCCTGACCCTGGCCTTTTCCATGCCGCTGGGGCTTTTAGTTTACTTTGGACGGGTCAGCCGGATCCGGCCGGTCAGCTGGGCGGTTAAGTTTTTTATTTCCGTCATGCGGGGAACGCCGCTGATGCTCCAGCTTCTGATCTGGTATTTCGGCCCCTATTATCTGTGGGGGATGAATATCGGCGGCTACAAATTTACGGCCGTCATCCTGGGATGCGCGGTAAATTACGCGGCGTACTTCGCGGAGATCTACCGCTCCGGCATCGAATCCATTCCCAGAGGACAGTATGAGGCGGCTCAGCTTCTGGGATATGATAAAGGGCAGACCTTCATGAAGATCATTCTGCCTCAGATGATCAAGAATGTCCTTCCGGCCGTAACGAATGAAGTGATCACACTGGTGAAGGATACGTCTCTGGTCTACTCCGTTTCCTATATTGAGCTGTTTGCCACGGCCCGGCAGATCGCGGCGGCGGAGACGACGGTGGTTCCGCTCCTCGTGGCGGGCGTGTTCTACTATGTGTTCAACTGCGTAGTGGCCTGGATCATGGAACGGTTTGAGAAAAAGCTGAGCTATTATCATTAGGAGGAAGCCGGAATGAAGTTGCTGGAAATGAACCATATACAGAAATCCTTTGATGATCTGGAGGTACTGAAGGATATTTCCCTCTCTGTGGAGGAGGGAGAGATCCTTTCCATTATCGGGCCCTCCGGTTCCGGAAAGTCAACCCTGCTCCGGTGCGCCACCATGCTGGAGACTATCGGCGGCGGGGAGATCCGCTACCTGGAGAAGCAGGTGGCCTCTGCCCGGGACGGCAGGGCGGTTTACGTAAAGGGAGCGGAAATGAAGAGAGTGCGCAGCTACTTTGGCCTGGTATTCCAGAGCTTTAATCTGTTTCCCCATTACTCTGTTCTGAAAAATATCACGGATGCTCCCATCCATGTGCAGAAGAGAGACAGGGAACAGGTTTATGCGGAGGCCAGAGAACTTCTGAAAAAAATGGGCCTGGAGGACAAGGAAAACGCGTATCCCTGCCAGCTGTCGGGAGGCCAGTGCCAGCGGGTGGCCATTGCCAGGGCCCTGGCGCTGAACCCCAAGATTCTGTTTTTTGATGAGCCCACCTCCGCTCTGGATCCGGAGCTGACAGGGGAAGTCCTGAAGGTGATCCGCTCTCTGGCGGATCTGGATATTGCCATGGTCATCGTTACCCATGAGATGCAGTTTGCCAGGGATATTTCCCACCGGGTGATCTTTATGGATCAGGGCGTGATTGTGGAGGAGGGAAGCCCTGAGAGGGTATTCTCTTCTGAAAATGCACGAATGCGGGAATTCCTGGGACATTTTCATCAGTCAGAGAAGGCGTAGGGCGCGAACTTTGGATTGCTTTTGCGTATGCAATGCTATATAATCAACAATGGAACCAGGCCCTGGAGCGTCCTGCTTTCCGGGGGTTCAGGCTGATGCGTGCAGGATCCGGAGTCTGTCCGCGATCCTGACACAGGATGAGAATAAAGGAGAAGAATATGAGCGCAACGGACAGATACGCAAGCCCGCTTTCCCAGCGGTACGCCAGCCGGGAGATGCAGTATATTTTTTCACAGGATATGAAATTTACTACCTGGAGAAGGCTCTGGGTTGCTCTGGCGGAGACGGAGATGGAGCTGGGGCTCCCCATTACCCAGGAGCAGATCGACGAGCTGAAAAGCCATATTTCCGATATCAACTATGAGGTGGCCCAGGCCCGCGAGAAGGAGGTCCGCCACGATGTCATGTCCCATGTGTACGCCTACGGCGTCCAGTGCCCCAAGGCAAAGGGAATTATCCATCTGGGAGCTACATCCTGCTACGTGGGAGATAACACGGATATTATTATCATGAACGAAGCCCTGAAGCTTGTGAAAAAGAAGCTTCTGAATGTAATCGCGGAGCTGGCGAAGTTCGCGGCGGACAACAAGGCGCTGCCCACCCTGGCGTTTACACATTTTCAGCCGGCACAGCCCACGACTCTGGGCAAGCGCGCAACTCTGTGGATGAATGAGTTTGTTATGGATCTGGAGGATCTGGAGTACGTACAGAGCACCTTAAAGCTTCTGGGGTCCAAGGGAACCACCGGTACCCAGGCCAGCTTTCTGGAACTATTCGAGGGAGATCAGGAGAAGGTGGATAAGCTGGATCCCATGATCGCCAGAAAGATGGGCTTCCAGTCCTGCTATCCCGTTTCCGGGCAGACCTATTCCCGGAAAGTAGATACCCGGGTACTCAACGTACTGGCGGGCATTGCGGCCAGCGCGCACAAGTTTTCCAACGACATCCGTCTTCTGCAGCATCTGAAGGAAGTGGAGGAGCCCTTTGAGAAGAGCCAGATCGGATCCTCGGCCATGGCCTACAAGAGAAATCCCATGCGCAGCGAGCGTATCGCCTCCCTGTCCCGTTATGTGATGATTGATGCGCTGAATCCGGCTATCACCTCTGCTACCCAGTGGTTTGAGCGGACCCTGGATGACTCGGCCAATAAACGGCTGTCCGTTCCGGAAGGATTCCTGGCTGTGGACGGGATTCTGGATCTGATGCTGAACGTGGTGGACGGACTGGTGGTATATCCCAAGGTAATTGAGAAGCATCTGATGGCCGAGCTGCCCTTTATGGCCACAGAGAATATTATGATGGATGCGGTGAAGGCAGGCGGAGACCGGCAGGAGCTGCATGAGAGGATCCGTGAGCTGTCCATGGAGGCAGGACGAACCGTGAAGGTGGAGGGAAAAGAAAATGATCTGCTGGAGCGGATCGCCGCAGATCCGGCTTTCCGGCTTTCCCTGGATGATCTGAAGAAATCCATGGATCCTTCCAGATATACCGGCTGCGCGGAGACGCAGGTGGAAAAATATCTGAAAAATATCATCCGGCCCATTCTGGATGCAAACCGGGATCTGTTGGGAATGAAGGCGGAGATTAACGTCTGAAGCCCGGTGTTTTATAATTGAGGGTTATAAAATTAGCTGTCTTTATTAGTAATAATAAGTTTAACTAATGAAGGCGCTGTGCTATAATGAATCATGCGGCGGGGCGCGTGTGTCAGACTGCTTTTTTCCTGCGGGGTGTCTGAAACCGCCCCGCGGGATTTTTATTTTTAGGAGGAAATGCAAGATGATTAAGGCAGTAGTCGGAGCCAACTGGGGAGACGAGGGAAAGGGTAAGATTACGGATATGCTTGCCCAGAAAGCGGACATTATTGTGCGTTTTCAGGGAGGCGCCAATGCGGGCCATACCATTGTAAACAATTACGGAAAATTTGCTCTGCACACGCTCCCTTCCGGTGTGTTCTACGATCATACAACCAGTATTATCGGAAACGGTGTGGCTTTGAATATTCCGGTTCTGAAAAAAGAGGTGGATGATATTACGTCCAAGGGAGTTCCCATGCCGAAGATCCTGATTTCTGACCGGGCACAGATGGTGATGCCTTATCACATCTTATTTGATCAGTACGAGGAGGAGCGCCTGGGAGGCCGTTCCTTCGGCTCCACAAAGTCGGGGATTGCGCCCTTCTATTCTGATAAATACGCGAAGACCGGTTTTCAGGTCAATGAGCTTTTCCACGAGGAGACGCTGCGGGAGAAGCTGAAAAATACGTGCGAAGTTAAGAATGTTCTTCTGGAGCATCTGTACCACAAGCCGCTTCTGGATCCGGAGACCCTTTTTGAGGAGCTGATGACCTGGAGAGAGATGGTGGCTCCCTTTGTGTGTGATGTATCCGCCTATCTCTGGAAAGCACTGAAGGAAGGCAAGGAGATTCTTCTGGAGGGACAGCTGGGTTCCATGAAGGATCCAGATCACGGCATCTATCCCATGGTTACCTCTTCCTCAACGCTGGCCGGTTACGGTGCGGTGGGAGCCGGTGTGCCGCCCTATGAGATCAAGGAAATCATTACTGTGACGAAAGCTTATTCCAGCGCAGTGGGAGCGGGGGCCTTTGTTTCCGAACTTTTCGGTGACGAGGCGGAAGAACTGCGGCGCCGGGGCGGCGACGGCGGAGAGTACGGAGCCACCACCGGACGGCCCAGAAGAGTGGGCTGGTATGACTGCGTAGCTTCCCGGTACGGCTGCCGGATCCAGGGGACTACAGATGTGGCCTTTACTGTGCTGGATGTACTGGGATACCTGGACGAGATTCCCGTCTGTGTGGCCTATGATATTGACGGGGAGATTACCACGGAATTCCCCACTACAGGTCTTCTTGAAAAAGCAAGGCCGGTATATGAGACGCTGCCGGGATGGAAATGCGAGATCCGCGGCATCCGGAAATACGAGGATCTTCCGGAAAACTGCCGGAAATATATTGAATTCATTGAGGAGAAGATAGGCTTCCCCATTACGATGATCTCCAACGGACCGGGAAGGGATGATATTATATATCGGGAGAAATAATATGAATCATTTTGGGCGTGTATTTCTGGGAATTCTGGCGGCGGCCGCTCTGACATGGAGCGGCTGCGCGGGAACACAGGATGCAGAAGCGACAACTCTGTACGTGGATGAGGACGGCATGCTGGAACAGGTGATTGTGGAGACAGTGGAAGAGGATGCCTTCACCCAGGAGGAACTGCGGAACTATATCCGGGATGACCTGGCAGAATATGCGGAGACGGCGGGCTCGGAGGCAGTGACGCTGGAATCCTGCAGGCTTTCTGGGAATACCGCAAGAATCACGCTGAACTATGCATCGGCGGGAGATTACGCCGCTTATAACCAGGTGGAATGTTTTCTGGGAACAGAGCAGGAAGCCCGGGATGCCGGGTACAATTTTGACGGAAGTTTTCTGGACGGCAGCGGCAATGCTGTGGATATGAATTCTGTTCAGATACCGGAAGAGGCCCATGTGCTGATCCTGGAAGAAGTCATAAACGTCCGGCTGCCGGAAGAAGTTCTGTACACAACCTCCAATGCCTCGGTTTCGGACGGACAGACGGTAACGGTGGAGGGGGAGACGGGCTTTACGGATACGCCTGTGTATATCATTTATTAGAAAATAGGAGAGAGAAGTCATGGAAAAGACAATGGACAAGATCGTAGCTCTGGCAAAGTCCAGAGGGTTTGTATATCCGGGCTCCGAGATTTACGGAGGGCTGGCCAATACCTGGGATTACGGTCCGCTGGGTGTGGAGCTGAAGAACAATGTGAAAAAAGCCTGGTGGCAGAAATTTGTCATCGAGGATCCCCACAATGTGGGTGTGGACTGTGCGATTCTCATGAATCCCCAGACCTGGGTGGCTTCCGGACATCTGGGCGGTTTTTCGGATCCTCTGATGGATTGCAGGGAATGCCATGAGCGCTTCCGGGCCGACAAGCTGATCGAAGATTTCTGCGCGGAGAAAGGGATGGAGATTCCCGGAGGAAGTGTGGACGGCTGGAGCCAGGAGCAGATGGAGAACTTTGTGCGGGAACATGAGATTCCCTGCCCAAGCTGCGGCAAGCACAACTTTACAGACATCCGCCAGTTTAACCTGATGTTCAAGACCTTCCAGGGGGTTACCGAGGATGCCAAGAATACGGTATATCTGCGCCCGGAAACGGCCCAGGGTATTTTTGTAAACTTCAAGAATGTGGCCAGAACCAGCCGCAAGAAGATTCCCTTCGGCATCGGACAGATCGGGAAGTCCTTCCGGAACGAGATTACGCCCGGAAATTTCACCTTCCGGACCAGAGAATTCGAGCAGATGGAGCTGGAATTTTTCTGTGAGCCGGGCACGGATCTGGAGTGGTTCGCCTACTGGCGGCAGTTCTGCATCGACTGGCTGAAGAGCCTGGGCATGAAGGAGGATGAGATGCGGGCCAGAGATCATTCGCCGGAGGAACTCTGCTTCTACAGCAAGGGAACCACAGATATTGAATTCCTTTTCCCCTTTGGCTGGGGTGAGCTGTGGGGAATCGCGGACCGCACCGATTACGATCTGACCCAGCATCAGAATGTGTCAGGCCAGGATATGACATATTTTGACGATACGAAGAATGAGAAATATATTCCCTACGTCATTGAGCCCTCTCTGGGAGCAGACCGGGTGGTTCTGGCCTTCCTCTGCAGCGCCTATGATGAGGAAGTTCTGGACGCGGAAAAGAATGATGTGAGAACGGTTCTGCACTTCCATCCGGCCCTGGCTCCGGTGAAAATTGCCGTGCTGCCCCTCTCCAAGAAACTGAACGAGGGGGCGGAGAAAATTTTTGCCGAGCTTTCCAAAAAGTATAACTGTGAGTACGACGACAGAGGCAATATCGGCAAGCGCTACCGCCGTCAGGACGAGATCGGCACCCCCTTCTGCGTCACCTATGATTTTGATTCTGAGACGGACGGGGCAGTAACCGTCCGTGACCGCGACACCATGGAGCAGGTGAGAATACCGATTGGGGAGCTGGCGGCATATTTCGAGGATAAGTTTGTCTTTTAAGCAGGCGGAGAACTCTTTCTGAAAAATCCCATATGGTATAGGGGAGGTTTCAGATGTGGAACAGATTATAGAGTATATAAAGCCGGAACTTCTGGTTCTGTCGGTTGCCCTGTATTTTCTGGGCAGAGCATTTGAAAAGACAGGATGGCTGTCCGGCCGGTATCTGCCGCTGGTTCTGTCGGGAATCGGAATACTCCTAAGCGCTGTCTGGGTGCTGGCAAATTCCAGCCTGCAGAGCTTTCAGGAGAAGGCAATGGCTCTCTTTACCGCCGTAGTGCAGGGAATTCTGGTGTCCGGGCTGGCTGTCTGGATTCTGCACCGCCGGTCCGGAGAAGAAGAGAAGAAATAGAACAGGGAAAGATGGCAGACGCCGGAGAGCAGAGAACAGAGAACAGCATATTGCTCTCCGGCGTCTGTATCGGGAAAAGTCAGAGAAATCTGCCGGTATCAGAGATCCGGACTAAGCTGTTTCGGCAAGATGCCGGGAAAGTATTTCGATAAGCTCCCCGACTGTGGGAAGCGCGCAGAATGCGCATCCGCTGATCTCTTCCAGAAAAGCTTTTCCTCCGTTCTGCCAGGCGTAATCTCTGGCGGTGCGGATATCCCGCTCGATACTCCGGTAGGGCACCTGGTATTTGCTGGCAACCGGTCCGTAGATTTCTTTGACCAGGGCGCACAGGCGGCTGTCATCCTCAGCGGCCAGTTCCACACAGAGGGCCAGATACTGAAAGCCCTGGTAGCGTTTGGAAAAGCCTGATTTGAGCAGCAGATCCTTTGAATTTTTCATTGGCCGTCCCTCCTCTGCAGTTTCTGTCATAAATTGTAAAATATTTTGTGGGAAATTTAAGAAAAAGGAGATAAATCGACAAAGTTAGACATAAAAGCAGCGCCGCCGGAATCGTTCTTTCCGGCGGCGCCTGTCTGTCTGAATGCCTTATTCAATGATGGTGCCGGTACGGCCGAGATAGCCCTCTCTGGCCTTGTCAATGGAGGTAATAACCGCGCGCTTGCCGCCTTTTTTCAGGAATGAAACGGAAGCTTCGATCTTCGGAAGCATGGTGCCGGCCTCAAACTGGCCCTGCTCCATATACTGCTCTGCCTCTGTGACTGTCAGCCGGCCCAGGGGAGTGGGATTCCCGCTCTCATAAGCCAGGGACACATGTTCCACGCTGGTGAGGATCAAGAGCTCATCCGCATGAAGCTTTTCGGCCAGCAGACCGCTCAGCAGATCCTTCTCGATGACGGCACTGGCACCCTTCAGAGCTTCGTTCTGCTCCAGAACCGGGATGCCGCCCCCGCCGCCGGCGATGACGATCTGGCCTGCATCCAGCATCAGCCGGATCGTATCCAGTTCAATAATATCTACAGGTTTGGGCGCTGCCACGATTCTGCGGTACCCGCCCTCCACAGGCGTTACATAATTTCCTTTTGCCTCTTCGAGATCCGCCTCCTCGCGGTTCAGGATCCGGCCGATGATTTTGGAGGGCTGATGGAAAGCCTCATCGTAGGGGTCTACGGTAACCTGCGTAAGGACAGTGGCAACCGGTTTATAGATGCCTCTCCGCAGCAGCTCCTCCCGCAGAGCATTCTGGATATCGTATCCGATATAGCCCTGGCTCATGGCTGAGCAGACAGACATGGGTGCCACCGTATAATCGGTGTGTGCCTTCTGAAATTCGTTCATGGCCGTGTGGATCATGCCGACCTGGGGCGCATTGCTGTGCGTAATTGCAATATCAGCTCCGGCCTCCACCAGATCCGCCAGAGATTTGGCTGTCCGCTTTGCGGCGGTCTGCTGTTCCGGAAGCGTATTGCCTAAAGCCCGGTGTCCCAAGGCCACAACTATCTTTTTTCTCTGCATGGAAATATTCCTTTCTTCCATTATTTGATATTTCCCATTATAAGTTCTCAGGAGGGAAAAAGCAAGTCCGTGCAGAAGATGAGTAACCAGATAAAAAACAGCGGCCCGCTTCCGGGCCGCTGCTTTTAATGAGGGGGGAGATAGTGAGTGGTTAATCAACTATCCGAGATTTATTATAGGAAAAAAATGTGTTCAAAATATGACCACATTCTAAAAGAATTTTAAATTTCATAAAGAAAAGGTGAAGGAATGAGCCGGAGAAAAAGAAAGAGCACCGTAAAATGGTTCGCTAAAACGCCGTCCATTTTATCAGTGCCCATTTCTTAATGAGGGGGGAGATAGTGAGTGGTTAATCAACTATCCGAGATTTATTATAGGGACAATATGTGTTCAAAGTATGTCCGGAATATGAAAGAATTCTGAAATTCCTTAAGAAAAGGTAAAAACCGGCGTTTTTTGCGGACGAAGGGAACCAAGTGTGCGTTGAAAACTGCCCTCCGGTATGGTATGCTAATACTTGCACGGTATCATGAAGGAGAAGTCTATGCTGTTATCATCATTACTTGAGGATTTGCAGTATACGTGTCTGAATGGAAGTACGGATGTGGAGATAAAGGGGGTGGCCTATGATTCCAGAAATGTGGAACCGGGCTCTCTTTTTGTTTGTATCCGGGGAACCGCAAGAGACGGCGGCGCCTATGCGGAGGAAGCTGTGAAAAAGGGAGCCGCCGCATTGGTGGCGGAGAAACCGGTGAAGATGCCGGGCAGCGTTCCCTGTATCCAGGTGGCGAACGCGCGCAGCGCGCTGGCGCACATAGCGGCAGCCTGGTTCGGCCATCCGGCCCGGCGGCTGATAACCATCGGGATAACAGGGACAAAGGGAAAAACAACCACAGCCCATATGATCCGGGAGATTCTGGAGGGGGCGGGCTGGAGGACGGGGATGCTGGGGACGGTCAGCCACATGACCGGGAAACGGACATTCCCCGCGGAGAATACAACGCCTGAATCCTATCTTGTGCAGAAATATCTGGCAGAGATGGTGGAGGCGGGGCTGCAGTGTGCAGTCATGGAGGTTTCCTCCCAGGCTCTGAAGCAGAGCCGGGTGGAGGGGATACAATTTGATTACGGAGTATTTACCAATATTGAACCGGATCACATTGCCCCGGGCGAGCATGCGGATTTTACAGAATATCTGGAGTGCAAAAAGAAACTGTTCAGGCAGTGCCGGGTGGGAATTGCCAACCGGGATGACCGGCATTTTGAGGAATTTACAGGGGGACGGACCTGTGTGCTGGAGACTTTTGGCCTCTCGGCGGAGGCAGAGCTGCGGGCGGAAAAACTGCGGCTGATATCCGGAGGAGGAAGGCTGGGAATTTCTTTTGAGACGAGCGGCCTTCTGGAATTTCAGGCGGAGCTGTCTCTGCCCGGAAGATTTTCCGTATATAATGCGCTGGCTGCCATTGCCGTCTGCCGACGTCTGGGCGTGACAAAGGCGTCCATGCGGCAGGCGCTCCGGCGCGTAAAGGTGCGGGGAAGAGTGGAGACGGTTCCTGTTTCTGAACGGTATACGCTTCTTATCGATTACGCGCACAATGCCATGAGTCTGAAGAGCCTGCTGCAGACCCTGCGGGAGTACAGGCCGGCCCGCCTGATCTGTCTATTTGGCTGCGGAGGCAACCGGGACAGGAACCGGAGATTTGAGATGGGGGAAATTTCCGGCCAGCTGGCGGATCTGACTGTGATTACCTCGGATAATCCGCGGGATGAAGAGCCGGAGGCCATTATGGCGGATATTCGGGAAGGGATCCGGAAAACAGAAGGAAGGTACGTGGAGATCCCCGACCGGAAGGCGGCTGTGGCCTGGGCCATGGAGCAGGGAGAGCCGGGGGATATCATTGTGCTGGCCGGGAAAGGCCATGAAGACTATCAGCTGATAAAGGGGAAAAAGTATCCCATGGATGAACGGGTCTTAGTTCGGGAAATTTTTGCTTCGCGTAAGAAATGTGCAGACTCACGGAAAAGATAGCAGGGAGAATATGAACGAAAGATATGCGGATGTAGTCGTGGATATATCTCACGAGAAGCTGGACCGTAGTTTTCAGTACCGGATACCGCTGGAACTGGAGGAGAAGGTTTGTGTGGGAAGCCGGGTATGGATTCCCTTCGGAAACGGAAACCGGCTGATTGAGGGCTACGTAATCGGACTGGGGAGCAGTCCGAAATATGAGCCGGCCAAACTGAAAAATATACAGGGGCTGGTGGAGGGCGGAATCACCGTGGAGACGAAGCTGATCGCGCTGGCCGCCTGGATGAGGGAGACTTACGGCTCCACCATGATCCAGGCGCTTAAGACGGTGCTGCCCGTGAAGGAGAAGAAGCGTATAAAGACTGTGCGCAGAATCTCTCTGTGCGCAGAGCGCGGCCAGGCGGAAGAGGCGCTGGAAGAATCCAGAAGAAGGCATTTTGCCGCGAAGGAACGGCTTCTGGAACGGCTTCTGGAGACTCCGGAGATAGACAGCCGGGAAGCGTCCGGGGAGCTGAAGATTCCGGCGGCCACGCTGAAGTCTCTCTGCCGGCAGGGCCTGATCCGGATCGAGGAGAGACCGGAAGAGATGGAAGTGCCGGCAGAAATACAGACAGAACCGCCGGTGCCGCTGACGGAGATGCAGCAGGCGGCTGTCAGCGGTATTCTGAGAGAGTGGGCAGAGGCGGACCGCCCTTCCCTGCTCTACGGCGTAACGGGGAGCGGGAAGACACTGGTGTACATGGAGCTGATCCAGAAAACGCTGGAGGAGGGAAGGCAGGCGATTGTTCTGATCCCGGAAATAGCTTTGACATGGCAGACGGTGCGGCGGTTTTACCGGCGTTTTGGGAAAAGGGTGGCGGTACTCCATTCCCGGATGACACCGGCCCAGCGCTATGAGCAGCTGGAACGGGTGCGCAGCCAGAAGGCAGATATTGTGGTGGGGCCGAGATCGGCGCTTTTTACGCCCTTCCCCAGGCTTGGCCTGATTGTTGTGGATGAGGAACATGAAAATTCCTATAAAAGTGAGGGAACTCCCCGCTACCACGCCCGTGAGACGGCCGTGGAGCGGGGCCGTCTGGAGGGAGCTCATGTGATTCTTGGATCCGCTACGCCCTCTGTGGATGCTTATTATGCCTGCGAGACAGGGGAATACGCCCTGTTTACGCTGAAGCAGCGGTACGGGGAGGCGGTTCTGCCCCGGGTATGCACGGCAGATATGCGGGAGGAACTGAAGGCCGGAAATCGTTCCATTTTCAGCCGGAAGCTGCAGGAAGCGCTGGAGGAGCGGCTGCGGGCGGGGGAGCAGGCCATGCTGTTTCTGAACCGGCGGGGATTTGCGGGATTTATTACCTGCCGTTCCTGCGGCCACGTGATTCAGTGCCCACACTGCGACGTTTCGCTGACCTACCACAGCAGCGGGAGGCTGATCTGCCATTACTGCGGCTACAGTACGGAAGCCGTTTCCCGGTGTCCCGCCTGCGGTTCTCCTTATATCGGGGGATTTCGGGCAGGGACCCAGCAGATTGAACAGACAGTACGGCGGCTGTTCCCCGGGGTTCGGACGCTGCGGATGGACGCGGACACAACCCGGGAAAAGGAGGGCTATGAAAAGATTCTGAAAGCCTTTCTGGAGGGGAAGGCGGATGTGCTCATCGGCACCCAGATGATCGTGAAGGGACATGATTTTCCAAGAGTTACACTGGTGGGAGTTGTCATGGCGGATCTGTCTCTGTTTGCCAGCGATTACCGGGCGCCGGAACGGACGTATCAGCTGCTGGTGCAGGCGGTGGGCAGAGCCGGCCGGGGGAAGCTGCCGGGAGAGGCGGTGATACAGACCTACCACCCGGAACATTACAGCATCCGCGCGGCTCTGAACCAGAATTATGAGGAATTCTACCGAGAGGAGATAGGCTTCCGCCGCATGATGGGTTATCCTCCGGCCAGCAGCCTGCTGGCTGTGCACGGCGCCTGCGACAGCGAAGAGCAGCTGGAGCGGGCCATGGAATATATCAGAAAATACCTGATCCGGATCCGGCGGGGCAGGCAGATGCAGCTGATCGGTCCGGCGCCGGAGAGTATTTCCAGGATACAGGATTTGTACCGGCAGGTTATTTATGTGAAAAGCCCGGAGAAGCAGGAACTTTTCCGGATACGGGATCAGCTGGAACAGTACGTGGAAATAAACAGCGGATTTAAAACTGTGTATATACAATATGATTTTAATGCATAAATAAAAGGAGAGAGAACAATGGCGATACGAAATATTCGGATCATGGGAGACAAGGTGCTGGAAAAAAAGTGCAGAACGGTGGAGGCGGTAACCCCCAGGATCCGCCAGCTGGCGGAGGACATGCTGGAAACCATGTACGATGCCTACGGTGTGGGTCTTGCGGCGCCCCAGGTGGGAATTCTGAAACGCCTGGTGGTGATCGATGTGGACGGTGAGCATCCCTATATTCTCATCAATCCGGAGATTCTGGAGACCTCCGGGGAGGTAACCGCCTACGAGGGCTGTTTAAGCCTTCCGGGGAAAAGCGGGCTGGTAACCCGGCCGGAAAAAGTAAAGGTGCGGGCCTTTGATCTGGATATGAATCCCTTCGAGCTGGAGGCAGAGGGGCTGCTGGCCCGGGCGGTCTGCCATGAATGTGATCATCTGGACGGCATTATGTATACGGAGCATGTGGAAGGTCCCCTGCGGGACAATGATTACCAGGAGGATGAAGAGGAAGAATGAGAATTGTATTCATGGGAACGCCGGATTTTGCTGTGGGAGCGCTGGAAGCGCTGGCGCAGTCCGGCCATGAGATCGCTGCGGTGGTGACGCAGCCGGATAAACCGAAGGGAAGAGGAAAGATGCAGCAGATGACGCCGGTAAAGGAGACGGCTCTGCGGCTTGGGCTGCCCGTTTTTCAGCCCGTGCGGGTGCGGGAGGAGGATTTTGTCGAGCAGATGCGGGAGCTGGCTCCGGACGTTATCGTGGTGTCCGCTTTCGGGCAGATTATTCCCGGGGCGCTTCTGGAGCTTCCCAAATATGGATGCATCAATATCCACGCCTCCCTTCTGCCCAGATACCGGGGAGCGGCGCCCATCCAGTGGGCGGTGATTGACGGAGAGGCTGTTTCCGGCGTGACAATTATGCGGATGGACGCCGGCCTGGATACGGGCGATATGCTGGCCAGAACGGAGGTGCCGCTGACCCCGGATGAGACAGGCGGAAGCCTGTTTGAGAAGCTCTGCCGGGCCGGGGCAGAGCTTCTGACGGAAACTCTGCCGAAGCTGGAGGCGGGCACGCTGGTGCCGGAGAAACAGCCGGAGGAAAGCCCGACGCCCTATGCCAGGATGATACGGAAGGAAGACGGAAGGCTGGACTGGACCATGGACGCCGCGGCGCTGGAGAGACGGATCCGGGGCTTCAATCCCTGGCCCAGCGCCTATACATCCATCAACGGAAAAACGCTGAAAATCTGGAAGGCAGAAACCGCTGACGGCGGCAGCGAAAAAGAGCCGGGCACAGTGACCGCCGCGGATAAAAAAGGATTTTGCGTACAGACAGGAGAGGGGATCTTAAAGGTTCTGGAGGTACAGCTTCAGGGAAAGAAGCGGATGGATGCCGCGGCTTTTCTCCGGGGCTTTCAGGTGAAACCGGGCACGCGTCTGGGATAGGGGACGCGGCAGCCGGAACAATCCATAAGGAGGAAATTTTATGCCATATTATTTCTGGGGATTTGACTGGACTTATATACTGGTGATTTTGGCTTTTTGCCTTTCCCTGCTGGTACAGGCAAACATGAACCGCACTTTTCAGAAATACAGTCAGGTGCGGAGCTTTTCCGGGCTTACCGGTGCGGAGACCGCGGAGCGGATCCTGCGGAACGCGGGAATCTATAACGTCAGAGTAGAGCATATCCGCGGAAATCTCAACGATCACTACGATCCCCGGACAAAGGTTCTGAAGCTGTCGGATCCCATCTATGGAAGCAGTTCCCTGGCAGCGGTGGGGGTGGCTGCCCATGAGTGCGGCCATGCCATACAGGATGCCATTGGATACGCGCCGCTGAAAGTCCGCAGCGCTCTGGTGCCGGCGGCGAATTTCGGAGCGCAGCTGTCCTGGCCCCTCTTCATTTTCGGCCTGATCTTTTCCCTGCGGCCGCTGCTGATGGCGGGTATCATCCTGTTCTGCGCGGCTCTGCTGTTTCAGGTGGTCACGCTGCCGGTGGAGTTTAACGCATCGGGACGCGCTCTGCGGATGCTGGAAGGAACCGGAATCATGGGGCGGGAGGAACTGGCAGGTACAAGAAAGGTGCTGGGGGCGGCGGCCATGACCTACGTGGCCGCTGTGGCATCTTCTCTGCTGCAGCTTCTGCGGCTGCTTCTGCTGGCAAGGAGACGAGATGACTGAGAAAATAAATATCCGGGAGCTTGCCCTGGCTGTGCTGCTGGAGGCAGGAAAGAAGGAACAGAAGAGCAGCCAGCTGATTCACAGCGTGCTGGAAAAATATCAGTATCTGCCCCGGCAGGACCGGGCATTTTTTACCAGGCTCTGTCAGGGAACACTGGAATACCGGCTCCAGCTGGATTATATCCTGGACGTTTACTCCAGAGTTCCGGCGCGGAAAATGAAGCCGGTGGTCAGAGAAATTCTGCGCATGGCGGTTTATCAGCTGAAATATATGGACAGCATTCCGGATTCCGCGGCGGTGAATGAGGCGGTAAAGCTTGCGGGCAGAAAGGGGCTTCCTCAGCTGAAGGGCTTTATAAACGGAGTGCTGCGTGCCGCAGCCCGGGGTCTGCAGGAATGTCCCTGGCCGGAAAAAACGGATCCGGTACGTTTCCTTTCCGTCCGCTATTCCATGCCGGAGTATCTGGTGGAAAAATGGCTGAAGGAACTGGGGGCGGAGGCTACGGAAAACATGCTCCGGGCATTTCTGCTGGAGGAGCCCCTGACGGTCCGGATCCGGGGCGGAAGTACAGAAAGAGAGAATGCCCTGGAGGAACTGCGGGAGCAGGGCGTCCTGGCGGAGAAGGCTCCCTATGTACAGTCTGCATACTATTTGAAAAAATATGATAAACTGGAGAAATTGACGGCTTTCCGGAGGGGAAGGCTCCAGGTGCAGGATGTAAGCTCCATGCTGGCAGCGGAAGCCGCGGCTCCGGGGGAGGGAAGCCTGATTCTGGATCTCTGCGCGGCTCCGGGCGGAAAGAGCCTGTATCTGGCGGATCTGGCCGGGGAGGGCAGTCTGGTTATCGCCAGAGATCTGACTCCCGGCAAGGTGCAGCTGATCCGGGAAAATGCGGATCGCTGCGGAGCCGGTCAGGTAAGACCGGAGCAGTGGGATGCCTGCGAAACCGATCCTGAAATGATCGAAAAAGCAGATACCGTGCTGGCAGACGTCCCCTGCTCCGGCTACGGGGTAATTGGAAGAAAGCCGGATATCAAATACAGAGCTTCGGCGGAAAGAGAAGACGCCCTGGTGGAGCTGCAGCGAAAAATTCTGACAAACGCGGTAGCCTATGTGAAGCCGGGAGGCGTGCTGCTGTACAGCACCTGTACGGTGAATTACGCGGAGAACCAGGGGAACGCCAAATGGCTGGCCGGGAATTTTCCGCTGGAACCGGAAAGTCTGGATCCTTTTCTTCCGCAGGAGCTGCGGACGGAGAACACCGGCAGAGGATTTCTTCAGCTGCTTCCGGGGGCGCACAGCTGCGACGGCTTTTTTATGGCGCGCTTCAGAAAAAAGAAAATGGACGGTGAGAGATGAAGGTGGATGACGCGCGGGAAGGACTGGATATTCAGTCGCTGTATCCGGAGGAACTGAAGACGAAACTGCAGGCCATGGGGGAAAAACCTTTCCGGGCCGCGCAGCTTTTCGCATGGCTTCACCAGAAACAGGCAGAGACCTATCGGGAGATGACGAATCTGCCGGAGGGTCTCCGGGAAAGACTGTCGAAGGAAGAACCGCTGACGGTTCTGGAGCCTGTGGATATGCGGGAATCCAGGATCGACGGCACCCGGAAATACCTGTTCCGGCTGCCGGATGGAAATGTAATTGAAAGCGTCTGGATGAAATATCACCATGGGAATTCTGTGTGTATTTCCTCTCAGGTGGGCTGCCGGATGGGTTGCCGGTTCTGCGCCTCCACCCTGGGAGGACTTACCCGGTCCTTAAGAGCTTCAGAGATGCTGGGACAGGTGTACAGGATTCAGAAGCTCACCGGGGAACGGGTATCTAATGTGGTGGTCATGGGCACAGGAGAACCCCTGGATAATTACGAGCAGCTGGTGCGGTTTCTGCGCCTGATCAGCTCCGAACAGGGAATACACATAAGCCAGAGAAATCTGACGGTATCTACCTGCGGGCTGGTTCCCGAAATGTACAGGCTGGCAGAGGAGAAGCTGCAGATTACGCTGGCCCTGTCTCTACATGCGCCGAACGATGAAAAAAGGCAGGCCCTGATGCCCATAGCCAGCCGGTACCCTCTGAGGGAGGTGCTGGCGGCCTGCGGTAATTATTTTGAGAAAACAGGCAGAAGGATCACCTTTGAATATGCCCTGGCGGCAGGGGAAAATGACGGTGGGAAGGATGCGGAAGAGCTGGCCGGGCTTCTGAAAGGGTACAACTGCCATGTGAATCTGATTCCCATCAATCCCGTAAAAGAGCGACAATTCAGGCGTTCCGGCAAAAAAATGGTGCTGGATTTTCAAAATAAACTTGAAAAATGCGGAATAAATGTTACTATTAGAAGAGAAATGGGCGGCGATATCGACGGCGCCTGTGGACAATTACGAAAAAGCTATATGGACAACCAGGAGAAGAATTTATGAAGGTATTTTCTGCAACCGACATCGGACAGAAACGACAGATGAATCAGGACTATATATATACTTCCTCTGAGCCGGTGGGAAATCTGCCGAACCTTTTCGTTGTTGCTGACGGAATGGGAGGCCATAATGCGGGGGACTTTGCCTCGCGGTACGGTGTTTCTGTTCTGGTGGAGACGATAAAAAAGGACAAGAACTTCAATCCCGTGAAGATCATCCGTAACGGGATTGAGGAGGCAAACCGGGAAATTCTGGAACAGGCCATGGAAAACGAGACCATGTCAGGTATGGGCACCACCATGGTGGCCGCCACGGTGGTGGGGGGATACGCCTATGTAGCCAATGTAGGAGACAGCCGGCTGTATCTGGCCGGCAGTTCCTTAAGACAGATCACGCAGGATCATTCCCTGGTGGCGGAGATGGTGAGGCTGGGAGAGCTGAAGCCGGAGGAGGCAGTCAATCATCCGGATAAAAACATTATTACCCGGGCAGTAGGAACCGGGGAGGATGTGAAGATAGATTTCTTCGATGTAAAGCTGGAATCCGGCGATCAGATTCTGATCTGTTCAGACGGTCTGACCAATATGGTTTCAGACAGGGATATTTATGAAATACTCCGCTCCGGCCCGGGGGAGAACAGGGCGCAGGAGCTGGTGGACCAGGCAAATGCAAATGGCGGAAAGGATAACATTGCGGTGATTGTCATCGAACCATTTACAGATGAGGTGAGAGAATGATTAAAGAGGGAATTGTGCTAGGGGAACGGTATGAGATCATGTCCCGGATCGGTTCCGGCGGAATGGCGGATGTTTACAAAGCCAGAGACCAGAAGCTGGACCGGCTGGTGGCGGTGAAGGTACTGAAGCCGGAATTCCGGGAAGACGCCAATTTTATTGTGAAGTTCCGGAAAGAAGCTCAGGCGGCTGCCGGGCTGGCTCATCCGAATGTCGTGAACGTATTCGATGTGGGTGAGGACAGAGGTCTCTACTATATTGTAATGGAGCTGGTGGAGGGAATTACTCTGAAGGCTTACATTACCAGGAAGGGTAAATTAAGTGTCAAGGAATCTACCAGCATTGCCATCCAGGTTTCGCTGGGGCTGGAGGCGGCGCATAACCGGGGGATTGTTCACCGGGATGTGAAGCCTCAGAATATTATCATTTCCACGGACGGCAAAGTAAAGCTGTCCGATTTCGGAATTGCCAAGGCCACGAATTCCAATACAATTACAGCCAATGTCATGGGTTCTGTCCATTACAGCTCCCCGGAGCAGGTCCGCGGCGGCGCTTCTGATGCAAGAAGTGATATCTATTCACTGGGAATTACCATGTACGAGATGGTAACGGGAAGAGTGCCCTATGACGGGGACAGCACTGTCTCTGTGGCCATTAAGCATCTTCAGGAGGAGATGGTTCCGCCGTCCCGCTATACGCCGGACCTTCCGTATTCCCTGGAACAGATCATTCTGAAATGTACCCAGAAGAATCCGGACCGGCGGTATCAGAATATGGGAGAGCTGGTGGAGGATCTGAAGCGTTCACTCCTGGATCCCCAGGGGAATTTTGTGAACCTTTCGCCCTTAAGCGCCCATGCACAGACCGCCACCATGGCGGGAAGCCCCGGGCAGACCACCCGGGTGGTGCAGTCGGTGCGGCAGACGGACACGCGGCAGTACGAGGACTATGAAGAATTTGACGGGGATCCGGACCGGAACGGTTACGGCGGAGACGAGGATGAGGACGAGGATGACGCCGTAAGCTCCAAGCTGGAGAAGGCCATTACGATCGGAGGCATTCTTATCGGGGCAGTAATCGTGGTGATCCTGGTAATTGTCATTGGAAATATGGCGGGACTGTTTAACCGGAGCAGCTCCTCCAGTTCTGACAGTACTGCGAACAGCAGTTCCATCAGCAGCTCAAGCACCGCAGAGCAGGGAATTGAGGTGCCGGACTTCCGCGGAAAGACAGTAGCGGAAGCTACCACCGAGGCGAATGCGATGAGTCTGGGCGTTACACAGGCTGGAACAGCGGCTTCCGATACGTATGCGGAAGGCCAGATTATTTCCCAGGATCCCGAAGCGGGCACGCAGGTGGACGAAAATACCACGATCCGCGTGACGGTAAGTTCGGGACCGGAGACTACGATGGTAAATGTGCCCACCGGCCTTGTGGGAGCCTCCCAGAGCGCGGCGGAAGCGGCGATTACGGCTGCCGGCCTGCAGGTAAACGCGGAGCTGGCATACAGTGACAGTGTATCTATCGGAAATGTCATCTCCGTATCTCCCAACGAGGGAACCTCTGTGGAGGAGGGTTCTACGGTAACCATCACAGTGAGCCAGGGGCCGGAGGAGACTACCAGCACAGTTATCCTGCGGGATCTGCGGGGCCTGGATGAGGCAACAGCCAGACAGGTGCTGGATTCCAGCGGCCTGAACTACACATCTGTCAGCGGATATGATAACAGCTATAATATCGGCGATGTAATCGCCATGGATCCGGCTCCCGGAACGGAGGTGCCGGAGGGAACGCTGGTTACTCTGACGATCAATACAGAGCAGGAGACGTCCAGCGGAGAATGGGTCTGCCAGAATACGCTGCCCCAGCCTCCGGGCTTTACGGGTGCCTCACGTATCACACTGGTTCTGGTGCAGGGGGATTACACCTCGACCTTTTATGACGGAGCAGACCCCTGGGCGGACGGAGGCGAGTATACAGACACAATCTACGGCCAGGAGGGCGTGAGCACCGGCGTTATCTATGTGTATATTGACGGGGCCGAGAACGCGTCCTACCGATTCGATGTGACGTTCGCGCAGGAAAATTTATGACAGGGAAGATTGTAAAGGGGATTGCCGGATTCTACTACGTATACGTGGCGGGATCCGGCATCTATGAATGTAAGGCAAAGGGAATATTCAGAAAGGAGGGGCGGAAGCCCCTGGTTGGCGACCTGGCGGAAATCCGGATCCTGGATGAAAGGGAGATGGAGGGCAGCCTGGTGGAGATCCTTCCAAGAAAAAACGAGCTGATCCGTCCGGCCGTTGCAAATGTGGATCAGGCCATGGTGTTTTTTGCCCTGGAAAGCCCAAGCCCCAGTGCCGCTCTGCTGGACCGGTTCCTCATCATGATGGAAAAGCAGGATATTCCCGTGTTTATCTGCTTTAATAAAGAAGACCTGGTCAGTCGGGAGGCGGCGGAAGAATGGAAAAGTCTGTATGAAAACTGCGGGTATGAGGTTCTGCTGCTGGCGGCCGGGGCAGGCAGAGGGATTGAGACGGTGCGGGAGAGGCTTGCAGGCAGGACGACGGTGGTGGCCGGCCCTTCCGGCGCCGGAAAGTCCACGGTGGCCAACCGGCTGCAGTCGGAGATTTCCATGGAAACCGGAGAAATCAGCCGGAAGCTGAAACGGGGACGCCATACCACCCGGCACAGCCAGCTGATTCCGCTGGACGCGGATACGTATCTGTGTGATACGCCGGGCTTTACGTCGCTCTATACTGTGGGAATGGAGAAGGAAGAGCTGCAGGATTATTTTCCGGAATTCCGGACGTATAAGGGAACATGTCGTTTTCAGGGCTGCGCGCACATCCATGAGCCCGACTGCGCCGTCAAGCGGGCACTGGCGGAAGGAAAAATCAGCCGGAGCCGTTATGGCAACTATGTTTTATTTTATAACGAACTGAAGGAAAACGAGAAAAGGAGATATTAGACAATGTATGAACTGGCTCCCTCGATGCTGTCCGCGGATTTTAACCGACTGGGTGAACAGCTGAATTTTCTGGAGCGGCAGGGGTGCCGCTGGCTGCATATTGATGTAATGGATGGAGATTTTGTGCCCTCTATTTCTTTTGGAATGCCGGTGATCCAGTCGATCCGCAGGGAGAGTCATCTGTTTTTTGATGTACATATGATGGTCGAATATCCGGAGAAATATGTGGAAACCATGAAGCAGTGCGGTGCGGATCAGCTGACCGTCCATGCGGAGGCCTGCCGTCATCTGGACCGGACGCTGGCATCTATCCGGGAGGCGGGCATGCGCGCGGGTGTAGCTTTAAATCCGGCGACGCCGCTGGAAAACATCCAGTATGTGTATGACAGGCTGGATATGGTGCTGCTGATGACAGTAAACCCGGGATACGGCGGCCAGAGCTATCTGCCGGCCATGACGGAAAAGATCCGGGAGCTGAGAAAACGTCTGGATGCGGCCGGATACGAAAAGGTGGATATTGAAGTGGACGGCGGCATTAACCGGGATACAGCGGATACGGTGCTGGAAGCAGGCGCCAGTATTCTGGTGGCAGGGTCTGCCGTATTCCAGGGAGATATGGAGGATAATCTGCGCTTCTTCCGGGAACGTCTGGAGGCGTACAGCGGTGGAGGCCGGTAAGGTGCGGGCGGCAGTTCTGTCCGGGGGGACGCTGGAGGATGATTTTGTGCTTCCGTATCTGCGGGAATACAGCCCGGATGTGATCCTGGCTGCGGACCGGGGACTGGAATTCTGCAGCAGAAACCGGATCCGCCCGGATATGATTCTGGGAGATTTCGACAGTATTTCTCCGGAGGTAATCGAAGCGTATGAGCGGCGGCAGGAGATTCCCATCCGCCGGTTTAACCCGGTAAAGGACGCCACAGATACGGCTATTGCCATGGATACGGCAATTTCCCTGGGAGCGGAGGAGATCTGTTTTCTGGGGGCTACGGGCACACGGCTGGACCATACGCTCAGCAATATTTACAATCTGTATCTCCTGTGGAAAAAGGGTCTGCGGGGAAGCCTGGTGGATGCCCACAACCGGATTACCATGCCGGTGGAAAAAGAGATCCGCATCCGGAAGGAGGAGCAGTTTGGCAGATATGTTTCCTATTTTCCTTTCCGGGGTGAAGTGAGGGGATTGACGCTGGAAGGCTTTCAGTATCCGCTCCGGGATTATACACTGGTACTGGGAGACGGTGGCCTGTCGGTAAGCAATGAGATTCTGGATGAGGAAGCGCGGATCTCCTACCGGGAGGGAATTCTGGTGCTGGTGGAGAGCCGGGACTGACGCTTGCCACAGCGGAGAACCTGTGCTAGAATAGCGGAAGGCAAAAGAAAGAAGAGGTTGAAAAAATCATATGAAATTAGGAATCGTGGGACTCCCGAATGTGGGAAAGAGCACGCTGTTTAATTCTCTGACAAAGGCAGGGGCCGAATCCGCCAACTATCCTTTCTGCACCATCGATCCCAACGTGGGAATTGTGCCTGTACCTGATGAGCGGATCCGCCTGCTGGGAGATTTTTATCATTCTAAAAAGGTAACGCCGGCCACGGTGGAGTTTGTGGATATTGCCGGGCTGGTAAAGGGCGCTTCCAGGGGAGAGGGATTGGGCAACCAGTTCCTGGCCAATATCCGGGAGGTGGATGCCATTGTGCATGTGGTGCGCTGCTTTGAGGACGCCAATGTGGTGCATGTGGACGGCAGTGTGGACCCCTTAAGGGATATTGAAACCATTGATCTGGAGCTGATCTTTGCGGATCTGGAGGTTCTGGAGCGGAGAATGTCCAAGACAGGCAAAAGCGCCAGGATGGATAAAACGGCAGCCAAGGAATTTGCCATGCAGGAACGGCTGAAAAAGCATCTGGAGGACGGCCGGGACGCCATTCTCTTTGAGCTGGAGAATGAAGATGAGGAAAAATGGTTTGCGGAGTACAATCTTCTGACGGCCAAGCCGGTTATCTATGCGGCTAATGTGGCGGAGGAGGATCTGCAGGATGACGGGAATTCCAATGCTCATGTACAGGCGGTCCGGAAGTACGCCGGAGAGCACAGCAGCGAGGTCTTTGTAATCTGTGCGGAGATTGAGGCGGAGCTCTCCGAGCTGGATGATGAAGAAAAGAAGGATTTTCTGGAGGATCTGGGCCTTACGGAGTCAGGGCTGGACAAGCTGATTGAGGCCAGCTACCGGACGCTGGGGCTTATGAGCTTCCTGACGGCCGGGGAGGATGAGACCCGTGCCTGGACCATCAAAGTCGGCACCAAGGCCCCCCAGGCGGCCGGAAAGATCCACACGGACTTTGAGAGGGGCTTTATTAAGGCAGAGGTAGTCAATTATCAGGATCTGCTGAACAGCGGGTCCTATGCCGGGGCCAGAGAAAAGGGACTGGTCCGCATGGAGGGAAAGGATTATGTGGTCCGGGACGGGGATGTGATTCTGTTCCGCTTTAATGTATAAGCTGAAAAGCAGATATACCACATATTGTGGATGGGAAAAACATATCTACAAAGTCTTGTTGGAGAGAAGGAAAATATAGCCTTCTCTCCTTTTTAATGTCCGAAAACCCGCATAAAATGGGGATTTTTGACATATGAGCAAAGTGTGAAATTTTAGAAAAACTATTGAAATTTTCCCTGCCATGCGCTAGAATGGACACATAAGTGGTAGAAAGTGGTGAATAGTGGTGACAAATGGAGGGAATGTGGCAGTTCCCTCCAGCCACGGAAAAGTGAAGGAGGGGAGACCTTCACTTTTGCTAAAGAGGTAAACGTTTATGTTCATGGGAGAGTATAGTCATTCGATTGACACCAAGGGGAGGCTGATTATTCCATCCAGGTTCAGAGAAGAGCTCGGCGAAGAGTTCGTCCTGACGAAGGGACTGGATGGATGTCTCTCCATCTATCCCGGGAAGGAATGGGAGGCCTTTGAACAGAAACTCAGCCAGTTACCACTTACAAACAAAAATGCAAGAGCGATTACCCGTTTCTTTGTAGCAGGAGCCGCGCCGTGTGAACTGGACAAGCAGGGGAGAATTCTCGTACCGGCAACGCTGCGGGAATATGCAGGTCTGGAGAAGGATGTGGTCCTGACAGGAAATCTGAATCGGATCGAAATCTGGAGTAAGCAGAGATGGGCAGAGAACAGCAACTATGATGATATGGATGCCATTGCAGAGGGACTGCAGGATATGGGCATCAGCATCTGAGGGCTGGGACAGAAGACTCAGGGAGCGGAGAACAGATGGAATTTAGACACAGATCCGTGTTGCTGGAAGAGACGATTGAGAACTTAAGGGTAAAGCCGGAGGGGATTTACGTGGACGGTACGCTGGGAGGCGCCGGACACGCCCTGGAAGTTTGCAAAAGACTATCTGCCACGGGGAGATTTATAGGAATAGATCAGGATGAAGATGCAATTGCTGCTGCGGAAGACCGTCTGAGGGAGTATAAAGATCGTGTGACGGTCCTACGCAGCAACTATTGCTATATGGTTCCTGAGCTGAAAAAGAGGGGTATTACCGCTGCGGACGGTATCCTGCTGGATCTGGGAGTGTCTTCCTATCAGCTGGATCAGGCCGAGCGGGGCTTCACTTACCGGGTAGACGCGCCGCTGGATATGCGGATGGACAGGCGGCAGGAGCTGACTGCCGCGGCTGTGGTCAATACCTACAGTGAAGAAAAATTGTATCAGGTCATACGGGACTACGGGGAAGAGAGATTCGCAAAGAATATTGCGAAGCATATCTGCCGGAGACGGAGCGAGAAGGAGATCCGCACCACTGGGGAGCTGGTGGAGATTATCCGGGCATCCATACCGGCGAAGATGCGCATGACAGGAGGCCATCCGGCCAAGAGAACTTTTCAGGCGATCCGGATCGAGGTAAACCAGGAACTTCAGGTTCTGGCGGACTCTCTGGATGATATGATCCATTTTCTGAGAGATGGCGGACGTCTCTGTGTGATCACGTTTCACTCTCTGGAGGACAGGATCGTTAAGAACATTTTCCGGAAGAATGAAAATCCCTGTACCTGCCCGCCGGAATTTCCGGTATGCGTGTGCGGGAAAAAGCCTGCGGGCTTTGTCGTAACCAGAAAACCTGTAGTGCCTACAGAAGAAGAGATGAACGCCAACAGCCGTTCCAAGAGCGCAAAGCTGAGGGTCTTTGAGCGGAGGATCGAGGCGTAAGGCAGACGGGAGTTATCAATGGCTGGAACAGCAAGAAGGGTAAATTCACGAGCGGATAAATATAAAACATACAGTACGTATGAAGATGGAAGCGCGGTACGGGAGCTGGAAGTCTATCCGGAGGAGCGGGAGCGGAGAAAAAAGCGTGTCCGGAGACATCAGGCCAGCGGACAGGTCCAGAAAAACCGGCAGCGGGCCAGAAACCTGAGCCCGGGGTATCTGGTTTTTCTGAGCGCGGTGTGCGCTGCTACCTTGTTTCTGTGCGTACACTATCTGCAGCTGAAATCAGCGTACACGGAACAGATGGAAAATGTCGCTGCTCTGGAAAGTGAACTGAGTCAGCTGAAAGCGGATAATGACGCTTATTATAATCAGGTGCAGACCTCTGTGAATCTCAATGAGATTAAGGAGAAGGCGCTCTCGGAGCTTGGAATGCACTATGCCGATGAGTCGCAGATCCGTTATTACAGCGCGAAGGACAACAGTTATATGAGACAGTACCAGGATGTGCCTGGAGCCAAATAACAGGTGATTTCATTGAAAAAGAAAGAAAAAAGAGTCCAGGCAGGGATGCCCGGACGGAGAATAAACGGAAAAATGAGCAAAAAGCTGGTAGGGCTGTTTCTGGCAGTCATACTGGCTTTAGTTGCTTTAGCTGTCCGGATTACGTATATCAATGCCACCAGCGGCGCGCAGTATGAGCGCATTGTGCTGAGCCAGACCCAGCAGCAGTATGAAAACAGGGTGATCCCCTTTAAGAGAGGAGATATTCTGGACCGGAACGGAACGATTCTGGCTACCAGCGAACGGGTCTACAGCGTGATTCTGGACTGTAAGGTGACCAACACAGTCTCCACGGATGCGGCGGGGAATGAGGTGCAGAATTATGTGGAGCCCACCATCGATGCCCTTGTGAATGTTCTGGGACTGGACGAAGAGGATATCCGCGGAAGGCTGACTTCAGAGGATACGAAAGACAGCCAGTATCAGGTTTTGAAAACGGGGATCTCCATTGACGAAAGACAGGCCTTTGAAGATTATCTCGATACGGAAAGCGAAGAAAATGCGGATCTATCGGATGAGGAAAAAGAGGCCAGGGGGAATGTCAGAGGTGTCTGGTTTGAGGAAAATTATGAGCGGGTTTACCCGATGAATTCCCAGGCCTGTGATCTGATTGGCTTTACGTACGATGGTACCACGGCAGACTGGGGCATTGAAGGCTACTATTCCAGCCTGCTGAACGGCGTGGACGGGCGGCAGTACGGCTATTATAACGAAGATTCGGATGTAGAGCAGAATATTGTGGAACCGGTGGATGGGAAGAATGTGGTTTCCACCATCGACATCAATATACAGCAGATCATACGCACGGCCATTGAGAATTATAACGGACGGATGGCAGGGGGACCAAACGGGGAGGATTCCGCTGAAAATGTGGGCGTGATCGTCATGGACCCGGATACAGGAGAGATTCTGGGCATGGATTCTTCGGACTGGTATGATCTGAACAATCCCAGAGATCTGACAGCCTTTTACACGGAGGAGGAGATTGCCGCCATGGACAATGAGACCATGCTGGACAACCTCAACAGCATCTGGAGAAATTTCTGTATTTCCGATACGTATGAGCCGGGTTCCACTTTCAAGCCTCTGACGGTGGCGGCAGCGCTGGAGAGCGGCTCCATCAGCCAGAACGACAGTTTTTACTGTGAGGGGTATTACACCGTTTCAGGACAGATGATCCGCTGCGCCGTTTATCCGGGCGCTCATTATGAACTGTCCGTGGCACAGGCGCTGGCCCAGTCCTGCAATGCCTGCCTGATGCAGATCGGAGAACAGATCGGCATTTCAGATTTTGTCCGCTATCAGAAAATTTTCAATTCCGGCAGCAAGACGGGCATTGACCTGCCGGGAGAGAGCAGCGGAGTTCTGTTTACAGAAGACGAGATGGGGCCTGTGGAACTGGCCACCAGCACCTTCGGACAGGGCTTTAACTGTACGATGATCCAGGAGGCGGCTGCTTTCTGTTCGCTGATCAACGGGGGATATTATTATACGCCTCATGTGGTCAGCGCCGTGACCGACAGCAGCGGTTCAGTCGTTCAGACAATGGACAGCATGCTGAAGAGCCAGACTGTATCCCAGGAGACCAGCGATTTTATCCGGGAAGCCCTGGCGGGAAGCGTAAATGGAGGTTCCGGCTCTTCGGCCAAGGTAGAGGGCTATTCCATGGGAGGAAAAACGGGAACCGCCCAGAAGTTCCCGAGGTCAGAGGGAAAGTACCTGGTATCCTTCATTGGCTTCGCGCCTCTGGATGATCCGGAAGTGGTGGTCTATGTGGTTGTGGACGAGCCCAATGCGGCAAATCAGGCGGACAGTACCTACGCCCAGCTGATTGCCAAGGAGATCTTCACGGAGCTTCTGCCGTATCTGAATATTTATCCCGACGAGACCGGAGATGCGGAGGAAACGCCGGCCGGCGCCGCCGAGCAGGGAGCGGATAATGAAAACCTTCCTGCGCCTGCGGAAACGCCGGAGGATGAAAGTGTGGAGAACGGGGGCAACAGCCTGCTGGATGAGGGAATCAGCAACAGCGAACAGGAGCTCCTGGAAGAATAAATCAGGACGCATATTCCCTCCGGAAACTGCCATATATATAGATGACAGTTTCCGGAGGAATTTTTATGCGGAAAAATACAATGTCCAGTAAGAAGAAAGTGACGGTGGTCTTCTTTCTCTGCGCCGGTCTGCTGCTGGTATTGGCCGGCCGCCTTTTCTATCTTATGGTCTTCTGCTCACAGTATTATTCTGAAAAAGCAGACGATCTCCATGAGCGGGAGAGAGATATCAAAGCGGCACGGGGAAAGATTCTGGATGCGAACGGGACGGTGCTGGCGGCCAACCGGACCGTCTGTACTATTTCCGTGATCCACAGCCAGATCCAGGAGCCGGAGGCGGTGATTGCCATGCTGGTAAAAGAGCTGGGGATCAGCGAAGAGACTGCCCGGACAAGGGTGGAGAAAAATTCCTCTATTGAAAGAGTTAAGACGAATGTGGATAAGGAGATTGGAGACCGGATTCGGGCGTACGGATATGCCGGCGTAAAGGTGGATGAAGATTTTAAAAGGTACTATCCGTACGATGAGCTGGCTTCCAAGGTTCTGGGCTTTACCGGCGGGGACAACCAGGGGATCATCGGCCTGGAGGTAGAGTATGAGGAAGTCATGAAAGGGATCGACGGGAAAATACTCACTACCACCGATGCCCGGGGGATTGAGCTTTCGGAGATCGGCGAAAGCCGGGTGGAGCCGGTGCCCGGGTATAACCTGAAGATCAGCCTGGATTTGAATATTCAGGAATACTGCCAGCAGGCCGCGCGCAAGGTTATGGAAGAGAAGCAGGCGGACGCGGTTTCTATTCTTCTGATGAATCCGCAGAACGGGGAAATTTACGCCTGTGTCAATGTACCGGAATTTAATCTGAATGATCCCTTTACTCTGAATACAGAGGCGGATACAGAGGGGCTTGGAGAGGAGGAGCTTCTGGAGCTGCAGAATCAGATGTGGAGAAATCCCTGCGTCAGCGATACGTACGAGCCGGGTTCCACCTTTAAAATCATAACCATGTCAGCGGGTCTGGAGGAGGGCGTGGTGACGCCGGAGGATTCTTTTTTCTGTCCGGGATACAAGATTGTGGAGGACCGGAGGATCCGGTGCCATAACCGGACGGGACATGGGGCGGAAACCTTTACGGAGGGCGCCCAGAATTCCTGCAACCCCGTATTTATTGAAGTGGGTCTCCGTCTGGGCATCGATAATTATTACCGGTATTTTGAACAGTTCGGCCTGTTCCGGAGCACAGGTATCGATCTTCCCGGAGAGGCCTCTACGATTATGCATCAGAAAGAGAATATGGGACAGGTAGAGCTGGCGACACTTTCCTTCGGCCAGGGCTTCCAGATCACGCCGGTTCAGCTGGCGGCTACGGTCAGTTCCCTGGTGAATGGGGGAAGAAGAGTTACGCCGCATTTTGGCGTGGAGGTTCTGGATGCGGAGGGAAATCTGGTGGAAACGCTTCAATATGAAAGTGAAGAGGGTATTATATCCGGGGAAACTTCCGAAACAGTCCGGCAGATTCTGGAAAGCGTTGTTTCAGAGGGCTCCGGGATCAATGCCTATATAGAAGGATACACGATCGGGGGCAAGACGGCCACCTCTCAGACGCTGCCCCGGAGCGCCAACCGGTACATCTCCTCATTCCTGGGGTTCGCGCCGGCGGAGGATCCGAAGGTTCTGGGATTGTGCATTATCTACAACCCGCAGGGGATCTATTACGGAGGGACCATTGCCGCTCCGGTCATACGGGATATCTACGCCAACGTACTTCCTTATCTGGGAATAAACAAGGAAAACGGTTGATTCTTGGCGGGAAAAGCTATATACTGATAAACGGCCGGGGGAAGCCTTGCGTCTGCCGGCAATACATTGGAAGAGGTGAAGTATGAGTTTAACAGTCGTAATTCCGGTGATCGTCTCCTTTGCGATCAGTGTGCTCCTGGGTCCTATTGTCATTCCCTTTCTCCGCAGGCTGAAGGTAGACCAGACGGAGAGGGAGGAGGGAGTGAAATCCCATCTGAAGAAGGCGGGAACGCCTACCATGGGAGGAGTGATCTTTCTGATCGCCACTACCGTGACCTCCCTTTTTTTTGTGGGCAGCCATCCGCAGATTGCTCCGGTGCTGTTTCTGATGCTGGGCTTCGGCCTCATCGGATTCCTGGACGACTATCTGAAGGTGGTGCTGCACCGGTCAGACGGCCTTCTGCCCTGGCAGAAGATGCTGTGCCAGATTATAGTCACCGGAATTTTTGCTTTTTATATGATACGTTTTTCGGATGTTTCCCTGAAGCTGCTGCTTCCGTTCTCCGGCGGACTGGCAGTGGATATCGGCTGGCTGGCTGTTCCCCTGCTCTTTATCGCTGTGATCGGAACGGTGAATGCCGTAAACTTTACGGACGGGCTGGACGGTCTGGCTTCCAGCGTCACCGTCATTGTAGCGGTGTTCTTCAGCGTAGTAGCCGTGGGACGGAATACAGGCCTGGAGCCGATTACCTGCGCAGTGGTGGGAAGTCTCATGGGATTTCTGGTATTTAATGTGTTCCCGGCCAAGATATTTATGGGAGATACGGGGTCCCTGGCCCTGGGAGGCTTTGTGGCCGGTGCGGCTTATATGATGAACATGCCGCTGTTCATCCTTATTGTGGGACTGATCTACGTGGTGGAGCTTCTCTCCGTCATGCTTCAGGTTACATATTTTAAAGTTACCCACGGGAAGCGTCTGTTTAAGATGTCGCCTATCCACCATCATTTTGAACTGTGCGGCTGGTCGGAGACGCGGATTGTAGCTGTCTTTTCCATTATCACCGCCATACTCTGTCTGATCGCTCTGGCGGGTGTGTGACGGCGGCTGTGAAGAGCAGGAGGAGATAAAATGGATTGGAAAGATAAGAAGGTTCTGGTTTTCGGATCGGGAAAGAGCGGAATGGGAGCAGCCGGGCTTCTCAGCAGCCTGGAGGCCTGCCCGATTATTTTTGACAGTAATGAGAAAGTGGACAGGCAGGCCATAGAGAAGAAGCTGTGCGGCCGGGGGCAGATCTGCCTGGGCCATGTTCCGGAGGAGATTATGGATGCCCTGGATCTGGTGGTCATGAGTCCGGGAGTTCCCTGCGATCAGCCGCTGGTGGAAGAATTCCGGAAGAGAGGAATACCGGTCTGGGGAGAGGTGGAGCTGGCCTTCCGCCTGGGAAAAGGCAGAGTGCTGGCTGTTACCGGTACGAATGGGAAAACTACGACCACGGCCCTGCTGGGCGAGATTATGAAGGCAGCCTGCCCGGAGGTGTACGTGGTGGGAAATATCGGAAATCCCTATACGGACGTTGTGCTGGAGCAGAGCGAAGAGGCGGTGACCGTGGCAGAGATCAGCAGCTTTCAGCTGGAAACCATCGATACCTTTCATCCCTGCGTCAGCGCTATCACGAACATTACAGAGGATCACCTGAACCGGCACCATACCATGGAGGAATATATCCGTGTAAAGGAGCTGATTGCCGTGAATCAGTCAGGGGAGGATGTCTGCGTGCTGAATTATGAGGATCCGGTACTGCGGGCCTTCGGAGAGAAGCTTTCCTGCAGGACGGTTTACTTTTCCAGCAGAAGGGAGCTGGCCCGGGGCATTTTCCTGAAGAACGGAGCCATTATCCTGCGGGAGGGCGGCAGGGAGGTCCCCATTGTCCGGACAGAGGAGCTGAAGCTTCTGGGGCTCCACAACTATGAAAACGTTATGACTGCCGCCGCTATGGCCTGGTATGCCGGGGTGCCCGCAGATACGATCCGCAGGGCGGCCTGCGGATTTGCCGGGGTGGAGCACCGCATTGAGTATGTGGCGGAGAAAAACGGAGTAAAATATTACAATGATTCCAAAGGTACCAACCCGGATGCGGCCATCAAGGGGATTCAGGCCATGGTGCGGCCTACCCTGCTCATCGGAGGCGGATACGACAAGCAGTCCACCTACGGGGAGTGGATCGACAGCTTTGAGGGAAAAGTAAAGTACCTGGTGCTGATCGGAGAAACCCGCGAAAAGATTGCCCGGGAAGCCCGGGAACATGGATTCCCCGGGGAGGCGATCCTGTTCTGCGAAGATCTGGCGGAGGCGGTGCGCGTCTGCGCGGCCCGCGCCGTTTCGGGAGACGCGGTGCTTCTGTCCCCGGCCTGCGCCAGCTGGGATCAGTTTAAGAGCTATGAGGAGAGAGGAGATTTATTTAAAAAGTATGTAAGGGCGCTGTAGAACGCCGCCCGGCAGTTTCAGGCATAAATGAAAGATGGGCCAAATAAGATAGAAGAAAAGAAGACAGGTCGGTCGGCCATGGGACAGTCGGAAAAGAAGAAAATGGATACTGCGTTATTTGTGCTGGTGCTGATCCTGGCAGTCTGCGGACTGCTGCTTCTGTACAGCACCAGCGCGTATAATGGCCGGGTGAAATTTCATGACCCGGCTTATTATTTTAAAAAACAGCTGTTTGCCACGGCTCTGGGTATTCTGGGAATGTGCATGGTTTCCCGGATGGACTACAGGGCTCTTTTGCGTTTTGCGCCTGTTCTGTATCTGGCATCGCTGGGATTGTCCGCCGCAGTGCTGTTCGTGGGAGAAGAGATCAACGGATCCAGGCGGTGGCTGTCTCTGGGACCTTTGTCCTTCCAGCCTTCAGAATTTGCCAAGGTGGCAGTGATCCTTTTTCTGGCCTGGGTGATTCAGAAGACCAGAAGCAGAACTACCAGCTTCCGCTTCATGGCCCTGGTCATTGTAAGCATTCTGCCGGTGGCCGCCCTGGTGGGCTCCAACAATCTGAGCACGGCGGTTATCATTCTGGCCGTGGGGATGATCACCGTCTTCGTATCCAATCCCAGATATCTTCCCTTTCTCTGGATCGGGGCGGCGGCCGTCTGTTTTATTGCCGTATTTCTCAGCGTGGAGAGCTACCGGCTGGAACGGCTTGCTATCTGGAGAAATCCGGAAGCTTATGAGAAGGGCTTCCAGACCATCCAGGGGCTGTACGCCATCGGCAGCGGAGGGATTTTCGGAAAAGGGCTTGGGAATTCGCTGCAGAAGCTGGGATTTGTGCCGGAAGCCCAGAACGATATGATTTTTTCCATTATCTGCGAGGAAACAGGTCTGGTGGGAGCGCTGCTCCTGATGCTGGTGTTTGGCCTTGTGATCTGGCGGCTGATGGTCATTTCCACCCATGCCCGGGATCTGACGGGGGCCCTGATCGCGGCAGGCATTATGGGTCACATTGCGGTGCAGGTAATCCTGAATATTGCGGTTGTCACCAACACCATTCCCAACACAGGGATTACGCTGCCCTTTATCAGCTACGGCGGAACCTCCGTGGTATTTTTGCTGGCCGAGATGGGGCTGGCCCTGTCGGTGTCGCGGACCGCCAATTTCTACGGGCAGATTGCGGCAAAGAGCATATGATATTATGAGAAGGTCTATACAGGAGCAACGGCCGTGGGACGATATCGAATAGAGGGAGGGCACAGGCTGGAGGGCCGTGTCCGGGTGCAGGGCTCAAAAAATGCGGTGCTGCCCATGATGGCAGCTTCCCTGCTGCAGAAGGGAACGGTGATTTTAAGACACTGCCCTAGAATAGACGATGTGCGGTGCATGGAAGAAATCCTGCGGTACACCGGCGCCAGAACCTGGTGGCAGAAGGGGGATCTCTTTCTGGACTGCAGAGATATTGTCACAGGGAAAATTCCGGGGGCGTATGCGGATAAAATGCGCTCCTCTGTTTTTTTACTGGGCGGCCTGCTGCCGCGGCTGGGATCTGCCTTTGTCAGTTATCCGGGAGGCTGTACCATCGGACAGCGCCCGGTGGATCTGCATCTGTCCGTTCTGCGGGCGCTGGGAGCGAAATTGACGGAGACGGGGGAGGGAATATCTGCCTCTGCCGGCAGATTAAGGGGATGCAGCCATCATTTTCCGAAGATCAGCGTGGGCGCGACAGAAAATGGAGTGCTGGCCGCTGTCCTGGCCGAAGGAAAAACCTGTCTGTACAACTGTGCCAGAGAACCGGAGATCCTGCATCTGTGCCGTTTTCTGCGCCGGATGGGAGCCGTGATACAGGGGGAGGAAAGCGGGACGATCCGGATACGGGGCGTGTCCGGCCTTCACTCTGCGGAGATGGAAGTACCTGCGGACCGGATCGCGGCAGGAACCTATCTTCTGGCGGGGGCCGCCACAAGGGGAGAGGTGGCGCTGGAGGGAGCGCCGGTGGCAGAAATCCGTTCGCTGCTGGAGCTGTATGGGAAAATGGGTGGACAATACGAAGTAAAAGGTGGTACACTGTTTACGGACAGCAGGGGAATTGGAAACAGGCCGGTGCAGGTTGCCACCGGCTGCTATCCGGGTTTCCCCACGGATCTGCAGTCTCCTCTGGCAGCCGTGTGTGCCACCATAGAGGGGATCAGCAGAATCCGGGAGACGATTTTTGAAGACCGGTATCAGGCAGCTCTGGAGCTGCGGAAAATGGGCGCGGATATATCTGTGCGGGACGGGGAACTGCAGATCTGCGGAGGCAGGCTGCGGGGCGCGGCTCTGCGGGCAGGAGATCTGCGGGGAGGCGCGGCCCTGATTCTGGCCGGCCTGGCGGCCTCCGGAGTGACACAGATAGAGAATTCCTGTTATGTGGAGCGGGGATATGAACAGATAGAGAAAGATCTCCGCCAGCTGGGAGGCGCGGTCAGATATGAGAAGACATCCCGGATGCCGGTTTATGCAGATACAGAGGAGTGAGAATGAGCAGAAAAAAGAAAAAGAAACGTTCCAGGAAAACCAGAAAAATCATACTGTGTTCAGTTTTGGGGGCAGCAGCTGCTGCTGTTCTGCTTTTCTGGGGACTGTTTTATATTCGGGAAGTGGAAGTGGTGGGAAATACCCGCTATACAGCAGAGGAAGTGGAGGATATGGTGATCAGCGGTTTTCTGGATCACAATTCCGTATGGCTTTCGGTGTTTCGCAGACAGATTAATCTGGAGGATGTGCCCTTTATGGAGTCTGTAGAGGTGGAATATCTGAACCGCGGCAGCGTCCGTCTGTTTGTGACGGAAAAACATCCCATCGGATATGTGAACCTGAACGGGATACGGTATTATTTTGACCAGGAAGGCCTTGTGCTGGAGGCAGTCCACGACTCGGAAACTCTGGAACCGGGCGGGACGGCGCTGGCCGGCAATGCAGAGGAGAATACTTCTTCCTCCGTCTCTTCAGGCTCCGTTTCCTCCTCCGCGGAAAGAAGCGGAACGGACAGTACAGAGGAACAGAAAGCGGAGGGATATTCTCCGGCTCTGACCGATCTGCCTCTGGTGACCGGACTGTCTGTGGATACGGCGGCGGTGGGCGAGAAGCTTCAGGTGGAGGATGCGTCTGTATTCAACACCATTCAGGCTCTGGTGCGCATGATGGAGAAGTACAGCATACAGCCGGACAGTATTGAATTTGCGGAAGATCTGACGGTGACGCTTCACTATGGAGATGTGCAGGTGAGGCTTGGGGCGGACACGGATCTGGAAGAAAAAATGACCAGGGTGGCCGCAATTCTGCCGGAACTGGAGGGAATGTCCGGGGTGCTGCATCTGGAGGACTTTACAGAGGATACCCCGAATATTGTGTTTGGCCAGGAGTAGGGACACGGCGGATTTTTCTGTTTTACATCCCGGACAGGGAGCGGAAAAAATTGAGGAAAAATCGAAAAAGAGGTTGATAATTTTTTGGAATAATACTATTATATATCTATATGCTGCTCACCCTGTCGGTGCGCGCAGAAGAATCCAGAGACAATGAGGCAAGAGGAATACGGAAGGATATTTTCAGGAATACCTTCTGTCAGAGAATACTTTTCGAGGAGATTATAAATAGGCAGAGCTGCCGTAAAGGAGGAAGTACTTTGTTAGAGATCATGACAAATGAAGCGGAATCTTCCGCAAAGATCATCGTAATCGGTGTTGGCGGAGCCGGAAATAATGCTGTCAACAGAATGGTGGAGGAATCCATCGGCGGAGTGGAGTTCGTCGGTGTCAATACAGATAAACAGGCTTTGACGCTGTGCAAGGCCCCCACAGTTCTTCAGATCGGGGAGAAAGTGACGAAGGGACTGGGAGCCGGAGCAAAGCCGGAAGTAGGAGAGAAGGCAGCGGAAGAGAGCGTGGACGATCTGAAGCAGCTGATGGAAGGCGCGGACATGGTATTCGTCACCTGCGGCATGGGCGGCGGAACCGGAACGGGAGCTGCTCCCGTAGTGGCAGGACTGGCCAAGGAGATGGGGATCCTGACCGTCGGCGTTGTGACCAAGCCCTTCCGTTTTGAGGCAAAGACCCGCATGAGCAACGCGCTCATGGGCATTGAGAAACTGAAACAGAATGTGGATACACTGATCGTGATCCCCAACGATAAGCTGCTGGAAATCGTGGACCGCAGGACCACCATGCCGGAGGCACTGCGCAAGGCCGATGAGGTGCTGCAGCAGGCCGTGCAGGGCATTACCGATCTGATCAACCTGCCGGCACTGATCAATCTGGATTTCGCCGATGTGCAGACAGTTATGACCGACAAGGGAATCGCTCATATCGGTATCGGCGAAGCCAAGGGAGACGACAAGGCGCTGGAGGCTGTACAGCAGGCTGTGGCCAGCCCGCTGCTGGAGACAACGATCCAGGGCGCTTCCCACGTAATCATCAATATTTCCGGAGACATCTCCCTGATGGATGCCAACGATGCGGCAAGCTACGTGCAGAATCTGGCCGGAGAGGAAGCCAATATCATCTTTGGTGCTATGTACGATGATTCGATTCCGGATACGGCAAAGATTACTGTGATTGCCACCGGGCTGGATGACGCCACCGCCCGACAGGCCAGCGTGGCGGATGCCAAGAAGGCCGCGGAGGCTTCCAAGAAGGCGGCATTTAATAACGCGGGCTTTAAGATGCCCACTTTCCAGATGCCGCAGCAGCAGGTACAGCCCCAGCAGCAGGCACCTTCCTACACGATTCCGAAGTCCGGGCCTATTACCAGCAATGTGCCGAAGAAGGACATTCAGATTCCGGATTTCCTGAAGAACAGAAAATAAGAGCTGAAACAGCAGAAACCGGCAGGCGCCTGAGACGTCTGCCGGTTCTTTTGCTTGTGCAGGATGCAGGTTTCAGCGGAAGTATTTGTCCCTTATGGTGTCCACAGGCATATCCATCCCGGTCCAGAGCCGGAAGGCCTCCGCGCCCTGGTATAGCAGCATGTACATGCCGTTGAAGGTTTTGTGGCCGGATTCACGGGCCAGCCGAAGAAGCCGGGTTTCCCTGGGATTATAGATGATGTCGGCCACCGTCAGAGAGGGGGGCAGCAGAGACATATCCTCGATCAGAGAATGCTCTGTATCCGGTGCCATGCCCACGGAGGTGGCGTTGATGAGGAGCAGAGAATCTTCCAGGGACTTTTTCAGGGCAGCCGTATCGGCCTGATCCCACAGTTCAGCCCGGCAGGCAGTGGTCCGGCAGATGGTGTCGGCAAGAGAGAGGGCGCGGGCGTGAAAGCGGCTGGAGGGCCGGGCAAAAATCCGGATGGAGGCGGCTCCGTCCAGGGCGGCCTGGGCGCAGATGGCGGTTGCCGCGCCCCCGGCACCCAGGACGGTGAGATTCTGTCCGGCTACGGACAGCCCCGCATCCTTCACGGAGCGGAGAAATCCCACCCCATCGGTATTGTGGCCGATGAGCCGGCCGTTTTCGTTTACCACCGTATTGACGGCGCCGATGAGCCTGGCCGCTGGGGACAGTTCATCCGCCAGCTCCGCCATCCTGGTTTTGTCAGGCATGGTGAGATTAAAGCCCCGGATGCCGCAGGCGGCAAGTCCGCGCACCGCGTCTTCCAGGCGCGCTTCCCCCACATCAAAGCAGAGATACACGTAATCCAGTCCCAGAAGCCGGAAGGATTCGTTGTGCATCAGGGGTGATATACTGTGGGCCACGGGGCTGCCAAGCAGTCCTGTAAGTCCCGTGCGGCCGGTGATTTTCCATTCATTCATTTGTATTTCCTCCGTAAGTATCAGAATCTGTGCCCATTATACCAAAAAACAGATAAAAAAGGAAACAGTGGTGCCGCCGCTGTTTTTTTGCTACAATGGTATCAGAATCAGAGGGGAGAGGCCGGATGGGCAAAGGAGGTGGCATATGCGCTGTGAACACTGTGGAAAGCCGCTGGAGAAAGGAGAAAAATTCTGTCCGGAATGTGGTCTGCCTGTGGATTTCCGGGAAGACTGGGGACAGGACTGGGTACTGAAGGAGGAGCCGCCAAAGGAAAGGGGCAGGAACGGAAAAAACAGCAGGAAAACAGCGGCCGCCGTCATCGCGGCAGCGGCTCTGGCCCTGGTCCTGCTCCTGCAGAATCTTTCTGTGATCCCCCTGTTATTCAGCGGGGGACCCGGGGATGTGGGCTTCGGATCCCCGGAGGAGACGGCAGAAGCCTTTGCCCGGGAAATCGCCTCCAATGATCTGGAGGGGGCCCTGGATCTGTTTGGCACTGAGCACATTCTTGCGAATTTTGATTCCGTCTCCTATCTTGAGCGTATGGGAAGCTGGTTTGCCGGTCAGACGGACGCCTATCCGTCTTCCGAGACAATTTTCGGGGACGCGAAGCGGGAGATACGCAGGGCGCTGGCTGCTCAGCAGATTCTTCTGATGTGCTTCAGCCTGAAGGCAGATGAGGAATACATAGAATTCGGAGAAATGGCCGGGGGCGCGGAAGCCTTTGGGGAAGAGCTGGAAAAAGTCTGTGATCTGGATCAGCTGGACACCTTCCGCATCCTCCGGATGGATCCCTACACGCCGCTGGAGTACTGGGGAGATAGGGGGGAGCAGGATCCTTATTCGGAGCTGGCCGCCATTTCCGGGGCGGATGACTGGGAGGAATATTTGGTCCTGTATGAATATGACGGCCAGACCTACCAGGGCGGCATGACGTTTCTGTGCTATGAAGACCGGTGGTATGTCCAGTATCTGTACAGGGAAAGAGCAACCCCATTTCTGCAGAAGATGAGCGAGAGTGAATACCTGGCCACCCCGGGGCTGGAATAGAAGAGAAAAGATGGAGGCAGGAAGCATGGAAAAACATACAGTAACTGTAAAGGGCACTGTCATCGGGGCGGGAACGCCGAAAATCTGCATTCCCGTTGCGGGGAGGACAGAACAGGAGATTCTCTTCCAGGCCGGGGAGGCCGTATCCGCCGCCCCGGATCTGGTGGAATGGCGGGTAGATTTCTGGCCTGAGATTCTGAATCTGAAAGCTGCGGCGGGTATGCTTGGGAAGCTTTCCGGAATTCTGGGAGAGATTCCCCTCCTGTTCACCTTCCGGAGCAGAGGGGAAGGGGGGGAGAGGGAGATTTCCCCGGAAGACTATGAAGAGCTGAATCTCTGGGCCGCCGGCCGCCCGGAGATCGATCTGGTGGATGTGGAAGTGTTAAATCCGGCCTGGAAGGAAAGAAAAATTGCCGGCGCGGTCCGGGCGGCCGGAAAGCCTGTGGTGGGCAGCCGCCACTACTTTGACCGGACGCCGGAAGCGGCGGAGCTGTCGGAGATCTTTGCGGAGCTGGCATCTTCCGGGGCGGATATCCTGAAGCTGGCGGTGATGCCGGAGCGGCCCGAAGATGTGCTGCGGCTGATGGAATGCACGCTTCGGGAGCACAGGCGGAGAGAGCAGCCTCTGGTGACCATGTCCATGGGGGCCTTGGGGGCGGTGTCCCGGGTCAGCGGAAGCCTGACCGGGTCGGCCGTTACCTTCGGAACGGCCGGCCATGCCTCGGCGCCGGGACAGCTGCCGGCTGCGGAACTGCGGGAGATGCTGGAGCTTCTGAAGGTATTTTAGCGGCTGCGGCCGTATCTGTATCCGCCTCCCCGCCCGTTTTCACTTCCGCCCAGCTCCGCGATCCAATCTCGGATTTCCCGCATGGTAAGAGACGAGACATCCCCGGGCGTGACGGAAGGATCCAGTTCCAAAAGCTCCAGGTAGGCCCTGTATTTTCCCAGAGAGAGTCCGGCCTCCCGGGCGGCCTGGGCTTCCGCCGCGTTTCCGGCCTGGCAGCGGATATTTTCTTCTTCTGCCGTATCCGATTCCATTTCCTGGAAAATTTCATCGCTCTGTTCCGCGTCCGTACCGGAAACGGTCAGGATCAGAAGCTCGCCCTCCTCTAAAAATTCCCGGATTCTTTCGTCCTCCAGGATGGTTTCCACTGCCTGCCTGTAATTCTGATGCTTCACTTCCAGGGAATCGGCTAGAGACTGGCTGCTGCTTCCGTAGCCTGTGACGGAGATTACCCGGTCAAAGCAGTTGATCTCCAGTTCCAGGGAAGACGCCCCGTCTATGCTGATGGCCGCGGAAACCGTGTAATAACTGTGAAAAAAGCCTGCCCCCAGAAGAAAAACGGCCAGAACCGTGCAGAGAAGAGCGACGCGCCGGAGGGGCGGCACCTTCTTCCGCGCTGGCTGCTGAAGGATTTTTTCTGCTAAAAACCGGGCGGTGCGCTGCTTTAATTCCGGCTCTGCCTGGATCTTATCAAATGCATTTCGGATTCTGTCACGCATCTGTTTCACCTCCCAGTTTTTCTTTGAGAATCTTTTTTCCGCGGTTTAAAAGGGTGTAGATTGTGTTGGGGTTCTTGTTCAGGAGCTGTCCGATTTCCGGAGCTGTGTAGCCTTCATAATAGTGGAGATAGATCACATCCCGGTACTTGGCCGGCAGCCCCAGCACTGCCCCCAAAACCGTTCTGCGTTCCGCCGCAGATTTCTCTGCGGTCACAGGTTCCGTCTCCGTCCGCATCGTAGACGCAGACCGTGGAGGAATCTGCTCTGCGGTCACAGGTTCCGTCTCCGTCCGCATCACAGGCACAGACGGCCGGAGAAGCTTCTGTGCGGGCGACACAGCTCCCGTCACGGGCCTGTATGCCGGCCGTTTCTTTCTGACCGGAAAAGTCAGCTGCGGATACACACAGGAGCCCCAGCAGGGATACTGCCCCTGCAGAAATAATACCGGTAAATACTTTTTTCATTTTTTGTCCTCCTCTCTTTCGATGGTTTCATCTGTAATACGAGGAAGGAGAGGAAATCCATTCAGTTTTTAAAAAAATAATTCTATTTTATTATAGCACAGGTCACGCGGAAACTTCTGTCCCACCCTGTCGAAACTCTCTTTTTTTCGACAGCCGGGTTTTGACAAAATAAATACCCTCTGTAACCTATAATGAAACTTGCTTATTCCAGTAAGTGTTCACAGGATACAGGGGGTATTCCATGTACTATGTACTGTACATTGATGTATTCTTTGTGGAAAATCTGGTGATGGATTATTTCCTTCTCCGCACGGCGGTGCGGCTGATGAGATGTTCTGCCACACATCTCCGCTGCCTTGCCGCCGCGGCCGCCGGGTCCGCGCTGACCTGTCTTGCGGTCATTTTCATAAGAAAATATCTCCTTTTGAATACGATACTGGTTTCTGTGGCTGTCACTGCACTTATGGTAAGATTTGGCTGCAAAATCAAGGATAAAAAAAGATTTCTGCAGGGCTTTCTCTGTCTGTACCTGGCAGCCTTCCTGATTGGCGCCCTGTACCGTTTTTTGATCCGCTTCGCGGGGGAGGCGGGGGCCCGCGGTTCTCTCCTGTGGGGCGCGGGCACCTACGCCGCCGTGACCCTGCTGCTCCGGATCTTTGGAATCCTTAGGAACCGGGCGGGAAAATACTGGAAGGTGGTGCTGTGCAGCGGAGAATCCCGCAAAGAGGTAAAAGGACTGTATGATACAGGAAACGGGCTGTGGGACGCCACTTACCGCAGGCCGGTTTCCGTAATACGCTATTCTCTGATAAAAGATTTATTTTCTCAGGAGATACAGACGGAACTGTACGCCTTCTGCAGCTGGGAGGAGATGAAGCGGCCGGAGCTTCTGGCTCCGCTGCATCCGCATTTCGTCTCCTTCCGCGGCGTAGGGGAGGCGGGGGGAATGCTTCCCGCTCTGGTTCTGGACTCTCTCTATCTGGAAAATGGAAATACCAGCAGGGTGATCTCCCATCCGGTGATCGCCATCGACAGAGAGCATGGTTCTTCTCCCCGGAGCTATCAGATGATTTTGAATCCAAATCTGATAAACAGTTAGGAGGAATGCATCATGATCATGCACGCCGCACTGCCGGACCACTTTCGGCTGCGTATGTTACCAAGGTTTTCTCCAGCTTTTCTCGGAAAGTCCGGAGAGCTGTACTACATCGGCGGGACGGATGTCCTGCCGTCGCCCTTAAGCCCTGAGGCGGAGGCGGAAGCCGTTGCTGCCCTGCAGGCTTCTGATAATCAGGAGGCGAGGGCCTGTCTCATCGAACATAATCTGAGGCTTGTGGTCTATATTGCCCAGAAATTTGACAACACCGGGGTGGGAGTGGAGGATCTGATCTCCATTGGAACCATCGGTCTGATCAAAGCCATCAATACCTTTAACCCGGAGAAGAAAATCAAGCTGGCCACGTATGCGTCCCGCTGCATCGAAAATGAAATCCTTATGTATCTGAGGAGAAACAGCAAGACGCGCATGGAGGTTTCCATTGATGAACCGCTGAATGTGGACTGGGATGGGAATGAACTGCTTCTGTCGGATATTCTGGGCACAGATGAGGATGTGATCTACCGGGGGCTGGAGGATGAGGTGGAGAAAAATCTCCTCGGCAAGGCCATTCGAAAGCTGTCGGAACGGGAGCAGACCATTGTGAAGCTGCGCTTCGGCATCAATATGCCGGAGGGCCGCGAAAAAACGCAGAAGGAAGTGGCAGATCTGCTGGGAATTTCCCAGTCCTACATTTCCAGACTGGAAAAACGGATTATGAAGCGGCTGAAAAAAGAAATCGTCCGCTATGAATAAGAAACTATAAATAAGAAATAAAAAAAGTGCCGCCGGGAGCTTTTGGATTCCGGCGGCACTTCTGCAGGGAGACAGATCAGGAGAGATAATTTTTCATGGCCCGCAGGGCATTTTTTTCCAGACGGCTGACCTGGGCCTGGGAGATGCCGATCTCGGAAGCTACCTCCATCTGTGTGCGCCCCTCAAAAAAACGCAGGCGGATGATGTATTTTTCTCTGGAATTCAGCCGTGAGATGGCGTCCTGCAGTGCCAGATCCTGGATCCAGTTTTCCTCCCGGCTTTTTTTGTCGCTGATCTGATCCATCACATACAGGGTATCTCCGCCTTCCGTGTAGACGGGCTCGTAGAGACTCATGGGGCTCTGGATGGCGTCCAGGGCATAGACGATGTCCTCCTTGCTGATACCCGTTTCCTGGGCAACTTCCGTAATAGTGGGATCCCGGAGATTCTTTTTTATATAATTTTCCCTGGCGTAGATGGCCTTGTAGGCGGTATCCCGAAGGGAACGGGAGACGCGGATGGAATTGTTGTCCCGAAGGTAGCGGCGGATTTCTCCGATAATCATGGGAACCGCGTAAGTGCTGAACTGCACGCCCAGGGAGAGATCAAAATTATCAACGGCTTTCATAAGACCAATACAGCCAATCTGAAAAAGATCATCTGCGTTCTCGCTGCTGCCAGTGAAGCGTTTGATGACACTTAAGACGAGACGGAGATTTCCCTTGATGTACGCTTCTCTGGCTTCCTTATCTCCTTCCTGGATCCTCCGGAGCAGAGTCTCCTTCTGGCTGGCGCTTAAAACAGGCAGCTTGGAAGTATTGATTCCACATATTTCTACTTTATTAAATGCCATAACAAGAATCCTCCTGCTGATATGCTCTATCATCAGAATTGACCTTCCGGCCCCCGGATATTCGCCTCCGGAGAAAATTTCATAAAGTTTTAGCCCTTGACAGCCTCTGCGGCTGTGCGCAAAAAAGCTCTTGAGAAAAGAGCGGAACAGGAGTACAATGTGTACCGGTCCGGATGTCCGGAACAATACAGGAAGAAGGTGCAGAGTTTGAAAGCGGAAGGTGTGAAGATATCGGAGAAGGAGCATCTGTTTTCCCGCAGGGATCTGAAAAAACTGCTGGTCCCGGTCATCGTGGAACAGCTGCTGACATCGCTGATGGGCACGGCTGATACCATGATGGTCAGCAATGTGGGGCCGGCTGCCATATCGGCGGTTTCACTGGTAGATGCCATTAATATTCTGGTGATTCAGGCTTTTTCAGCCCTGACAGCCGGCGGCGCCATCATCTGCGCCCATTATATTGGAAGCAAAAATATAAAAGCGGCGAATTATTCCGCGCGCCAGCTGCTGCTGACCGTGGCCCTTCTGTCTGCGGGAATTATGGCGCTCTGCCTGGCCTTCCGGGTGCCGCTACTCCGCCTGATTTTCGGACAGGTGGAGCCGGAGGTTATGCGCAATTCGGAAATTTACTTTTTCTATACGGCAATTTCCTTTCCCTTCATTGCCCTTTACGATGCGGGGGCCTCCATCTTCCGCTCCCAGGAAAATACGCGCCTGCCCATGACCGTATCCATTCTCTCCAATTTTATGAATATCGGAGGCAACGCGGTGCTGATCTGGGGCTTTCACATGGGCGTGGCCGGGGCGGCAATCCCCACCCTGGCCTCCCGCGTCTTCTGCGCGGCGGCCGTTCTGGCCTTCCTGCGGAAAAAACAGTATGCTGTCCATGTCCGGGGATATTTCCGGATTCGTCCGGATCTGAAGGTGATCCGTAAAATTCTGTCTCTGGGCATTCCTTCCGGAATTGAAAACAGCATGTTTCAGCTGGGAAAACTGGCCGTGCAGTCTACAGTTTCCACCCTGGGCACCGCGGCCATTGCCGCCCAGGCCATGACGAATATTCTGGAAAATCTGAACGGGATTGCGGGAATCGGCGTCGGGATCGGGCTGATGACTGTAGTGGGGCAGTGCCTGGGCGCCGGAAGAAAAGACGAAGCCGTTTATTATATTAAAAAACTTTCCCTGCTGGCAGAACTGCTTATTATCGGCAGCTGTCTCCTCATCCTGGCGGCTGTCCGTCCCGTCACTCTGCTGGGAAGCATGGAGGCGGAGAGCGCACGGATGTGTTTCGCCATGGTGCTGGCCATCACCATCGTAAAACCGCTGGTCTGGGTGCCGGCATTTATTCCGGCTTACGGCATGCGGGCCGCGGGGGATGTGAAATTTTCCATGCTTCTGTCCTGCGTCAGCATGTGGGTGTTCCGGGTGGTGCTCTGCATGATTCTGTGCCGGAAACTGGGATTCGGTCCCATGGGTGTATGGATCGGCATGTTTGTAGACTGGACGGTTCGCTGCCTGGTATTTGCCTGGAGATTTCACAGCCGCAGATGGCTGTCCCACGCTGTCATTGATCCGTGAAAGGCGAAAATTGGAGGGACACTTTGCAGAAAGTGTCCAAAATTAGAACACTTGAGAGAATTTGTCCTATGAAAAAACAGAATTCACCCTCGACAATTTCTTTTTTAGTTCGTATAATGTTACTCGTTACTGAGAGAGTTTGCCCGCTGCCGCCGGCCGCGGAGCAAAAACCTATAGATTAAGCTACATAAATTAAGGAATGGAGTGTAAGAAGCATGAAGGTAGGAACAAAGATTAAGACAGCTGCTATCTCTGCCGCAGTCAACACCGCACTGAATTACCTGGAGAAAGATCCGGAAAACAATGCTCCCAAACTGATGGACATGATCGATAAGCTGGTACCGGAAGACTGGTACAAGGGACAGAGAGACGCCATCCGGGAAGCCATCAACGAGAAGGGAAACTGGTTCCAGCTGATCCAGAAAATTTATGCTCTGGATCCCGGCGTTCGGAAAGCTTTCTTTACCAACTTTATTACCAATGCCAGCCTGAAGGGTAGCGCCCGTCAGGAAGAAGTGGCTGAGGAGAATAACTGCAACGTACCCTGGGCGATCCTGCTGGATCCCACCTCTGCCTGCAACCTGCACTGCACCGGCTGCTGGGCAGCTGAGTACGGCCACAAGCTGAACCTGTCTCTGGAGACCATTGATTCCATCATCAGACAGGGTAAGGAAATGGGTACGTATATGTACATCTACACCGGCGGCGAGCCTCTGGTGCGCAAAAAAGATCTGATCAAGATCTGCGAGATGCATCCGGACTGCGAGTTCCTGTGCTTCACCAACGGAACTCTGATTGATGAGGAATTCTGCCAGGAAATGCTGCGGGTGAAGAACTTTGTTCCGGCCATCAGCCTGGAGGGCTTTGAGGAAGCCAATGACAGCCGCCGGGGCGAGGGTGTATACCAGAAGGTTATGCACGCTATGGACCTGCTGAAGGAGAACAAGCTGGCCTTCGGTATTTCTGTATGCTACACCAGCCGCAACTTCGAGGATGTATCCAGCGAAGCTTTTTATGATAAGATCATGGATAAGGGAGCGCTGTTCGTATGGTTCTTCCACTATATGCCGGTTGGAAACGATGCTTCCGTAGAGCTGATGCTGAAGCCGGAGCAGAGAGAGGCGATGTACCACAGAATCCGCGAGATGCGCGGAAAGAAGGCAATCTTCGCCATGGACTTCCAGAACGACGGAGAGTTTGTAGGCGGATGTATCGCAGGCGGACGTCACTACCTGCACATCAACGCCAAGGGAGCTGTGGAGCCCTGCGTATTTATCCATTACTCCAATGCAAATATCCATGACTGCACACTGCTGGAGGCCCTGAAGAGCCCGATCTTCCAGGCTTACCACGACAACCAGCCCTTCAACAGAAACCATCTGCGTCCCTGCCCCATGCTGGAGAACCCGGCACGGCTGCGCAAGCTGGTGAAGGATACTGGAGCAGTCAATACAGACTACGAGGCACCGGAATCTGTAGATCATCTGTGCGACAAGTGCGAGGAGTACGCAAAGAACTGGAAACCGACCGCAGACAAACTGTGGAACGAGTCCCATCCCTCCAGCGGATGCGCGGCCTGCGGAAAGTAATCTGCAGATTTATGAAAATATCAGAAAAAATTGCATAGATATAAAAAATGTGCGATACTTGGTTTAGAATCAGGTATCGCACTTTTTTTACGACAGAAAGGGGGAGACGGATGGGACGGATACTGACAGGAATCACGCTGAACGTGCTGCTGCTGGAGATCGGATGGCTGGGAGCGCTGCTGCACTTTGTGGGAGCCATGCTGATTGTTCTGGGCTTTCGCAGGCTGTACAGTGAGAACCGGTGGTTCCGGCTGGGCCTTGTGCTGGGAATGATCCGGCTGGCTCTGATATCTGCGAATATAGTGCTGAACACCACTGTTCTGTATTTGGAAAATGTACGGCAGCTGCTGCAGTGGGGAAGTACTGCAGCAATGCTCCTGCTGCTTTTCTGTTTTTGGAGAGGGATGGAGAAAGAGCAGTGCCGGGCAGGCTTGCCGCCGGGCTGTGCCAGTGCGGCCCTTTTGTCTATCTGGTATGGCGGGATGGTGCTGCTGGCCCTCAGCCAGGGAACAGGAAGTTTTCCGGCCCTTTTGATGTTCCTTTTTTACGTGCTGATTCTTTTTCGCCTGTACAGGCAGGGCAGGAACCTTCAGCAGGCAGGGGGCCTGCTGCCGGCATTGCCCGCAAAAATTCCGGACTGGCTTTTATCCGTGCTGGCCGGGGTGATTCTGCTGTCCGGGTGCGGCGCAGGCTATCTGCTGGGCGGAAGCTGCCGCATGGACTGGAAGGAGGTCAGGGCCGGGGAACATGAGGAGATCGAAGGCACGGAGGAAGAACTGCTCCGTCTGGGATTTCCGGAAGAGATCCTGGGGGATATAAGCGCGGCGGATATTGAGGCATGCAAAGGGGCGGAATCGCTGCAGGTATCCTCCACCGACTGTCCGGCGGGGTGGAACGGAAGAAGCAGAAATCTTCGCTTTACCGCCATTGCAGTTAAGCTTTCCGGGGAAAAGGAACAGCGCAGAATTTTTCACCACTTCCGCTGGCTGGAAACGCCGGGATTTTACGGGACGGAGGCCATACAAATCTGGACGGCCGGCGGGAGCGCTCTTGAGAATAATAGCCGCCAGATATCCGGACGCCTGCTGTACGATGCGGAAGGAATCACCTACGAGGCGAGTTATCGCTCTCTGGGCGGTGAGATTTGCGGTTCCGACGATTCGATATGGAAGCTGGGAACGCAGACAAATATCTGGGCAGGATTTTCCCTGCCGGAGACGGGAGAAAATCAGAGAGGCTATATTGCCTACACTACAGAGAATAAAGCGGCGGAAGATATGCCGATGGAAAGCTGGATAGACTACACGTATCAGAGAAGCTGGAAGCAGTATCCGGCTGTGACGGCACTGGAATACAGTCTGCCGGGAGAAAAAACAGCGGATCCCGTTTTCCGGATGGTACAGGATTCTATCACGGTCAGGTGAAAAGCTAAAAAGAATGCTGTTTCATAGATAATTACGCATCTATTTTACAAGGCCCCTATCATACTTAAATAAAAAACAGGGGGTGATCCGTCTGATTTTGCTTCTGCTTGGGATTGTCAGAATCTGGGGGTTTGTCTTGCTGCTGCAGCTGGCAAACGCAGCCGTTATGTTCAGCCTCTGTTTTTGCCTCTGGAAGGGCCTGCAGGAGGTCCTGAGCAGAGTGGACCCACGGCGGGATGCGGAATGTGGAATCGCGTTGGTGCTCTGGTGTGCGGCCAGGAACAGAAATTATATGGGAGGCATGGAAAAATCCGGCGGATCTGCTCTGGAGACAGAGAGGATCCGCCGGATTTGTGCCCCTATCAGAAACGGAAGGAAACTTATTTCGCGGAAGTGCCTTTGGAGGACGGCCTGCCGCCGCGGCAGAGAAGGACAATGCCGCCGATCAGAAGCCCCAGGGCGATAAGATTGGCCAGAGCGTAGTTACTCTGGAAAACAGCGCCGGCCATCCGGGCGTCCGGCTGAGAGAGAAGAATCAGCAGGAGAATACCGAAGAGGACCAGGACGGCCCCGCCTGCTTTTCTGGCGCCGGATTTAACATGAGTTTCTGTGTTCTGTGCATGGTTGTTGGTATTGGTATTTGTATTTGTGTTCATATTGGAACCTCCCTGTTTGTTTTGATGATTTTATCTTATCAGGAGAAAAAGAAAATTTGTTTTTGTGTCTTGACAAACTGTGCATAGCTGTGTATATATTATATATACAGTTAACTGAAAGGAAGATCCATGGAAATTATTATTTACAATACCAGCGAGACGCCGATCTATGAACAGATTGCAGGTCAGATCAAGGGACTGATCTTGTCCGGGGAATTAAAAAGCGGGGAGGCGCTGCCATCCCTGCGGCTTCTGGCGAAAAACCTGCGGGTCAGCGTTATTACCACCAAACGGGCCTATGAGGAACTGGAACAGGAGGGTTATATCCGGAGTGTTCCGGGAAAGGGCTGTTTTGTTTCGTCCAAAAGCAGCCAGCTGCTGGAAGAGGAAAGGCTGCGGGTCGTGGAGGAAAAACTGGCCCAGGTGGTGGAGACGGCCCGGAAAACGGGAGTTTCGCTGGAAAAGATGCAGGAAATTTTAGAGACGCTGTATGAAGAGGAACAGACGTGAAACTGCCCGGAAAGCGTCAAAGGAGGAACTATGGAAGCAATATTAAAAGTTCGGGGGCTGAAAAAGCATTATCCGCGGTTTGACCTGCACCAGATAGATCTGGATCTGCCCGGCGGATGTATCATGGGATTTGTAGGCGAGAACGGCGCCGGAAAGACCACAACGCTGAAATGTATCCTGAATGTGGCCGGAAGGGACGGCGGAAGCGTAGAACTTATAGGAGAGACTGAGCCGGGAAGACAGAAAGCGCTGATGGAAGAAGTGGGCGTGGTGTTTTCCGATGCCGGATTTCATCCGGTTATGACCGGGAAGGATATCAATCAAATTATGAAGGGGATTTACAAAAACTGGCAGGAAGAAGATTTTTTCGGCTTCCTGAAACGGCTGAAGGTGGACCCCTGTCAGGAATATCAGAATCTTTCCCGGGGAACCCGGATAAAACTTCAGCTGGCCGCGGCACTGTCCCATCAGCCCAGGCTGCTGCTGTTAGACGAACCCACCAGCGGGCTGGACCCGGTTGTCCGGGATGAAATCCTGGAAATTTTTCAAGAGTTTATTCTGGATGAGAGGAAGAGCATCCTTTTTTCAACGCACATTACCTCCGATCTGGAAAAAATCGCGGACTATGTGACCTTTATCCACCAGGGAAGAATATTGCTCACCGAGGCCAAGGATGATCTGCTGTACGGGTATGGGATCTGGAGGGGGCGCCAAAGCGAACTGGAGCGCCTGCCGGGGGAGGCAGTGCTGAAGGTCTGCGTCTCCGGGCTGGGACGCTCGGCGCTGGTAGACCGGAAAAAGCTTGAGAGTCAGGAGAACGTGGAGCGGCCGACCATTGAAGAAATTCTCCTTTACCTGGTAAAAGGAAAGACGGCCGGGCAATGGGAACAGGGAGGAAAAACAGAATGAAGGGACTGATTCTAAAAGACTTTTTTTCTATGAAAAAACAGCTGAAGATGTATCTTCTGCTGATCCTGGGGTATATGGTTCTGGGGCTGTACATGAAAAAGCCGGCGATCATCGGTCCGATGCTGTGTATGGTGGGCAGCCTGTATTTTGTACAAGTTTTTACGATGGATGAAACCTGCGAGTGGAAGATCCTTGAGCGGGTGCTGCCGCTCAGCGCCGGGAAGATTGTGCTGTCACGGTATCTGCTGGTGGTGCCGGTTTTCGGAGCGGCGGCTGTACTGTATCTGATCCTGAATCTGCTTCTGCCTCTGCTTCCGGCAGTCCGGACCCAGGGCGCTGACATGGGTATGATCGGAGTCTTGAGCTTTGGCAGTATGCTGCTGATAGAAGCGGTTTTGCTGCCGCTTCTGTACCGCTTCGGAGGAAACAGCCGCATTTACATTCTTTTGATCCTGGCCGTCTTTTTCAGCCTGTTTTACGCCGGAAGCCATTTCGGCGCTGCGGAGGCCCTGTGGCCTCTGGTGGGGCGGCTGCCTTGGGTGTTTTTGCTGGCGGGGGCGGCGTCGCAGATTCCATCTTACGCCCTGTCGGTCAAAATTTATAAAAAGAAAGAGTTTTAAAAGCTCCCCTTTCCGGCGGGTAATTACCGGGCGGCGTTTCTTTATCGTCTGTTTATCCGGGGAAAAGGCATTGTTTTTTTCGTCTGCCTGTGATACAATTTTTCTGGAAATGTTAGCAAATCCTAACAAAGCAGGAGATGAGACAGATGCGGCTGTACGAAGGAGAGATTGGAAAAACCTATGAAGTGGAAGATATGCACATGCCCCTGGAGACGGAGCGGCGCATGGAAGCGCTGGGCATGACCCGCAAAACTTCTGTTACGGTTATGAATAAGAAGCGCCGGGGCGCCATGGTTATCAAGCTCCGGGGAACCAGGTTTGCCCTGGGGGAGGAAATTCTGAAGAGTATCCAGGTGAGGGAGGTGGAATCCCATGCGTGAAGAAACGGTGCATGTGGCTTTTACGGGAAACCCGAACTGTGGAAAGACTACTTTGTTTAATGCCTACACGGGGGCAAACCTGAAGGTGGCCAACTGGCCGGGCGTTACGGTGGAGAAGGTGGAGGGGAGCTTCCGCTTCCAGGATCACCAGCTGAAGCTGGTGGATCTGCCGGGCACCTACAGCCTGACCTCCTATACCATGGAGGAGCGGGTGGCCCGGGAATATATTTTGAGCGATGAGGTGGATGTGATCGTGGATGTGGCGGACGCGTCCGCTCTGGAACGGAACCTCTATCTGACGCTGCAGCTCATTGAGCTGGGCAAGCCGGTGGTGCTGGCGCTGAATATGATGGATATCGTGGAGAAGCGGGGCATGGAGATTGATATGCACCGGCTGCCGGAGATGCTGGGGATACCGGTGATCCCGGTCAGCGCCCGGAAGAAGAAGGGGCTGGATATCCTCATGCACGCGGTGGTTCACCACCACGACAGAAAAGAGGTCACGCCCATCATCCATCACCACCAGGAGCTGGAGGAGCGCAGCACCCACGCCCATGACCATCACAGGGAATTTGCCATGGTCTACAGCGATGAGATTGAGGATAAGATCGACACGATCAAGGAGGCGCTGAAAGAGAAGTATCCGGACATGTTCAATCACCGCTGGCACGCCCTGAAGATCCTGGAGGGGGATCAGGCAATCACGGAGAAATATCCGGTGGATCTGCCGGAGGGCCTTGTCTGCGACTATGAGCAGGAAATTATCCGGCAGAAATACAATTTTATCGATGAAATCGTAAAGGAAGTGCTGTTTAATAAAGCGGAAAAAGAGGAAGCTACGGACCGGGTGGATCAGATCCTCACAAACCGGTGGCTGGGATTTCCCATATTTCTCGTTATCATGGCACTGGTATTTTTCCTGACCTTTACCATTGGAGACTGGCTGAAGGACTATCTGTCCCTGTTTATCACCTGGTTTTCGGACGGCGTGCGGGGCGGCATGGAGACGGCCGGCATCGCCGCGCCGGTGACTTCTCTGGTGGTGGACGGCATTATCTCCGGCGTGGGCGGAATCCTCACCTTCCTGCCGAACATCTTTATTCTGTTCCTGGCACTGGCGTTCCTGGAGGACAGCGGTTACATGTCCCGGGCCGCCTACGTGATGGACAGCATCATGGGCAAGGTGGGGCTTTCAGGACGGGCCTTTATTCCCATGGTTCTGGGCTTCGGCTGCTCGGTTCCGGCCATTATGGCTTCCAGAGCCCTGGAGAACAGGCGGGACCGGCTGAAGACCATGCTGGTAACTCCGCTGATGTCCTGTTCGGCCAGGCTCCCCATCTATCTTTTGCTGTCCCAGATGTTTTTTGGAAAATACGCCATGGTGGCGGCATACTCCATGTATGTGCTGGGACTGCTGCTGGCTATTCTGGTGGCCTTTATCCTGCATCTTTTTGACCGGAAAAAGACAGAGTACAATCTCCTGATTGAACTGCCGGAGTATAAGGCCCCCAGCGCACGCACGGTGGCCATTTATGTGTGGGAAAAGGTGAAGGATTACCTGACTAAGGCGGGAACCACAATTTTTATCGCGTCCATCATTATGTGGTTTATTCTGAACTTCGGCGTCCACGGATATACTACGGATATTTCCCAGAGCTTCGGATCGGCCGTCGGCCGGGTCATCGCCCCGGTATTTGAGCCGCTGGGACTGGGGTACTGGCAGATTGTGGTGGCCCTGATTGCCGGCATTTCAGCCAAGGAGGTGGTGGTGTCCAGCTTTTCGGTGCTGTTCGGCATCGCCAATGTCAGTGCCCCGGCGGGCATGGCAGCCCTCTCCGGCGTTCTGGGGCAGATGGGATTCGGGCCTTTAAACGCCTACTGCATGATGATTTTCTGCCTTCTGTATATTCCCTGCATTGCAACCATCGCTACTATCAGGCGGGAATCCGGCGGCTGGAAGTTTGCCGGTATCTGCATTGCCTTCCAGCTGCTGCTGGCCTGGGTGGTTACCTGTCTCGTGTATCAGGTGGGAAGCATATTTCTGTAAAACGTATTAGAGAATGCAGCCATGGGCTTTACGGGTCCATGGCTTTTTCTTGTTATTTCCTGCTCTATGCGGTACAATAAAATCATAGAAAATTTACAGATCGGGAGGTTGTCCTCATGAGAGAATTTCTATTGAATTCAGAAGAACTGCTGGACCGGAATGCTCTGGATTTCCTGAAAAAAGGGGAAGCCTGGGGACTGCTGCCCTGCCACCAGATTCGTTTTAACGCCAAGGTAAAACTGGCTTATTTTACAGACGGCTACCAGTGCCTGGGGGAAAAGCTGCCCCGCATGACCCTGGATGAGATCTGCTATGTGGGGCAGAAGATTCTTGGCCGGATTCAGAATCTGGAGGGGAGAATGGAGATCTCTCTCGAGAACCTGGTCTGGGATGTGGACAGTATTTATCTGGACAGCCAGGAACAGGTTTTCTGTCTCTGTCTGCCTGCCGTCATTCCGGAAGTGTCTCTGACCAGTCAGATTTACCTGAAGCGGGTCTACGCTCTGCTGGAGGAGATGGTGGAACACGCGGAGGGCGGGGAGGAGGTCTGCCGCCAGATAGAATTCCAGAAGGAAAGAGAATTCGGGAACTGGGAGAACCTGAAGAACGCCCTGGTGCGGCGGGTGCCGCAGGAGGATGAGACGCTTCTGCTGAAAAGTGTGAACACCACGGAGCCTCTGGCCTTTCAGATCCGCCACGACCAGGAGTTTAAGATCGGCGCGGATGCGGAACAGGCGGACGGCTGGATACCGGGCAGCAGCGCTGTCAGCGCCCTTCATGCGGTGCTGGGATGGAACGGCGTCTGCTTCTTTGTGATGGATCTGGGAAGCCGGGGCGGGACGTATCTCAATGATCAGAGGATTGCTCCCATGACCCAGATTCCTATCGGGAAGGGAAGCATCCTGAAGTTTGCAGAATGTACATTCATGGTAGAATAGTGGAGAGGGTGTATGGAAGAACAACTGAAGCTGGTTATTCTGGACAGCGATTATGAATACTTAAAGCCTCTGGAGGAGGCTCTGATCCGCAGATTTTCGGATCAGGTACAGATACAGATTATTACAGATCCGGCCTACGCGGATGTCTTTTTTCACACCACCCGAAGCATTGACGTGCTGGTGGTGGATGAACATTTTTACGGCCCGTATCTGGATGAGCATTCCATCGGGCATATTCTGGTTCTGGTGCCGGGTATTGAAATTTCTCCCCATCTTCCGGAACATGTAAAGCAGCTGGTGAAATATATACCTGAAAATGAAATTCTGGCAGCCATAGAAAAGATGCTGGAAACGGTGAGCAGAGAGCGGAAAGAGGCGGAACCCGCGGTACGGCCGGACACCCGCGTGGTGGCCGTGTATTCTCCGGCGGGCGGCTGCGGGAAGAGTCTGGCGGCGGTGGCCCTGGCGAGGAAAATGCAGCGCCTGGATGTGCCGGTGCTGCTGATCGGCTGTGATTCCATGCAGAGCTTTTCCGTTTATCTGGATCAGGAGGAGTACGCCGATGAGATTCTGGCCGCCAGGCTTCAGGAGCCCGAGGAGGATACATACTGGTATATCCTGCAGAATATCAAGAGGGGCCCGCTCACCTGCCTTCTGCCCTTTGAGAAGCCCCTGTATGGAATGGGCATCGGTCTGCGGGAAATAGAGACGCTTCTGTCCATTCTGAAGGAAAGACAGGATTTTGCCTGCATTATTCTGGATCTGGGCAGCGAATTCAGTGAAAAGAACCAGCGGCTCATGGAGGAGGCGGATGTGCGGCTGCTGATTACACAGTCCAGCCGGGCGGCTGCCAGAAAAATGAAAAAGCTGCAGCAAAACAGGAATCTGCTGCCGGGGGGAGAAACTTTAATGATCTGCAACCAGTACGGCACGGACCACAGCAGTATGTCCGGAGAAACCAGGCAGGAAGTGCTTCCGGCTTATCAGGACTGGGAGACCGCCATGGAAGATCCGGTATTCTACCGGATCGCGCTGCAGATCCTGGGCTAGTTTTCTTCCGGTGTTTCTCCAAGAACCGCCTGGACAGCCAGAGCGGACCGGGGAAGCCAGAACTGTACCAGAGGGCCGGTGAGGCAGACAGCGGCGATGGTGCCGGCGCCCACCGTGCCGCCCAGCAGAAAGCCGGCCACAACAAAGAACAGGTCGCAGCCCACCCGGACCCAGCGGAACTGGATGCGGGGCAGCCGGTCCGAGAGGATGATCGCGATCAGGTCATTGGGTCCTGTGCCGGCATTGCTGTTGATGACAACGGACATGCCCAGAGAAAGGATTACGCAGCCCGCCAGCATGCTGAGGATGCGGACAGCCATGGGAGAAGCGCCGTTCACGGCGTCCCGGAGGAGCCAGGAAAAGAAATCGATGATGGGGCCGCCGCAGAAAGCGCAGACCACGGTTCCGGGCTTCACATATCCTTTTGTGGTCAGGAGCATGACCAGCATCAGGGCGCACAGAATGATTACGTGCACAGTGCCTACGGTTAGACCGGTCAGGCGGGAAAGCCCCTGAATGAAGACGGTAAAGGTGTCGGTTCCGAGACTGGACTGAAGAAACAGCGCAACGCCCAGATGGGCGATCACAAGCCCGGACAGAAGAACAGCCAGGGCTTTGATCCACCCTTTCAGGCTGCGGGAGGAAGTGTCGGATGCGAATTTTTTCATAGGGCCTCCTGTTGCAGTGGCAAATTTGGTTTTCAGTGTTTTGGATAAGAGTATAAAAGAAATATATCATAAAAGCCGGGGCGGAGCCACCGGATTCTGCCGGAAAACAGAGAAAAAATGATTGGAAACCGGAGGGCGCCGCTGCTGTGACAGAATGAAAAAAGAAGAACACAGGGAGGGTTTCAGTTTATGAAGATCAGACAGAGAACGTTTCCCGGGACCAGGGATCCCAGGGAGAGAGAGTATGAGCGCCGCCATCGGGCGCTGGCCAGAGAAGCGGCGGCGGAGGGAATGGTCCTGCTGAAAAATGAGGATCAGCTGCTTCCGCTGAAAGAGGGGACGGCCATTGCCCTTTACGGGGCCGGCGCGGAAGCCACCATCAAGGGCGGGACCGGTTCCGGGGATGTGAATGCCAGGGAAACGGTATCGGTCTATCAGGGCCTTCTGGACGCCGGCTTTCGCATTACCACAGAAAAATGGCTGGAGGAATATCGGGAGATCTACCGGCAGGCCAGGAGAAAATGGCGGGATGAAATCTGGGAAAAGGCAGAAAAGGATTCTTCCGGCGGAGACTTTGCGTTCTTTACGGCCTATTCGGAGACGCCCTTTTTCTTTCCCCCCGGCAGCATGCCCGAAAAAACAGAGGCGGATACGGCCGTCTACGTGCTGGCCAGAATCGCCGGCGAGGGCAAGGACCGGAGCTGCAGCCCGGGGGACTATCTGCTGACGGAACGGGAAGAGCAGGAAATAGAAGCGCTCTGCAGCCTGTACGCCCATGTGATCCTGGTTCTGAACGTGGGCGGTATGGTGGACCTGTCAATTCTGGACCGCTGCCCGGGGATCCGGGCTGTGATCTATATGCACCAGCCCGGCATGGAAGCCGGACACGCCCTGGCGGATATTATCAGCGGGAAGACCGTTCCCGGCGGAAAGCTCACAGACAGCTGGGCCCGCCGGTATGCGGATTATCCCAATGCGGCATCCTTCTCCCATAATAACGGAAATGTGGAGCAGGAACGGTACGAGGAGGGCATTTATGTGGGATACCGGTATTTCGATACCTTTCAGGTGCCGGTACGGTATCCCTTCGGCTATGGACTTTCCTACACGGATTTTTCCATAAAGACCCTCGGCATTGCCAAGGAAAAGGATGAGGAGGACAAACCGGCTGTCTGTCTGAAGGTGCTGGTAAAGAATACAGGAACGCGGTATCCCGGGCGTCAGGTGGTGCAGGTGTACGTTTCCTGTCCCGCGGGCAAGCTTCCCAAGGAACGCAGGCGCCTGGCGGCTTTTCAGAAGACAGAACTGCTGGCTCCGGGAGAGTCCCGGGAATTGGAGCTTCGTTTCCCCATGGAATATCTGGAGTCCTACGAGGAAGCTCTGCCCGGCTGGATTCTGGAGGAGGGAATATATGAAGTTTTCGTGGGCGGCAGCCTGGGCGAGGCCAGTCCCGCTGCTTCCATACACCTGAAGGAGACGGCCGTGCTGGCGAAAACAGAGCACATCTGTCCGCTTCAGGAAGAGCTGCGGGAAATGCAGCCCCCGGCGGACGCGGACGGAAATCCGGAGAGAGGGCAGCTGTCCCGCCTGCCCTCTGTGACCTTTGAAAAAGCAGAGTTTGTCACGGAAGGCTACGATTATGAGGAGGATTACAAGAGTACGCCCCTGGAGGCCCGGCAGTTTGTGGAAACGCTTACGGAAGAGCAGCTGATCCGTCTGGCCACAGGGGAGACGGCCGGAGATTCCGGAAGTCAGCTGGGATCTGCCGGCATGTACGTTCCCGGGTCCGCGGCGGAAACCAGCCGCTGCGGGGAGGAGCAGGAGCTGGCAGCCATCGTGCTGGCAGACGGACCTGCCGGCCTGCGCCTTGCCCGGTCTTATCAGGTGAAGGACGGAAGAGTGCTTCCGAATCCGCCGGGCATGGGAATGGAAAACGGCTTTCTGTGCAGAGAAGAGCCCCGGGAGCAGGGAGATACGTATTATCAGTACTGCACCGCCTTCCCTGTAGGAACGCTTCTGGCCCAGACCTGGGATCCCGGGCTTCTGGAGCGCTGCGGGCAGGCCGTGGCCCGGGAGATGCAGGAATTTGGCGTGACGCTGTGGCTGGCGCCGGGCATGAACATCCACCGGAATCCCCTCTGCGGCAGAAACTTTGAATATTTTTCGGAAGATCCGCTTCTTTCCGGAAAAATGGCGGCGGCCATCACCCGGGGCGTCCAGTCGGAAGAGGGCTGCGGCACCACCATCAAGCATTTTGCCTGCAATAACCAGGAGGATAACCGGATGGGTTCCGACAGCATTGTTTCCGAGAGAACTCTGCGGGAAATCTACCTGAAGGGATTTGAAATTGCCGTAAAGGAATCACAGCCCATGGCACTTATGACAAGCTACAATCTGGTTAACGGGGTACATGCGGCCAACAGCTTCGATCTCTGCACGAAAGTGGCCAGAGACGAATGGGGATTCATGGGAATGATCATGACGGACTGGACCACCACCATGCAGGGAGACAGCTGCACGGCCAGCGGCTGCATGCGGGCAGGAAACGACAGCATCATGCCGGGCTGCCCGGGGGATCACGAAAATATCCGCCGGGAATTAAAAGAGGGCACCCTGGATATCCGGGATCTGAAGCGCTCGGTTGCACGCCTGGTTATGACCGTATGGCAGTCCGGCTGTTATGAGGAGGAATGAGAAGCATGCGTTTTGCGACGATTGGAACGAGCCAGATTACGGACCGTTTTTTGACAGCAGCGAAAACCTGCGGGGATTTTCGGCTGGAAGCCGTTTATTCCCGAAGCGCCGGCAGGGCGGAAAAATTTGCGGAGCGGCACCAGGCGGCCCGCTGGCATGACAGCCTGGAGAAATTAGCCGAAGATCCGGGAATCGACGCGGTGTATGTGGCCAGCCCCAACTTTATGCATGCGCGGCAGGCAATTTTGCTGATGGAGCATGGGAAGCATGTGCTCTGCGAAAAGGCACTGGCTTCCAACCAAAGGGAGGCGGAGGAGATGTTCCGCTGCGCGGAGGAAAACGGGGTTCTTCTGCTGGAGGCTATGCGCTCCATCCACGATCCCGGCTACGAGACGGTTCGCAGCCAGCTGCACAAGATCGGCACAGTGCGGCAGGCCAGGTTCAGTTTCTGCAAATATTCCAGCAAGTACGATGGATTCAAAGCCGGAAAGCAGCAGAATATTTTTGATCCGGCCTGCTCCGCAGGCGCGCTGATGGATATCGGGATTTACTGCGTGGAAGTGATGGTGGGGCTGTTCGGGGAGCCGGAGAGCCTCTCCACAGCCGCAGTCAGGCTCCGGGGCGGGATCGACGGAGCGGGCGTGCTCCTGGCTTCCTATCCGGAAATGATCGTGGAGGCCGCCTATTCCAAGATTGCCGCCGAGCATCTGCCCAGTGTGATCCAGGGAGAAGCGGGGAGCCTGTATATGGACTCGATCGCATCGCCCGGCAGGATCTGGATTCGGTATCTGGACGGGGAGGAGGAAGTGCTGTTTTCCCGTCCCGGAGAAAACAACATGGCTTATGAAACAGAGACTTTTATCCGGGCGGCAGAAAAGGGAGAAAAGCTCCGGGAATACCGGAGGATTTCAGAGATTTCCTTGAAAATAACGGATGAGGCAAGAAAGCAGGCGGGGATCCGTTTTCCGGCTGACGGCGATTCTCTGTAAAATACAGGGACATGCTTGACAACCGGGGGTTTTCTGCCGTATACTATCCCTGTCGCAAACAGAATAAGAAATACATGAGAGTGAACCGGAGTTCATGAAGGGGTACACCACCGCGGGTGTAGTTTCTTTGTGGACTCCTTTTTTTTCAGCAGTGACAGAAAGGAGGTGCCGGGAGTGAAAATTCAGGCCAACGGACAGGAGAGAGAGCTTTCCAACGGGAAGCTCCTGGGAGAGTTCCTGGAGGAAAATCAGTATCAGCAGGAACGGATCGCTGTGGAGTTAAACGGAGACATTGTTCCCAAAAGCAGGTACGGGGAAACCGTCCTGCAGGAGGGGGATGTGCTGGAAGTGGTAAGCTTTGTAGGAGGAGGCTGAGATGGAAAATACAGTGACCAGAGAGCAGATCCGCCAGGCCCTCTGTCGCAGGCACACCGAAGCAGTACAGGAAAAGCTTTCCGCCGCCTGCGTGGCGGTGGCGGGCCTTGGAGGGCTGGGCTCCCATATCGCGGTCTTTCTGGCCCGGATCGGTGTGGGGCATCTGCACCTGGTGGATTTTGACCGGGTGGATCTGACAAACCTGAACCGGCAGCAGTACCGGCTCTGCCATCTGGGCCGGTATAAGGCGGAGGCTTTGAGAGAAGAACTCCTGGAGCTGAACCCGTATCTTCATATCACCGCAGACTGCGTGAAGGTGGATGAGGAGAACCTGAAGGAACTGTTTACCGGGGAGGAGATCATCTGCGAGGCCTTTGACCGGCCGGAGCAAAAAGCCATGCTGGCAAACGGCATCCTGGAATATTTTCCGGAGAAAAAGCTGGTGGCAGCCTCCGGCATGGCGGGATTCGGAGGCAGCAACCGGATCCGTACCCGGAAGATCACGAAGAACTTTTATCTCTGCGGGGATCAGGAGAGCGAAGCTCTGCCGGGAGCGGGGCTGATGGCTCCCCGGGTGGCGCTCTGCGCGGCCCATCAGGCCAATGCCGCGGTGAGCCTGATTCTGGGACGGGAGCCGGATTAGAAATCGGTAAGAGGCTTTTGGAAAGCCGGCATACAGCAATTACAGTAAGAAAAGAGAGGATGGAAATATGACTGAGAAAAAACAGGACACCTGGAAACTGGGAGAACATACATTTACCTCCCGCTTTATCCTGGGATCCGGGAAATACTCCCTGGATCTGATCAGGGCGGCGGTGGAGAACGCCGGAGCCCAGATCATTACCCTGGCTCTCCGACGGGCCAACGAGGGAGGCATGGCTAATATTCTGGATTATATTCCGGAGGGGGTCACTCTGCTGCCCAACACCTCCGGGGCCAGAAACGCCGATGAGGCGGTCCGCATCGCCCGTCTGGCCCGGGAAGTCTGCGGCACGGATTTTGTAAAAATCGAGGTGATCCGGGACAGCAAATACCTGCTGCCGGATAACTATGAGACGGCGAAGGCCACGGAAATCCTGGCCCGGGAGGGCTTTGTGGTCATGCCCTACATGTACCCGGATCTGAACGCGGCCAGAGATATGGCCAACGCCGGAGCGGCCTGCATCATGCCGCTGGGAGCGCCCATCGGTTCCAATAAGGGAATCTGCACGAAGGAGTTTATTCAGATCCTGATCGATGAGATCGATCTGCCCATTATCGTGGACGCGGGGATCGGAAAGCCCTCCCAGGCCTGCGAGGCCATGGAGATGGGAGCCGCGGCTGTCATGGCCAACACGGCCATCGCCACCGCGGGGGATATTCCGGCCATGGCGGAAGCCTTCCGGAAGGCCATCGAGGCAGGGCGGACGGCTTATCTTTCCGGCATGGGAGCCGTGAGAGAAAAGGGGGCCAGCGCCTCTTCTCCGCTGACGGGATTTTTAAGAGAGTGAGAGGTGACGGAGGATGAGCGACACATTTGTAAATGAAAGTATTTTAAACGATGAGGTCCGGGAACATCTGAAGGAAAACCGCACGGACCATATGAAATACCTGCCGGATATGGAAGTGCTGGAATCGGATGTGATGGATCAGGTGATTTCCATGATGCAGGCCTATGACTATGAGAAATATACGGAGAGGGATGTGCGCCGCGCCCTGGATAAGGAAAACCGGGGGCCGGAGGAATTCGCGGCCCTGTTATCCCCGGCGGCCATGCCCTTCCTGGAGGAAATGGCCCAGAAGGCCCGGGAGGAGACGAGACGCCACTTTGGAAATTCCGTCTACCTCTTTACGCCTCTGTACATTGCCAATTACTGTGAAAATTACTGTATCTACTGCGGCTTCAACTGCCACAACAAGATCCGCCGGGCCCAGCTGAACGAGGAGGAGATCGAGAAGGAGATGCAGGCCATCGCCGGGACCGGGCTGCAGGAGATCCTGATCCTCACCGGGGAGAGCCGGAAAAAATCCACAGTAGAATACATCGGAAAAGCCTGCCGGATTGCCAGAAAATACTTTAAGGTCATCGGCCTGGAGGTCTATCCCATGAATTCGGATGAGTACCGTTATCTCCATGAGTGCGGCGCCGATTACGTGACGGTGTTCCAGGAAACGTATGACTCCGATAAGTATGAAACCCTGCATCTGGCAGGCCACAAGCGGGTATTTCCCTACCGCCTGAATGCACAGGAGAGAGCCCTCTTAGGCGGCATGAGAGGCGTGGGCTTCGGAGCCCTGCTGGGGCTGTCTGATTTCCGGAAAGATGCCTTTGCCACGGGTATCCACGCCTGGCTGCTGCAGAGAAAGTATCCCCATGCAGAGATCGCCTTCTCCTGCCCCCGGCTGCGTCCCATCATCAACAATGACAAGATTAATCCCATGGATGTCCACGAGGCGCAGCTGCTGCAGGTGGTGACCGCCTACCGTCTGCTGATGCCTTTTGCCGGCATCACCGTATCCACCAGGGAGTGCGCCCGCGTCCGGGATAACCTGGCCTGTATTGCCGCCACCAAAATCTCCGCAGGGGTCAGCACCGGCGTCGGCAGCCATGTGGAGGAGATGGAGGATCAGGGAGACGAGCAGTTTGAAATTTCTGACAGCCGGTCCGTGGACCAGGTTTACCGGGATCTGGAAAAGCTGGGCCAGCAGCCGGTGATGAACGATTATGTCTATGTATGAGAAAATTGTTGCCGTTACGGACCGGAAGCTCGCTCTCCGGCCCTTTCCGGAGCAGATCCGCCGGATCTGCGGCATGCGCCCGGCGGCCCTGGTGCTGCGGGAGAAGGATTTAACCCCGGAGGCATATGAAAAGCTGGCGGAGTCTGTGCTGGAGATCTGCCGGGAATTTCAGGTGCCCTGTATCCTCCACAATTTCCCGGGGGCAGCCAGGGCCCTGGGGGTGAAAAACCTGCACCTGCCCCTGCCGGTTCTTTTGTCCCTCTCCGGGGAGGAGAGGGCGGCGTTTGACCGGATCGGCACTTCGGTGCATTCCCCGGAACAGCTGCGGGCGGCGGAGGAGGCAGGGGCAGCTTATGTGTTCGCGGGCCATATCTATGAAAGCCAGTGCAAGCCGGGCGTTCCGCCCCGGGGCCTGGAATTCCTGCGGGAAATCTGCGGGATGAGCAGAATACCGGTCTACGCCATCGGAGGCATCCGCCGGGATGCGGGGCAGATCCGGGAGATCCTGGACTGCGGGGCCGCCGGCGCCTGCATTCTGTCGGACATGATGCGGGCATAAGAAAAGGGCTTCTTACCCATAAGTCCATGACTTTCAGAAAGTCTGGACCTTACGGGAAGAGCCCTTTTTTCGTGCCGGGAGGCACGTTAATAACAGAAAGAGATGATTACCGGCACCACGGCGGAACAGATGATGCCGTTCAGCACGGCGTACACCACCGTCTCCTCATTGGTGTAGCGGATCAGCATGGGAAGGGTGGTATCCTCGCTGGTGGCCGCGGCCGGAGCGATGCAGGTGCAGGCGTTGCAGCGCCTGGAAAGGAAGGGAATCATAAAAAAGGCGCCGATCTCCCGCATGAGGCTGCTGAGGAAAGCGATGCTCCCGAGGCTTGCGCCCGCCAGATTGCCGATGGTGACTCCCGCCAGGCTGTACCAGCCCATGCCACCGGCAATGGCGACGGACTGATTCAGGGGCATATGCATCAGGATTCCACAAAGGACACCGCCGGCCAGTGATCCGATGATAATCCCTACGGGAATAATCAGGGTCTTCACAAGATTTCTGCGGAGTCTCGATACCAGTCCCCGGTGCAGCCCCACGCTGATTCCCACAGAAAACATCAGCAGATAGAGCAGCCAGTCGGAATGGGCGACCAGCGGCTGCAGGAAATCTGCCGCAGACGGGAAGGCGCCGGCTGCAATTCCCAGAAGCAGAGAGCCAAGGGCCAGAAATACCATGGGATCGCCTCCCGGGGAGGAAGGCCGCTCTCCGGCTGCTGCGCGTTCCGCTCCCTCTGCTCCGGATCCGGTCATAAAACGTGTGGTCAGCGGGTAGACCACGGCAATAGAGAGAAGCGTGGGGATCAGGAAAAAGACAAAGCTTTTAAGCCCCAGGTCCAGCAGCTCTGAGAAAAAGCCGTCCCGTCCTCCCAGGCTGACCCCCATGGTAAAAATTAAGAGAAGGGTGCAGATCAGCTGCAGCCGTTCGTTTTTTTCTTTGTGCCGGGCGGGAAAAACACGTCCGATCAGAAAGCCCAGAATCATAATTCCAAGAGTTGCCATGCTGTCCTCCAGATAGCCGGCCGGGGCGTAAGCTGCGGCCGGAAAAATTTCGTCCGGTAGGTATGGTAACACATACGGCGGAAAGTATCAAGAAAATCTTCCGGGCTTCCGGAGGAGCAGCCCGCTTTCCGAGAAAAAGGAAAGCAATCTGCCACGGATTGTGTTATGATAAAAATATGGAGAAGGGCAGCAGTGCCGCCGGATGGTGGAAGCCCAAATTTCAAGGGACAGAGGATTTGAGAATCTGGGAGATGGACCGCTTCCGGAGGGCCTGGGATGACTGGCCTGGCACGGACAATCCATACCAGGGCAGGGACAGGGCGGCGCCCCGGGAGATTATCGGAATTGTCCCTGTTTCTTTTCCTGTACATTCCCTCTGTTTTAAGGTATACTTTTACCGTATTTGAACAGACGGCGGTCTTTTGGAGCCCGCAGAGAGGATACGTTATGCTGAAGATCAAAGAGTACGCCAGGGCGGAGAGCCTGGAGCAGGCATATGAATGGAATCAGAAAAAGAGCAGCTGCGTGCTGGGGGGCATGCTCTGGCTGAAGATGAGCGAGCGGAATGTGGGAAAGGCCATAGATCTCTCGGGACTCGGCCTGGATCAGATCCGGGAGGACGGGGAGGAGTTCCGGATCGGCTGTATGGCCACGCTGCGGCAGATGGAGCGGCACGAAGGCCTGAACCGCTACACGGAGGGAGCGGTGAGAGCGGCGCTGGCCGATATTGTGGGCGTGCAGTTCCGGAACCTGGCCACGGCCGGGGGGAGCGTGTTCGGCAGATTCGGATTCTCCGATGTGCTGACGGTGCTGCTGGCCATGGATACCTCCGTCATCCTGTATCACAGAGGGGAGATTCCCCTGGAAGAATTCATGGCCGGGAAGCGGGACCGGGATATTCTGACGGAGATCCGGATCCGGAAGCAGCCCGGTTTTCACATGGTTTATCAGGCGCACCGGAACAGCCGGACCGATTTTCCGGTGCTGAACGCGGCGGCAGCCCTGGATGCGGCGGGCGGAAAGCTGGTGTTCGGGGCCAGACCCCTGCCGGCTATGGCGCTGCCCCTGGAGGAGAAGCTTACTAAACAGCTGCGGGGCGGAAATCTGACGGAGAAGGAAGCCGCGGAAGCTGCGGAAAGGACTGCGGAGCAGGTGCCCGTGGGCGGCAATATGCGGGGAAGCGCCGGGTACCGGCGCCATCTGACCCGGGTGCTGGGCAGGAGAAGCCTGCTGGAGCTGCAGAAGCTGGCTGCCGCGGAGAAGGGAGGCACGGTCAGTTGAAGATTCAGATTCAGTTAAACGGGAAAAAAATTCAGGAGGAGACCGCGCCGGGGACGCTGCTCCTTGATTTTGTGCGGAAACACGGCTGCGCCAGCGTGAAGCGGGGCTGTGAGACCTCCAACTGCGGACTCTGCACGGTGATCCTGAACGGAAAGCCGGTGCTGTCCTGCTCGGTGCTGGCGGCCAGAGCGGATGGCGGGACGGTGGAGACGCTGGAGGGCCTGCAGGAGGAAGCCGCGGAGCTGGGAGCCTTTATCGCGGATCAGGGGGCGGAGCAGTGCGGATTCTGCAATCCGGGCTATCTTCTGAATGCCATTGCCCTGTTCCGGGAGAACCCGGATCCCACAGATCAGGAAATTCTGGAGTATCTGGCGGGAAATCTCTGCCGCTGTTCCGGATATGAGGGACAGCTGCGGGGGCTCCGGAACTTTCTGGAGCAGAAGCACGGCCGCGCGGCGGAAGAGGGAGGTGCCGGATGAAAGTTGTCAATCAGCCCCTGAGAAAAAAGGATGCCATGGCTCTGGTGACGGGAAAACCGGTATTCCTGGAGGATCAGATCCCGGCGGGAACGCTGGCGGTGAAGCTGCTGCGGAGTCCCCATGCCAATGCTCTGGTGGAGAAAATTCATACAGAAAAAGCGAAGCTGGTGCCGGGGGTGGAGGCCATCTACACCTGGGAGGATGTGCCGAAGCAGAGGTTTACCATGGCCGGACAGACCTATCCGGAGCCAAGCCCCTATGACCGCCTGATTCTGGACCGCCATGTGCGGTACGTGGGCGACCCGGTGGCTATTGTGGCCGCGGAGACGGCAGAGGCGGCGGAAAAGGCTCTGAAGCTGATCCGGGTGGAGTATCAGGTGCTGCCGGCCCTCCTGGATTTCCGGCAGGCCAAAGATAACGAACTGCTGGTACACCCGGAGGAGGACTGGAAGGCCCTCTGTCCTGTGGGAGCGGATAATAAGCGGAATCTCTGCGCCAGCGGCGGATCCGGGAAGGGGGATGTGGATCAGGTCCTTGCCGGCTGCGATGTGACGGTGGAGGGAACGTATCATACCCTGGCGGCTCAGCAGGCCATGATGGAGACTTTCCGCACATACTGCAGCATAGATACCTACGGCCGTCTCAATGTGGTGAGCTCCACCCAGATCGTGTTTCATGTAAGAAGAATCCTGTCCAACGCCCTGGGAATTCCGAAAACCAGGATACGGGTGACAAAGGCCAGGATCGGAGGCGGCTTCGGAGCCAAGCAGAGCGTGGTGGCGGAGGTCTTTCCGGCATTTGTGACCTGGATGACGAAAAAGCCCTCCTGCCTGATCTTTACCAGGAAGGAGAGCCAGACGGCCTCCTCCCCCAGGCACGAGATGGAGGTAAAGGTGCGCATCGGAGCCGGCGCGGACGGAAGGATCCGGGCCATCGATGTGCGGACCCTTTCCAACACGGGAGCTTACGGGGAACACGGCCCCACCACCGTGGGGCTGTCGGGGACAAAATCCATTTCCCTGTACCGGAATCTGGAGGCCCACCGGTTTACCTACGATGTGGTGTACACCAATGTCATGTCGGCGGGGGCGTACCGGGGATACGGAGCTACCCAGGGAATCTTTGCGGTGGAGACGGCGGTCAATGAGCTGGCCGCGAAGCTGCACATGGATCCCGCCAGGCTCCGGGAGATCAATATGGTGCGGCAGGGAGATGTGATGACCTCCTACGATTCGGCCCAGCGCACGGACAGCTGTGCCCTGGACCGCTGCTTTGCCAGAGTAAAAGAGATGATCGGCTGGGAGGAAAAGTACCCGGCCAGAGATATGGGAAACGGAAAGATCCGCAGCGTGGGGCTGGCTATGGGGATGCAGGGCTCCGGGATTTCCGGCGTGGATGTGGGCTCCGCCACCCTGAAGCTGAACGATGACGGCGGCTACATGCTGTCCATCGGCTCCGCGGACATGGGAACGGGCTGCGACACGATCCTGGCCCAGATCGCCGCGGAGGTACTGGACTGCTCTCTGGATCAGATCTCCGTGTCGGCGGCGGATACGGATACTTCGCCCTACGATTCCGGTTCCTACGCCTCCAGTACCACCTACGTCACCGGGAAGGCGGTGGAGAAGGCGGGAAGGAAATTAAGAGAGCTGATCCTGGAAGTCGGTGCCGGCGCGCTGGAACTGCCGGCCGGGGAGCTGGAGTTTGACGGGAGACGGGTGTACGCTCCGGCGGATGAAAGCCGTGAGATTTCCCTGGAGGATATTGCGGTCCGGTCCATGTGCGGAAATAATCAGGCCCTGGAAATTACGGTCAGCAACAGCTCGGAAATCTCGCCGCCGCCCTTTATGGCGGGGGCCGTGGAGATTGAGCTGGACAGAGAGACCGGGGAAGTGAAGGTTCTGGACTACGCGGCGGTGGTGGACTGCGGCACCCCCATTAACCCCCACCTGGCCAGGGTTCAGGTGGAGGGCGGCCTGGTACAGGCCATAGGCATGACACTGTTTGAGAATATCCAGTATTCCCCGGAGGGGCGCCTTCGGAACAATTCTCTGATGCAGTATAAGATTCCCACCCGTCTGGACATGGGAAAACTGCGTGTGGAGTTTCAGAGCAGCTACGAGCCCACAGGCCCCTTCGGGGCAAAATCCATCGGTGAGATCGTAATCAACACCCCGGCGCCGGCTCTGGTCCATGCCATCGCCAATGCCACCGGCTGCTGGTTCCATTCCCTGCCGGTTACCAGTGAGAAGATCGCCATGGCGGTGCTGGAGGGGAAAACGGGAGTCATCGGAGACTGACAGGGGCCTTTCGGGAAAGCGGTACGAAAGAAGAGAAGTGCAATGAAGAACGTAGAGATCGCGGATTTACATATACATTCCCGGTATTCCCGGGCCACCAGCAGGGACGGGAACCCGGAAATGCTGGCGTATCAGGCGGCCAGAAAGGGGATCCGGTACGTGGGTACCGGAGATTTTACCCATCCGGCCTGGAGAGAGGAACTGAAGGAAAAGCTGGAGCCCGCGGAGGAAGGACTGTACCGGCTGAAAAAAGAATACGAGATCGAAGATCCTGCCGTTTCCGGCCGGTGTGAGCCCCGGTTCGTGGTGTCCGGGGAGATCAGCTCCATTTATAAAAAGGACGGGAAAACCAGGAAGGTGCACAGCCTGATCTTGCTGCCGGGCCTCCGGGAGGCAGAGGAACTGTCCAGGAGACTGGAAGCCATCGGGAACATTCATTCCGACGGACGGCCCATCCTGGGCCTGCCCTGCCGGGATCTGCTGGAAATTACCCTGGAGAGCTGTCCGGAGGCCGTCTTTATCCCGGCCCATATCTGGACGCCTCATTTTTCTCTGTTCGGAGCCTTTTCGGGCTTTGACACCATGGAGGAATGTTTTGAGGATCTGACTCCGTACATCCATGCGGTGGAGACCGGTCTTTCCTCCGACCCGCCCATGAACTGGACGCTGTCCGCCCTGGACGGCCTTCAGCTGATCTCCAATTCAGATGCCCATTCCCCGGGCAAACTGGGGAGAGAGGCAAATCTGCTGGAGATTGACGGCACCTACGCGGGCCTTAGCAGGGCTGTCCAGACGGGCCAGGGACTAAAAGGAACCCTGGAATTTTTCCCGGAGGAGGGGAAATACCATTTTGACGGCCACCGGAAATGCCAGGTGGTCTTAAGTCCCGGTGAGGCGGAGGCGGCGGGAAATATCTGCCCTGCCTGCGGGAAAAAGCTGACCATGGGCGTTTCTCACCGGATCCTGCAGCTTTCAGACCGGAAGGAGGGCTTCATCCGGGAAGGGGCGAAGCCCTTTGAAAGTCTGGCGCCCCTGCCGGAGGTGATCGCCGCGGCTACAGGCCGCGCGGCCGCCGGAAAGCGGGTGCAGGCGGAATATGAAAAGCTTCTGGCGCACCTGGGCGCGGAATTTTCGATTTTGAGGGAAATCCCTCTGGAGGATATCCGGAAGGAAGCCGGAGAGCGTGTGGCCGAGGGCATCCGCCGTCTCCGGGCCGGAGAAGTGATCCGGGAGCCGGGGTTTGACGGCGCCTACGGGAAGATCCGCCTGTTTACGGAGGAGGAGCTGGAGAATACGGAGGGCCAGATGAGCTTTTCCTTTGCATCTCCGGCCCCGGTCGGGAAGAGGGGGAGAGAGGAAAAGAGGAAAGAAGAGCAGCCGGAGTCGGAGAAAAAAGGCCGGGAGCAGAAAATCCCGGAAGGGGGCCTGAATCCGGAACAGGAGAGGGCCGTCCGTTCAGAAAGCCGCCGTCTGGCAGTGATCGCCGGGCCGGGAACCGGAAAGACGAAAACCCTGGTCTCCAGAATCCTCTACCTGGTCCGTGAAAAACAGATAAAGCCCCGGGAGATCACGGCCGTAACGTTTACCAGAAAAGCGGCGGCAGAACTGGAGGAGCGGCTGGAGAAAGCCCTGGGAGGGAAACAGCATCTAAGGGGGATGCAGATCGGAACCTTTCATTCCACAGCCCTGAAGGCTTTACAGGATGCAGGGATAGAGATCCGGCTGGCGGAAAACCTGGAGTGCCGGGAACTGGCCCGGGAGACCCGGGCGGCCTTTCATCTGGCCTGCTCTGTGAGCAAACTGCTGGGAGAAATTTCCCGGATCAAATCGGGAAAGAAATCCTCTCTGATCCCGGAGGAGGTTTATGATTATTACCAGAAGCTTCTGGAAGAGCGGGGGCTGCTGGATTTTGATGATCTGCTGCTGGCGGCGGCAGAATATTTTGAAGAGGCGGACAGCGGCAGAAGACATTTTTCTTATCTGCTGGTGGACGAATTCCAGGATATTAACCCGGTTCAGTACCGGCTGACAGAGGCCTGGAACCGGGGCGGAAAGTCTCTGTTCGTCATCGGAGACCCGGATCAGTCCATTTACGGCTTCCGGGGATCCCGGGCCGCCTGTTTTCAGGACCTGCTGGAGGCCTATCCGGAGACGGAAGTGATCCGGCTGCGGGTCAACTACCGTTCCACCCCGGAGATTCTGGGAGCGGCAGCCGCTGTAATCCGGAACAATCCCGGCGGAGAGAGGGAGCTGGAAGCTTTCCTGCCCTCCGGATGCCCGGTGCGGATGGTACAGGGAACGGGAGAACTGTCGGAGGCCATTTTCGCGGCCCGGGAGATCAACCGCCAGGTGGGCGGCGTGGATATGCTGGAGGCCCAGGAGCAGGCGGCGGATCAGGAGAAGAAAAGAGTCCGGGGATTCGGTGAGATCGCTGTTCTGTGCAGAACCCACCGGCAGATGGATCTGCTGGAAAAGACCTTAAGCAGGGAGGGGATCCCTTATGTGGCGGCCGGTCAGGGCAGCTTTCTGGAGGATCCGATGGTCCGGGGCACCTGCGCCTTCTTCCGCTATCTGTTCCTGGGAGAGAAGACAGACCGGGAAAAAGCGGCAGAACTTCTGCTGAAACAGGAGGAGAGCCGGATGACGGAAGTACTGTTCGAAAAGCTGGAAGAAACCTTCCGGCCCCTGATGCAGAAGGGCAGGCCGTCCAGGGTTCTGGATCTGTGGATGGAAGAGCAGCAACTGCAGGAAAATACGGCCATGCAGCAGCTGCGGAGCGCGGCGATGCTCTGCGGAAAGATGGAGGAGTTTCTGCAAAATCTTTCTTCCGGCGAGGAGGGGGATCTGCTGCGCTGCGGCGGAAAAACGTATCAGGCGGATGCGGTCCATCTGATGACCCTCCACGCCTCCAAGGGATTAGAGTTTCCTGTGGTAATCCTTCACGGGGTGAGCCGGGGACAGCTTCCCCTGGAGACAGAAAAAGAGCCGGCGGATACTGAGGAAGAGCGGAGACTTTTCTATGTGGGCATGACCCGGGCCAAAGAGGAACTGATTCTTACCGGGGCCGGGGAAGTCTCCAGGTTCTGGGAGGAAGTGCCGGAAGAATACAGTAAAAAAGAAAAAACGGAGGGAAGGCGAAAGAGGGAGCAGCCCAGGCAGCTGAGCGTGTTCGACTTTCTCTCTCAAGGGGAGTAAGATATAATTATGGATCAGAAAACAGTTGTGTGCATTTTTAATATAAACGATGAAAGAGAACCAGAGGAGAGACTGGCCCTGGCCGCCAGGCGTGCCTTCGGCATCGACGCGTCACCGGTCACCTGGGAACTGCTCCGGGGGAAAAAGGGGAAGCCCTTTTTCCTTCATCATCCGGAGCTGTTTCTGTCCATCAGCCACAGCGGCCCCTACTGGGTCTGCGCCTTAAGTGGGGAGCGGGTCGGCGTGGATATCCAGGCGCGGACCAGGAAGCGGGGGGAGAGCCGGGAGGAGGCGGAGACGCGGCTTTCCCGGATGGCAGAGCGCCATTTTGAACCGGAGGAGAGCGATTACGTGGAGAACGGAAGGGCGGGCACCCCATACCAGAGATTTTTTGAAATCTGGGCGGCAAAGGAAAGCTACGTAAAATATACGGGGCAGGGCATCGACGGCAGCTTCGGGCAGTTTTCCACAGCTCCGGAGGACGGAAATATCATCCGGAACCGCCTTCCCTGGACCGCTGAAGGCGTCTGGTTCTGGAAAGAGGATATCGGGGAAAACTACGTGCTCTGTGTCTGTACCCGGAAGGAAAAGCCTGTGCAGGTGGAGTGGATCACAGACTGATCCTTTGACGGGCCGGAAGGGGAGAATCCATTCCGCGGCGAGCTCCTGATTTCCAAAGAAACACTGCCGCCGGAGGAGCAGGAACTGGAGCTTTATCTTTTCAGCGGAGAGAAGGAAGGACAGACGGCAGGGCTGTTTTATCTGCCCCTCCGGGGAGAGCTGGCCGCTGTCTGGGAAACGGATCAGGATCTGTCTGAAATATGTATAGAATAGGAATAAAACATGAAAATTTTAAAACCGGATTTTTACGATACGTTTGTCTGTACGGCCTCCCGCTGCCAGGATACCTGCTGCGCGGGCTGGGAGATTGAGATAGACGAGGATACCTGCAGGAAATACCGGCAGGCGGAGGGGAGTTTTGGGAGACTTCTCCGGTCCCGGATTTCCGAGGAGGAGGACGGAGACTATTTTATCCTGGCGCCGGGCCGGCGCTGCCCCTTTCTCAATGAAAACAATCTCTGCGATATTTATATCAATCTGGGAGAGGATATGCTCTGCGATATCTGCCGGGAGCATCCGAGATTTTACCAGTGGTTCGGGGATTATACGGAGACGGGTCTGGGGCTCTGCTGCGAGGAAGTATGCCGGCTACTGTTTGAGCGGAAGATGCCGGTGAAATTTGTGCTCTCCGGGAAAGGAGAGACGGAGGGCGGGGAGGAGGATCCTCTGCTGGCGCCTCTGCTGCGGGCCAGAGAGACTGCCTTTTCTATCCTGCAGTGCCGGGAATATTCCGTGAGCCGCAGGACGGCGGCGTTTCTGAAGTTTGCGTCAGCGCTGGATCTGCCGGTGCGGCAGGAGGATGTGCAGGCCATTCTTCAGACGGCCGGGATCCCGGCCGGGGACTGGCTCCGGCAGACCGGCGGCGAAGCGGACAGGGAATGGTGCGGCCGGGAAGCAAAGATACGACAGCTCCTGGAAGTGTATCAGGGCCTGGAGTCTCTGGACGGCACCTTCGGGGTACGGATGAATTCTCTGCAGGACCAGCTTCCGGAACTCCTTCAAAAGAGGGAGGAGTTTCTGGAAAGATTCAGAGACAGGGAACAGGAGTATGAACACCTGCTGGTCTACTTTACCTACCGGTATTTTATGGAAGCTCTGTTTGACGGATGCGTTCTGCCGCCGGCGCGGTTTGCGGCCGCAAGCCTTCTGGTGATCCAGCTCATGGATACGGAGTTGTGGCTGCGCCGGGGAGACTTTTCACCGGCAGACCGGATTTTTACAGCAAAGCTGTATTCCAAGGAGATTGAATATTGTCCGGAGAATATGGAAGCCATCCGGAAGTTTCTGGAGTGAGAGGATATGCCATACAGCGAAAAGCAGGAAAAACTGTTCCGGGAGCAGGCCCGGCTGGTCTGCGGCCGCCAGGCGGCCTATTATGCACGTCTGATGGGCGTGGAATACGGAAGGATCGCCATTAAAAATACAAAGACCCGCTGGGGGAGCTGCAGCAGCCTGGGGAATCTGAATTTTCACTGGAAGCTGGTGCTGATGCCGCCGGCCATCCTGGACTACGTGGTGGTTCATGAGCTGGCCCACCGGAAGCAGATGAACCACTCGCCGGCTTTCTGGGCAGAAGTGGAAAAGATTCTGCCGGATTACCGGGAGCGGAGAAAATGGCTGAAGGAGCACGGAAAGGATTATATGTAATATGACAGAACAGAGAAAAATATCCTGCATCGCCCTGGATCTGGACGGGACGACTCTGCGGGACGACAAACAGATCAGCGCGGAAAACCGCAGAGCCATTGAGGCGGCTCTGGCAGCGGGCGTGAAGGTGGTGATTGCCAGCGGAAGGTCTCTGGGGGCTCTGCCTCCGTCGGTGACAGAAATCGCCGGCATTGATTATGCCATCACCAGCAATGGAGCGGCGGTATACCGCATGAAGGACGGAGTCTGCCTGAGAAGGATCCGCCTGGAACAGAGGGCGGCCGATGAGATTCTGCGCATGACGGAGGGGATGCGGCTGGGAGTGGAAACCTTTTTAAATGGTACGTCCTACGCCTCCAGGGAATATCTGGAAGATCCGGTTGCCTTCGGCGCCATGCCCTATGCCGTCAATTATATCCGGAGTACCAGACAGCCGGTGGAGGATATCCGGGCGTTTATACGGGAACACCATGGGGAGCTGGACGGGCTGGATCTGATTACCGCCGATGAAGAGAAGAAGCAGGAGCTGCAGAAACGGCTTTCTTCCGCGGGCCTTCCTGTCTATATCACTTCTTCTGTGAAGAACCGGGTGGAAACGGTGGCGGCAGAAGCCGGGAAGGCTGGAGGTTTGAAGTTCCTGCGGGAGCTTCTGGGGATTCCGAGAGAAGAGACGGCCGCTTTTGGAGATGGGGATAACGATATTGACATGCTGGAAGAGGCCGGCATCCCGATTGCCATGGCAAATGCATCGGAGGCCTGCCGGGCCGCTGCCGCGTATGTAACCAGATCCAACCAGGAAGACGGGGTGGCCTGGGGAATTTATGAAATTCTCAGGATTCCCCCCAGGGGAGCGGAGAAAAAATGAAGATACATGGCTTTCAGACATTGACGCTGCTGGACTATCCCGGTCAGGTGGCCTGCACGGTTTTTCTGGGAGGCTGCAATTTCCGCTGCCCCTTCTGCCAGAACGGAAATCTGGTTCTGCAGCCGGAGCTAGAGCCGGTGCTTGGAGAGGAACAGATTTTTGAGCACCTGAAAAAAAGACGCGGTGTCTTAAAGGGCGTCTGCATTACAGGAGGAGAGCCGACTCTGGCCCCGGATCTGGAGGATTTTATCCGCCGCATCCGTTCGCTGGGATATCTGGTAAAGCTGGATACCAACGGTTACCGGCCGGAGGTGCTGGCGGTGCTGCTCCGCAAAAAGCTTCTGGATTATGTAGCCATGGACATCAAAAACAGTCCCGGACGCTACGCCGAGACGGCGGGGCTGCCCGCGCTGGATGTGCTGCGGATTCAGGATTCCGTGGAGCTGCTGAAAAAGGGGGAGACGGATTATGAGTTCCGCACCACAGTGGCCAGAGAGCTTCACGGGAGGGAGGAGCTGCTGCAGATCGGCAGGTGGCTTGCGGGCAGCCGCCGGTATTTTCTTCAGAATTACCGGGATTCAGACGCGGTGATCTGTCCGGAATTTACCGGATATTCCAGAGAGCAGCTGGAACGTTTCCGGGAAATGCTCCTTCCTCTGATCCCGGAGGTAGGCATCCGGGGGATTGCTTAGAAGTTCTCACTGAACCTGCCTGTACCAGTAACCAAAGGGAGCGTTTCCCATAATGCCTGTCTCTGAGCGGGCAGGCTTGAAAGCGGAGAAGCCGAACATGCCTGCCATGAACTGCTCCCGGATGTCGAAAACGCCGGGCACTCCCAGAATGTAGGCATTGTCCAGCCCGGGGCAGCGGCCCATAAGAAAATGGCGGTAATTGTAAAAGGCATGAAGAAGGAACTGGCTGCTGCTGATCTGCCAGCCGTCCTTCCGAAGCTCCGGGAGATCCTTCAGGCTCAGGCGGATGCAGTCGCAGATTTCTTCATCGTCAAAGGGACAGAAAGAAGTATGGCGTCTGCGCAGAGCTTCCCAGCGGTCCGGCAGGAGGGCCGGGGCGGGAAGCGGATCGGAGGGAAGAGGGGAGACCTGCGTCTCTGCCGGGGAGAGATCCAGGGAAGCAATCTGCACCCCGTCAGGTCCCGGATTTTCCGGCGGAATTTCCTGCGTCTCCTCCTTTTCTTCCCGGGGGGCCTGCAGAATGGAAGCGTTCGTGGTAAAATGATCCGGCAAAATCGGAATATCATCCCACTGGGTGGCGTACACGCGGCCTTCCGGTCCGGTGATCAGTAGGCCGGAAAGATCGTCCAGAGAGAAGGAGGAATCTCCCATATGTACGGAAGGGGCCAGAAGCCGGCCGGAGATCCCGCCCTTCCCGGCCCGGAGGATGCCTACCGGTATGCCGAAAAGGAATTCGCGGATGCGGACAAAGCCGTATACATTCAGGGGCGTGCCCTCCGGCAGAGAGATGACCTTCAGCTGAAAGGCCATCTGGCAGGTGCCGCTGCGGGCTTCCACCCGGACGAAGCCGCGGTTCTCTCCCTTGCTGTTTTCATGGTATTCGTATAAATAGGCAACAAATCTTTTATAATCAGACATGACAGACACCGGTTCCTTTCAATTTCTATAGAAACCATATGCGGGCGGGGAGGAAAATATGACAGAACAGGAAAAATTTATGAAGGAGGCCATCCGCCAGGCCAAAAAGGCGGAAGCCCTCATGGAAGTGCCCATCGGCTGTGTGATAGTGTATGAGGGGCGCATTATTGCCCGGGGATACAACCGGAGAAATACAGACAAGAACACCCTGTCCCACGCGGAGCTGAACGCCATAAAAAAGGCCAGCCGGAAGCTGGGCGACTGGCGGCTGGAGGGCTGTACCATGTACGTGACCCTGGAGCCCTGCCAGATGTGCGCGGGGGCGATCATCCAGGCGCGCATGGACCGGGTGGTGATCGGCAGTATGAATCCAAAGGCCGGATGCGCCGGTTCCGTGCTGAATCTGCTGGAGAGGAAGGAATTTAACCACCAGGCAGAGGTGATCCGGGGGGTTCTGGAGGAGGAGTGCAGCGCCATGCTGAGCGGCTTTTTCCGAAAACTCCGGGAAAGAAAAAAGAAGAAGGATGTTGACGGAATCCCGTGAAAACAGTATAATAGGATCTGTGTCCGGGCCATCCGGCATACGGAGAAGTACTCAAGTGGTCTAAGAGGTCGCACTCGAAATGCGATAGGTCCGCAAGGGCGCGTGGGTTCGACTCCCACCTTCTCCGCTGGAATGTTCAGTCTGCAGGCGGTTTTTGCCGTTTGCAGGCTTTTTCTATTTCTGCACTCTTGCCTTATTTTTATAACGCGCCGGCTAAGAAGAGCGCCCCGTCGGGCAGGGGATTTACTCTGCCCAGCCAAGCACTCTCTGTTTCATGCCTTCCAGATCCAGGACTCCCAGAGCAAAGCCCTTCCGGACCAGTTCCTCCGGCACGTACTCATCATATTTTTCAAAAACCGGGACTTCTCCGGGATAGACCAGCTCCAGCGGGTCAAATTCTTTTGCGGCCTCCTCGGCCGTGATCCTGTAAAATTCCTTTTCGCTGACCTTCATGGTAAACTGCAGATAATAAGGCCTGGACGGATGCAGTCCCTTCAGTCCCAGCCGCCGGCCGCAGCGAATCTTCAAAAACCGCTCCAGAGCCAGAAAGGCGTAGCTGCCGAGCCATGGAAACAGCGCCCACATATTTCCGCCCAGCTGCACCAGGGGATGGTCCGCCATCCCGGATTTCCGGAAGCTGTCCCGGGCATCCAGAAGCCTGCATGCGGCGCGGCGCAGGAGATAGGGATAGATATTCTGCTCGTTTAAAACCCCATGCATCCGCTCCAGGATGCGGGTGTGGATATCGCCGGCCACATCGCCGAAATATGCCGGGATATTGCCTTTTACCAGGGTGCAGTAGACTTCTCTCTTTTTGTGGTCCACCTCGTCCACAGCCCAGACTCTGCCGGCAATGGCGATCTTGTCCCCCGGCGGCGGGGGTTTGACGATGGTGCCCAGTTCCTCCGGGCCGGAGCGCACGGAATACTCAATATTTTCCTGAAAGACGGCATAGAATTTGTAGTTATTTACGATCCGCTCCCCGGCCAGGCCGAGGATCAGGCCGCCGTTTTCCGTCCGGCTGATGTGGCCGATTTCCAGCAGGTGCAGAAGAAGGGTCCGGTAGTCCTCCTTTGAGATTCGGTGGAAGCAGCTTAAGGGCAGCACCCGGGAGGCCAGCTCCCCGGGAGTCATTTCTCCGCAGGAGGCCAGAGTACTCATGGTCTGGTGGTAAAGAAGGCTGTAGGGCAGACGGTCCGTCCGGGGCGGCTCCACAAACCGTTCTTCCAGATACAGCTGCACCAGGGCAATTCCCTGAATCAGATACCAGGGAATCATGTCCGGAAGCATGGCCCTTGGTTCCGGGTGATTCTCCCGCATGACAAACCACATTTCCGAGGGGTCGCCCCGCCGGCCCGTCCGGCCCATGCGCTGCAGGAAGCCGGATACGGTAAAGGGCGCGTCAATCTGAAAGGCCCGCTCCAGCCGGCCGATGTCAATGCCCAGCTCCAGGGTGGCAGTGGCGCACACGGACAGAAGGGAATCGTCATCCTTCATTTCTTCCTCCGCGCTTTCCCGGTAGGAAGCGGAGAGGTTTCCGTGGTGAATGAGAAACCGGTCAGGCTCCCGGTTGGCCTCACAGTACTGGCGCAGGTTCTGGCAGACCGCCTCGCATTCTTCCCGGGAATTCGTAAAAATCAGGCATTTTTTCCCCCGGGTATGTTCAAAGATATAGCCAATCCCCGGATCAGCCGCCTCCGGCGCGGTGTCCGTGGGGGCTTCCGGCCGGAGAGTTTCGGGAAGGGAGGGCCGAGCCTCGTCCGCCTGGGGAGGCGTATTGAAAAAATGCTCCATGGACAGGCGCCACACCTCTTTTCCCCCGTCAAACCGGGGAATGATGGTCCGGCGTCCACTGCCGGCGGCAAGAAAGCGTCCCGCCGCCTCGGGATTTCCGATGGTGGCGGACAGGCCGATCCGTCTGGGAGTGCACCCGGCCAGCCGGCCGATCCGTTCAATCAGGCAGAAGGTCTGCATGCCCCGGTCTCCCCGGAGCAGGGAATGAATCTCGTCAACCACCAGAAAGCGCAGATCCCCGAACAGGGATGGGATCTCCATATGTTTGTTGATCAGCAGAGATTCCAGGGATTCAGGGGTAATCTGCAGAATGCCGGAGGGTTTTTGCAGGAGCTTCCGCTTGCGTGTCTGGGGGACATCCCCGTGCCAGCGGGTCACGGCGATTCCCGCCTCCCCGCACAGCTCCTCCAGCCGGCCGAACTGATCGTTGATAAGGGCCTTTAAGGGGGCGATGTAGAGCACGCCCACGCTGGAGGGAGGATCTTCCTCCAGAAGGGTCAGAATGGGGAAAAAGGCCGCTTCCGTTTTCCCGGATGCCGTGGAGGCCGTGAGGAGGACGTTGTCCTCCGTGCCGAAGATGGCCTCGCCCGCGGCGTTCTGTACGCCCCGCAGAGACTGCCAGCCGGAGCGGTAAATATAATCCTGGATAAAGGGCGCGTATCTGCTGAAAACGTTCATAGGGTAAACTCCGCGTAATTTTTATCTGTCTGGTCGGAAACGGCCTGGGATTCCGCGAAGGAAAAATTTTCCGACTCCAGAAGCGCGCGGATATCCATGGACGGATTCTGATACATCAGGTCCAGCAGTTCAATGAAATCCCGGATTACCTCCCGGGGAGTAATGTTCTGATCCGCGCCGATCCGGCTGTATTCCAGCCGGATAAAGGCGGCCAGCTCCCCGGTTCCGGTTTTTCCTTCGTATCCGTAGAGCCCGGCATGCATGTCGGAGAGCTTTTCGCAGAGCACCAGCATTTCCTCCGGCGTCAGCGGTTCCAGGCGGATGACGGGAGCCAGCAGATCTCTGGCCCCCGGCCGGGAGAAACGTCCCTCTGCCAGGCGGGAGCGGAGAGCTTCATAGCTGTACACGCCCCGGCGCTTATCCTCAATGGCCTGGGGAGTCGCGCCCATGAGAATGCCGAGATACCGGGCCTTTCCCTGGAGGGCATCGTTGTACATGGTCAGGAGCTTTTCATAATTATACTGCCGGGTGACGGCGTTGGGAATCTTATAGAGATTAACCAGCTCATCGATCAGCAGGATCATGCCTGTATAGCCGGCCATGCGGAAAAATACGGCAAAGAGCTTCAGGTAATCGTACCAGTCATCATCTGTAATCAGGATGTTGACGCCCAGCTCCTCCTTTGCCTCGCGCTTCAGCGTGTATTCTCCCCGGAACCAGCGTGTGACCCTGGCTTTCGTTTCGTCATCGCCATCCAGATATGCGTGGTAATACAGGGAGAGAAGTCTGGCAAACTCAAACCCGTGAACCAGTTCGCTGACAGCGGAAGTAACGGTATAGATCTTCTGATCCACCGCTTTCGTCAGGGCCGGATCGCCGGGCTCCAGTCCTGTTTCCCCGGCTGCTTCCGCCTGCACGCTGCTGATCCAGCGGTCCAGCACCAGGGTCAGGGCGCCGCCCTCCGGTTTTGTTTTGGTGGAGAGATTGCCGATCAGCTCCCGGTAGGTGGCCAGCCCCTGCCCCCGCGTTCCGTGGAGCCGCCTCTCCGGCGACAGATCCGCGTCGGCCACGATGAATCCCCGGTCCATGACATAGTTGCGGATCGTCTGGAGCAGAAAACTCTTGCCGGAACCGTACCGGCCTACAATAAAGCGGAAAGAAGCGCCGCCCTCCGCAATAATATCCACATCATGCAGCAGCGCTTCAATCTCGTTTTTTCTTCCGACGGCGATATAAGGCAGGCCGATTCTGGGGACCACGCCGCCCTTCAGGGAATTTAAGACCGTCTGGGCAATCCGTTTCGGTACTTTTCGATTATCAGCCTTCATCTGTTTTTCCTCCAAGTATTTTCAGAATATCTTCCCGGTAGTCCTCCACCAGCGTGAGGGTCTGCCCGTCACACGCAAGAATGCTGTCTCCTGTTTCCTCAAAGAAAGCCTCATTGATGGTATCAGCCGCCACCGAGGGCATCAGGTGATGGGACTGCATGTATGGTTCCGGGGATTCTCCCCGGAGAAGAGCAAGAAGAATCGGTCTGTGCAGGTCATCCAGAAGCCCGGAGACATCGGAGGGAGGGCCGGAAGCTTCCTCCTCCGGGACAGGCGCCTCCGGCCGCTGGCCCTCCGGCTCCCTCTGAAAGGATTCCCCCAGTTCCGATTCCGTCAGCAGGCTGTCTCTGGTGGCGCCGGCATCCCGGCGGATCTGTTCCAGGCCGGAAAAGTCGATGGATACAGCAGGTCTTGCCGCCCTTGCCTCTTCCTGCATCCAGGCGGACAGCACCGCCTCCGCGTAAGGGGCAGCCCAGGCCTCTCCAGGATTTTCCCGGAGGTAGTGATCGGTCTTTAAGTGCCTCCGGAACCGCCGGTCCGCTTCGCGCAGAAGCCCCTGCAGCCGTTTCCGGTCGAAATACAGAGGGTCATACCGTTCCTCCAGCCAGAAGCCGCCGCGGCAGTGATAGACTCTGCAGGCGTTCAGCGCGTAATCTGTATCCGCATGGATGTGTTCTTCCCAGTAAACCGCGTTGGCCAGGGGATGCCAGGGAAAGGTTTTCTGCTCTCCAAAGCAGGCAGTGAAAAGTGACTGCCCTTTCTGCAGGTACATCCCGGACGCGGTGCGCCAGAGAGCCGCAAACAGGTGCGCGCCCCTCTGCCGGTCTTTTCGGATTACAGGAGATTGCTCCAGCTTTCTGCCCGCAAAGGCGCAGAGGGCCGAAAACAGCTCTTCATCCGTATGGGTTTCCGGCTCTTTGAGAGCTGTCAGGAAGGCGTCCCGCTGCATCATGGCGGGATTGGTGTATTCCCGGGCCCGGGAAGGCGGCATTCCGTGCAGCACCGCGTACTCCAGCATCCAGCGGCGCAGGTTTTTGCCTATATCCGGATCGCCGGTTCCGGAGTCAAGAAAGCCGGCCTGAAATTCCTGCATTTTCCGGAGGCTCTCCTCCGGTGAGGAAGTTCCGATTCCGTTCAGTAGTTCATACAGGTACAGGTAGGCAAAAGAAGCGGGAGCCGGCTGGAAATCACCTTTTCTGAGCCGGGTGCGCCAGGTGAAATAGCCCCGGAGCTGCCGGGTGTTCAGGTCATGGTAGGTGGGGAAATAGTGCCTGTACGTTCCGGACCAGGGGGCATTGTCTTCATAATTCTCCATGAAGCGGCCCTGGCGGTAAAAGTTTCTGCATTTCTGCGCAAAGGAATTGCTCCGGTACTCGTACAGACGCCGCATGTCCCGGATCTGTCCGGGCACGTTTTCCTCCGGAAGCGAAAGCGGCGCGCCGGAAGCGGGGAGCCTGGTATCCGCGGGCAGAATGGACGGGCCGGCCGGGGCATTTTCCAGAGTAATCGTGAAGCTGCTCTGCTTTTCAGAATAAACCGCCCGGTCAAAGAGCCGGAAGATGACTTCCGGCTTCGTGCGTCTGTCAAAAATAACCCCCGCCCATTTCATGCCCTTCATGCGGAAGGGCAGCGTCAGATAGGGCTCCCGCATCTCGGACAGAATCTGCCGTCCGCATTTTATGTCGCACCGCTGCAGCTCCGTCCCGGTATCGGAATCCCACTGGCGCATGAGCAGGGCCAGCCATTTCCCCGTGTCCGGATCAGACAGAACCGAAAAGCCGGGAAAATCAGCCCACTTATGCTGCTCCTGAATATGAAATTTTTCTTCGGCATATGCCGTCAGTTCTGCCAGTTCCAAAAGGGCGCCTTTCTGCTGAAAAAAGATTTCTTCTCTGTGTTCCATGCTTTATTATACCTGCCTCCTGGGTAAAAAACAACCGGATACACGCTTGAGTGCATCCGGTTGAACAGAAAAATAAAAAGCAGGTTTATACGTAATCATCCAGATCCCCGTGCAGATACCGCGGCTTCGGCAGATCTTTTACGGTAATAAATCCCGGCTCTGCCTGTCCTACGACATCCAGCATGCCCCAGCTTTCACAGGTGATGGAATCGATCCGGATGCAGTTTCCGCTTAAAATGACGGCCTTATTGGACCAGGTCACATCCTGCATGCCAAGCCCGACGAGAGTTACCCGGTTCCGGAGGGCGGCGTCATTTAACCGCTTATAGGTTTTAAGATTCTCCACGAAGGGAAAATAGGCGTCCTCACTCAGGGTTATTACATTTAAACCGTTTTCCAGGCAGCAGCAGATCTGATCCGCGATCTCTTCCAGATTGGCGGAGCAGTGAATGGCAACATTCGCCCCGCTGGCTTTTATGACTTCTTCCAGGTCAATATCCGGGCCCGCGAGCAGAGATACCCCGGAGGGACCGATGCCTGAAAGTTCTCCGATATCCTCTCCGATATGGCTCCGCCTTCCCACGGCAGCCACTACCGGAACGTTTTTATCGGCAAGAAACCGGGTGATCTGTTTTCCCATGATCCCCATTCCGAAAAGAATAACTTTTATTTTGTGATGGTTCATTTTGACTCCCTTTTTAATTATGTATTGAATGGAACAGCAGCGTGCCGGCAGCGTGCTACAATCATATGGCCGGCAGCTGCGGAAGTCAATACGCGGGGAAGGAATTCAGAAGAGTCCATAATTTTAACCGGCCGGATTTTGTTAAAAGGTGCCAATGAAAAACTCAAAGCAGCTGCGCCACGTAGCCATAAATGGAATAGATGAAGAAGGCTGCCAGAATGACCAGGGCGGCAGCGGCGAAGAGACGCCGGCGCAGCCGGTGAGACGGCTGGTATTCTGAAACGGAATCCTCTTCCCCGGAAGATTCTGTCCGAAAGAAATCCTCCAGAAGCTTCCGCGCGGCGCGGGCATCTGAACGGCTGACGTAGATGCCTTCCCCCGGCGGAGCATTGTTCCCGCGGGCGCCTGGCGCTTCTGTCTGGCTGCAGGCCGGGATGTCGTGCTCCTTCAGGTGCTCCACCAGAATATCTGCCTGCACTTTTCCATCGATGATCAGAATTTTTTCAAGTGTTTCGTTCTGCATGAAATTCCTCCTGCTTTGATTATACAGCAAAGAATCATATGTTTCATGATTTTGTTTTAAATTATCAAAAAAATATGGTAGGATAGAGAAAAAGGTATGGAGGAGAAAAGGATGCGTCTGGAAAAAATACAGAATCTTCTCAGAGAGAAAAGGATATCCTTTGATTACGCGGAGGAGGATGGCTGCGGAAGCATTGATTTTGAGCACCGGGGGCTTTCCTACCATATCTGGGAGTACGCGGACGGCGGAGAGCCTTGCGGCGTGGAGACGAATCTGGCCAATGTGGGAAGGACAGAGGAGCTGGAGGGCGATTACGAGCAGAAGCTGGCTGAGATCCTTCAGAGCTTCTGAAGAAGCGGGAGAAGAATCCAGGCAAGCACTGCCCACAGGGCCGTCAGCAGCGGCAGTCCCAGAACAAAAGAGAGATGCCGTGTTTTATGGCGGAACAAGTACATACCCAGCAGGCAGCCGACGCCGCCGCCCAGGACAGCCGTGAGAAACAGAGTTCTCTCGGGGATCCGGCGGCGGTGTCTGCATGCCCGGCGTTTGTCTGAAAAAAAGCAGAAAAATCCTGTCAGATTTATCAAAAGCAGATAAATAAAAAAAATCGCAGCCGGATGAAGTGTATTGGTTGACAAAACAGCGTCCCTTCCTCATAATAATTATTTAAAGACTGAGAGCATTGTAACAGATTTCAGTTCAGAAGAAAAGATTTAGCGGAGAAGGAGGAGACGGGATGGAAGATTTGATCGTGCTGACGGATGAGGACGGACAGGAGGTTGAATTTGAGCTGCTGGATCTGATCGAATATCAGGGGGAAGAATACGCGGTGCTGTATCCGGCGGAGGGAGGCGAGGACGAGCTGGTTCACATTCTCCGGGTGGTGGCTGAGGACCTGGATGAGGAAGAGGCCCGGTACGAAGGCCTGGAGGATCAGGAACTGATCGAGGCGGTATACCGGATTTTCCGGAAGAGAAACGGTCTGAGCTGAGACGGGAGGAAGGACATGGACAGAAGATGGCCGCGGGCTGTGATCTTTGATATGGACGGACTGATGTTCGGAACGGAACAGATGATCCAGCGCTCCTGGGACGAGGTGGGGCCGGAACTGGGATATGAGCCTCTGGGGCACAACATTTACCAGACTATGGGGATGAACCGGGCCTCCAGAATGCAGTATTTCCTGGAACATTACGGGGCGGATTTTCCCTTTGACCGGTTTCAGGATGCCTACCGGGAGCGGGTGAGGATCTGTACGGAGCGGGACGGTGTGCCGGTAAAGCCGGGGCTTTTGGAGCTTCTGGAGTATCTGAAGAAAGAGAAGATTCCGGCGGTGGTGGCCACGGGTTCCAGCCGGACGCATGCCCTGGATCTTCTGGAGAGAACGGGCGTGCTGCCGTATTTCCAGTTCGTGCTGGCCGGCGATCAGGTGAAGGTGGCGAAGCCGGATCCTGAGATTTACGTGAAGACCTGCGAAATGCTGGGCCGGCGGCCGGAGGAGGTGCTGGTGCTGGAAGATTCCTGGAACGGCGTCCGTTCCGCCCACGCGGCCGGCACACCGGTGATTCTGATTCCGGATCTGCAGAAAGATTCCTCTCCGGTGGAGGGCCAGTATCTGAAAAAAATGGAATCCCTGAAAGAAACTGCAGAATGGCTAAAAAACAGTTGCAGGAGCAAAGAAAATATGTATAATAAAAATAGAAACTGTTATTGATTTTGAACGCAGAATGATAAAGGAGAGAATCACATGCTTGATAGAAAAGTTTTGGAGCTTTTGAACCAGCAGGTCAATAAGGAGTTTTATTCTGCCTATCTGTATCTGGATTTTTCCAGCTTTTACAAGGATAAAGGCTTGGACGGCTTTGCCAACTGGTACCAGGTGCAGGCCCAGGAGGAGCGTGACCATGCCATGCTTTTTTACCAGTACCTGCACAACAATAATGTGCGGCCGGTGCTGGAGACCATTGACAAGCCGGCGAAAGCGCTGGAAACCCTGAAGGATCCGCTGACGGCAGCCCTGGAACACGAGGAGTACGTAACCGGGCTCATCAATCAGATTTACGCTGCCGCCCAGGAGGTAAAAGATTTCCGTACCACTCAGTTTCTGGACTGGTTTGTGAAGGAGCAGGGAGAGGAGGAGACGAACGCTCATGATCTGATCACCAAGATGGATCTGTTCGGCTCTGATCCAAAGAGTCTGTACATGCTGGACAGTGAGCTGAAGGCCAGAGTTTACGCGGCTCCCAGCCTGGTGCTGTAGGGAGAACCGGAAGAAGGTCTCCGGAAGAAAGCAGGTGAACTTCCTGCTGATTCCGGAGACATTTTTGGGTAATTCGGGAAAAGGAGGAAGAGATGGAAGTATTTGAGGGAAGGCCGGAATCCTGTGAGGGAAGGCTGGAAAAAGAATGTGCCGTATATGATCTGCTGGACCGCCTGGGGATTCCTTTCCTCCGGGCGGACCATGAGGCGGTGATGACCATGGAAGGCTGTGAGGCGGCTGACAGAGTGCTGGGGGTGGAAATGTGCAAGAATCTGTTTCTGTGCAACGCCCAGAAGACCAGCTTTTACCTGCTGCTGATGCCGGGAGATAAAAAATTCAAAACGAAGGATCTGTCAAAGCAGATTCAGTCGGCCCGCCTGTCCTTTGCCGGAGCGGAATATATGGAAAAATATCTGAACATCGAGCCGGGAGCAGTCAGCATTCTGGGGCTTATGTATGACCGGGAAAAGAGAGTGCGGCTGCTTATCGACCGGGAGACGCTGGAAGCAGAATATCTGGGCTGCCATCCCTGCGTCAATACCAGCAGCCTGAAGATAAAAATGTCGGATATACTGGAGAAATTTCTTCCCTGGACGGGACATGCTTACACGGCGGTGGACCTGCCGCGGGAATAAACGCGGAAAATCCGGAGCGGCCCCGAGGGTACCGTCTCCGGATTTTCTGACAGATTTCTGTCTGCTTATTCTTTATAAGTCCGTGCGCCTCCCTTCGAACTGACACCACACACGTTACTCTTACAGTTAACTCGGCCCAGGCACCCTCACGGCACACGGAAGGTTCCACTTAGTGCTGCTGCATTCCTGCCCTGACACGGTTCATGGATTCCCGTTGCGTAAGACCCGGACGTCAGCGCCACTTATAAGAGGCAGCTGCGCAGTGAAAAAGTCCTCGGTTCGGCATCACCCCTGCTGTAGCGGATTGCAGGTACAGGGCACCGCTGTCTCCCCGGCTGCACGGACTCTAAGAGTATAACCTGTTTGGCAGGAAAAGTCAACGGCCTGCTAATAAAGAACTTGTGGCAGCCATAAAAATAAGCTATAATAAAAACCAACTGAACGGCTGCCGTCCGCGGAGAAGATCCGGGGCAGGCCGTCCGTATGCCGGAAGGCAAATATAAAAGGATAGGATGGATGTGTCAAATGAAAAGAATTGGATTATTGACAAGCGGCGGCGACTGTCAGGCTTTGAACGCCACCATGCGGGGCGTGGTAAAGGGACTTGCGAACAACCTGGATGAGCTGGAAGTTTACGGCTTTATGAATGGATACAAGGGACTGATCTACGGAGATTACCGGATGCTTTCCTCCAAGGATTTTTCAGGTATCCTGACCCGCGGCGGCACGATCCTGGGCACTTCCCGCCAGCCCTTTAAACTGATGCGGGTTCCGGACGAAAAGGGTCTGGACAAGGTGGAAGCCATGAAGCAGACGTATTACAAGCTGCGCCTGGACTGCCTGGTTATTCTGGGCGGAAACGGCACACAGAAGACAGCCAATCTCCTCCGGGAGGAAGGGCTGCATATCCTCCATCTTCCCAAGACCATCGACAATGATATCTACGGTACGGATATGACCTTCGGTTTTTACAGTGCCGTGAATATTGCGACAGATGCCATTGACTGCATCCACACCACAGCCTCCTCTCACAACCGTGTGTTTATCGTGGAGGTTATGGGGCACAAGGTGGGCTGGCTGACCCTGTACGCGGGAATTGCAGGCGGCGCGGATATCATCCTGATTCCGGAAATTCCCTATGATATCAACAAGATTGTGGAGGCCATCAACAAGCGTGTGGCCAGAGGCAGCGGCTTTACGATCCTTGCCGTGGCCGAGGGAGCCATCTCCAAGGAGATCGCGGCCCTGCCCAAGAAAGAACAGAAGAAAAAGCTGGAAAGCATCGCGAAGAAATATCCCTCCATCTCTTATAAGATCGCCGAGGATATCCAGCAGCAGACAGGCATGGAAATCCGGGTGACGGTACCCGGCCACACCCAGAGAGGCGGAAGTCCCTGTCCCTATGACCGGGTGCTTTCCACCAGAATCGGTTCCGAGGCCGCCAAGCTGATTATGGAAGAACAGTACGGATATATGGTGGGCATTGTCAATGGAAAAGTCAAGAAGGTTCCACTGGCCGAATGCGCGGGCAAGCTGAAGATGGTGGATCCCGGCTGCCAGGAGGTGAAGGATGCCAAGAGAATGGGCATCAGCTTCGGAGATGAAGATGTATAAGACCAGGATAGGAGTGACTCCATGAGCTATACGGCTCTGTACCGAAAGTTCCGCCCTGCAGATTTTGAGGACGTTAAGGGGCAGGAACACATTGTAACTACATTAAAGAACCAGATGCGGACCGGCCGCATCGGACATGCTTACCTGTTCTGCGGAACCCGCGGGACAGGTAAGACTACGGTGGCGAAGATTCTGGCCAGAGCAGTGAACTGCGAGCACCCTGTGGACGGAAGTCCCTGTAATGCCTGCGCCTCCTGCCGGGCAATCCAGGCCGGGATCTCCACAAATGTCATCGAGATTGACGCGGCCTCCAACAACGGAGTGGACAACATCCGGGAGATTCGGGAGGAGGTTTCTTACCGGCCCACGGAAGGCCGGTACAAGGTCTATATTATCGATGAGGTGCACATGCTCTCGGCAGGGGCCTTCAACGCACTTCTGAAGACGCTGGAGGAACCGCCGGAGTATGTGATTTTTATTCTGGCCACCACGGAGGCAAACAAGATACCGGTCACAATTCTGTCCCGATGCCAGCGCTATGATTTCAGGCGTATTACCATTGACACCATTGCAGACCGCCTGCGGGAACTCACAGAGAAGGAGGGCGTGAACGCGGAGGAAAAGGCCCTGCGCTATGTGGCGAAGAAGGCGGACGGCTCCATGCGCGACGCCTTAAGTCTCCTGGACCAGTGCATTGCCTTCTATCTGGGGGAAACCCTTACCTACGATAAGGTGCTGGAGGTTCTGGGAACTGTGGATACGGAGGTGTTCAGCCGACTTCTGCGGAGTGTCATTGCGGGAGATGTGTCCGGCTGCCTTCATATCCTGGAAAAGCTGGTGGCCCGGGGCAAAGAGATGAATCAGATGGTCAGCGATTTTACCTGGTATATGCGGAATCTTCTGCTGGTGAAAAGTTCCGGTGATCTGGAGGATGTGCTGGATGTATCCACAGAAAATCTGGCGCAGCTGAAGGAAGAGAGCGGGATGGTGGAAAGCGGGACCCTGATGCGGTACATCCGGATTTTTTCAGAATTGTCGGGACAGATCCGCTACGCCTCCCAGAAACGGGTGCTGGTAGAAATCGCGCTGATCAAGCTCTGCCGGCCGCAGATGGAGACGGGGCTGGATTCCATTCTGGACAGGGTGCGTGTTCTGGAGGAAAAACTGGAGCAGGGATCCTTCGTTCCGGCAGGGTCCGCGGCAGTCCCCCGGGTAGAAGCCGGACTGGAGGGGGAGGAGACAGAGGAGCCTCCCGTTCTGCGGGCCGCTCCGGAAGATCTGAAAGAGATCCGTACCCAGTGGAAAATGATTGTGGGGAGAACGGCGCCCCCGCTGAAAATTTATCTGCAGAGCGCTGTGCCCAAATATGACGGGGCCACAGGAGAGGCAAAGCTGTTTCTGCTTTTCCGGGATAAGACAGCGCAGCTGTATGTAAACCGGCCGGAAAAAATTGAAGAGATCCGTCAGGCGATCCGGGAGACGGTGCGGAAGGATGTGGAAGTGGAGATTCTTCTGTCCGACGGCGCTGACCGGAGGGGGCTGGCAGATATACCCGTGGAGGAGCTGCTGCGGGAGGCAGTGCGTATGCCGGTGGAAATAGAAGAGGATCCGGATGAGGATGAATAAATAACAGGAGGATAATCGTATGGCAAAGAGAGGTGGATTCCCCGGAGGAATGCCCGGAAATATGAATAACCTGATGAAGCAGGCCCAGCGCATGCAGCGTCAGATGGAGGAAAATCAGAAGGCCCTGGAGGAAAAGGAATTTACAGCGGCTGCCGGAGGCGGGGCGGTGGAGATAACCGTTTCCGGAAAGAGGGAAGTAACGAAGGTGCATATTGAGCCGGAGGCGGTGGATCCCGAGGACGTGGAAATGCTGGAGGATCTGATTATGGCCGCGGCTAATGAGGCCCTGCGGAAAGTGGATGAGGAGTCTGCTGCGGTCATGTCCAAGATGACCGGCGGACTGGGCGGAGGCTTCCCCTTCTGATATGGAATACTATTCAAGCCACATCAGCAAATTGATTGAAGAGCTGGGAAGGCTTCCCGGCATCGGCCCGAAATCGGCCCAGAGGCTGGCCTTTCATATTGTAAATATGCCGCCGGAGCAGGTGGAGGCTCTGTCCGCCTCCATCCGGGAGGCAAAGGCCAACGTGCGGTACTGCCGGATCTGCTGCACGCTGACGGATCAGGAGATCTGTCCCATCTGCAGCAATCCCTCCCGGGATCAGAAGAAGATCATGGTGGTGGAGAATTCCCGGGATCTGGCAGCCTATGAGAAAACCGGAAAATATGACGGCGTATACCATGTGCTGCACGGAGCCATATCACCCATGCTCGGCATCGGGCCGGACGATATTCGTCTGAAGGAACTGATGCAGCGGCTGCAGGGGGATGTGGAGGAAGTGATTATCGCCACCAACTCCAGTCTGGAGGGTGAGACCACGGCCATGTATATCAGCAAGCTGATCAAGCCTACCGGGATCCGGGTCACACGGATTGCCAGCGGCGTTCCGGTGGGAGGAGATCTGGAATATATCGATGAAGTAACGCTGCTCCGTGCTCTTGAGGGACGGGTGGAGCTGTAGGAGGGAGGAATGTATGGCAAAGAAAAAGGTGACCTCCTCCGATGTGGCGCGGGCTTCCGGCGTGTCACAGGCAACAGTTTCCATGATCCTGAACCATAAGAGTACGGTTTCTTTTACCCGGGAAACGGTGGAAAAGGTGGAGCGGACGGCCAGAGAAATGGGATACCAGGTTCCGGGACGCCGGACCCATAAGGACAGCCGGAGCCAGCGGATGATCCTGGTAGTCTGTCCTACGCTGACAAACCCCTACTATGTAATGCTGCTGCAGGGCATCGAGGAGATCGCAAAGGAGAAGGGGTATGGGGTATTTGTCTGCAATACCCAGAGGAACCTTAAGCTGGAAGAGAATTATCTGCGGATGATGCGGGTTATGCAGCCCCAGGGTATTATTTATACCTGCAACCCCAGCGCCTGCTATAAGGAGCTGATCCGGGAGATGGCAGAGAAGATTCCGCTGGTGGTGGTAAACAACCGGGACGAAGGAATGACCATGGATGCCGTGGAGCTGAACAATGCCAAGCCGGGCCGTCTGATGGCCGGCCATCTGCTGGAGCTGGGACACCGGCATGTGGCATTTGTGTCGCCGCCGCTGACTTCCCGGCAGGGGCAGCGGCAGAAACGGATCGAGGGATTCGTGAAGGAATATGAAGAAGCCGGACTGAAGGGGGATGTGATCGTCAAGGCGGCGGGTACAGAATTGATCTCCGGCATTCCCAGCATGGACTCTGAATACCGCATGGGATATCTCCTTACGGAGGAGCTCATGGAAACTCATCCGGAATTGACCGCGATTGCGGCCATGAATGATATGATGGCCTTCGGCATCATGGACGCACTGCTGGCCATGCGGCGGAAAATTCCCCAGGATGTGTCGGTGATCGGGTGCGACAATATCATTTACGCGGGGCTCAAGCCCATTTCCCTGACAACGATCGATCATTTTGTGGCGCTGAAGGGGCGGGATGCCTGCGAGATCGTGATCAAGAAGATTCATTCCCAGCGGAGCTACAGGGCCGGGCATGAACCGGTCAGCATCTATCACATTGAATATGAGCCGAAGCTGATTGTCCGTTCCAGTACCACATACGCCCGCACAGCCAGAAAAAATAAATAAAGGAAAAGAAAATTATTAATAATAAACAACTGAAATTTCGTGAGAAACTCAGAGTTTACGCGGATTTAAAGCAGCCGCGGAATTAATAAACAGATATTATTAATAAAAATTTTAATTAATAAAAAATCAAGCTCTTGACCGGAGCCAGAATATGCTTATACTATAAATTGTAGATGCCTGAATTTTACAGAAGATAAAGGCAGAAATAAAAAATAATCCGGACAAGGGAGGTTTTAACAATGAAATTTTTCGTAGACACCGCGAACGTAGATGAGATCAGAAAAGCCAATGATATGGGAATTATCTGTGGAGTTACCACAAACCCGTCACTGATCGCAAAAGAGGGAAGAGACTTTAACGAGGTGATCAAAGAGATTACCGCCATCGTTGACGGACCCATCAGCGGCGAGGTGAAGGCCACCACCACCGATGCGGAGGGAATGATCAAAGAGGGCCGTGAGATCGCAGCGATCCATCCCAACATGGTCGTAAAGATACCCATGACGGTTGAGGGACTGAAGGCTGTCAAGGTTCTCCACGCGGAGGGAATTAAAACCAACGTAACTCTGATCTTTTCCGCAAACCAGGCCCTGCTGGCAGCGAGAGCAGGAGCTACCTATGTTTCTCCCTTCCTGGGCAGACTGGATGACATCAACCAGAGAGGCGTGGATCTGATTACGGAGATTTCCGAGATTTTCCAGGCGGCCGGCGATATCGACACCAAGATCATCGCTGCCAGCGTACGCAATCCCATCCACGTAACAGACTGCGCTCTGGCCGGCGCGGATATTGCCACGGTTCCCTATAAGGTGCTGGAGCAGATGACGAAGCATCCGCTGACAGACGCGGGTATCGAGAAATTCCAGGCAGATTACAAAGCAGTATTCGGAGAATAATCGAGAGCAAAAGGAGATTAGAGATGACGACGTTAGAGCTTCAGAAAATAGCCAATGAAGTCCGCAAGGACATTGTTACGGCTGTGCATGCGGCGAAAGCCGGACATCCGGGCGGATCTCTGTCCGCGGCGGATATCTTTACATATCTGTATTTTGAGGAAATGAATGTGGATCCGAAGGATCCGAAGAAGGCGGACCGCGACCGCTTCGTGCTGTCCAAGGGCCATACGGCACCGGGATACTATTCCGTTCTGGCGGAGAAAGGCTTCTTCCCCAGGGAGGATCTTAAAACCCTTCGTCATCTGGGCTCCTATCTGCAGGGCCATCCGGACATGAAGCACATTCCCGGCGTGGATATGTCCAGCGGCTCTCTGGGACAGGGGATTTCCGCAGCTGTGGGCATGGCGCTGACCGCAAAGCTTTACGGCCAGGATTACAGAGTGTACACACTCCTGGGTGACGGCGAGATCCAGGAGGGACAGGTCTGGGAGGCCGCCATGTTTGCCGGCGCCAGAAAACTGGATAATCTGGTGGTGATCGTGGACAACAACGATCTGCAGATCGATGGAAGAATCGGAGATGTGTGCTCCCCCTACCCCATCGATCAGAAATTTGAGGCATTTAATTTCCATGTGATCCGCGTACAGGACGGAAATGATTTCGATCAGCTTCGGGCCGCTTTCCAGGAGGCCAGAGGCGTTAAGGATATGCCCTGCGCCATTATCGCAAAAACTGTGAAGGGCAAGGGAGTTTCTTACATGGAGGATCAGGCGGGCTGGCACGGAAAAGCCCCCAACGATGAAGAGTACAAGATTGCGATGGAAGAGCTGGAAAAGGCAGGTGAAGCGTTATGTCAGAAGTAAAGAAGATTGCGACCAGGGACAGCTACGGAAATGCTCTGGTGGAGCTGGGAAAAGAGCATGATGACCTGGTGGTGCTGGATGCGGATCTGGCAGCAGCCACCAAGACGGGAACCTTCAAAAAGGCTTTCCCGGAGCGCCACATCGACTGCGGAATTGCAGAGTGCAACATGATGGGTATTGCGGCGGGAATCGCGGCGGCAGGAAAAGTTCCCTTTGCCAGCAGCTTTGCCATGTTCGCGGCCGGCCGTGCCTTTGAGCAGGTACGCAACTCCATCGGATATCCGCATCTGAATGTAAAGATCGGCGCTACCCATGCCGGAATCTCTGTAGGAGAAGACGGCGCTACCCACCAGTGCAATGAGGATATTGCGCTGATGCGCACCATCCCCGGCATGGTGGTGATCAATCCCTCCGATGATGTGGAGGCGAAGGCGGCAGTCAAAGCGGCCTATGAGCACCAGGGACCGGTTTATCTGCGTTTTGGAAGACTGGCCGCTCCGGTCATCAATGACCGTCCCGATTACAAGTTTGAGCTGGGACGGGGAATTGTCCTGAGAGAGGGAAAGGATCTGACCATTGTGGCCACGGGTCTGATGGTATCTGAATCTCTGGCGGCGGCAGAGATGCTGGCGGCGGAAGGCATCGATGCCAAAGTGATCAATATCCACACCATCAAACCCCTGGATGAGGAGCTGATTGTGGCTGCGGCCCGGGAGACGGGAAAAGTTGTCACCGTAGAAGAGCATTCCGTGATCGGCGGTCTGGGAAGCGCTGTGTGTGATGCGCTCTGCGCTAAGCATCCGGTTCCGGTGCTGAAGATCGGCGTGCAGGATGTATATGGAGAATCCGGTCCGGCGGTGCAGCTGCTGGAGAAGTATGGCCTGGATGCCAAGGGAATCTTTCAGAGCATCAAGAACTGGTATTAAATCTGTTTTACAGGAAAAAGAAGGCTGTTGTCTGCGGACGGCAGCCTTTTTTCTACTCTGCCAAGATGTGGCGGCCTGCGGCTCCGGCACAGGAGAATGCCGCGGCTGATGGTGTCCGCCATGCGGAGAATTCGAGAAAAATCCACAGCCTGAAGTGCCTGATGGGAACCTTTTTCAAAACTGCTGACAATGCCCGTAATAAAGATGTCGCCTACGGGGGGAAGGATTTTTCCGGCGCCGGAGCCCGGACGGATGGATCCGCGTCCCACGGAAATATGGTGCTGGTGGCTGCGGCAGCCCAGGGAGGCATCTACGGCCAGAACCAGGGCATCGGGGTGGCAGAGAGCCAGATCGGCCAGGGTTTCCCGCAGATTCATGGCGTGCACCGGCTGCTCCAGCGTTCCGTAGACAAAGAAGTCCTCCTGCCTTTGACGGATCAGGGACCTGCCCACCAGAGGGCCCAGACTGTCCCCCGCGATCCGGTCGCTGCCGATGCACAGGCAGACCATCTCTTTCCGGAGACGGCCTGTCCGGCGGATATACCGGTTCAGGCAGCGGGCCAGGGTTTCGCTGGCGAAAGGGTCCTGTTCGGGGATATATGTGATCTTTCGATGGATATTCCGGATCATGGAGGTACCTGCCTTTTCGGTTCTTTTATTTATTAGGATATTCAGAAAAGGAGATTTTCATGCGCCCTCCTGCAGCGCCTGTCGGATTTCCGCCTGGCGGAGAAGGAAGGGACTGTAACAATATGTCGGAGAAAACAGGGCTCTCGCCGGCAAAAACCGATAAAATTTTCCCGGCCTTTGTGCTACCATGGTTGGACAGGGCAGAACAGTTGTAGTCAAAGGGGTGAAAGTTTATGATTGAGATTGTTTATAAGGAGGAGAAAAAGGAGGCGGAAGGCAATGAGGGGATTTTTCGACTCCCGAAAAACATCCGACAAATCGGCGAGTGCAGAGGAAACCGGAAGATATACCTGGAAGATTACGCGTACACCTTTTTACGGAGGCTGGGAGAGGAAAACCGGGAGAGGGGGAGAGCCGGAATCCTGCTGGGACAGTACAACTGGCTGGACGGAGTTTCCTATCTGTTTATAAAAAGTGCCCTGGATATTGAAGAGATGGAAGTTTCCCGGGAACATATCCGTTTTACGGATCAGATCTGGTCAAAAGTCCATGGAGATATGGAAAAGTATTTTAAAGGACAGGAAATCCTGGGATGGTACCTGAATCTTCCGGGTTTTCCTATGGAGATAAACGAGGTCATCTTAAGAGCACATCTGAATCACTTCGGAGGGAACGATAAAGTCCTGTTCCTGACAGAACCCACAGAAAAAGAAGAAGCATTTTTCACATATGACAGCGGAAGGCTGAAGCGGGAGGGCGGCTTTTACGTCTATTACGAAAAAAATGAGCCCATGCAGGGATATATGATCGATCGGAACGGAAATTTTTCCGAAGAAAAGGAGATTCCGGTCCAGGATAAGGCGGTGGCGGATTTCCGGAAACGGATCGAAGAAAAACAGGAGGCCAGGGAAGAGGGAAAAAGATCTCCGCTTTTCGGTCTGACTGCGGTTGTGGCAGCGGCAACTCTGATTTTGGCTCTGTCCTATACCGGCATCGGAGGACAGGCGGCAGATTTTTTTCGCCGTCTGACGGGACAGGAGGAAACCGTGCCGGTGGACGGAACCTCTGTAACAGCCGTTACGGAAGAACCGGAAGCCACGGCGGAGCCCTCGCAGGCTCCGGAGGCCACCCCGGCCGCCACCCCGGAAGCTACAGCGGAGCCCACGCAGACACCGGCGGCAGAGCCCTCCGGGGCGGGGGATGAGGATCAGGAAGCGGCTGAGACTTCTGCCGCTGTGCAGGAATACACGGTGGTTCAGGGTGATACGCTGACGAAAATATGCCGCCAGTATTATGGAAATCTTGGCAGGCTGGCTGAAATCTGTGCGCTGAACGGGATACAGGAAGGAGATATAATTTTTCCAGGACAAAAAATAAAACTCCCGCAATAATCAAAAATGTGGTATGCTAAACGTACGGATCGGTATAAGTAAGGGGTATTATGAAGGAATATAAAGAAACGGAAGAGAAAACAGAGAAAAATGCCGGGGAGATTCTGAGCCAGAAAGATCTGGATGTGATTGAAAAAAATCTGGGACAGATGGTCGAACTGCAGATGGAAGAGCTTCAGACAGATGAGCCGGAGGAGTTTCCGGAGGATCATTCCGCGGACAGAGAAGACTCTGCAGAGGAGGAAGATTTTACGGAGGAAGAAGAACCGGCAGAGGGAGAAGAATCTGCGATGGGGGAAGCTTCCGCGGAAGAGAAGAGCATTTCGGATGACGGGGAAAGTTCTGAAGAGGAAGAGGGGATGGAGGAGTCCCAAAAGGAAGAACTTCCGGATCCAAATCCCAAAAGCGGGAGTGAAGAAAAGTCTTCGGAAGAAGAGCCGGAATTGACGGCGGCAATTACCAGCGAAAGTGCTTCCAGGCAGCCCTCCAGGCGCCGGAGAAGGGCGGCCGGGCGCCGGAGCAGAGAAACCGCCCAAAGGAGAAAGCCGGAGAAGGCGCGGGTGCCTTTTTCAAAAAGAATGGCGGCGGGGGGAAGGCTGCTGCTGCGGTTCTTCAGGAGCCGCTGGTTCCGGCATATTGCTGTTCTGCTGGCTGTACTGTTTGTGGTTCTTTTTACAGCGCATACAGTCCGGAACTGGACGTATCATTCTTATGAAATTTCGGAGGCGGATAACCAGACAGATACCACCTCCTTCAATTACTGCGCGCTGGGAGATTACGTACTGCGTTACGGTCTGGACAGCGCCATGCTGACCAGCCGGAACGGGCAGACCGTGTGGTCTGTAACGTATTCCATGCAGTCTCCGGCGCTGGCAGTCTGCGGAAATACCGCCGCTATTTATGATAAAAGCGGAACAACGATTGTGGTCTGCGATGAAACCGGTCAGATTGGGACTGTCAGTACCACCCTTCCCATACAGAAGGCAGAGGTGGCAGAACAGGGCGTGGTGGCGGCCATATTGGAGGACGGGGACAGTACCTGGATCCAGTATTTTGACCAGCAGGGAGAGATGATCGCCTCTTTTCGGACAGCCATGGACGCAACCGGGTATCCCATGGATCTTTCTCTCTCCTCCAACGGCATGCTGCTGGGGGTCTCCTATCTGAAAATGGAGAACGGCGTGCCGAAGACAGAACTGAATTTTTATAATTTCGGAAATGCGGGGCAGATACAGATGGACAACCAGGTCAGCAGCTATACGTACGAGAATACGCTGATCCCGGATGTGACCTTCCTGGACAGCAATACGTGCGTGGCATTTTTGGAGAACGGTTTTGCCGTCTTTGAGGGTGGGCAGATACCGGAGAAGGTCAATGAGGTAATTGTGGAGCAGGAGATTGTAAGTGTATTTTGGGACGATTCCCATATAGGGATGATTCTGGATAATGACAGCGAGGACTATCCCTTCCTGCTGGCGCTGTACGGTCCCTCCGGACGGGAAATCTTTCAGAAGGAGCTGGATTTTGAATACCAGAATGTGGAGATGGGATTCGGGCAGATCCTCCTGACCAACCGTACCGGGTTCTGCGTGTACAGTACAGACGGAGTGGAGAAGTTCCGGGGCGAATTATCCAATGTGATTGTACAGGATCTTTTTGCCCTGGGGCGCACCAGGTTTATGCTGGTGGCGGAAGACGGGCTGTATACAATCCGAATAAAATGATAGGCTTGTGGGAGTGCGCAGCACGGAACAATCCGCAGGCATCCTGGTTGGGGACTTTTGTCCCCGGTATCATGATATCATAGCATGAGCAAAGCCGCTGTATCGGAATAGACTGGATACAGCGGCTTTGGTAAATTTTTGGGAGTTGTCCGCATATTTTCCGGATGCTGCAGGAATAATCTCAGAATGCCAGCAGAGTCTCTAATTTTTCTTGAGCATCCCCATAGCCGGTGAACAGGATAGTGTGAAGCCCCTGTTCACCGGCTGCTTTTATATTGTCCGCATTGTCATCCAGAAATACCGCCTTCTCCGGCGTAATGGAAAACTGGCGGAACAGAAGCTGGTAGATCGCGGGATCCGGCTTGATGAGGCCGCAGGCGTAGGAGAACAGAACGCCGTCCACCAGGGACAGAAAGCGCAGTTCTTCACTGGTCTCTTCCCGCAGGCGGCGGGAATAATTGGAGAGACAGAATACCCGGTATCCCCGGGCCTTCAGAGAACGGATCCAGTCTTCCGTGTAGGGAAAAAGCCGGATGGTTTCACGGGAATACCCGTAGGCGGCCAAAATCTCTGTCTCCAGTTCCGGGTCAGCAGCAATGAAGCGCTTCAGGATCTCGTTTTCGGGCAGAATTCCCCGGTCCGCCTCTGCCCAGGCGGGGTTGTCATAGACGGCTTTCTTCAGCCGCCGCTGAAGCCCCGGGTCGGAAAAGTGGCGCTCCAGGGGAATATCCGGCTGAAAATCCACCAGGACCCGGCCGATATCGAACACAACTGTATCAATCATTGAGGGATTATTTTTCTCCGGCATGGGCGTCTTCCTCCTTTTTTTCTTCCTGTTCTTTCTGTATCTCACGGTTCTTGTCTTTCAGGCGGCGGGTCACCAGCGTCATGGCGTACAGAAGGACCGGCACGGCAATGGTGCAGTAGATGGATCCCATCAGAAGATTCTGAGCCGCCGGATCGTCCATGAGGGCGAAAACCATGGTGGAACCGTACATGGCCAGCAGCAGGATCACGCCGATCAGCGCCAGGATGCGTTTTGCTTTTTTCATCTGTTTACTCCTTTCGCAGCGGACGAATGGACAGGGTATGTTTTGAAATCTTTTCGCATAGAGTCATTATAGTAGATTGTAATCCTCCGCGCAATACTGCGTTTATGGACATTTTAGAAAAAATTAATAGGTCGGGAATTGCTTTTACGCCGGAAAAGAGATAAAGTAAGACTATTAACAGATAAAGGAAGGATATTGTCGGGATGAATAAATTCAGAGATAAACTGGAAAACTTTATGCAGGGCCGGTACGGAATCGACCAGCTGGGACGCTTTATGCTGTATGCCGCGCTGGCTCTGATTATTCTGTCCTTTTTCTTCCGGGGAATGTTCCTGAACACAGCCGCGCTGGTGCTGCTGGTGCTGTGCTACATACGGATGTTTTCCAGGAATCACGCGAAGCGCTGGGCAGAGAATGAAAAATTTCTCTCCATTAAGGACAGGATTTTCGGCAGGGGCAGGCACCGGGATGCCGCCTACTGTTACTTCAAGTGCCCCGCCTGCGGGCAGAAGGTAAGAGTTCCCCGGGGTAAGGGAAGAATTTCTATCCGCTGTCCCAGATGCAACAACGATTTTATCAAGCGCACCTGAGATGAGGAGCAGCAATGTTTGGCTATATTACCATTGACAGAGAAGAATTGAAGGGAAAGGATTTTGACAGATACCATGCGTATTACTGCGGGATCTGCCGGGATCTGAAGGAGCGCTACGGAGAAAGGGCCAGAATGACGCTGACCTATGATATGACATTTCTGGCGGTGCTTTTGTCGGGACTGTATGAGAGCAGGTCCAGACAGGAAGAGCATTTCTGCATCCTGCATCCCACAGCCAGGAAGACCTGCATCCGCAGCGCCTGTACCCGCTATGCGGCGGATATGAATATTCTGCTGGTTTACCATAATCTGATGGATGACTGGCTGGACGAGAAGAAGCATATGAGCTACCGGGGAGCCAGGCTGCTGCGGGGAGCCTATCTGAAGGCTGCCGCTGCCTATCCCCGCCAGGTGCGGGCCATCCGGAGATACCTGAAGGACCTGCACAGGGTGGAGGAGGCGAATTCCCGGGATATTGACCTGGCCTCCGGGCTGACAGGCAGGCTGATGCGGGAGATCTTCACACCCCGGGAAGACGAATGGAGCAGGGAGCTTGGTCAGGTCGGCTTTTATCTGGGAAAGTTTATCTTCCTGATGGATGCCTATGAGGATCTGCCGAAGGACCGGAAGAACGGCACCTACAACCCGTTTCTGAAGCTGGCGGAGGAGGCGGATTATGAAGAGAAGGCATCCGGCATTTTGACTATGATGGCTGCCGCTGCCGCCCGAAATTTTGAGAGGCTTCCCATACTGGAAAATGTGGACATTTTGAGAAATATATTGTATTCTGGTATTTGGACAAAGTATCGTCTGCTGCGCGGGGAGCGATCCGGCCAAAGCGCAGACGGACAGAGTAAACATGAGGAGAACAGATAATCGATGCAGGATCCATATGAGGTGCTGGGCGTCTCCAGAGATGCCAGCACTGAGGAAATAAAGAAGGCATACAGACGGCTGAGCCGGAAATACCATCCGGATGCCAACATCAATAACCCCAACAAAGAGCAGGCCGAGGAAAAGTTCAAGCAGGTACAGCAGGCGTACAAGCAGATCATGGACGAAAAGGAGAACGGGGGTGCCTCCTCCTCGGGGAACGGGGGCTACGGCTACGGCGGCTATGGAACCGGCGGTTCCTACGGCGGAAGCAGGGCCTATACGAACGACCCGAAGATGCAGGCGGCGGCCAGCTACATTAATAATCAGAGATTTGCGGAAGCCATGAATATTCTGAATGAGATGCAGGATCGGAACGGTACCTGGTACTATCTGCACGCCATTGCCAATGCCGGTCTCGGAAATAATGTGAATGCCGTGGAAGACGCGCAGATGGCGGTAAACCTGGAACCGGAGAATCTGGAATTTCAGAAGCTTCTGCAGCAGCTGTCCGGGAACGGAGACTGGTATTCCCACATGGGCCGGGGCTACGGCTACGGCGGTATGGACTGTGAGGGCGGAAACGCCAGCAAGGCGTGCTTAAGCTGCTGCGCGCTGGAGATGCTCTGCTGCTGCTGCGGGCGGGGCGGCTGTTTCTGGATCTGAAAGAAATATTAGAAAAAGCGAATAGAATAGCGGGAGGAGGTCATACTATAAGTGTTCATTGGAATCCCTCCAATGAAGTACCAAAGATAAAGGAAATACTTATCCTCCCCTATGGAGAGCGGGCCAGCGGCAGGACGCCGCGGGCCCGCTCTTTGCATTGTGCTTCCCGCTATTCTGTGATAAAATAAATAAGATTTACGAAAAAAATCCCCGCGGTACAAAGATATGGACAGGAGGTATTGCATGGAAGAAAAAGTATGGGTGGAGAAATACTATCTGGAGACGGACCGGGAAAGAAGAAAAGAGATGCTGGACCAGGCTATTGCGGAAGAGGGGATGACCCGGGAGAATGAGATCCGGCTGAAGTTCTGGGAGAGGCGGTACGAGACAAGGGAAAAGGACAATGTGCAGATAGACCGGTTCATCCGGGGCTGGATGGAGATGTCTTATATGAATACCTCCTCCCGTTCGGCATTTGGACGAAAGAAGCTGGAAAGGGAAAAAGAAAAAGTCCTGGACGACTGGAGCATGGAGCTGGCCAGAAGCTACGGGGAGGAAGGGGAGGAGGCCTTCTACCAGGAGCTCTGCAATATGACGCGGCTGTATCTGCAGCTCTGCCAGGAGGACAAGTCCTATTCCTCCCTGATCCTGGGCATCGGCACCATGAAGAGGGAATCTCTGATTAATAAAATAGCGATGGATGTTTACACCATGGCTTATGCGGTCCCCAGATTTACCGGCACAGAGGAACTTTTTTCCACCTTTACCCGGGCGGCAACGGACGTCTTTTACGAGACGTTTCCGAAAAACCGGGAGCTGCTGGAAAAGCGCATCAGCGGTGAACTGAAAAAATAATGTGGAGGGAAGCAATCGGCAGGCTTGCGGAGGAGAGAACGCTGGAAAAAGAGGATTTTCTGGTTCTGATGGAAGAGCTGCCCCGGGAGGGAGAGCAGGAGCTGTTCCGACGGGCCAGAGAAACGGCCCGGTCCGTTTTTGGCCGGGAAATTTATGTCAGAGGGTTGATCGAAATCAGCAATGTCTGCAGAAATAACTGCTATTACTGCGGAATCCGCAGGGGAAACCGGGAGGCGGACCGGTACCGCTTAAGCCGGGAGGAGATTCTCGCGTGCTGCGGGAATGGATACAGCCTGGGATTCCGCACGTTTGTCCTGCAGGGAGGGGAAGATCCTGCCCAGGATGACAGATGGGTAGAGGAGACGGTGGCGGCCATCCGGATGCGGTATCCGGACTGTGCGGTCACCCTTTCTCTGGGCGAAAAGACCCGGGAGGCCTACCGGCGCTTTCGGGAGGCAGGGGCGGACCGTTACCTGCTGCGGCATGAAACGGCCGATCCGGTCCACTATGCAAAGCTCCACCCGGCAGAAATGTCCTATGAGAACAGGATCCGCTGCCTGTGGGATCTGAAGGAGCTGGGCTATCAGGTGGGAACGGGCTTTATGGTGGGGTCCCCCTACCAGACGCTGGACACCATCTGGGAAGACCTGCAGCTGATCAAAAAACTGCGGCCGGAGATGATCGGGATCGGTCCGTATCTGGTCCATCACGGCACACCCTTTGCGGGCCGGAAGAACGGATCCATGATCTGGACCCTGCGTCTTCTGGCTATTTTCCGGCTGCTGTATCCGGAAGTGCTGCTGCCCTCCACCACAGCTTTGAATACGATTCATCCAGAGGGGCGCAGCCTTGGGATTCTCGCCGGAGCCAATGTGCTTATGCCCAATCTCGGCCCGGCAGAAAGACGGGAAAAGTATGAGCTGTATGATCACAAACGCAGCACGGGGGGCGAGGCGGCTGAGGGGATCCGGCTGCTGGAGACAATACTGGGAAAGATCGGGTACACCATCTCCGCATCACGGGGGGATTACGGAGAACACGGCGTTCACTGACAGAAGGAGGAAAGAATAATGTATGATCCAAAGTCGAAACACGCAGATGATTTTATTAACCATGAAGAAATCCAGGATACGCTTGCCTATGCGGAAAAGAATAAGCGGAACGAGACGCTGATCCGGGAAATTCTGGAGAAGGCGAAAAAAGAAAAGGGACTGAATCACCGGGAAGCATCTGTGCTGCTGGCCTGCGAGATACCGGAGCTGAATGAGGAGGTCTACAGGCTGGCGGAAAAAATCAAAAAGGATTTCTATGGAAACCGGATTGTCATGTTTGCGCCGCTGTATCTTTCCAATTACTGCATCAACGGCTGTGTGTACTGTCCTTATCATCAGAAGAACCATCATATTGCAAGAAAGAAACTGACCCAGGAAGAAGTGCGCAGGGAAGTAATCGCCCTTCAGGACATGGGGCACAAGCGTCTGGCCATCGAATCCGGGGAGGATCCCAAGAATAATCCTATTGAGTACATTCTGGAATGTATCAGGACCATTTACAGCATTAAACATAAAAACGGTTCTATCCGCAGAGTAAATGTGAATATTGCCGCCACCACGGTGGAAAATTACCGGAAGCTTAAGGAGGCGGGGATTGGCACCTATATCCTTTTCCAGGAGACGTACCACCGGGAGAGCTATGAGAAGCTGCATCCCACAGGTCCCAAGCATGACTACTGCTACCACACGGAGGCCATGGACCGGGCCATGGAAGGAGGCATTGATGATGTGGGCCTGGGAGTCCTCTTCGGCCTGGAGATGTACAAATATGAATTTGCCGGGCTGCTGATGCACGCGGAGCATCTGGAAGCAGCCTTCGGCGTGGGCCCTCATACCATCAGCGTGCCGAGGATCAAACGGGCGGATGACATTGATCCGGATGTATTTGACAATGGAATCGATGATGAAACCTTTGGGAAAATTATTGCCTGCATCCGGGTGGCTGTGCCCTACACGGGGATGATCATCTCTACCCGGGAGACGAAAGCCTGCCGGGAAAAAGTGATCCGGTACGGGATCTCCCAGATCAGCGGAGGTTCCAGAACCAGCGTGGGCGGCTACTACGAGCCGGAACCGGAGGAGGAAAACTCGGAGCAGTTTGATGTTAGCGACAACCGGACTCTGGATGAGGTGGTGCGCTGGCTGATCGGCATGGACTATATTCCTTCTTTCTGCACGGCCTGCTACCGGGAAGGAAGAACGGGAGACCGCTTTATGAGTCTGTGCAAAAGCCAGCAGATCCTCAACTGCTGCCACCCCAATGCCCTGATGACGCTGCAGGAGTATCTGGAGGATTACGCGTCACCGGAGACGAAGGCGGCGGGAGAGACGCTGATACAGCGGGAGATTCCCAGGGTTCCCCGGGAAAAGACCCGCATGATCCTGGAGGAAAATCTGGAAAAGATCCGAAAGGGTCAGAGAGACTTTAGATTTTAACAGATGAAGGAGGAAGTATGGAGCAGCAGTCCGGAAATCAGAACGGGACACAGGGGGAGAATAAACAAAAAAACAGGAATGTATGGTGGCTTATTCTGGCGTGCCTTTTGATCCTGCTGATTGTCTTTGTGATCCTTCAGGGGGTTTCCAGGCAGCAGACGTCGGAAGAAATCTCCTACGATGCCTTTGTGGAAATGGTGCAGGAAGACCGGGTGGAGAAAATTGTGGTAACCACCTCGGATACGCTGGAGATCACAGCGGCCGGAGAGGGCGGCAGCGGAGAAAAAGCCAGATATACCACCAACATGGTGGGAGATGAGAATGCCCTTCTGGAACTGGTGGACGGCAGGGAGATTGAGATCTCCAAAGAACAGCCGGATATGGCGGAATCCATCCTGTCGGCGGTGGTGGGCATTGTGGTGCCGCTGCTGATGGTGGTGGTCGGCTTTATGATGATCATGCGCTACATGAATAAAAGCGGCGGCCTGATGGGTGTAGGAAAGAGTAAAGCCCGTTCCTATGTACAGCAGGAGACAGGGATCACCTTTCAGGATGTGGCGGGCCAGGATGAGGCTAAAGAATCTCTGCAGGAGGTCGTGGACTTTCTGCATAACCCGGAGATGTACACCAAAATCGGGGCGAAGCTGCCAAAGGGCGCTCTTCTGGTGGGACCGCCGGGAACGGGAAAGACGCTTCTGGCCAAAGCGGTGGCCGGGGAAGCCCATGTGCCCTTTTTCTCCCTGTCCGGCTCGGAATTTGTGGAGATGTTTGTGGGCGTGGGCGCCTCCAGGGTGCGGGATCTGTTTGAAGAAGCAAAAAAGAGCGCGCCCTGCATCATTTTTATTGATGAGATTGACGCCATTGGAAAAACCCGGGACACCCATTACGGCGGCAATGATGAGCGGGAGCAGACCCTGAACCAGCTGCTGGCAGAGATGGACGGCTTTGACAGCTCCAAGGGCCTGCTGATCCTGGCCGCCACCAACCGGCCGGAGGTGCTGGATCCCGCGCTTCTGCGGCCGGGACGCTTTGACCGGAGGATTATTGTGGACCGCCCGGATCTGAAGGGGCGCGTAAACATTCTGAAGGTGCACGCAAAGAAGGTGCTTCTGGACGAAACCGTGGACTTCGATGCCGTCGCCCTGGCCACCTCGGGAGCCGTAGGGTCAGATCTGGCCAATATGATCAATGAGGCGGCAATCCTGGCTGTAAAGCAGGGGAGGCAGGCCGTTTCCCAGACGGATCTTTTTGAAGCGGTGGAGATTGTCCTCATGGGCAAGGAGAAGAAGGACCGGATCCTGAGTCAGGAGGAACGGCGCATTGTATCCTATCACGAGGTGGGCCATGCGCTGGTCAGCGCTCTGCAGAAGGATGCGGAGCCGGTGCAGAAGATCACCATCGTGCCAAGAACCATGGGAGCTCTTGGCTATGTCATGCAGGTGCCGGAGGAGGAGAAATACCTGAACACCCGAAAAGAACTGGAGGCCATGGTGGTGGGCCTGCTGGCCGGCCGGGCGGCGGAAGAGCTGGTCTTCGGCAATGTGACCACCGGAGCGGCCAATGATATTGAACGGGCCACGAAGATCGTCCGCGCCATGATTACCCAGTACGGCATGTCTGAAAAGTTCGGCCTGATGGGTCTGGCAGAACAGGAGGACCAGTATCTGGAGGGGAGAATCCGCCTGAACTGCGGGGACGCCACGGCCACGGAGATTGACCATGAGGTAATGGGTCAGCTGAAGGCTGCCTATGAGGAGGCGAAGCGTCTCCTGTCAGAGAACAGAAAGGCGCTGGATGTGATCGCGGAATTCCTGATCCGGAGAGAAACGATTACAGGGAAAGAGTTTATGGAGCTGTTCCGCCAGGTGCAGGCGGAAGCGCCCGCTGAGGGATGAGTATGGCATTTGATATTGAGGAGGAACTGAAAAAACTGCCGGGAAAGCCCGGCGTATATCTGATGCATGATGCCCGTGATGAGATCATTTATGTGGGAAAGGCGGTAAGCCTGAAGAACCGGGTCCGTCAATACTTTCAGAGCAGCAGGAACAAAGGGCTGAAAATTGAGAGCATGGTACCGCAGATTGCCAGGTTTGAATACATTGTGACGGATTCTGAGCTGGAGGCCCTGGTGCTGGAGTGCAATCTGATCAAAGAATACCGGCCCAAATACAATACCATGCTGAAGGATGACAAGGCATATCCTTTTATCCGGGTAACGCTTCAGGAGGAGTATCCCCGGGTGCTGTTTTCCAGAACCATGAAAAAGGATAAGTCGAAATATTATGGCCCCTATACCAGTGCGGCGGCTGTAAAGGAGACCATAGAGCTGATACGGAAGCTGTACCATCTCCGTTCCTGCAGTAAAAAGCTGCCGGCGGAAGGCGGCAGCAGGCCCTGCCTTTATTACCATATTCACCAGTGCAAAGCACCCTGCCAGGGCTGGATTTCCCGGGAGGAATACAGAAAACAGGTGGATCAGGCGCTGTGTTTTCTGAACGGCAATTTCCGGGAGGTTCTGGAAATGCTGACAGAAAAGATGAACCGGGCGGCGGAGGAGCTGAAGTTCGAGGAGGCCGCGGAGTACCGGGATCTGATGGACAGTGTCCGGCGGATCGGGGAGCATCAGAAGATAACCAGCGGAGACGGAGAAGACAAGGATGTGGTGGCGCTGGCTCTTGACCGGGAAGATGCAGTGGCGCAGGTGTTCTTTATCCGGGACGGAAAGCTGATCGGCCGGGAGCATTTTTATCTGCGGACGGCCGGGGAAGAGGGGCGGGGAGACGTACTGCAGAGCTTCCTGAAGCAGTTTTATGCCGGTACGCCTTTTATTCCCAGGGAGCTGATGCTGTCGGATGAGGTGGAAGAACAGGAGATCCTGGAAGAATGGCTGACCGGGAAAAGAGGGCAGAAGGTGCATATCCGGGTTCCTAAAAAGGGTACGAAGGAAAAGCTGGTGGAGCTGGCCAGAAGAAATGCGGAAATTGTCCTGAATCAGGACCGGGAGCGCCTGAAGCGGGAGGAGGGGCGCACCATCGGCGCGATAAAAGAGATTGGCCGGTGGCTGGGCATAGAGCCTCCCGTAAGAATCGAAGCCTATGATATCTCCAATATCAGCGGATTTCAGTCTGTGGGCTCCATGGTGGTCTACGAGAAGGGAAAGCCAAAGCGGGCGGATTACCGAAAGTTCCGCATTCAGACGGTGACAGGCCCCAATGACTATGCCAGCATGGAGGAGGTTTTAAGCCGCCGGTTCCAGCGGGGACTGGCCCGGGACAGCGGCTTTGAACGGCTGCCGGATCTGATCCTTATGGACGGAGGCCGCGGCCAGGTGAATATCGCGCTGGCCGTCCTGGAAAAGCTGGGGCTGAAAATCCGGGTGTGCGGCATGGTAAAGGATGATAAGCACCGGACCAGAGGCCTGTATTTTCAGAACCGGGAGCTGCCCATCGACCGGGATTCGGAGGGATTTCATCTGATCACGCGGATTCAGGATGAGGCGCACCGGTTTGCCATTGAATATCACCGGCTGCTGCGAAGCAAAGGCCAGGTGCATTCGGTTCTGGATGACATTCCGGATATCGGGCCGGGCCGGAGAAAAGAACTGATGCGCCATTACCAGAGTCTGGACGAGATCCGGGAGGCTTCGGTGGAGGAACTGCGGGCCCTGCCCGCCATGAATGAGAAAGCGGCCCGCTCCGTGTATGCGTTTTTCCATAAAGAGACAGGGGTCTCCGGTTGAAGCGGGGATTCGGATATGGTATGATAAATGCAAACAGCGGCCTGCGCGCGCCGCGGCAAAAAGGAGAGCCTGATGAAATACATTACATTATCAAAACTTGTGGAAGCGCTGGATCTGCGCAATATGACGCCGGAGATTGATACGGACGAGTGCAGGATCACGATTCCGGAAATTAACCGTCCCGCCCTGCAGCTGACGGGATATTTTGAGCATTTTGCCAATGAGCGGGTACAGATCATCGGGTACGTGGAGTTCACGTATCTGCAGCATCTGGAGCTGGAGGAGAGGAAGGCGGCCTACGAAGCCTTTATTTCCAAAGAGATTCCCTGCGTGATTTTTACAACGCTGACGAAACCGGGCCCCGAGCTGCTGGAGCTGGCCCGGAAATACGGGGTGCCCACCCTGTGCACCGATAAGAGCACCTCTGCTTTTACGGCGGAGATTATCCGGTGGATGGGTGTGGAGCTTGCTCCCACCATATCCATCCACGGCGTGCTGGTGGATGTGTTCGGCGAGGGCGTTCTGATCATGGGCGAGAGCGGAATCGGAAAGAGCGAGGCGGCGCTGGAGCTGATCAAGCGAGGCCACCGTCTCATCAGCGATGATGTGGTGGAGATCAGCAAAGTCAGCGATGTGACGCTGGTGGGAACGGCCCCTGACATTACCCGGCACTTTATAGAGCTGCGCGGAATCGGGATCATCGATGTGAAAATGCTGTACGGTGTTGAATGTGTGGAAAATACCCATTCCATTGATCTGGTGATCAAGCTGGAAGAGTGGGACCGGGACAAAGAGTATGACCGTCTGGGCCTGGAGGAGGAATATACGGAGTTTCTGGGCAACAAGGTGGTCTGCCATTCCCTCCCCATCCGGCCGGGCCGGAATCTGGCCATCATTGTGGAGACGGCCGCCGTCAACCACCGCCAGAAGAAGATGGGATACAACGCGGCACAGGAGCTGTACAAGCGTGTGCAGGAAAATCTTGCCAGGAAGCGGGGAGAATAAGAGATGAAAGAAAAAGTAGTATTTGGAATTGATGTGGGCGGCACCACGGTGAAATGCGGGCTCTTTACCACAGAGGGAAAGCTGCTGGAGATGTGGGAGATCCCTACCAGAACGGAGAACGGCGGAGCTGCCATCCTTCCGGATGTGGCCCGGACGGTGAAGGATAAGATCCGGGAGAGAGGACTGGATGCAGCCCGCATTCTGGGGCTCGGCATCGGAGTGCCCGGGCCGGTCAATACCCGGGGTGAAGTGGCCACAGCCGTGAATCTGCACTGGGGCTACAAGAATGTGGCGGGCGAGCTGCAGGAAGCTCTTGGCTGCAGGGTCTGTGTGGGCAACGATGCCAACGTGGCAGCCCTGGGAGAGATGTGGATGGGAGGCGGAAAGGGAGCCTCCAATCTGATTCTTCTTACGCTGGGAACCGGCGTGGGCGGCGGCGTCATTGTAGACGGAAGGATTGTGGCGGGAGCCCACGGAGCCGGGGGTGAGGTGGGACACGCGTGTGTGAACCCGGAGGAGCCGGAGGTCTGCAACTGCGGTAATCACGGATGCCTGGAACAGATGGCGTCCGCCACTGGTCTGGTCCGGCTGGCGGAAAGGTATCTGGCCTCATCGGAAGCAGAAAGCAGTCTGCGGAAAACAAAGCTTTCCGCGAAGGCGGTCTTCGATGCCTATAAGGTGGGAGACGGTGCTGCAGCTGCGATTGTGGAGGAGTTTGCCGGCTATCTGGGAAGAACCATGGCGGTTTTTGCCTGCGTCACCGATCCGGAAATTTTCGTCCTGGGCGGCGGCGTTTCCAAAGCCGGAGAAGTTCTGGTGCAGGCGGTAGAAAAACATTATAGAAAGCATGCCTTTTCTTCCTGCAAAGATACGCCCATTGTGCTGGCCGAGCTGGGAAATGAGGCCGGTATCTACGGGGCGGCCCGGATGGTTTTGGACTAGAGGGAAAGTCTCTGGCCGTTCAGTTATAAAAAATGCAATAGAAACGGGAGCCCGTGCATCTTGCTGATGCGGGACTCCCGTTTTTAGAATTCGGAGGGCGCTTGGATGAGCAGCCCTCCCTGCTTTCTGTTTAACCTCCTTCGCTCCGGGTCGATTCCTCCGGAGGCTCCGGCGTGCTGCCGGGATCTTCCGAAGGCTCCGGCGTCTGCGTGGGCGTTGCCTCCGGTGTCTGCGTGGGTTCCTGGGTAGGCGTGGGCGTTGCCTCCGGCGTCTGGGCGGGCGTGGGCGTCGCCGTTGGACGGGAGGTAGGTGTGGGCGTGGGAGTCGGCGTTGGAACCGGCACATGCTGCGTACAGCGGACGGTAGGTACATTGGAACTGTCAAAATATTCCGCTGTCCGCGTACAGCCGGTGCCGGCCAGAAGCCCGGAGTCCGCGCAGATGGTGACTCTTTCCACCGTGGAAGGCTGTTCAAATTCCTTATCTTCCAGTCCCTCATGGATCCGGTTCATAACATTCCGCCACAGGGTCTGGTGATAGCCGCGGGCCTCCGCTGGAAGCTCCGCGTTTACATCGTATCCTGCCCAGACGGCCGCCGTATAATAAGGCGTGAAACCGGCAAACACCAGATCCATATAGGAGGTGGTGGTACCTGTCTTGCCCGCCAGGGTCATATTGTCCAGCTGGAAAGGCGTACCGGTTCCCTCCGATACAACGTCCTCCATAGCGCTGGTCAGCAGGTAGGCGGTACTTTCCTTAAACACCCGGGTCTCCACCGGGGTATTTTCCAGAAGAACATTTCCTTCCTGATCGGTAACCTTTGTATAGAAAACCGGTTCCACGTAGATTCCGCCATTGGCAATGGCCGCGTAGGCGGCGGTCAGCTCCAGATTGCTGACGCCGTTGGTGATGCCGCCCAGAGCCAGAGGCTGGATTTCGTCCTGGCCCTCTTCCAGCGTTGTGAAGCCCAGGCGCAGCAGATAGCGAAAGCCGGCAGAAGGAGTGATCTCCGTCAGGACCTTTACGGCCGGAATATTAATGGAATTGATGATGGCTGTACGGACAGTCACATCCCCGCGGTACGTGTTATCTGAATTGTGGAGAGGCGTTCCGTCTGCGTAATTATAGGGTTCGTCCTCAATGTGGGTGGCCAGGGTGACCGCGCCGGTCTCCAGAGCCGGGCCGTAGGCGGACAGGATCTTAAAGGTGGATCCGGGCTGTTCGTAAGTGTCCGTGGCCCTGTTCAGCGTCAGGCTGGCGGTTTTTTCGCCCCGCCCGCCGACAATTCCCTTGACATAACCTGTAGACTGCTCGATGACAGTCATGGCCGCCTGGGGCTGAGGCGTGAAGCTGCTTCTCTCCGCCACGATGGTATCCCCCTCGCCGACTACGGCCGCCTTATACTGATCAATATAGCTCTGAGCCTCCTCCTGTGAACTGAAGAGGAGGTCGAAAGAGGAATCTCCCTGTTCGCGGAAATAGAGCTGCAGCATCTCACGGCTGTAGTTCTGCCGCGTTCCGTTGGCGTGGTCCACCGTCAGGGCCCAGTCCAGCCCCACCTCCACCTCGGAAGGATAATTAGCCTCATTTTGGAATTCTTCCTCCATGATCTGCTGGATATGGGGATCCTGGGTGCTGTAAATGCGGAGCCCTCCGCTGTAAATAGCATTGTTGGCCTGTACCTCTGTATACCCCTTCTGCTCCATCAGATCAGTGCGCACCTGGCCGATCAGCTCATCAATAAAATAAGAATAGGGAGCCGCCTCCGTATCAGCCGTCTCCGCATGTTGCTGGATTCTGGTGTAAACATCGTCCGCCAGGGCCTCATCGTGCTCGGCCTGTGTGATATATCCCTGCTCCAGCATGTAATCCAGCACCGTCTCCCGCCGTATGGCGTTATTTTCCGGGTGATTCAGAGGATTCCATTTGGTGGGGTTCTGAGGAATGGCAGCAAGCACCGCGCATTCCGACAGAGTCAGATCCTTGCAGTCTTTTCCGAAATATGTCTGGGCGGCGGTCTGGACACCGTAGGCGCCGGACCCGAAATTCACTGTGTTCAGATAGTTCTCCAGGATCACCGCCTTTGTGTCGGCGCCCTCTTCGGTCAGGGCTTTTTCCAGCTTTACGGCAAGATACTGTTCCTGGATCTTTCGCTTGATGGATTCGAAGGTGCTTTCCTCTGTCCAGTCCGTAAACACGTTGTTTTTCAGCAGCTGCTGGGTAATGGTGCTGGCTCCCTCCGTGCGCTGAAAACCGGAGCTCACTGCCACCGCGATAGCCCGGAGCATACCCTGGGGATCTACGCCGTTATGTTCATAAAAACGAGAATCCTCAATGGCCACGATTGCGTGCTGCATATGCACGGGAATGTCTTCTATGGACACGGAAACACGGTTCCCGCCGGCGTAGGTCAGACGCTGCATCTGATTGCCGTCCGAATCATATACGAAGGTTGCGTATCCCATGGGCATAATATTTACATCGGAGATATCGGGAGCGCTGGCAATGATGCCCCGGTACGCGCCGATGCCAAGGCAGATCACAATCGTAAAAACAGCCAGGATGCTGTACAGGATTACCCGGAGCGCGGAAACGCCAGCCTTCTTCTTCAGCCTTCCGGAAGAGGAGTCCAGCTGCGCCTTCCGCTCCAGAACCTTTTTCTGGCCTAAATTCATGTTGCTTCCTCCTAAGTCTGTCTTTTTCGTAATCCGGATGCCGGAGCGAAAAGCGCTTAAAACCGGCACCTACCTTATAGTATACCAAAGTTCCCATTTTAAATAAAGCGAAAAGTAAAAAGATGGATGAAGCCGGCAAGGTTGCAATCAGAGCCGTTTTATGGCATGATGAAATGGAGGAATCAAAAGGCGGTGTTAAGATATGCTGGAAAAATATAAAACGGTTTATACAGGCGGAGAGGCCGAGATTATAGAAAAAAAATCGCGTTTTATCGGTACGGTGCGTCCGGCCGGGTCCGAGGAGGAGGCGGTTGCCTTCCTGGAAGAGATGCGGAAGAAATACTGGGACGCCACCCACAATTGTTTCGCGTATGTGGCGGGAGAGAGAAGAGAATGGGTGCGGGCAGCGGATGACGGTGAACCCTCCGGCACGGCCGGGCGGCCCATGCTGGATGTCCTTCTGGGAGAGGATCTGTACAATACGGCTGTGGTGGTAACACGGTATTTCGGGGGAACGCTTCTGGGCACCGGAGGACTGGTGAGGGCCTACTCCAGGGCTGTGCAGGAGGCGCTGAAAGCCTGTACGGTCATAGAAAAATGCCGCGGGAGTCTTCTGGAAATTGAGACGGATTACGGGGATCTGGGAAAGATCCAGTATATCCTGGGGCAGCGCAAAATCCCCCTGCTCCAGTCCGCGTATACAGACCGGGTGGTTCTGGAGGTGATTCTTCCCGTTCAGGGGGAGGGAGAGCTTAAGAAGGCTCTTACGGAGTCGACGGGAGGGAGAGCCTGCATCCGGGAGAAGGGGAATCCCTGGTACGCAGAGATCGGCGGCCAGGTAAAAATATTCTGAAGAGGCCGCGAAAGCCGCGGCAGGGGAAGAAAACAGAGACAGGGAGATCTGAAAGGCTTTTCAGATCTCCCTGTCCGGCTGCGGTGCGTCAGCGCTTTTCAGGTTCCGGATACGCTTCTCCCAGCGTGTCCACGGTAATGGAACGGATCACCTGGGGAATTCTGGGGCAGTCCCGGAAATCTGTGGGCACATTGGCAATCCTGTCCACCACCTCCAGGCCCTCCGTAATTTTCCCGAAGGCCGCGTAGGCGCCGTCCAGGTGGGGGGCCGCTTTGTGCATAATGAAGAACTGGCTGCCGGCGGAATCAGGATGCATGGCTCTGGCCATGGAGAGCACTCCTTCTGTGTGCCGCAGGTCATTTTTTACGCCGTTCTGGGCGAACTCTCCCTTGATGGAGTAGCCGGGGCCGCCGGTGCCGGTTCCCTCGGGACAGCCTCCCTGAATCATAAAGCCGGGGATCACCCGGTGGAAGGTCAGGCCGTTGTAAAAGCCCTTCTGCACCAGAGAAATGAAATTGCGCACGGTATTGGGGGCGATTTCCGGATACAGCTCCCCCTTCATGACATCGCCGTTTTCCATGGTAATGGTAATCTTCGGATTGGACATATTTTTTAAGTTTCCTTTCATAAATATAGTGCCTCTGGAACAGGCAGCTTTCATTATAAGACAAACAGGGGAAAAGCGCAATTCTTTCGTTGCCAGCTCTGCTGCTCCTGTGCTAAGATAAGTCAGAACACCGTAAAAGATGGGAGAGAGAGAATGATAGAGATAGAGAGCCGGAGCGAGGCGGACACCCTTGCGCTCGGAAAAAAACTGGGAGAACGGGCGCTTCCCGGGCAGATCTACACGCTGGACGGCGATCTGGGCGTGGGAAAGACTATGTTTACCAAGGGCATGGCGGAAGGGCTGGGGATCACGGACCCGGTCAGCAGCCCCACCTTTACCATCGTCCAGGAGTATGAGGGAGGACGGCTGCCCCTTTACCATTTCGACGTATACCGGATCGGAGATCCGGAGGAAATGGAGGAGATCGGATATGACGATTACTTTTTCGGTCAGGGCGTCTGCCTGATTGAATGGGCGGAGCGGATCCGGGAGCTGCTTCCAGAGGGCGTGATCCGCATTACCATTGAGAAGCAGCTGGACCGGGGATTTGATTACCGGAAGATCAGAATAGAAGGGATGGAGAGGGAAGATGAAGATACTGGCCATTGACAGTTCCGGCCTTGTGGCCTCGGCGGCAGTGCTGGAGGATGGTCTGCTGCTGGCAGAATACACGGTAAATTACAAAAAGACACATTCGCAGACGCTGCTGCCCATGATCGATGAGATCAGCAGGATGCTGGAGCTGGATCTGAACAGCCTGGACGCCATAGCGGTGGCCGGCGGCCCCGGTTCCTTCACGGGACTCCGGATCGGATCCGCTACGGCCAAGGGGCTGGGACTGGCGCTGGACAAGCCGCTGATCTCCGTTCCCACCGTGGACGCCCTGGCCTACAATTTCTGCGGAACAGAGAGGCTGATCTGCCCCATGATGGATGCCCGCAGATCCCAGGTCTATACGGGCCTGTACCGTTTCCGAGGGGAAGAATTCCAGGTGGTTCTGCCCCAGAGAGCCGAAGGTGTGGAAAAAATGGCGGAGCGCCTGAATCAGATGGGAGAATCCGTGATTCTTCTGGGAGACGGAGCGGCCGTCTATGAAAACCGGCTGAAGGAGCTGCTTGCGGTTCCCTGGATCATGGCCCCGGCCCATCTGAACCGGCAGAGGGCCGGAGCAGTGGGGGCCCTGGCGGAAAAATATTTTGCGGAGGGCCGGCTGCAGACGGCGGCAGAGCACAGGCCGGAATACCTGAGAATGTCCCAGGCCGAGCGGGAGCGGGCAGCCCGGGAAGGGAAGGATGCAGTATGAATATAAGAGAGATGACGCTGGAGGATCTGGATCAGGTCATGGCCATTGAAAAAGAGAATTTCTCCGTTCCCTGGACGGAAAACGGCTTTTTCAGCTTTTTGATCCGCCAGGATACGCTGTTTCTGGTGGCCGAGGACGAGACGGGCATCGCGGGATACTGCGGGATCGTCATGGTTCCCGATGAAGGGGATATCACCAATGTATCTGTGGCCGGAAACCGCAGGCGGCAGGGGATCGGAGCCGGACTGGTCCGGGAATTGATCCGCCGGGCCGGGGAGGCCGGTGTGACGAAGATTTATCTGGAAGTGCGGGAGAGCAACCGGGCGGCGATCGCCCTCTATGAGAAGCTGGGTTTCCGGAGAGAGGGCCTGCGGCGGGATTATTATGAGGAGCCCAGGGAAAACGCGGTGCTCATGAGCCGGAAATAGAAGTTTTTTCCTGCATTGCCGCTACTTCCCGCTGGAATCGGCGGGTTACCTGTATTATACTGATCATGCGGAGAGAAACTATATTTCTTTGGGGAGGATGCGTATGAGAAAATATAATAAAAATACGGGAGAGCTGGAGCAGGCAGTCTGCAACTGCTGCGGGAAAAAGCTTCTGGTGGAGAAGGGAATACTGAAGGAGGGCATCTGTTCCGTAGATGTGGAATGGGGCTATTTTTCCAATAAGGATACCATGATCCACCGGTTTGATCTCTGCGAAGCCTGCTACGATGAAATAACAGGAAAATTCCGGGTTCCCGTGGAGGAGGAAGAAGAGACAGAAGTCTGATGGACAAAACCGGAAAAATCTGCTATGATTAAGCGAGAGCTCCGGCTGGATCAGACAGTCCGGATCTACTAAAGAAGAACGCGGGGTAATGTGAATATGTTTGGTCCAACTTACGACTGGATCTTTGCGCTGATCTGCGGCGTCCTGGCTGTTGTCTTTTTCCTGGGCAAGGGGCAGGCGGTGCTGAGAGCCTTTACATCCAGGGATCAGAGGGATAAGAAGTCAAAACGCACGCCGGAGGAAGAGCTGCGGTATCAGAGGGCCATCGCCATGTTCCTGCTGATGCTGACCGTCACTTCCGTGCTGATGGCCACGCTGGGAACGATCTATGCCTGGGTTTCCTGGGTGCAGATCGCTGCCGTCATCATCGGGCTCATTGTGGTCGTAAAGTATCTGCGGAAGAATTTTCCGGAATAGGAGGTTTTCATGATTCCTGCGGAGAAGCGTCTGGAACTGTGCTGGGAGAGCATCCGGGAGCGTCTGCCCTTCACCCCTGAGGCGGCGGTGGTTCTGGGCTCCGGTCTTGGGGATTATGTGAGGGAAATAGAGAGGGTCTCCTCCATCGCGTATGGGGAGATCCCTTCTTTTCCCGTGTCAACGGTTCCGGGTCATGAGGGAAGATTTGTGTTTGGCTATGCGGGACAGGTGCCGGTGGTGCTTATGCAGGGCCGGGTGCATTATTATGAAGGGTATTCCATGGAGGATGTGGTGCTGCCCATCCGCCTGATGCGGAAGATGGGCGCGGAGATCCTTCTGCTGACCAATGCCGCCGGCGGAATCCGTGAGGATCTGGCCCCCGGGGATCTGATGCTGATCCGGGATCAGATCAGCTGTTTTGTGCCCTCCCCCCTGCTGGGGGCGAATCCGGATTCTCTGGGGCCGCGGTTTGCGGATATGAGCGAGATCTACCGGAGGGATCTGCGGGAGGCGTTGCAGGCGGCTGCCCGTGAGGAAGGTATACCGCTCCGGGAGGGCGTATATCTGCAGCTTACGGGGCCGGCCTATGAGACGCCGGCGGAGATCCGGATGTGCAGAATACTGGGGGCGGATGCGGTGGGCATGAGCACAGCCTGTGAGGCCATGGCCGCCAACCACTGCGGATTCCGGGTGTGCGGCATTTCCTGCATTACCAATATGGCCAGCGGAATCACGGATCAGCCCCTGTCCCACGAGGAGGTGCAGGCGGCGGCAGACGCGGCGGCGCCGCGTATCCGGCAGCTTCTGACGGCGGGAATTCAGAAAATGTGCGGAAAAACAGAATGAAAATCGAATGAACAGGGAAGATTAAGGGTGTCTGAGAATTCAGTCATCCTTTTTCATTGCGTGAATATTTGCGGGCGCGGCGGGAAAATATTCGATGAATCCGGAAGATTTTACAGAAGGCTTTCAGAACTTTACACGGATTTAACAAACCGGACGTTTTGCATTTTACATAGGATTGCTAAGATATGAATGTAAAATCAAATTGTAAAAAATACAAACAAGCAAAGAACAGGAGAAAATTATTTATGAAGAAAAAAGTAGTGGCAATTATGATGACAGCAGCCATGGCAGCATCCATGATGATGGTTGGATGCGGAAGCAGTGACAGCAGCAACAGCGGATCCGATAGCGGCAGCAGTGCGGAAACAACCGCTACGCCGGCTGCTGACAGCAACAGCGGATCTGACAGCACCGGTTCAGGCGCTGAGGGCCCCATTGTTGTTGTGTCCCGCGAGGATGGTTCCGGTACAAGAGGAGCTTTTGTAGAGCTGTTCGGCATTGAGCAGAAGGACGAGTCCGGTGAGAAAGTGGATATGACCATTCCTACCGCCGAGATCACCAACAGCACCTCCGTTATGATGACTACTGTTGCAGGCAACAGCGCGGCGATCGGCTATATCTCTCTGGGATCCCTGGATGAAACCGTAAAGGCTGTGAAGATTGATGGAGCCGAGGCCAGTGTAGAGACTGTAAAAGACGGTTCCTACAAAGTAAGCCGTCCCTTCAATATCGTCACCAAGACCGAGGGCGTCAGCGAGGCTGCCCAGAACTTTATTGACTACATCATGAGCGCTGAGGGACAGGCAGTGATCAACGAAGAAGGCTACATCGGCGATGACGCCGCAGAGGCATTTGCAGGAGCCGCCGGTTCCGGCACTGTAACCGTAGCAGGTTCTTCTTCTGTAACGCCGGTTATGGAGAAGCTGGCAGAGGCTTATGAAGCTATTAATGGGGATGTAGACGTACAGGTACAGCAGTCTGACTCCACCACTGGCATTACCAACGCTATCGATGGTGTCTGCGATATCGGCATGGCTTCCCGTGCGGTTAATGATGATGAGCTGAGCCAGGGCGTAGAGGCAACTGTAATCGCCACCGATGGTATCGCCGTGATCGTAAGCCCGGACAGCCCGGTCGATGAACTGACCAGCGAGCAGGTTATGCAGATCTACACCGGAGAAGTTACCGACTGGTCTGAAATCTGATCTGACATATTTATAAAGGAACTGTGAATCAAAAGGTACATCCGTGACTGGTGATCATATGGCAGTCACCCCACAGGGGACAGGGCTCAGCCTGTCCCCTGTTTTACGAAACAGGTACTTTACATTCACTTAACAAAGCTGAGGAGAAATTGTATGAAAGCAAAATCAAGTTTTAAGGAAAGCGCCATGCGGATCGTATTCCTGGTGGCAGCTTGTGTGTCCGTGCTGGCCGTAGCGCTGATCTGCATTTTCCTGTTTGCTAATGGCATCCCGGCTATGAAAGAGATCGGATTTCTGGACTTTCTGCTGGGAGAGACCTGGCGGCCCAGCAATGATCTCTACGGGATTCTGCCTTTTATCCTGGGCAGCATTTACGTAACCGCCGGGGCAATCATCATAGGTGTTCCGATTGCTATACTTACTTCTGTGTTTATGGCTTATTACTGCCCCAAGAAACTGTATGGACCACTGAAGGCAGGAATTAACCTGATGGCCGGTGTTCCCTCCGTTGTGTATGGTTTCTTTGGCCTGGTAGTCCTCGTTCCTCTGATCCAGGATGTTTTCCATATCGCCAGCGGCAAGACCATGCTGACAGCTTCTCTGATGCTGGCCATTATGATTCTTCCTACTGTGGTAGGCGTTATTGAACCGGCGCTGAAAAGCGTTCCCCGCAGCTATTATGAGGGCGCTCTGGCTCTGGGAGCCTCTCATTCCAAGAGTGTGTTCTTTACCATTGTTCCCGCGGCCAAATCCGGAATCATGGCTGGAACCGTTCTGGGAATCGGCCGCGCCATCGGCGAAACCATGGCTGTGATTATGATCGCCGGAAATCAGCCGGCTATGCCCAGCAGTCTTTTGGCCGGTGTCCGCACGATGACCTCCAACATCGTATTGGAGATGGGGTACGCTTCCGGACTTCACAGAGAGTCGCTGATCGCCACCGGTGTAGTACTTTTTGTATTTATCCTGATCATAAACCTTTGTCTGTCACTGCTGAACAGGAGGGCCGCTCATGAATAATCAGAATACTCAAACGATACCCAATCAGGGAGAGCAGGCAGTGACTGCCATCCCTTATAAAAAAAGCGCCTTTTCCCTGGTGATGACAGTGCTGACCTGGGCGGCGGCCGTGCTTTCCGTGGCTGTCCTGGTATTTCTGGTAGTCTTTGTTCTGGCCCGGGGCGTGGGAAGCATCACTCCGGATCTGTTTTCTCTGGAGTATAGCACAGAAAACGCTTCCGTGATCCCGGCTATCGTCAATACTCTGGAAATGACGGTGATCGCTCTGGTGATCGCTGTACCGATCGGTATCTGCGCAGCCATCTTCCTTGTGGAATACACGAATAACACAGGAAAAATCGTGGGAATCATCCGGATCACCGCGGAAACTCTGTCCGGAATTCCTTCTATTGTATATGGACTGTTCGGCATGCTGTTCTTTACCATTGCCCTGGGACTGGGCTATTCCATGCTCTCCGGCGCCTTTACCCTTGCGATCATGGTGTTGCCGCTGATCATGCGTACCTCGGAGGAGGCCTTGAAATCTGTGCCCGTATCCTACCGGGAGGCCAGCTTCGGCCTGGGCGCAGGCAAACTCCGGACAATCTTTAAGATCGTACTTCCGGCAGCCATGCCGGGAATCCTTTCCGGAATCATTCTGGCCACAGGCCGTATTGTGGGAGAGACAGCGGCGCTGCTGTATACGGCCGGATCCGTTGCCCAGTATGCGACGCCCATGTCTTCCGGACGGACTCTGGCTGTTCATATGTACGTACTCTCCAACGAAGGCCTTTATATGGACAAGGCGTTTGCTACAGCAGTAATCCTGCTGATTATGGTGCTCCTGATCAATGCAATTTCCAGCTTTTTCGCGAAGAAGATAACGAAAGGATAATAAGATGGATAAGATGACAATTACAAACATGGATCTCTATTATAGTGATTTCCATGCTTTAAAAAATGTGAATATCAATATACCGGAAAAAGAAATCACCGCGTTCATCGGTCCTTCCGGCTGCGGAAAATCCACGCTGCTGAAATCGCTGAACCGCATGAATGATCTGGTGGAAGGGTGCAAAATTACCGGCGAGATCCTGCTGGATGACATGGATATCTACGCAAAGAATACGGATGTCAACATGCTGAGAAAACGGGTGGGCATGGTGTTCCAGAAGGCGAACCCCTTCCCCATGAGCATTTACGATAATGTGGCCTACGGCCCCAAAACCCATGGAATACACTCCAAGGTAAAGCTGGACGAGATTGTGGAGCGCTCCCTGCGCCAGGCTGCTATCTGGGATGAGGTAAAGGACAGACTGAAAAGTAGCGCCCTTGGAATGTCGGGCGGCCAGCAGCAGAGACTGTGCATCGCCAGGGCGCTGGCCGTGCAGCCGGAGGTTCTTCTGATGGATGAATCTACCTCCGCCCTGGACCCTATTTCCACCTCCAAGATCGAGGATCTTGTACAGGAATTAAAAAAAGATTATACTATAGTCATGGTTACCCACAATATGCAGCAGGCAGCCCGTGTTTCGGATAATACGGTATTTTTCCTGCTGGGTGAGGTGATTGAGCAGAATAAAACAGAGCAGCTGTTCTCCATGCCCAAGGACAAGAGAACAGAGGACTATATCACAGGGAGGTTTGGCTGATATGAGAAATCGATTCGACAAGCAGATGGAGGAGCTGCATACAGAGCTCATCGAGATGGGCGCTCTCTGCGAGCATATGATCGGAGAGAGCTATCAGGCGCTCATGAGCGGAGATATGGATGCAGCCGCTAAAATTATCGGGCAGGATGCCGCCATCGATTTAAAGGAAAGGGATATTGAGACCCTGTGCCTGAAACTCCTGCTGCAGCAGCAGCCGGTGGCCACGGATCTGAGAAAGGTTTCCGCTGCCCTGAAAATGATTACCGATATGGAGCGGATCGGCGACCAGGCCGCCGATATCGCGGAGATCGTCCGCACAGCGGGAAGACTGAAAGCGGCGGCCCAGACCGTGCAGATCGGGGAGATGGCAAAGGCCGCCACGCAGATGGTGACGGAGAGCATTGACGCATACGTGAAGCAGGATCTGGATATTGCCCAGAAAGTAATTTCAGATGACGATGCGGTGGACCGCCTATTTGACCTGATCCGGGACGAACTGGCCCACGGCATCGGAAAAGGCGTGGCGTCCATCGAGCAGACCATGGATATTCTGATGATAGCCAAATATTTTGAACGGATCGCGGATCACGCGACAAATATCGCGGAATGGGTGGAGTTTTCCATCACAGGCCATCACAGAGGAGAGCAGTAATATGATTTATTGTGTAGAGGATGAGAGGAATATCAGGGAGCTGATCGTATATACGCTGGGCTCCAGCGGACTGCCTGCCAAGGGCGTGGAGACGGGCAGCCAGCTGTTTAAAGAGCTGGCAGACCATCCGGCCTCTCTGATTCTCCTGGATATTATGCTGCCGGAGGAGGATGGACTGTCTATTCTGAAACGGCTGAAAAGCTCAGAAGTGACGAAGGATATCCCCGTAATCATGGTGACTGCCAAGGGTGCGGAGTATGACAAGGTGCAGGGGCTTGACTGCGGCGCGGATGATTATATCACCAAGCCTTTCGGAATGATGGAGTTTATTGCCCGCGTAAGGGCCGTGCTGCGGAGAACAGGCAGAGAAGAGAAGGACAACGAGACTCTGCAGATCGGTGAGCTGCAGGTACTGGTGCAGCAGCACCAGGTGCTGGCCGCCGGACGGAAGGTTACGCTAACATTAAAAGAATTTGAACTTTTGAGGTATCTGATGGAGAACCAGGGCATTGTGCTCTCCAGAGACAGACTGCTGGGCCATGTGTGGGGCTATGATTTTGACGGGGAAACCAGAACGGTGGACGTACATATCCGGACACTGCGCCAGAAGCTGGGGGCCTGCGGGGAACTCATAGAGACCGTGCGCGGCGTTGGATACCGGATAGGAGGATAATGCCCCATGAGAAAACGGATTTTCAGAAATACAGCGGTACTGGTGATCATTTCCATTGTCCTGACATTTCTGGCCATGAGCCTGGTCATGTACAACAGAACCTATAACGCGATGCAGACCGCTGTGGAGGATGAATGCGAATATCTGAAAGCTTCCATCGACGAGTCCGGGACAGAGTTTCTCACCCCGGAGATTGCCGGATTCTCCGACAGCCGGATTACGCTGATCGATACGGATGGGACCGTTCTGTTTGAGTCGGAGGAAGCCGCCGATCAGATGGAGAATCATGCGGAAAGGAAAGAGTTCCAGGAAGCCCTGGATACCGGAGAGGGATCTGACAGCCGTTCTTCGGCCACCTTCTCCGAGCAGACGTATTATTATGCCCTGCGGCTGGACAACGGCATGGTGATCCGGGTGGCCAACACTGCTGACAATGTGTGGGGAACGGTGCTGTCAGGACTGGGCATTGCCATCGCGCTGATCGTCATACTGGTGATCGCGTCCCTGATCTACGCAAAGGCCATGACCAACCGGATCATGAAGCCCATTAATGAACTGGATCTGGAACATCCTATGGAAAACGGGAAGGCCTACGAGGAGATCAGCCCGCTGCTGGGACGGATCAACCGGCAGAAGAAACAGATTGCCGATCAGATGGTGCAGCTGCAGCAGAATCAGGAAGAGTATATGGCCATCACGGAAAATATGAAGGACGGCCTGATTGTCACCAACCGCACGGCGGTTCTGGCCATCAACCGTTCTGCCCAGAGGCTTTTTGGCGTGACCCAGGAAGAATGCGTCAATCACGATATCATTACGGTAAACAGAAATGAGGTGCTCAAGGAGGCGCTGGAGGAGGCCCTCTCCGGCCAGGAGAGCGAAAAAATTCTGCAGCTGGGAGAACGGTATTATCAGCTGCTGGCCAATCCGGTGCGGGTGTCTGAAGAAATTTCCGGCGCCGTGATCCTGGTGCTGGATGTGACCGAGAAGCAGGAGGCGGAAAAAATGCGCCGGGAATTTTCCGCCAATGTATCCCATGAGCTGAAGACGCCTCTGATGTCCATCTCCGGATATGCGGAGATCATCGAGCACGGCATGGTGCGCCAGGAGGACATCCCCAATTTTGCGGGAAGAATCCATGCGGAGGCCAGCCGGCTCACCAATCTGGTGGAGGATATCATCCGGCTTTCGCGGCTGGATGAGGCCGAGGGAACCATGCCCAGAGAGGAGACGGATCTGAATGAGATCTGTGAGGAAGTGAAGAAGCATCTGGACATGAGCGCCAAAGACAGGGGAATCACCTTCAGCTATAAGGGCGAAAAGTGTCCGATAGACGGCGTCCGCCAGGTGCTGTACGAGATGGTGTACAACCTCTGTGACAATGCCATCAAATACAATAAGAAAAATGGAAGCGTGGATCTGCGGCTGAGGAAGGAAAACGGAGCTCCCGTACTGGCGGTTGCCGATACGGGCATCGGCATTGAGCCGGAGGAGACGGAGCGGATCTTTGAGCGGTTCTATCGGGTAGACAAGAGCCACTCCAAGGAGACCGGCGGAACAGGCCTGGGCCTTTCCATCGTCAAACATGCCGCGCTGCTTCACAACGCGAAGATTTCCGTGGACAGTACGCCGGGGGCGGGTACCAGGATTGAGATCCGTTTTCCGGAAATGTAAGGATATCGGAAGTACTTTTCTAAAATAAAGCGAAAAAGAAAACCTGACCAGGAGGCAGAATAGCTGCCGAAGGGTCAGGTTTTCTGCGCTGTGAACTTTTTCGGGGGAAAAAATCGGGACAGAGCGTCTTTTTCCGTTGAAAAACAGAGCAGGATGTGCTACTGTAGAGATGATCGGAAACGTTACCGATAACGTTTCCGAAAAGAGATTTGCACAGGAGGAATGAAATGCGGGAAAGCGGCGTATTACTTCCCGTTTCGGCGCTGCCGGAGGGATACGGGATTGGAGGATTTTCAAAAAAAGCCTATGAATTTGTGGACTGGCTTAAGGCGGCCGGCCAGAAGAACTGGCAGATACTGCCCCTTGGCCCCACCAGCTACGGAGATTCTCCCTATCAGTCCTTTTCTACTTTTGCGGGTAATCCGTATTACATTGATCTGGACACGCTGAAAGAGGAGGGGCTGCTCACAGAGGAGGAATGCCGGGAGGCTGACTGCGGCCAGGACCCCCGGTACGTGGACTACGGGCGGATTTACGAGACGCGTTTTCCGGTGCTGCGAAAAGCCTTTTCCAGATTCCGGGAGACGGAAGAGTTTCGGAAGTTTGGCGAGGAGAATGTCTTCTGGCTGGAGGATTACTGCCTGTACATGGCTCTGAAGGAGACACAGGGGCAGAGATCCTGGCAGGAATGGCCGGAGGAGCTGAAGACCAGAGATCCGGAGACACTGGCGGCAATGCGGGAAACCCTGGCAGAGGAGATCCGTTTTTACCGCTTTTTGCAGTACTGCTTTGACCGGCAGTGGAAACAATTAAAGAAGTATGCCAATGAACGGGGAATACGCATAATCGGAGATATTCCCATTTATGTGGCGCTGGACAGCGCGGATGCCTGGGCAAACCCGGAGCTGTTCCAGTTTGATGAGGAGAGCGTGCCTCTGGCGGTGGCCGGCTGCCCGCCGGATGCCTTCGCGGCCACCGGACAGCTCTGGGGGAATCCTCTCTACCGCTGGGAGTATCACAGGGAGACGGGATATGCCTGGTGGATCCGGCGGATCGCGTACTGCTTCCGTCTGTACGATGTGGTCCGGATCGATCATTTCCGGGGGTTTGAATCCTATTACTCCATTCCCTACGGAGATAAGACGGCGGAGAAGGGACACTGGGAGCCGGGCCCCGGCATCGAATTTTTCCGGACGGTTCAGGAGAAGCTGGGAGAGCTGGCGATTATCGCCGAGGATCTGGGCTATCTGACTGACAATGTGCGGGAGATGCTGAGGGAGAGCCGGTATCCCGGCATGAAGGTCCTGGAGTTCGCCTTCGATTCCAGGGAAGAGAGCGATTATCTGCCCCACAATTACAGCCATAACTGCGTGGTGTATACGGGAACCCATGACAACAATACGCTGGCGGGCTGGTACCGGGAGCTGCCGCCGGAGGACCGGGATTTTTCCGTCCGGTATATGAATAACGGAAGAAGTACGCCGGAGGAGATCCCCTGGGATTTTATCCGCATGGCCCAGGCCAGCGTGGCGGATCTGGCTGTGGTGCCCATGCAGGATTATCTGGGACTGGGGGCAGAGGCCCGCTTTAATTATCCTTCCACCATCGGTACCAACTGGAAGTGGAGGCTGCTGCCGGAGGAGTGTTCCAGGCAGCTGGCGGAGAAGATCCGGGCCATAACGAAGCTGTATGGAAGGCTGTAGGTAAGGAGGCACAGAAGAGCTTGCAGATTGTTACGATTAAAGATATAGCCCGAGTATGCGGCGTCAGCGTCAGTACTGTATCCAGAGCCATGAACGGCCACAGCGACATCAGCCGCAAGACGAGGGAGCACATTCTCCAGGTAATCGCGGAATCGGGCTATGTACCCAACAACAATGCCAGAAACCTGAAGAGACTGGAGGCCAGAGCCGTGGCTCTGCTGGTCAAGGGAATGGACAATACCTTTTTTCAGAAAATCATTGACGTTATGGAAAAGGAGATCCGGGAAAGGAGATATTCCTGTATCCTGCAGAGGGTGGAGGAGTCGGAGGATGAAGTAGAGCTGGCCCTGGAGCTGGTCAGGGAGAAGAAGCTCCGGGGAATTATTTTCCTGGGCGGAAAATTTGATCATCCAAAGGAGAGCCTGGAGCGGCTGACGGTACCTTACGTGTTAAGCACCAGCGAATGCAGAAATGGTTTTTCCGGGGGAGGAAGAGTCTCTGTGGACAATGAAAAGGAGAGCTTCCGGATGGTGGAATATCTCTGCAGCCTGGGGCACAGGCGGATCGCGATTCTGACGGCGGCCCCGGATGACGAGAGCATCGGCCGTCTCCGGTTTGACGGGTACAGGAGAGCTCTGGAGGCCTATCAGCTCTCCCAGGATCCGCAGCTGGAGGTCTTTATGGAGTCCGGCAGGGATAAGTACGATTTTGCCTCCGGCTACCGCATGACCAAAAAGCTTCTGCAGAGGAATACAGAGTTTACGGCGATTTACGCCACCTCTGACACGCTGGCTCTGGGAGCCTGCCGCGCGCTCCACGAGGCGGGGATCCGGGTGCCGCGGGACTGCTCTGTGGCCGGTTTTGACGGGCTGGAGGCCGGAAAATATTATATTCCAAGCCTGACCACCCTGGCCCAGCCGGTGGGAGAGATAGGCCGCGCCACCGTGAGCCAGCTGTTCCGGCGGATTGAAAAGAGAAAGAATTCGGAGCAGATTATTTTTGAGGGCGAGCTGATCGTCCGCGAATCGACTTCTGCATATCAAAGTATAAAGAAAGGTGTATAAGAGTATGGAAGAGAGACTGGAACAGTTATTGAAAGAAAAATTTGGCCGGGGCATCGATAACTGCACAAAAATGGAAATCTTTGACGCGCTGATGCGCCTGACCCGGGAGGAACTGAAGGGACGTCCGCAGATTGAGGGAAAGAAGAAGCTGTATTATATTTCCGCGGAATTCCTGATCGGAAAGCTGCTGTCAAATAATCTGATCAATCTGGGGATTTATGATTCGATCAATGAAATTCTGGAAAAGCATAAGATCAGCCTGTCAGAGATTGAAGAGATGGAGCTGGAGCCCTCCCTGGGCAACGGCGGCCTGGGAAGACTGGCGGCCTGTTTTCTGGATTCCATCGCCACCCTGGGTCTGCCAGGGGACGGCGTGGGGCTGAACTACCATTTTGGCCTTTTCCGCCAGGAATTTTTCCACAATAAGCAGAAGGAAGTGAAGAATCCGTGGATTTCTGAGAACAGCTGGCTGGAGCGGCAGCCGGTATCCTTCCGGGTTCCCTTTAAGCACTTTACGCTGCGCTCCGTGCTGTACGATATTATAGTCCCCGGCTATGAAAACGGCTGCAACCGTCTGCACCTGTTTGACCTGGATACAGTGGACGAGACCATGGTGGGCAACGAGAATATTAATTTTCAGAAGGAAAACATCCAGAAAAATCTGACCCTTTTCCTCTACCCGGATGACAGTGACGTGCAGGGACAGCTTCTGCGGATCTATCAGCAGTATTTTATGGTCAGCAACGCGGCGCAGCTGATCCTGAAGGAATGCGAGGATAAGGGGGTGGATCTGCACCGCCTCAATGAGCATGTGGTCGTCCAGATCAACGATACGCACCCCTCCATGGTAATCCCGGAGCTGATCCGCCTGCTGCAGGAGAGAGGCTTTATGATGGACGAAGCCATAGAGGTGGTGGAGAAGACCTGTGCTTATACGAACCACACGATTCTGGCCGAGGCCCTGGAAAAATGGCCTGTTTCCTATCTGGAGCAGGTGGCGCCCCAGCTGATGCCCATTATCCGGGAGCTGGACGCGCGGGTAAAGGCCAGATACGCCGATGAAGCGGTGCATATCATCGATAAGGACCAGAAGGTACACATGGCCCATATGGATATTCACTACGGCTTTTCTGTCAACGGCGTGGCGGCCCTTCACACAGAAATCCTGAAGCGGTCGGAGCTGAAGCCCTTCTGTGATATTTATCCGGAGAAATTCAACAATAAGACGAACGGCATCACCTTCCGCCGCTGGCTGAAGCACTGCAATCCGGAGCTGGCCGCCCTGGTGGAGGAGCTGGCCGGCCGGGAGGTATGGAAGGATTCCGGCCGTCTGGAAGAGCTGATGAAATACAGAAAGAATAAGGAAATCCTGGACAAACTGGAAAGGATTAAAAAGCACAATAAGAAGAAGCTGTGCCGCTATCTGTACGAGACCCAGAATCTGTCGGTGGATCCGGATTCTGTTTTTGACATCCAGATCAAGCGCCTTCACGAGTACAAGCGCCAGCAGATGAATGCCCTGTATGTAATTTACAAGTATCTGGAGATCAAGAGCGGAAAGAGACCTGAGCGCCCCATTACGGTCCTGTTCGGCGCCAAGGCGGCTCCGGCCTACACCATCGCCAAGGATATTATCCACCTGATTCTCTGCCTGCAGCAGCTGCTGGAGAGGGATCCGGAGGTAAGCCCCTGGTTCCGTGTGGCCATGGTGGAAAATTATAATGTAACCAAGGCATCCAAGCTGATTCCCGCCGCGGATATCTCCGAGCAGATTTCCCTGGCCTCCAAGGAAGCCTCCGGCACCGGAAATATGAAGTTTATGCTGAATGGAGCCGTGACCCTGGGCACAGAGGATGGAGCCAATGTGGAGATCCATGAGCTGGTGGGCGATGATAATATCTATATTTTCGGAAAGAAGCCCGCGGAAGTAATTAAACTCTATGAGGAGAAGGGCTACCGCTCCCGCAGCTACTATGAGAATGATCCCCAGATCCGGGAGCTGGTGGATTTCATTGTCAGCGAAGAAGTCATGCGCCTGGGCGATCCCATCTGTCTGGACCGGCTGCACCATGAACTGATCAACAAGGACTGGTTTATGACCCTGCTGGATCTGAAAGAATATATACAGGTGAGAGACCGGATGTACAGAGACTATGAGGATCGCGATGCCTGGAATGAAAAGGCGCTGGTCAATATTGCCAGGGCCGGATTCTTCTCCTCGGACCGGACCATCGAAGAGTATAACCGGGATATCTGGCATCTGAAGTAAAGGGGCGGAGGAAGAAAGCATGCGGATTGCGGTGGTGGATGACGAAGAACAGACACGGGAGGAAATCAGAAGCGTTCTGGAGAGATTCTGCCGTCCGGAGCATGCGGAGCTGTCCGCGGAGTACTACCCGGGCGGAGGGCTGCTCCTGTATGATCTGCAGGAGCAGAAGACCTTCGATGTTTACCTGCTGGATATTGAAATGGAAGGGATGGACGGACTGACGCTGGCGGCGCGGATACGGGAAGCGCAGAAGGGGGCGTATATTGTGTTTCTGACCGTTCACCCGGAATTTGCCCTGGAGGGATACGAGGTGCAGGCCTGTCAGTACATCCTGAAGGAGCAGATGCGGGAAAAACTTCCGCGGGTCCTGGACGGCCTTTACCGGGATATGCAGGAGGAAAGAGAGGCGTATCTGACCATTGAAACGAGCTCGCGCTATGAAAAACTGTGCTGCCGGGATATCTGCTGTATCCGTAAGGAGGGAAAGTACGCGGTGTTTTTTATGCAGGAGGGCAGCAGCACCGCCCGGATGACTCTCCAGGAGATATATGAAAAACTGCCGGAGGGGGAGTTCCTCTATGCGGACAGAGGCTGCATCGTAAGCATCCGTTCCATAAAAAAATATGAGGGCCGCCGGCTTCTGCTGGTGAATGGAGAAACTGTTTCCGTCAGCCGTTCCCATATGGCGCAGGTGAAGACGGAAATCGGGAAATACTGGAGGAATCGAATATGACTGCACAGTATATAGAGGACGGGCTCAGCCTGGTGTACTGGTTTGTGAAGTTTTCTTTTTGCTTTCAATACCTGGATCTTCTGTACGCACCTGCGGAAAATGACCGTGCCGGAAGCGGAACCGCTGTCACCGGCGCGGTTTTTGTGTCTGTTTTGGCCGCGGCGGAAACAGCGGCGGGCAGGCCTCTGTCCCTGATGGTATTTTGCTTTGGAGCTGCTGCGGCTTTTTTGCTGGCCCGCCAGAGATACCAGGAGGCAGGGCTTCTTCTGGCAGGGCATATTCTATTTTATCTGCTCTGCTTCCAGCTGCTGGATCATTTACTTGTTTTGTTTCCGGCGGGGAGGCAGATGCATATCCGGTGGGGGCTCATTTATTATCCGGCGGCAGCCCTGCTGTGCCCGGCCTTTTGCGCTGTGTTCCGGAGACTTTACCTGCGTCGGGGGATACGCATAGGCGCGGGCTGGCTGCTGGCCTTTGACTGCGCCGGAACTGTGGGGATTCTTCTTGCACAGGAAAATTTTCCGGCGGATATGAGCCCGGAGGCGGAAGTGGCCTGGAGGTTTCTTCTGATCTTTCTGGCCGTTCTGTTCCTGCTGTTTGCGGCCAGCGCGGTCCGGCAGCAAAACCGCCACAAAATGCAGATCCTGGAAATGCGCCGGAGCATGCTGGAGGAAAACTACAGAAATGTTCTGCGTATGTACCGGAGAAACGCCAGACTTTTCCATGATTTTCGCGCCCATCTCCGGATCATCAGAAGCTATGTGGAAGAAAACCGGCGGGAAGAGTGCCTGCGGTATCTGGATGAGCTGGGAGGATCCGGGGAAACGGCCGGCTCAAAGGTCCGGACCGGGAATCAGATCCTGGATCTGATCCTGAACTGTAAAGAACAGGAGGCACAGGAGCGTGGCATCCGGATGCGGGTGGAGGCGGACCGGCTGGGAGAACTGCCGGTGCAGGACAGCGATCTCTGTGCCATCTGTTCCAATCTTCTGGATAATGCCCTGGAGCACTGCGACAGGGAGGAACCCTCCGTGGAGGTGAAGCTGAGAAAAAGAAACGACCTGTTTCTCCTGGTGGTTCGGAACCGGTTCCGTCAAGGCCGGGCGGGTTCCGGGGACGGGAGAGATGCGAGCCTGCACGGGATTGGGCTGGAGAGTGTGCGCCTGTCTGTGGAAAAAAATCAGGGAAATCTGGAGATACGGGAAGAAGGAAAAATCTATGAGGCAGCGGTGATGCTGCCCCTGTAGAGGGACAGAATCCTGCTTTTCGCGCCAAAACCGCCATTTTTTCGGGAAAATATGGTATGCTCGGTTCAGAGCAGAACGGAAACTGAAGGAGGGCGGCTTATGATCGAACTTCAGAACCTCAGCAAAAAATATGGAAAAAGAAAAGCGGCAGACGGCATTTCAGTCTGTCTGAAAAAAAAGACCTACGGGCTTCTGGGGCCCAACGGGTCAGGGAAAACTACCCTGCTTCGCATGGTGGCCGGCGTAATCCGTCCCACGGGAGGCAGGGTAGCGTGCTCTTCCGGCCGCATAGGATATCTCCCCCAGAATTTTGGCTGTTTCCCGGAACTGCGGGTCCGGGAGCAGCTGGAATATTTTGCGTGCCTGAAGAGAATTCCCTCCGGGGAACAGAAAAGGGAAATCAGCCGGGTTTTGGGACTGGTGCATCTGCAGGAACGCGGAGAAGAAAGATGCCGGAAGCTGTCCGGCGGAATGGTGCGCAGGATAGGGATCGCGCAGGCACTCCTGGGCCGCCCGGATATCCTGCTGCTGGATGAACCCACTGCCGGGCTAGACCCGGAGGAGAGGGGAAATTTCAGCCGCATCATCAGCCAGGTACAGGGGCAGACGGCGGTGCTTCTCTCCACGCATCTTGTGGAGGATGTGAAAAACCTCTGTCAGGAAGTTATCCTTCTGCGGGAGGGAAGGATACGGAAAATGGGAACAACGGAACAGATTGCCGCTGCGGCACAGGGAAGAGTTTTTGAGATTCCGGAGCGGAAGGCACAGGAACTGGGCGGGATGGTCTGTATAGAGCATTGCTTTTCCAGAAGCGGGGAGCAGATGGCCAGGGTCCTTCTGCTGGGAAGAAGGGAAATCCTGGGCGAAGGAGCAGAGCCCTGCGTACCGGATCTCCGGGACGGGTATCTTTATCTGCTGCAGGAGGCATAGATGAGAGGACTTTATCTGCTGCATCTGAGAAAAGAGTGGCCGCTGCTGCTGTTTCCCGCGGCTGTGATCTATGGCCTGCTGCTTCCGGTTCAGAGTCAGATTCTCAGCCAGCCATCCGTTTCCACGGAAGAGCTGATGAGAATCTGCGGGGATTCCCAGAGGTATCTGCTGCTGTTTGCTGTCTGGAATATGTATCCGGCGTTTCGCCTGCTTCTGAGCCGGGAGCTGAAGGAAGCAACGGATGGAAGCCTTCAGGCAGGCCGGATAAGGTGGGGGATTCTGTTCCAGGGCTTTTATCTGCTCGGTCTGTCCCCGTACCTGCTCTGGCTATACCGGGAAACTGCGCCGGAGGGATTTGGCCTGGGGGCTGCGCTTCTTCCCCTGCAGACCACAGAGATGGCATTGCTGACTGTTTTTTTCATGCTGCTTCTGCAGTCGGCCCCGGGAGGAATGGCTGCGGCTGCGGGCTGGCATTTGTACAGCTTCGGGGGGCTTCCCATGCCGGATGTGCTGCGCACGGGCCGGGTGGGGATTCCGGCGGCTGTCTGGGAAAAGAACTGGTATCTGTGCAGATTTTTGTGCATCACTTTTTTTCTGGCGGCCGGAAGCTTTCTGGAAAAACGAAAGGCCGTGCGCTGACGGCGGAGGAGGGAAGAGTATGAGAAGCTGGGCGTGGAAAATATTTTTTAAATCCAGGGTGTGCGTATGTCTGCTGTTTTTGCTCTGGGGAGCGGCGGGAGGGCTGCTGGCCTTTTTGACGGCCATGGGTGCGGAAGGGTTTCTGCTGCTGCATACACTGGCCAGAGGCGGTTTTTTCTTCTGTCTGGGATGGGTCTGCCTGACATTCTATTATGCGTCCCATGCCGGGAACAGCGGTCTGCGGGAAGCCCTGGATGCCGCGGGAGGGAACCGCAGCTATGAGAAAGAGGCTCTGCCGGTTCTGGGCATCCTTTTTTTCCTCTGGAATCTGCTTTTGTGCGGGCTTCTGGCGGCAGCCTCTTCTGTCAACGATGCCACGGGATATTTCCTGAGCTGGTTCTGGCTGCCCTATCTCTGCAATATATTGCTGCCCGGGCTGATCTGCCTTATGCTGACCTATCTGGCGGCCTCCGGGAAGCGGCTCCATCCGGGGCTGACGGCGGTGATCGCCTTTCTTTTCCTGATCAGTCCCATGGCGGAAAATTTTGTGTGGAGCCGGAAACCTGCCGTGCCGGTGGACGCGGTGTGGAATGCCCTGCGCTGGCCTTTTACGATCCTGTACCAGAATGGGGACTGGGCCGGGAATGTCCAGGCAGGTCTGCAGACGGAACCGGCACGGATCAGCGTTCTGCTGTTCTGGCTGTTTTTCTGCGGGGCTTTCCTTCTGTGGAGAAACGGGAAAAGAAAAATACGGATCGCCGCTCTGCCGGCCGGGGCAGTTGCCCTGCTTTTTCTGATATATTCCTGCCAGCCGGCCTCCCTGTTCCGGATAAATAGGCGCTGGGACGGAATACATAAAATAGCCTGGGATCTGGAGCAGGCACCGGAAGCGGAAACCCTGCGGAAGGTGGAAGATCCGGGATTTACGGTGGATGCCTATGGTCTGCGGCTGGTCTTTGGAAGAGAACTGCAGGTGGAGGGGGAGCTAACCCTTTCCGCGGAAGAACCGCGGCAGGAATTTTTGTTCACGCTGGATGACGGATACCGGGTAAAGGAGGCGCGGGCGGCCGGCGGAGAAGCGGAAGTAGAAATGCGGCGGGAAGGAAATCTTCTCTGGATTCTGACGGACAGAGCGGTGGGCGAGCTGAAGCTGTTTCTCTGCTACGAAGGGCATCACGAGCTCTGCTACGCCTATGCCGGAGCCGCCATGCTCCCGGGCTGGCTGCCCTGGTATCCCATGGCGGGAGAACGGCAGACGGCCATAGAGTATCCGGGAAACGGAAGCGAGTACAATCCCTACAATTCTGTTCCGGAAGCGGATATCCGCCTGGCATCGAATATGCCGCTGATTACGAATCTGGAGGAGCTGGGGAGCGGCTGCTACGGAGGACGGGCGGACAGCATCACCGTGCTGGCAGGGGCGCTCGTGCCGGCGGAGGATGAAGTGGTTCTGGACTATCTGCCCCTGGGGCTGGTTCAGAGTCCGGAAAAATTCGCGCAGGAGCAGAAGGAGGACTACCGGGAAGCCCTGGAAGATCTGGAACGGTACGGGATCGATACATCTTCTCTGAAGAATAAGAAGCTTCTGTTTCTCTCGGAAGATATAGGCCGGATGGACGGCATGGAGCGTGTCTATCTGTTCCGGGATTACATCCTGGCGGCTCCCGGGTATATCAGCGCGGACAGCCTGTACAGCAGAATGGTCCGGGGAGATACGGAGAATCAGCGCATAAGAGAAAATTCCGTGATCCTTGGAAAGCTGCAGAACCTTCTGACGGGAAACTGGAAGTCACCGGAAGAGGTGAGGCAGAGCCTGGAAAGGGAGCGGAGCTTCCGCCTCCTTCCCGAAGCCGGTGAAGACCGGGAAGGAGAAATCCTGGACCGCCTGGCATCCTGCGGAGAGAAGCTGGATGGAGAACGGCTGTTTTCATTTCTCGCGGATTTCGGCCTGCATCCGGAAAAATACGGCGGTGACGAAGGCTTTCTGCAGGCCCTGGAAGAAGCGGCCGCCCGCAGAAAATAGGGGGTATATTCTCCCGGCCTCTTTCATACATTAGTTCTAAAGAGGTGAGAGAAAATGAAAAAAGAAGGACTGATCCGGCTGTTTTCCGGAAGAGTGCGGCGAATCCTGGAAGAGATGGACCTGGATTTTTCAGAAATCCATGAGATCCGGCTGCGGGCCGGAGCGCCGCTGCAGATGATCTGCCGGGGCCGGGAATTTTTTCCGGACGAAGGAGGACGGGCTTCCCGGGCGGGGGGCGGCGTGTACATGACAGAGAGAGACCTGCGGGAGACCATGGAATACATAGGGAACTATTCTCTGTATGCCTATGAGGATGAGATTCGCCAGGGGTATCTTACGATCCAGGGAGGTCATCGGGTGGGCATTGCGGGAAAGACGGTTATGGAGGATGGAAAAATAAAGGGGATCAGCCATATTTCCTGCATCAATCTGCGGATTGCCCACAGCGTGGAGGGCTGCGCCGATCCGGTGATGCCCTATCTCTGGGAAAAGGGAGAATTCTGCCATACCCTGATCGTGTCGGCGCCCCGCTGCGGAAAGACTACGCTGCTGCGGGATGTGATCCGGCAGATATCCGACGGGGACAGCAGACATAAGGGGCTGACGGTGGGCGTGGTGGATGAGCGATCGGAGATTGCGGGCGCCTGCCGGGGCGTGGCGCAGAACCGGCTGGGGATCCGCACCGATGTGCTGGACGGATGTCCCAAGGCAGAGGGAATGATGATGCTGATACGTTCCATGTCCCCGGACGTGGTGGCTGTGGACGAAATCGGCACGGCGGAGGATCTCCATGCCCTGGAATCCGTGCTGAACTGCGGCTGCCGGGTGCTGGCCACGGTACACGGAAATTCCATGGAGGATGTGCGCCAGAAACCGCTGCTGGGCGATCTGGTGGAGCGCCATGTGTTTCAGCGGTATATCCTGCTGTCCGGCAAAGAGACGCCGGGAGTTGTCCAGGCTATCTTTGACAGCCGCGGCACCAGACTGTATCAGAAGGGGGTGGGGGCGTGCTGCGCATCGGTGCGCTGTGTATCCTAGTGTGCGCGTCGGCGGGACTTGGCTATCTGATGGGACAGAGACTGTCGAAACGCCTGGAACAGCTGAAGGTGCTGAAGCGGATGATGCTTTTCCTCCAGGGGGAGATTTCCTGTGCCAGGTCTCCCCTGCCGGAGGCCTTCTGGAATGTGGCGGGCCGGCTGCCGGAGCCCTTCCGGGAATTCCTGCGGGAGGTTTCCGAGGATCTCTGCAGGTATGAGGGGGAGACTCTGGGGGAGGTTTTCGCGGAAAATGCGGACTGCCATCTGAAGGATACCAGCCTGACCCGGGAAGACCTGGAACGGCTGAAGGAGCTGGGGGAAAACCTGGGATATCTGGACAAGGCCATGCAGCTTGCCCATCTGGAAACCTATGGCCGGGAACTGGATATGGCAATCGAAGAACTGACAGAAGGACTGCCTGTAAGAAAAAAGCTCTTTCGGAGCCTGGGAATTATGGGCGGTCTTTTTCTGGCCATTTTGCTGATATAATCTGTAGAAAGGAAGGGAAGCGCCATGGACGTGGGGGTGATTTTTAAGATCGGCGCGGTGGGGATCCTGGTATCTGTCCTGGGACAGGTTTTAAAGCACAGCGGCCGGGAGGAACAGGCGTTTCTGGTAAGCCTGGGAGGGCTCATCATCGTGCTGTTCTGGCTGCTTCCCTATATTTCGGATCTGTTTGACACGATCAAAAGGCTGTTCACCCTGTAAAGGAGCTGCTTATGGATGTGCTGAAAATTGCCGTGCTGGGAATTGCCGGACTTTTTATCTGCATTCTGGTAAAAGACGCCAAGCCGGAATTTGCCCTGTATGCCAGCCTGGCCACAGGTGTCTGCATTCTTCTTTTTGCCGGCGGAAAGCTCACGTATCTGATGGAAATGCTGGACAAACTCCGCTCCTATGTGCCTCTGGACACAACGTATCTGAATGCCCTTCTGAAAATGGTGGGTATCACCTATGTGGGGCAGTTTTCCGCCGGGATCTGCAAAGACGCCGGATACTCTTCCATTGCGTCCCAGATCGAGATCTTTTCCAGGCTGTCAATTCTGGTTTTATGTATGCCGGTGCTGACGGCGCTGATGGAGACGATCCAGAGTTTTCTGTCCTGAGAGTGAGAGGAGGCTGCCGGTGATAGGTGGGAAAATCCGGCTGTTTTTTCCGGCAGTTCTTCTTCTGGCCTGCTGGATCACAGGTCTTTGCGCCCGGCCGGTCCGGGCCGGGGAGCAGGAGGATACCTCTCTGGTTCTGGAGGATTCCCTGATGGATCAGATGGAGCTGGAAGAGGTGCAGGAATCCGTGGACAATCTTCTGGGAAATTCCGGGCTCTCTGTTTCCGGGTCCGTGGACAGGCTCATGGCCGGCGAAGATCTTGTGTCCGGGACCGCCCTGAAGGAAAATATATTTTCCCGGATATCCGGAGTGTTCCGGTCCCAGAAGCAGACCTGGATCCAGCTGCTGGTGCTGGTAATGGCCGCGGCGCTGCTGTCCAATTTCGCGGCGCTTTTTGAAAACGGGCAGATGGGGGATATGGGCTTTTATATGATCTATCTGCTGGTCTTCGCGCTGCTGCTGAAAAATTTCCAGACCTTAAGCAGCCAGCTCCGGGAAATGCTGGAGGGGCTGGTAGCCTTCATGAAAGCTCTGATCCCGGCCTATTCCATTACGATCGCGGCGGCCGCGGGGAGCTCATCGGCCGCCATGTTTTATCAGATTGTGCTGGTGGCCATCTGGCTGGTGGAGAATCTTCTGATCCATCTGATCCTGCCGGGCATCCAGATTTATCTGCTGCTGTCCCTGGTAAATCAGCTTTCCAGGGAAGATTTCCTGTCGAACATGGCGAATCTGCTGAAAAATATTATTACCTGGGTGCTGAAGACGGCTCTGGGGCTGATTATCGGCATTCAGGTCACGAAAAATCTGGTGGCGCCTGCCCTGGATTCCCTGCGGAGAACCCTGATCGGCAAGACGGCCAGCGCCATTCCCGGGGTGGGAAATGCCATTGACGCGGTGACGGAGATGGTTATCGGCTCCGCGGTTCTCATCCGGAACTGTGTGGGCGCTGTGGCGGTGGTGATTCTGTTTCTCTGCGCCCTGGCGCCGGTTATCCAGATCGGCGTCAGCGGCCTGGCCTATAAATTACTGGCGGCCTTTGCCCAGCCGGTATCAGACAGGCGGATGGTGGGCTGCCTGAACACCATGGGCGCATGCTGCGGGCTCCTTTTTAAAGTGCTGCTCACCACGGAGGTGCTTTTTATGCTTACCATTGCTATTCTGGCCGGCAGCGCGGGAGGTTGATATGACAGGGGAAATTTATGGCTGGATGAGAGGTCTGGCCTTTTTCTTTATCTTTATGACGGCGGTTCTCAACTGTCTGCCCGATCAGAAATACCGCAGATACGTACGCTTTTTTCTCGGAATGCTTCTGCTGGTACTGATGGCCAGGCCTCTTCTTAGTCTCTTTCATCTGGATGAAATTCTGAGCCGGAGCGTCAGCCGGGGAATGCTGGAAGCCGGGGCGGAGGAGGCCGGGTGGCAGATCCGGGCGGAGGGCATTCAGCAGGAACTCCTGTCTCAGGGCTACCAGGCGGAGATTGAAAGCCAGATCCGCGGCTTTCTGGAAGAGCGGGGAATCGGGGAGGCCTCCGTGGAAGTAGAGCTGAATCAGGAACAGATGGAGGTGGAGGCCGTAAAAATCAGAGCGGCTCCTGATACAGAAGGGATCCTGTATCAGTCGGAGGTGCGGGAAAGGGAAGAAGCGCTTGCCGGAAAACTGGAAGAAGTAAAAACGGAATTAACGGAGGTCTACGGGGTGGATCCGGCACATATAGATGTAACAGTCCAGAAATAAGGATCTCCGTACCGGCCGGAAATGAGGAGGAGCGCATGAAAGGCAGATGGCTGGGACACCTGAAGGGAATGAAGAAGGAGCAGTGGATTGTATATCTGCTGCTGGGAGCTTTGCTGCTGGTGGTTCTTCTGCCCGTGGGCGGAGGGGAGGACAGCCAGGAGCCGGTACCGGAAACGGCGGATACGGGAACGGGAGAGGAGGTGGCGACTTACGAAAGCCAGACAGAGGGGCTGGAGGTAAAACTGGAAGCCGCCCTGGCGCAGGTGGAGGGAATTGGCGCCGTGGATGTAGTATTATCTCTGGAATCTACGAATCAGAAGGTGGTGGAAAAGGATGTCCCGTCCTCCCGCAGCAGTCAGACCAGCTCCGGGGCGGAGGAGAGCAGCAGCTCGTCCTCTGTCAGCACGGAGGAAAGCACGGTTTACCAGCGGGACAGCAGCGGCAGCGAGACACCTTATGTGATCCAGGAAAATTATCCGGAAATCCGGGGAGTCCTGGTGGTGGCGGAAGGAGGAGATGACCCTGTGGTGGTTCAGCAGATCCAGGAGGCGGTCATGGCACTATTCCGGGTGGAGGCCCATAAAATAAAAGTAATGAAAATGAAATCTTGATGAAGGAGAGGCCCTTTGAAAAAAAGAATTTTTAAGAAAAATCAGATCGTCATCACGGCTCTTGCGATTCTGATCGCAGTGGCCGGCTACATCAATTATGCGGATTCCACACTGAAGAAGGACGGGAAAACGGAGAGCACGGCCGTGGAGGGGGAAGCCCTGGCTTCTGAGAATAATATTCTGGAGGATATCGAAAGCCTGGATCAGGATATCACGGACGAGACGGCGGCCGCCGGGCAGGATGGAAACACCGGAGATGAAGTGATCTCTGAAGAAGGAACAGAGGATCCGGCAGCGGAATCCGGGGAAAGCACGGAAGGAACAGATCCCCAGGGAACAGGCACCGAAGGAGAGGAGACCGGCGAGACGGCTTCGGATACGCCGGGGGAGGCAATCCTGACCACAGCCTCTACATATATGGCCCAGGCCCGGATTGAAAGAGAACAGACCCGCTCTCAGAATAAGGAAATGCTCCTGGAGATTATTAACAATGCCAATCTTTCTGAGGAGGAACGCCAGAGCGCCGTCCAGAGCATGGTGGAGCTGACGGACGCTGTGGAAAAAGAGGCAGCGGCGGAAATGCTCCTGGAGGCGAAAGGGTTTGAAAATGTGGTGGTAAATATGTCCGGCGATACGGTGGATGTGGTGGTGCCCTCCACTGACCTGGCGGATGACCAGAGGGCACAGATCGAGGATATTATCAAGCGGAAAACAGGAGTCAGTGTGGAGAACATTGTGATCACCCCCATGGGCGGGGAAAAATAGAAAAGCAGGACGGGGCCGTTTGGAACGATCTATTTTCCGGCGGCCTCTTTTCCTGCGGGCTGCGGCAACTGAATCTTGCCCGCCGGTCTTTTCTGTGCTAGAATATTATGGGTTTTTGCGGAAACCTGAAATGTTGAAATACGGGAGGCTTATTCGTGGCTGATTATACGAAGGAAATAGAAAGACGGCGGACCTTCGCCATTATCTCCCATCCGGATGCCGGAAAGACAACGCTGACAGAAAAATTTCTGCTGTACGGAGGAGCGATTAATCTGGCCGGTTCCGTGAAGGGCAAAGCGACAGCGCGTCACGCAGTGTCAGACTGGATGGAGATAGAGAAGGAGAGAGGAATTTCAGTAACCTCCTCTGTCCTGCAGTTTAATTATGACGGTTACTGTATTAATATCCTGGATACGCCGGGCCACCAGGATTTCTCCGAGGACACCTACCGGACGCTGATGGCGGCGGATTCGGCGGTGATGGTCATTGACGGGAGCAAGGGTGTGGAGGCTCAGACGAGAAAGCTGTTTAAGGTCTGCGTCATGCGCCACATCCCCATCTTTACCTTTATCAACAAGATGGACCGGGATGCCAATGATACCTTTGATCTGGTGGATGAGATTGAAAAAGAGCTGGGCATCGCCACCTGCCCGGTCAACTGGCCCATCGGTTCCGGAAAAAGCTTTAAAGGTGTTTATGACCGGAACACGAAAAAGGTGCTGGTGTTTTCCGATACCCAGAAGGGAACGAAGGAGGGTATAGAGGAGGAGATTGATGTGGAGGATCCCCATCTGCTGGATGTGGTGACGCCGGAACAGAGGGACACGCTCCTGGAAGAGATTGAGCTGCTGGACGGAGCGGCCGCGGAGTTCGATCAGGAGAAGGTAAGCCGCGGGGAACTTTCGCCGGTGTTCTTCGGCTCTGCCCTTACCAACTTTGGCGTGGAAACGTTTCTGAAGCATTTTCTCCAGATGACCACCTCTCCCCTGCCCAGGAAGGCCGATACGGGGCTGATCGATCCCATGAAGGAAGACTTTTCCGCCTTTGTTTTTAAGATTCAGGCCAATATGAACAAGAACCACCGGGACAGAATCGCCTTTATGCGGGTCTGCTCCGGGCGGTTTGACGCCGGCATGGAGGTCTACCATGTACAGGGGGATAAAAAGATGCGGCTTCTGCAGCCCCAGCAGATGATGGCGGATGACCGCCATGTGGTGGATGAGGCTTACGCGGGAGATATCATCGGCGTCTTTGATCCGGGCATTTTTTCCATCGGAGATACCATCTGCACGCCGGGGAAAAAGTTCGCCTACGAGGGGATTCCCACCTTTGCGCCGGAACATTTCGCGCGGGTTGCCCAGCTGGACACCATGAAGAGAAAGCAGTTTGTAAAGGGCATCAACCAGATTGCCCAGGAGGGCGCCATTCAGATCTTCCAGGAAGCCAAGGGAGGCATGGAGGAGATCATAGTGGGAGTGGTGGGCGTGCTGCAGTTCGATGTGCTGAAGTACCGCCTGGAAAACGAGTACAATGTGGAAATTCGTCTGGACATGCTGCCCTACGAGTATATCCGCTGGATTGCCAATAAGGATGAGGTGGATGTGGACAAGATCACGGGCACCTCGGATATGAAGAAGGTCATGGATCTGAAGGGGAATCCGCTGCTTCTGTTCATTAACTCCTGGAGTATCGGCATGACCCTGGACCGCAACGAGGGCCTGGTACTGGAGGAGTTCAGCAAGAACTAGGGCGGCATGAAGAATATACAGGCAACGGAATGGTGCCGCCATTTTATCCGGGAGCAGGTGAAGCCGGGAGACCTCTGTATTGATGCCACGGCGGGAAACGGCCATGATACGGAGCTCCTCTGCAGGCTGGCCGGAGCGGAGGGCAGGGTGCTGGCCTTCGATATTCAGGAGACGGCGCTTAAAAAGACGGAACAGCGGCTGCGGGAGGCCGGGCTTCATGCGGGGGCCAGGCTGATCCTGGACAGCCACGTGCATATGGATAAATACGCGGAGAAGGAAACGGTTTCCTGCATTGTGTTTAATTTCGGATATCTTCCGGGAGGAGATCACGGGCTGGCCACCAGGCCGGAGACGAGTCTTGCGGCTGTAAAGACGGGACTCGCGCTGCTGAAAACAGGAGGCCTTATGAGTCTCTGCATTTACAGCGGCGGGGACACCGGCTATGGAGAGAGGGATGTGCTGCTGCCCTTTCTGAGAGAGCTGGATGAGCGGGAATATCTGGTGATCCGCTGCGAATACATGAACCGGAGGAAGGATCCGCCCCTGCCGGTGCTGGTGGTAAAATTGCGGCGGCACCCTTGTACAGAGGCTTCAACTTTGCTATAATGAATGAAAGTTGATCGCGGAATAGGAGGTTTTCACATGGCGGAGAGCAGAAACCTGAAAAGAAATACGTATACCATATATGATGACAATACCATCGGTACGGTACAGATTGCGGATGAGGTGGTGGCGATCATTGCCGGGCTGGCAGCCACCGAGGTGGACGGCGTCGTATCCATGGCGGGAAATATTACGAATGATACAGTGGGCAAGCTGGGCATGAAGAATCTCTCCAGGGGAGTCAAGGTGGAGGTCCTGGAAGGGGTTGTCAGCGTGCGGCTGGCCCTGAATATCCGGTACGGGTACAGTATTCCGGAAACCTGCCAGAAGGTGCAGGAGAAGGTGAAGGCAGCCATCGAGAACATGACGGGTCTGGAAGTGGCGGATGTCAATATCAGCATTGCGGAAGTAGTGCTGGAGGGGACAAAATAGTCAGAACCGGCACAGACAGCGGATAGGCCTGTCGGGCCGCAGGAAACCGCGGGGCCGGAGCAGAACTGCTCAGCGGCCCCGCGGTTTTCATACAGTCTGCCTCAAATATACAGGAAATGGAGACAGTTATGAAACGGAGCGAACTGAGAGAGAATATTTTTAAATTGCTTTTTATGGCGCAGTTTAACAGCCCGGAAGAGATGCCGGAGCAGCTGAGACTGTATTTTAAGGCGGCGGAGGAGGGCCGGGAGGATATTGTCTGCGGTCAGGCGCCCACGGACCGGGACGAAACGTACATGCAGGAGAAATACAGCCGGATCTGCGAAAAACTTCCGGAAATCGACGCCCTGCTGAATGCCACGGCGGTGGGCTGGAAAACAAGCCGCATGAACAAGGTGGATCTGACAGTTCTGCGGCTGGCCGTATACGAGATGAAGTACGATGAAGAAGTGCCCACAGCGGTAGCCATCAATGAGGCTGTGGAGCTGGCCAGACGTTTCGGCGGGGATGATTCCACATCCTTTGTGAACGGGATTCTGGGAAAGGTGGCCAGAGAGACGGGCGGAGAACCGTGAGCGGCATCTATACGGTAGGCCAGGTAAATACCTATATTAAGAACCTGTTCCTGCAGGATTTTCTGCTGAAAAGGATTTCGGTCAGAGGGGAGATCAGCAACTGCAGGTATCACCCCTCCGGCCACATCTATTTTTCCCTGAAGGATGAGACAGGGGCCCTGTCCTGCATCATGTTTGCGGGAGCCCGGCGCGGTCTGGCCTTCCGGATGAAGGACGGAGACAAGGTGGTGGTGGAGGGCACCGTCGATGTATACGAGCGCGACGGAAGATATCAGCTCTACGCCAAAAGGATTACCCTGGAGGGAGCAGGTCTTCTCTATGAACGTTTTCTGGCGCTGAAAGCGGAGCTGGAGGAGATGGGAATGTTTGCCCCGGAATATAAACAGCCGGTTCCGGCCTACGTAAAGCGTCTGGGAATCGTGACGGCGCCCACCGGGGCCGCCATCCGGGATATCCAGAATATCGCTCTCCGCAGAAATCCCTATATTCAGCTGATTCTGTACCCGGCCCTCGTGCAGGGAGAGGGGGCAGCGGCCAGCATTGTGCGGGGGATCAGGACCCTTGACCGTCTGGGCCTGGACGCGATCATCGTCGGCCGCGGCGGCGGCTCCATTGAGGATCTGTGGGCTTTTAATGAGGAGGCGGTGGCCCGGGCGATTTTTGAATGCCGCACCCCGGTGATTTCCGCGGTGGGCCACGAGACGGACACAACAATTGCGGATTACGTGGCGGATCTGCGGGCCCCCACACCTTCGGCGGCGGCGGAACTTGCCGTGGCGGATATACGGGGCATCCTGGACCGGATATCCGCTGCCCGCCGGCGTCTGCGCACGGGTATGGAGAGAATTCTGGATGAGCGGCGGGAGAGACTCGCCCGCTGCAGGACCCGCTGGATGTATCTGAGTCCTGAGAATCAGATCCGGGAAAAACGCCGGCGCCTGGCGGAGGCGGACCGGAAGCTCCGGGAGCTTTTCCAGGCGCGGCTGGAGGCCGCCAGGCACAGACTGGCGCTTGCTGCCGAGAAGATGAAAGGGCTGTCTCCCCTGACCAAGCTGGAGCAGGGCTGCGCTTACGTGGAAGACGCGGAGGCGCGGCCGGTGTCCAGCATCCGGGAGACAGCGCCCGGAGCTCTGCTGAAGATTCAGCTGCGGGACGGCTGCATCTGGAGTGTTGTTCAGAAAATAGAAGAGACAGAGAGAGGTTGGGAAAATGGAAGAACCGCAGAAGCAGGAGAAAAGCCTGGAGGAGGCCTTTGAGGAGCTGGACGCGCTGGCGGAGCGGCTGGAGGAGAAGGGAATTTCCCTGGATGAATCCTTCCGGCTGTACAAGCAGGGGATGGATCTCCTGCAGTTCTGCAGCCGCCAGATCGATACCGTAGAAAAGAAAATGCTTCAGATAGATGAGAATGGTGAAATCAGTGAATTTTAAAGAAGAACTGGAAAAGAAAACAAAGCAGGCAGAGGAAATCGTTCTCTCATTTCTGCCCCGGGCCCAGGGCTTTCCCGGGAAAATCATAGAGGCCATGAATTACAGCATGAGGGCCGGAGGAAAGCGGATCCGCCCGGTGCTGCTGCAGGCGTCCTATGAAATGCTCGGCGGCCGGGGACGGACGGCCTGGCCCTTTATGGCGGCCATTGAAATGGTGCACACGCATTCGCTGATCCATGACGATCTTCCGGCCATTGACAACGATGCCTACCGCAGGGGCAAGAAGACGACCCATGCGGTATACGGGGAGGCCATGGGAATCTTAAGCGGCGATGCGCTGCTGAACTACGCCTATGAGACGGCGCTTTCTTCCCTGTCGGATCCGGAGTACCGGGACAGGAAGATACAGGCTCTGCAGATCCTGGCCCGCAGAAGCGGAATCGGCGGAATGCTGGGGGGCCAGAGCGTGGATGTGGAAAATGAGAAGCAGGGGAGCAGGAATATCAGCAGCCAGGAACTGGACTATATTTACCTGAATAAGACATCGGCCCTTTTACAGGCCCCGCTGGAGATGGGAGCGGTCCTGGCCGGGGCCGGGGAGCATGAGACGGCTGCCATGGAACAGATTGGGATGAAGGCCGGGCTGGCCTTTCAGATCCGGGACGATATCCTGGATGTAACCAGCAGCCTGGAAGAACTGGGGAAGCCGGTTTTTTCCGATGCAAAGAACCAGAAGACCACATATGTGACGCTGTATGGGGAGGAGAAGGCGGAAGAGATTGTGCAGGAGCTTACCCGGGAAGCAATGGAGATTCTTGAAAAACTTCCGGGCGAGAAGGATTTTCTGATGGAACTGCTCCGCTGGCTGGCACTGAGAAAAAAATAAACGTTTTCTTTGTAAGCCCGTCGAAGAGACAGAGATGTGTTGGATAGGGATGATGCAAATGTTAGAAAAGATCAAAAAGCCAAATGATGTGAAGAAGATTCCGGAGGAACGCCTGCCAAAGCTGGCCGAGGAGATCAGGGGATTTTTGATTAAAAGCTTAAGCCGGACGGGAGGCCACCTGGCCTCAAATCTGGGGGTAGTGGAGCTGACGATTGCTCTGCACCGGGTTTACAGCCTGCCGGACGACAAGATCATCTGGGATGTGGGCCATCAGGCTTACACCCATAAGATCCTGACAGGACGGATGGGCGAATTTGAGCGCCTGCGCCAGGCCGGGGGCATCAGCGGTTTCCCGAGACGGGACGAAAGTCCCTGTGACAGCTTTGATACAGGGCACAGTTCCACCTCGATTTCCGCGGGACTTGGCTATGTGCGGGCGAGGGATCTGAAGAAGGAGTCCTATCGCGTGGTATCCGTGATCGGGGACGGGGCCCTGACGGGGGGAATGGCCTTCGAGGCCATGAATAACGCGGCTGATCTGAAGACGAATTTTGTGATTGTGCTGAACGATAATGAAATGTCCATTTCCAGAAATGTGGGAGGCATCTCCGACTACCTGGCGGAGGTGCGGACCTCCTCGGCCTATACAGGCTTTAAGATGGGGGTCACCTCGGCCCTGGAGAAGCTGCCGGGACTGGGGCGGGGGATCGTGGATACGCTGCGGAAGACAAAGAGCAGCATCAAACAGCTGGTGATTCCCGGCATGTTTTTTGAGAATATGGGACTTACCTATCTGGGACCGGTGAACGGCCACAACATCCGCCAGCTGATCAAGGTGCTGTCGGAAGCCAGGCGGTTTGAGGGTGCGGTGCTGGTACATGTGGTGACAGAGAAGGGCCGCGGCTATGAGCCGGCCATGCGCCATCCGGCCAGATTTCACGGAACAGCGCCCTTTGAGATTGAGACGGGCCTGCCGGCAAAGCGGGAAGGCCCCACCTATACGGATATTTTTTCCACCGTCATGCGGAAGATGGGAGACCGGGAGCCGCAGGTGGCGGCGGTGACGGCATCCATGGCCACGGGAACAGGGCTGAAACGCTTTTCCAACATGTTTCCGGAGCGATTCTTTGATGTGGGAATCGCGGAACAGCACGCGGTGACCTTCGCAGCCGGGCTGGCTCTTGGAGGCCTGGTGCCGGTGGTGGCCATCTATTCTTCTTTTCTTCAGCGGGCCTACGATCAGATTCTGGAGGACATCTGCCTGCAGAACCTCCATGTGGTATTTGCCGTGGACCGCGCCGGCCTGGTGGGCTCTGACGGTAAGACCCACCAGGGGCTTTTCGATCTGTCCTATCTGGGTGAAATGCCGGGAATGACGATCCTGGCCCCCAAGAATCTCTGGGAGCTGTCCGATATGATGAAATTTGCGGTGCATTTTGACGGTCCCATAGCGGTGCGGTACCCCAGGGGCGAGGCGGTGACGGAATTTAAGGAAGCGCGGCAGCCTGTGGAACTGGGAAAGGCCGAGGTACTGGAGAGGGGAAGCCGGACGGCTCTGCTGGCTGTAGGCGCCATGGTGCCGGTAGCTGCCCGGGCCGCAGAGATTCTGAAAGAGCAGGGCATGGAAGTGACGCTGGTAAATATGCGTTTCGTGAAGCCCTTTGACCGGGAGCTGCTCCGGGAACTGGCAGAAGACCATGAGCTTTTCGTAACTCTGGAAGAGAATGTGGAAATCGGCGGCTTCGGACAGCAGGTGCTGGCTTTTGTGGAACGGGAAGAGCTGCCGGTAACTGTCTGCATTGCGGCAGTGCCGGATCAGTTTGTGGGCCACGGCAGCGTGGCCTGGCAGAGAGAACAGTGCGGTCTGGACGCGGAGTCTGTGGCAGACCGGATCAGAAAGCGTCTGGCAGAATCCGCCGGACGCGGGAGGACGGAATGAAGGAACGTTTGGATGTACTGGTGGCCGGCCGGGGCTTAGCACCCTCCAGAGAAAAGGCAAAGGCCATGATCATGGCCGGGGAAATTCTGGTGGACGGACAGAGAGAAGACAAGCCCGGGACCTCTTTTCCCGATACGGTGGAGATTACGGTGAAGGGGAATCCCCTTCCCTTCGTGAGCCGCGGCGGCTTAAAGCTGGACAAGGCGGTAAAATGTTTTGGCCTGGAACTGCAGGGAAGAGTCTGCATGGATGTGGGCAGTTCCACGGGAGGATTTACGGACTGCATGCTGCAGAACGGCGCGACCAAGGTATACGCGGTGGATGTGGGTCATGGCCAGCTGGCCTGGAAACTCCGGGAGGACGGGCGGGTGGTCTGTATGGAGCGGACCAATATCCGCTATGTGACAGCCGCCGATATCGGAGAGCCGCCGTCCTTTGTATCGGTGGACGTATCTTTTATCTCCCTGACCAAGATTCTGCTGCCGGTGAAGGAGCTGATGACAGAGAAGGCGGAGCTGGTCTGCCTGATCAAACCCCAGTTTGAAGCGGGAAGAGAGAAGGTCGGAAAAAAAGGCGTAGTCCGGGATCCGGCTGTGCACAGAGAAGTGATCCGGACCGTGGCAGCGTACGCCCTGGAGCTGGGCCTGACGCTGCGGGCTCTGGATTTTTCGCCGGTCAAGGGGCCGGAGGGCAACATTGAATATCTGATCTATCTGGAAAAAGACGGAAACGGAGAGCCCCGGAAGGAGCTGCCGGAGGAATTTGAGCAGAAGATCGGGGAAATCGTAAAGACGGCCCATGAAACGCTGGATTAACCGGCGGCCCGGGCCAGGTTCCGCAGGAGGATATCTTTCATGAAGCATTTTTACATCATAGCGAACCGGATCAAGGATAAGGATCTGACTGTGGCGGGGGAGATTGAACAGTATCTGAAGGCCCATGGCTGCCGCTGTACCGTGGAGACGGAGAAACCGGAAGAAAAAGGCCGCAGCTACCGCTATACGGATCCGGACGGGATTCCCGGTGACATCGAATGTCTGATCGTGCTGGGGGGAGACGGTACGCTGCTGCAGGCGGCCAGGGATGTGGCGGGGCGCCAGATCCCGCTGCTGGGCATCAATCTGGGAACCCTGGGCTACCTGGCTGAAATTGACCGGCAGAATATTATTCCGGCTCTGGACCGGCTGATGGGGGACGAATATGTGATCGAGCGCAGGATGATGCTCTGCGGCAGGGTCTACCGGGGGGAGCAGCTGCTGGAGGAGGATATTGCCCTGAACGATATCGTAATCGGCGGCCAGGAGAATTTTTCTCTTATTGAAATCAACAATTATGTAAACGGAAAATTCCTGAATACATACCGGGCGGACGGCATCATTATCGCCACCCCCACAGGATCCACCGGGTACAGTCTGTCGGCCGGCGGGCCGCTGATCTCACCTTCTGCGGCGCTGTTTCTGATGACGCCGCTGGCCCCCCATACCTTGAATACGAGAAGTATTGTTTTTCCGCCGGAAAACAGGATCACAGTGGAAATCGGACACGGACGGGACGGCCAGGAGCAGAATGCCGCCGCTTATTTTGACGGGGATACTCTGGTGCCCATGGGAAGCGGAGACAGAATCGAGATTACCCGCGCCGCGCGGGATACCCTGATCGTAAAAATTCATAACAGCAGCTTTCTGGAAGTTTTGAGAAGCAAGATGAGCAACAGGTAGCAGAACAGGGGTGAGGAACATGAAGATAGCAAGGCATGCGGAAATTATCAAATTAATTAATCAGTATGAAATAGAGACCCAGGAGGAGCTGGCGGCCCGTCTGAACGAAAACGGTTTTTCCGTTACCCAGGCCACGGTTTCCAGGGATATCCGGCAGCTGAATCTGACCAAAATGCCCTCGGAAAACGGTAAGTTCCGCTACGTACTGATGCAGAAGCAGGATCAGAAGATTTCGGAAAAGTATTCCAGAGTCCTGAAGGACGCGGTGGTTTCCATGGATGTGGCCCAGAATATTCTGGTGGTCAAAACCGTCTCCGGAATGGCCATGGCCGCGGCCGCGGCTCTGGATGAGCTGAACTGGAGTGAGATCGTGGGCTGCATTGCCGGGGACAATACCATCATGTGCGCGGTGCGCAGCGCCGGGGAGGCGGTCCAGGTTCTGGATAAGCTCCGGAAGATGCTGAATATCTTTGAAAAGGCACATTGAGGAGCGTTTTGGACAGGGCAGCGGAGAGGTGGGAAAATGCTGACAAATCTGCATGTAAAGAATCTGGCTCTGATCGAAGAAGCAGACGTGGAATTCGGTCCGGGCCTGAATATTTTAACGGGCGAGACGGGAGCCGGAAAGTCCATTCTGATGGGCGCGGTAAATCTTGCCCTGGGGAAAAAGGCTTCCCGGGATCTGATCCGCGAGGGAGCCGATTACTGTCTGGTGGAGCTGATCTTCCAGGTGGAAAATCCCGGAATCCGGGAGGCTCTGGGGAAGCAGGGCATTGAAACGGAGGAAGGCCAGCTGATCGTAAGCCGTAAAATTACAGGAAGCCGGAGTCTTGGCCGGATCAACGGAGAAAGCTGCACGGCGGCCCAGATCCGGGCCGCGGCCTCGCTGCTTCTGGATATTCACGGGCAGCACGAGCACCAGTCCCTGCTGTACCGGGAACGGCAGCTGGAGATCCTGGATGCCTACGGGCGGGAGAGGCTTCGGCCCTGCCTGGAAGAGACGGCCCTGCAGTATGACCGCTACCGGAAGCTGAAGAAGGAACTGGACGGGTGCCGGATGGATGAGGCGGCAAGAGCCAGAGAGACGGCTCTGCTGGAATTTGAAATTCAGGAGATCGAGGAGGCGGCGCTGATTCCGGGAGAGGAAGAGGAGCTTGAAAAGAGCTACCGGAGAATGTCCAACAGCCGGAAGATCGCGGAGGCCCTGGGAGCGGTCCATCAGCTTACCGGAAACGACGGCGGCGCCGGAGATCTGACGGGCAGAGCCCTTCGGGAGCTCTCCGGGGTTTCCGCTTACGATGAAGCCCTGGCCGGGCTGGAGGCGGGGCTGACGGATATCGATAATCTGCTGGGGGATTTCAACCGGGAGGCTGCCGCCTATCTGAGCAGCTTCACTTTCTCGGAGGAGGAATTCTATCAGACGGAAAAAAGGCTGGATCAGCTCAATCATCTGAAGACAAAATATGGAAATTCCATCGAAAAAATACTGGAATACCAGAGTACCCAGAGGGAAAGGCTGGAAAAACTGCAGCATCTGGAAGAGAGACGGGAGAAGCTGGAAGAAGAGCTGAGAGCGGCGGAGAAGAGTCTGGATGCGGTTACGCATAAAGTGTCGGATCTTCGGGCAGGATACTGTCAGGAACTGACGGAAAAGATTACGGAGGCTCTGACGGATCTGAATTTCTTGGAGGTGACCTTCCGGATCCAGCTGACCCGGCGGCAGGATTACGGCAGAAACGGACGGGATGAGGTGGAATTTATGATTTCCACAAATCCCGGCGAGGAACCCAAACCGCTGTCCCGGGTTGTTTCCGGCGGTGAACTGTCCCGGATCATGCTGGCCATCAAGACGATTCTGGCGGACCGGGACTCCACAGAGACCCTGATCTTTGACGAGATTGATACGGGAATCAGCGGGAGGACTGCGCAGCGGGTATCGGAGAAAATGGCTGAGATTGGAAGAAATCACCAGGTGATCTGCATTACTCATCTGGCCCAGATTGCGGCAATGGCGGATACGCATTTTGAAATTTCAAAAAAAGTGGAAAATCAGGAGACGGTTACCAAGATCCGAAAGCTGAACCGGAACGAATCAGTAACGGAGCTGGCAAGGATTTTAGGCGGCGCCGAGATCACAAAAGCAGTGCTTGAGAGCGCCGGGGAAATGAAAGATTTGGCTGACCAGCAAAAAACTTCCCGTTTGAAATGATTCGTTTGCTCACATACTAGATTTGGATTTTGAAAGGATATCTGTATAAAACGGATATCCTTTTTAAAATCCGGGAAGGATGTGAGAAACGTGGCAGAAAGGAAACAGAGATACCGGCGTCTGCTGCTGCTCTTTCTGGCCCTCGGGCTTGCGGGACTGTTCTTCTTTCCCAGGCCGGCCATGGCTTCCGAAAACGGCCGGAGGACGGTTCGGATCTGCGGGGCACCTGTGGGTATTTATATGGAAACCCGGGGCGTGCTGATCCTGGATGCCGGAGAGCTGGAGATGGCAGACGGCAGTACCCGGTCGCCGGCAGAGAATATTGTGAAATCCGGCGATTATATTCAGAAAGCCAACGGCCGGGAGCTGGAAGGCAAGCAGCAGCTGGCGGATCTTGTGGCGGCCAGCGGGGGCAGCGACATGGTACTGGAGGTCTGGCGCCAGGGTGAGAACGTAAAGCTGCAGCTTACGCCGGTCATGACGGCCGACGGCTCCTATAAGCTGGGCATCTGGGTCCGGGACAATATCCAGGGGATCGGAACACTGACCTATGTGGAGGAAGATGGAAGCTTCGGCGCCCTGGGGCATGGAATCAGCGACGTGGATGTGGGAGAAATCCTGGCCGTGGGCGGCGGAGAGCTGTACCGGGCGGACATTCTTTCCGTGGTAAAAGGACAGGACGGGATTCCGGGAGAGCTGAAAGGCGTTATCCGCTATTATCCGGAGGAACGGATCGGGGAGATCACCGACAACTCCGTGATGGGAATTCACGGAACTCTTTCCGAACAGGGGATCTCGTCCCTGCCGCTGCGCTCTGTGGAAATTTCCGGAAAGGAGGAAGTGAGAACGGGGCCCGCGTCTCTTCTCTGTATGACGGACGGTACTGTGCAGGAATACGCGATTGAAATTACGCAGATTGACTGGAATAAACAGGATACCAACAAATGCTTTACCATTCGGGTGACAGATCCGGAGCTGCTGGAACGGACGGGAGGCATTGTCCAGGGCATGAGCGGCAGTCCGATCCTGCAGGATGGCCGGCTGATGGGGGCGGTGACGCATGTGCTGGTGAACGACCCCGCGCAGGGGTACGGGATTTTCATCGAAAATATGCTGGAGGCGGCGGGATAAGTTTGGCAGGGGCAGATTTGCCCCTGTCTTTTTCCGGAAACCGATGTTATACTGAAAGCGGAAGGGGGGATACACAATGAAAAAGAAGATCCGTTTGCTGCTTCGCCGGCTGAACTTTCAGCGGTCGGGCGGGGCGGAAAGGAAGGACGGTTTTCTAAGGCAATACCAGGTTCTGCGGTTCCAGTGCGGGGAATGTCAAAACTGGTTTGAGTATCCCAGTGATCGCCCGCGTCCCTTTGAGGAATATCAAAAGAAAAAGTACTGCCGCAGCTGCTGGGAGAAAAAACAGCATGAATTATATGAAGCATGTCCGGAATGCGGAAAGCCGCTCTCGGTTTTTCAGCTCCGGAATCAATATAAGGGGCAATGCAGGGATTGCTGGATTCAAACAATTTCGAAGCTTCGAAAAAAGTACCGGGAGTACCAGATCCTGTTAAAAAATCAATTAAAAGAACAGGGAATCCTTTTAAATCCGACCTATACGGAGGGTCTCGATGAAACTGGCCGTCCTGCACATTTCACGGTCAGAGAAAATCAGAAAACAGATATGCTGCCTCTCCGCGATGACGAATACGCGCTGTATCTTTTTAAGGTCGGAGACGGCATATTCGCGTTTCCGGATAACGGAATCGGCCTTCGGTATATCCATGCGTCCTCCGAACAAAATTTCGGGAAGCCGGCGGGCGGCAATGACAGACTGCTTGCGGCCGGAACGGATGGAAATGCAATTTACATTCTGACAGGGGAAGGAAAGATTTATATTACAAAGCCTGCCGGCAGGAAGAAGAAGGACGATGGTACAGAGGTGGTACAGGCCATCGACCTTCTCCCCTTCTGCCTGAAAACAGCGGAAGATATTTTTTCTGAAGGGCAGATAGAGGATGCGGTGAAGGCCTTCTGCAGCCGCAAAATTGTCTCTGTGCAGGATACAATCTATTATGATTCAAAAGCGCAAAAGTTTTTCCGGGTCGATACTGACGGCAATTATTATCATGACTGCGAGGTAAACTATTTTCTGATGCATAAAGAAGAGGTCATCGCAAGGCATACGCGATTTCATTTCTCAATCGACCATTTTGTCGATACCTGCCGGTCAGGCAAAGTCCCCCTGTTAGTGATCCTGTCACGGCTTCCCGAAAGGGAAGGCCCCTATCGTCCTCCTGAAAATTTCGGGTACGGCGTACACTTTGTTTAGAAAACTCGTTTTCATAAGGAAGGACATTTGGGGCTTCAGAGGGAGGCGTCATCGTAGGCCTGCAGGCATTCCCGGATGATTTCCGCGTCAGAGCGGTAGGAGACATCCTTCTGGCCGATTTTCTGACCTGTTTCACTGCCCTTTCCGAGAACCAGGATCACACTGGGCTCTGTCACATCCCGCACCGCCTTGCGGATGGCTTCCTCCCGGTCGGAAATGCATTCGTAGGGACAGCCGGTCTTTTCCACGTACTGTCCGATTTCCCGGCAGATGTCCATGGCATCCTCGGGGCCCGGGTCATCGGCGGTCAGATAGATCCTGCTGCAGCGGCGGCCGGCAGCTGTGCCCAGATCTCCCCGGCGGTTCAGGGCCTTTCCGCCGGGACATCCGAAAACGGAGACAAGCTGGAAGCCGGGGAATTCCTGTTCGGCGGCTTCGAAAATTTTTTCAAAGCTCAGGGCATTGTGAGCGTAGTCCACAATGGCCTTGATCCGGTTGTCCCGGCTGCTGAATTCCTCCATGCGGCCGCTTACGGTTGCCCGGGCCAGTCCGGCCTTCATGGCGTCAGCCGGCAGGCCGAAGGAATAAGCCACGGCAATGGCGGCCAGGGCATTTTCTACATTAAACGCGCCGTGCATGGCCAGGGTAAAAGCTTCATCAAAGGCACTGCATTTTGCCCGGAAGCAGATCCGTCCCCCCTCCGTGTGCAGCCCATAGCCGTAAATATCCGCGCCCTCGGTGGTGCCGAAGGTCAGGATGCGCTCCGCGGAGGAGGCGCCGGCGAGGATCTCCCGGCTGAAGGGGGAATCCAGGCTGACGCAGGCTGTCTTTACCTGGCGGAAGAGCAGCAGCTTGGACTGGAAGTAATCCTGAAAGTCCCGGTGCTCCACAGGGCTGATATGGTCTTCCGAAATATTCAGAAACACCCCCACATCGTAGGGGATCCCCAGGACGCGGCCGTATTTCAGTGCCTGGCTGGATACTTCCATGGTTACATAGCGGATGCCGCTCTCAAAAGCATTCCGGAAATGGCGGTACAGCTCCATGGACTCCGGCGTCGTGATGCGGGAAGGCTTCCGCTCTCTGCCGTCATAGGTTTCCACCGAAGTGAAGAAGGCGGTGGGCACCCCGCCGGTCTGCTTCATATATTCATCAAAAATGGCTTTTACGTAATAAGCCGTGGTGGTCTTTCCCTTCGTTCCGGTGATGCCGATATAATGCAGAGCGTCCGCCGGAATCTGATAAAATTTTCTGGCCAGCAGCGGCATGGCCAGGCGGATATCGCTGACGAGAATACAGGGAATTTCCTCCAGGTGGTAATCGGTCTCGCTGATGTAGAGGACGGCCCCTCTGGCCGCGGCGTCCAGCAGATAGTCCCGCTTAAAAAGGGCGCCCTTGCAGACGAAGAGGGTGCCGGGAACGGTCTCGGCGGAATTATAAGTAAGGGAGACAATCGGAGTGTCCTCCCGGCCCAGCAGACGGCGGGCCGTGACCAGTCCGGCCTCCTCCAGAAGCTTTAAATAGTCATGGATGGTATAATAAATCATTCGTGTTTTCAAAACCTTTCGCGGATAAATTTCGATGCCGGCACAGCTCCCGCCGGCTTTTTTCAGTGTAACGCATTTCCCGGGGATTTGCAATCGGTTTGCGCCGACACTTGAGTTTTAAAAGGGGGAAGGGTATAATATACACACTTTGTTGGAGCGGGACGGTGCCGGAGGATTACGGTTTATGGAAGAAGAATATTTGACACAATTTCACAGAGCCAGAAGAGAGGAGCAGCGTCTGGCAGCCGCAGTGCACGGACTGGATCCCCGGGCCGCGCTGCCGGAGAGCGGGAGAGAGGAGCTGCTGAAATATGTGAGCTACCGGAAGCGGTCGGCCATGCAGCTGCTGATCCGGGAGGGGAATCTGCCGGGGGTGCGCGCCATGGAGGAGCGGGGCTGGATCGAGGAGGCGTATCTGCCGGAATACCGCAGTCTGGCAGCCTCCGCCCGGGAGATGGAGATCTGGGCCTTCCTGTATCCGGATGTCCGGCAGCAGAAGGGGCCGGGCTCAAATTCCGCGGCTTCTCCTGGCGCCGGATACCCGGAAGGCGCGGCGCCGGCGCCGGGCTCCCGGGCCGGAAGCGGAGGGGATTTCTGCGGAAGAATCTGGGCGCTTACGCGGAAGAAGCTGCGGATGAAGCTTCCGGCACTTTCCGGAGCTCTTGGAGCCCTGGAACCGGAAGAAAAGGAGCAGGTAAAATATCTGGCCGGGGACGGCTTTCGGGTCTTTTACGGGAAGAAGGAACTTCAGAGACGGTTCTGCCGGAATCCGGACGGGATTGTCAGAGATTATATGCATCTGTTTCTGCACAATCTTTACTTTCATCCCGTTCTGTCCCGGGGAAAGGATGAGGAACTCTGGAACCTGGCCTGCGATATTGCTGTGGAGCGGCTGCTGGATGCGTGGGATGTGCGGGAGCTGAAGAAGGCGGGAAAGGACAGGAGAAGATTCCTGCTCCGGGAAGCGGGGCTTCCGGAGGAGGCAGCCGGCGCGGAAAAAATATACCGGGCTCTGGAGCGGGCGGGGCTTCCGGAAGCGAAGCGGAAAAAGCTGGCCGATGCTTTCCGGGCGGATGCCCATACCTTCTGGAAGGATTATCGGCAGGAGCAGGAGGATGCGGCCCCCGGGGAGGGCGGAGGACGAAGGAGCGCCGGTCAGGCGCAGACGGAGAAAAGTCTTCGCTTCCTGCGGAAATGGGAGGAGATCCGGCGCATCTGGGCCAGAGAGCTGAATGAGCAGCATCAGCGGGCCGGGACGCAGGCGGGAGCCGGCCGGCAGGAGGTTCACATCGATGGCCGGAGCGGGTACGATTACCGGAATTTCCTGGAAAACTTCATGGTATCCGGAGAAGAGGTGGAGCTGGATCTGGACAGCTTTGACTATATTACTTACTGGTACAGCCGGGAACACTACGACGGCATGGTTCTGCTGGAGCCGCTGGAATACAGGGAGATCCACAGACTCCGGGAAATGGTGATCGCCATCGATACATCCGGCTCCTGTTCTGGAAAAGTGGTACAGCAGTTTCTGCGGGAAACGTACCACATCCTGTCGGAGAGAGAAAATTTCTTCCGGAAAATGCAGGTTCATCTGATCCAGTGTGATTCCATGATCCAGGAGCACGTGGTGATCCATTCGGAGGAGGAATTTCTGGAATACATGGAGCATGTGACGGTGAAAGGTCTGGGAGGCACGGATTTCCGTCCGGTTTTTGAGCTGGTGGACCAGCTGATTGAGAAAAAGGAAATCCGGGATCTTGGAGGGCTTCTGTATTTTACGGACGGTGACGGCATCTATCCGGCGAAAAAGCCGGCCTATGATACAGCCTTTGTTTTTTTAAACGACACCTACGAAAAACATGAGATCCCGGAGTGGGGGATCCGACTGAATCTGGGAATGGAATTTTGGGAGGAATAGATGAACATACAGCAGGCAAAGGAAGAGATTATTCATACAGTCAAAATTTATACGGAGAAGGATGAAGCGGGAAATTACAGGATTCCCCCGGTACATCAGCGGCCGGTGCTGCTGATCGGGCCGCCCGGCATCGGAAAAACTGCCGTGATCCGTCAGGCGGCAGAGGAGTGCGGCGTGGGGCTGGTGGCCTACACCATCACCCATCATACGAGACAGAGCGCGGTGGGGCTTCCGGTGATCCGGGAAAAGGAATACCAGGGGCGTAAAGTGCAGGTGACGGAATACACCATGTCGGAGATTATCGCCTCTGTCTATGAGTGCATGGAAAAGGAGCAGGTCAGAGAGGGAATTCTGTTTATTGATGAGATTAACTGCGTGTCGGAGACCCTGGCGCCCACCATGCTGCAGTTTCTGCAGAATAAAACCTTCGGAACCCACCGGGTGCCCAGGGGCTGGGTCATTGTGGCGGCGGGAAATCCTCCGGAATACAATAAATCCGCCAAGAATTTTGACATTGTCACTCTGGACCGGGTCAAAACCATTCAGGTGGAAATTGATTTCGGGGCCTGGAGGGCTTACGCGGCCCGCCGGGGAATTCACGGGGCGATCCTTTCCTATCTGGCCGTGAAGCCCCAGAACTTTTATTACATCGAGCAGGGGCGGGGCGACCGGGAGTTCGTGACGGCCAGAGGCTGGGAAGATCTCTCCGTGCTTCTGGAAGCTTACGAGAGGGAACAGATCCCGGCCGGCGAGGATACGATCCGGGAGTACATCCACTGCGGGCGGATCGCCGGAGATTTTGCCGTATTTTACGGACTGTATCTTCGCTACCGTCAGGAATACGATCCCGGCAGCATCCTGCGGGGGGACGCGGATGGGAAAGAGCGGGAGAGACAGGCGGAGCTGTACCGGAAGGCCGGACTGGATGAGAGGTACGGAGTGGTGCAGATGCTGCTGTCTGCCCTTTGCGATGCCTTCTGCGGCTGGAAGGAGAAGATGCTGGACCAGAAGCGGCGGAGAGAGCTCTGCCGCCAGTTTGAGAGCATGCCGGCGGAAACGGAAAATGCCTGTACAGATCTGGAAAAATTTCTGGATCACGGAGAGCACGTGCTGGAGGTAAAAGACACCCACCGGCTGATCACGGAGGAAGAGTTGGGAAGAGAAGAAAGAATCCTCCGCGATTTCCGGAAGGAAACCGGCCGTCTGAGGGAGAAGCGGATCAGGAGCCGCCGGGAGGCCTTAGGAATTCTGGAGGCCTGGCTGGATGAGAAGGACCGGGAGGAGAAGGAAATGGCCCGGGAGGCCGGGCAGATGCTGGACCGGGCCGTAGCTTTTCTGGAAACAGGAGGCGGCGAAGGGCCGGAGATGGGATATTTTATGACGGCCCTGACCCAGACAGGAGCGGCGGCAGATTTCCTCGGGGCGTACCCTAATGAGGCCTACGGCCGTCATCTGGAGGCACTTGCCGTCACGGGAGAGGAGGAAGAGCTGAAGCGAAAGATCCTTGAGGCGGATCGGGCGGGAGAACCGTAAAAAGGCTGTATTATTCTGTCGCAAGTGCTGCCGGAGCTGTCATTTTCTGGTAAAATATGGCGAAAAACAGCGAACGAAAATGAAGATTGAGCCGTGATATCTATTGAACTGACCTTCCGGAATTCTTATAATAAAATCGTGTCCGGGTCAAGCAGAGGGCGCCCGCTGTCCCGGACGCGCAGAAATGCCAGAAAGGTTATGGAGGAGATAACATGGACAAATTGAATGTGGCGGTCGCGGATGATAATGAACGCATTCTGGACCTGGTCGGGACCATTATTAAGGGTGACCGGGATCTGGAGCTGGTCGGCACAGCGGACAACGGCAGGGATCTGTATGAGATTATCCGGCAGAAACAGCCGGATGTTGTTCTTCTGGATATTATCATGCCGAAAATGGACGGCCTCACCATGATGGAAAAGGTAAATCAGGATACGACCCTGAAGAAGCGCCCTGCCTTTATTGTGCTCTCGGCGGTGGGACAGGAGAGAATTACAGAGGACGCCTTCAATCTGGGGGCTTCCTACTACATACTGAAGCCCTTTGATAACGAAATGCTGCTCAGCAGAATCAAGAATGTGCGGGGGCTGCCGGTCAGGCGCCGGGAAGGAGGAATGGCGGCGGAAGGGCGGGCGGCCCAGCAGGAGCGGAATCTGGAGCTGGATGTGACAAACATTATCCATGAGATCGGTGTGCCGGCCCACATTAAGGGTTACCAGTATCTGCGGGATGCCATTATTCTTTCCGTGGAAGACATGGAGATGCTGAATTCCATTACAAAGATTTTATATCCTACCATTGCCAAAAAGTATCAGACCACGCCCAGCCGGGTGGAGAGAGCCATCCGCCATGCCATTGAGGTGGCCTGGAGCCGGGGAAAAATGGATACCATCGATGAGCTTTTCGGATATACGGTCAGCAACGGAAAAGGAAAGCCTACCAATTCAGAATTTATTGCCCTGATAGCGGATAAAATCCGGCTGGAATATAAGAATTAGATGAGACTTGGGACTTTTCATTCAAAGGAAAAAGGAGTATAATTTAGGTATCCGCAGGTTCCGGAAATTGCGGAAGTTTTAGCCAAGGAGGACTCGTCCAGAGATGAAAAGGATTTTGTTCGTGGCATCCGAATGTGTGCCGTTTCTGAAAACAGGTGGCCTTGCAGATGTAGTTGGTTCGCTGCCGAAATATTTTCCCAAGGAATATTTCGATGTAAGGGTTGTTATGCCGAAATATTCGGGCATCCGGGAGGAATTCAAGAACCAGATGCAGTATATCACCAATTTTTACCTGGACCTGAACTGGAGACAGCAGTACGTAGGAATATTCCAGATGGAATATAATGGAATTACGTTTTATTTTATCGATAATGAGGAACATTTTTCCGGCGACAAGCCCTATGCGGGAATGCCCTGGGATTTGGAGAAGTTCGCGTATTTCTCCAAGGCGGCCCTGTCGATCCTGCCGGTTGTGGATTTCCGGCCGGATATTATACACTGCCATGACTGGCAGACGGGACTTGTACCGGTTTATCTGCATGAGAGATTTCAGGGAAGCGATTTTTTCCGGGGAATCAAATCAATCATGACCATACACAATCTGAAGTTCCAGGGTATCTGGGACATCAAGAGCATCAAGAGCATCACCGGGCTTTCCGATTATTATTTTACGCCGGATAAGCTGGAGTTTAAGAGGGACGCCAACTATCTGAAGGGAGGCCTGGTTTATGCGGACGCCATTACAACCGTCAGCCGGACGTACGCGGAGGAGATCAAGACGCCCTTCTACGGAGAGGGGCTGGACGGCCTGATGCGGGCCAGAGCCAACGATCTGCGGGGAATTGTCAACGGGATCGATTACGAGGAGTACAATCCCGAGACGGACGGATTTATTTATAAGAATTACAGCGCGCGGAATTTCCGCAAGGAAAAGGTAAAGAACAAGACAGGGCTGCAGCAGGAGCTTGGTCTGGAGGTGGATCCCAAGACTATGATGATCGGCATCGTGTCCCGTCTGACGGATCAGAAGGGCTTTGATCTGATCGCCTACATGATGGAGGAACTGTGCCAGGACGGCATTCAGCTGGTAGTCCTGGGAACCGGTGATCCCAAGTATGAGAATATGTTCCGCCATTATGCCTGGAAGTATGATAAAAAGGTTTCCGCCAATATCTATTATTCGGAGGCCATGTCCCACAAGATCTACGCCGCTGCGGACGCCTTCCTGATGCCGTCGCTGTTTGAGCCCTGCGGGCTGAGCCAGCTCATGAGCCTCCGGTACGGAACGGTGCCCATCGTGCGTGAGACGGGCGGCCTGAAGGATACGGTGCAGCCCTACAATGAATATGACGGAACGGGAACCGGCTTCTCCTTTGCAAACTACAACGCCCATGAGATGCTGGGAACCATCCGGTACGCGGAGCGCATCTACTACGACCGGAAACGGGAGTGGAATAAAATCGTTGACCGCGGAATGGCCCAGGATTATTCCTGGAGCAGTTCCGCAAAACAATATGAAGAATTATACAACTGGCTGGCCGGATAAGGCCGAAGCAGAAAAGAGATCCCCGGGGGGTCTCTTTTCTGCTTGACTGAAAACGCGGGAACGTGCTACACTGTAGGCAGGAGGCAGAGGACGGAGGTATTTGCCCCGCCTGCGCCATCCGGTTCTCAGGGCAGCAGTTCGCTGCATTTTCCCGTTTTATACAGAAGAGAGATCTTTTCAGTTTCAGGTTGACAGGCAGCCGGAATTATATTATGATGCTAAGAGATGCGAACGTTTGTTCGGAAAGCGGTAAAGGAGAAGAAAATGGCAGATAATCGCAGTGAGAAGATGAACGCGCTGAGTGCGGCGCTGGGACAGATTGAGAGACAGTACGGAAAGGGCGCGGTGATGAAGCTGGGCGATTCCGGAGCCAATATGAATGTAGAAACAGTACCTACGGGCGCCTTAAGCCTGGATATTGCGTTGGGACTGGGAGGCGTTCCCAAGGGCCGTATTGTGGAGATATACGGGCCGGAGTCATCCGGTAAGACGACAGTGGCCCTGCATATGGTGGCCGAGGTGCAGAAGAGGGGCGGAATTGCCGGCTTTATTGATGCGGAGCACGCGCTGGATCCGGCCTACGCGAAAAATATCGGCGTGGATATTGACAACCTCTATATTTCCCAGCCGGATAACGGAGAGCAGGCGCTGGAGATAACGGAGACCATGGTGCGTTCCGGAGCGGTGGATATTGTGATTGTGGACTCTGTGGCGGCGCTGGTTCCCAAGGCGGAGATTGACGGGGACATGGGCGATTCCCATGTGGGCCTGCAGGCCCGGATGATGTCTCAGGCCTGCAGGAAGCTGACGGCAGCCATCAGCAAGACCAACTGTATTGTGATTTTTATCAATCAGCTCCGGGAGAAGGTGGGCGTTATGTTCGGCAACCCGGAGACCACCACGGGAGGACGGGCGCTGAAGTTCTATTCCTCTGTCCGCCTGGACGTCCGGAGAATTGAGGCCCTGAAGCAGGGCGGGGAAGTGATCGGAAACCGCACGCGGATCAAGGTGGTGAAGAATAAAGTGGCTCCGCCCTTCCGGGAGGCGGAATTTGATATCATGTTCGGCAAGGGCATTTCCAGAGAGGGAGATGTGCTGGATCTGGCCGTGGCAAAGAATGTGATCCAGAAGAGCGGCGCCTGGTTCGCGTATCAGGACAGCAAGATCGGACAGGGAAGAGAGAACGCGAAGCAGTTTCTGAAGGAACATCCGGACATTCTGGACACGGTGGAGAATCAGGTCCGGGCCGCCTACGGCCTGCAGGCGGCTGCCCCGGAACCCGCTGCGGAGAGCAGTCCGGCCAGTGAGACGGAAGAAAGCTGAGATGGAGCGGGAACAGCGGATCAAAGCGGCGAAGGAGACAGCCATGCGGAAGCTGCTGGCCAGAGACCGGAGCGAATGGGAACTGGGAAAGCTGCTGGAGAGGGATGGATTTGACCCAGAGGAGCGTGAAGCCGCTCTCTCCTATGTGAAGTCTTTCGGCTATGTAAATGACAGACGGTATGCGGAAAACTATGTGATGAGCGCAGGCAGCAGGAAGAGCAGGGCTGCTCTGCGCTCTTTTTTGCAGGAAAAGGGAGTATCCCGGGAGGACGCGGAAGCTGCGCTCCGGGAGCTTCCGGAGGATGAGGGCCCGCTGATCCGGGAGCTCCTGGAGAAGAAGGCGGGCGCGCCCCATGCCATGGATGACAGGGAGAGGAGACGCGTATTTGCCTACCTGGGCCGGCGGGGATTTGGGGCCGCGGATATCCGGCGGGAAATGAAAAGATACGAGCGCGAAGCCCCGGAGGGAGACACCTCTTTTTTTGGGAAACAGGAGAGCTACTAATTGACAAAATTGTGAAAACAGTATAAAATTGTAGTGTTGTGATTGTACAATGAAAACTAAATAAGGAGGTGCTCCTGTGATGACGGATGTAATAATAAATATAGTTATTGCAGTCATTGCTGTGGTTGTCACCGTACTTATTGCGGTTCCTGTTGCTGGCAGGAAGGCGGTCGCCAGGAAGGTTCAGCAGGATGCTGAAAAGATTGGCACTGCCGAGGAAAAAGCGAGAAATATCATAGATGAGGCATTAAAGACTGCTGAGACTAAGAAGAGAGAAGCGCTCCTGGAGGCAAAAGAGGAAAACCTGAAGGTCAAGAATGAACAGGACAGGGAATACCGGGAACGCAGAGCGGAACTGCAGAAGTATGAAAAGAGAGTATTGTCCAAAGAGGAATCGGTGGACAGAAAGGCCGATGCGCTGGAACGGCGCGACAACGACCTGACAGCCAAAGAAGCAGATTTAAGAAAGAAAGAAAAAAAGGTTGACGAATTACACGATCAGGGAGTGCAGGAGCTGGAGAGAATCTCCGGTTTGACCTCCGAACAGGCAAAAGAATATCTTTTAAAATCTGTTGAAGATGAAGTAAAAATTGACACGGCCAGGCTTTATAAAGAACTGGAAGGCCGGGCCAAAGAGGAAGCGGGACGAAAGGCCAAGGAGTTTGTGGTTACAGCTATTCAGAAGTGTGCAGTGGATCATGTGGCGGAATCCACAATTTCTGTTGTACAGCTTCCCAGTGATGAGATGAAAGGACGCATCATTGGACGGGAGGGACGTAATATCCGAACCCTGGAAACACTGACCGGTGTGGATCTGATCATAGACGATACGCCGGAAGCAGTGGTTTTGTCCTCCTTTGATCCGATCCGCCGGGAGGTGGCGCGGATCGCTTTGGAAAAACTGATTGTAGACGGCCGTATCCATCCGGCCCGCATTGAGGAGATGGTGGAGAAGGCTCAGAAAGAAGTGGATACCATGATCCGTGAGGAAGGTGAGGCGGCGGCCATGGAGGTCGGCGTACATGGAATCCATCCGGAGCTGATCCGGCTTCTGGGACGCATGAAGTTCCGTTCCAGTTACGGACAGAACGCACTGAAGCATTCGATTGAGGTAGCTCAGCTTGCCGGACTGCTGGCGGGCGAGGTTGGTCTGGATGTCCGCACGGCAAAGCGGGCCGGACTGTTACATGACATCGGAAAATCCATCGACCATGAGGTGGAGGGATCCCACATTCAGATCGGCGCCGAACTGTGCAGAAAATATAAGGAGAGCGCAGTGGTTGTCAATGCAGTGGAAGCCCACCATGGAGATGTAGAACCGCAGTCTCTGATTGCATGCATTGTGCAGTCTGCAGACGCGATATCGGCGGCAAGACCCGGTGCAAGGCGGGAGACGCTGGAGACATATACAAACAGATTGAAACAATTGGAAGATATTACGAACTCCTTCAAGGGAGTGGAAAAATCTTTTGCTATTCAGGCAGGCCGTGAAATCCGTGTCATGGTTATTCCGGATCAGGTGAATGACGCAGACATGGTGCTGCTGGCCAGAAACATTTCCAAGCAGATTGAAAGTGAGCTGGAATATCCTGGTCAGATCAAGGTCAATGTGATTCGTGAAAGCCGCGTAACAGACTACGCAAAATAACAGAAGAGGGTGTCGCAAAATCATCGGCTTAGATGATGGAGCGGCACCCTTTCTTTGCTTTATAGGAAAGTTCGACTTTCGTCGAACTCTTGAAAGAAATATGCCCGCACAAAGGCGGGCATAGAAAACAGACGGTTTTGTTTTAGAAAATATAAAAACCTTCTTCGCCAAAATCGTCATCTTCCAGA